>NZ_JBHLVO010000001.1:0-610181 GCF_042433335.1 Metabacillus herbersteinensis
GAGCATCATTCATCACCTCAAGATTTTTATTACTTCTATTTTAATACAAAAAAGACTGTAGGCAAACTCGATAAAATCGAGTTTGTCTACAGTCTGAAGCAGTGTAGTTTACACACTGCTTTTTACTATCTATGCTTTTTCTTTCATACTCCACTCACTGGCCTTCTCAAAAATTCTAGTAATCGTATAATCCAATAAATCAGGTAACACCTCGAACGTATAAGGAAGATGCAGTCTTTCCGTCCATTTATGAGGATCTCTGCCCACAGGGCCTACGTTTAAAACAGGCACATTCAAGCTTTGCATATCATTTAATGGCAGATAAAAATGATTGCCGTAGAGTGGCATATTCGACGTTAATTCTACAAGTGACTCTCCTTTTTCATTCAACTGCATGAAGCTTAAGTCCGATAATCCTGTGAAATAATTTAAAGACTTTAACGGAATTGAATAGTTTTTGTCCGCATAGTGGATTAATTGCTGAATTGTATCTTGAACAATTGCATCGTGCTCCGAAGAAACCGCCGGATAAAACGGTGGACTATAAAAAACAACAATCATCGGAGAATATTCCTTACACAAACTTGCTAAATCATCAACAAGTTTTGTTGAGAAGTCTCGATCCCCTTCGTCTCCGCGGTTAGCTGATAGATAGTTTATTCTGCGTCCTACTTCGCTCTCCCCTACTTTTTCAATCGCTTTCTTCAACAGCTGTTTATACGTTAACACATTTACCTTTACATCAAGAGGGTCGAACGAAACATATTGTTGATAGCTTTTCGATCTTTTTTGATAAAAGTCTTCAATTTGTGAAGCGGCTAGCTCGGCAACTTTAATAAGCTGATTCTGCACATCTGTTATTGATTGCTTCATTGTTAGCAAGTTAAAGAGTGACACAGCAGTATGCGGAATTTGCACAGAATACTCTTCCTTTAAATCCTTTTGCATTAAGTTGGTTGGAGGTGGCGTCATTTCATCGCCTACTTTTTCACAAAAAGAATCGTTCAATTCCATCAAGCGATTAATCTCTGACACCATTAAATTCG
Organism: Metabacillus herbersteinensis; assembly: GCF_042433335.1. Lineage (NCBI taxonomy): Bacteria > Bacillati > Bacillota > Bacilli > Caryophanales > Bacillaceae > Metabacillus > Metabacillus herbersteinensis. The sequence goes on from NZ_JBHLVO010000001.1 coordinate 1,047, forward strand.
CATTTAAACCAGAAAATGGCTCTCCCACATGGCTTTCAATTCCGCTACAATAAAAGCCGGCGAGGATTTTACCAATCGAGCCGGTATACACATAATAACTCGGATCATTTGGATAGCGTGCAAACATTGGTTCTGAATTAATACAAGCTGAAAAATTGAGATCCCATTTTTTCTTTAGATCATTTAAGACCGGAACAGCACTCAGCATCCCTGCAGAGTTTGCCTCTTCATCTGGAACAGTTACTAATAAAAGGTTGCCTTTAAATTCACCATTCATCGCTCTCTCTAACATTCCAAATTGAACAGCTAGACCTGCTTTCATATCCATGGTTCCTCGTCCGAAAAGCCACTCTCCACTTTCTAGATCCTCTGCAACATTTGCAGGCATGGTATCCAGTCTTGTTTTTAATTCTTTTGTTAATTCATGAGGTCGAAAAGCTAAATGTGTAAGATCACCATAATCCATCACATTTACTACATCAAAATGACTTAGTAAAATAATTGTTTCGGTGGCACCCTCTTGTTTAACAAGGGCACTTAAAAAGGTCCGTCCATCATGAACAGGATGCAAGTTTAGATAATCAGGATTTGCTGTGAAATAATCTCTGTCTTTTAACAAATAATACATATATTCTGCAAGTGCAACTTCACCAGATGTACCGGTAACACTTGCATGTTCAACTAGTGCTGTAAGTAGCTGGGTCAACTGTTCTTTTGTCTGCCATTTTTTGTTCACTTAGAAGTCCTCCCCACATGATTTCCTATATTGTATACAAAGTTCGACTATTTTGTAAGCAGAAAAAATGACGCAGATTCTGTTGCTTGTTATAATTTCCCTAGAAAAAAAAACACTAAACAGGAGGAAAACAATGACACATATGCTTTTTAAACCTTATACAGTAAAAGATGTAGAGTTAAAAAACCGAATTGTCATGTCACCGATGTGTATGTATTCTTCACATAATAAAAATGGAATGGTTGAAAATTTTCATATGACACATTACGTAAGTCGTGCGGTTGGTCAAGTTGGGCTAGTGATGGTTGAAGCAACAGCCGTTACCGCGGGGGGGAGGATTTCTGATCAAGATCTCGGAATATGGAGCGATGACCATGTTGAGCCACTTGCAGAATTAGTAAAAGGGATTAAGCAATATGGAGCAAAAGCGGGCATCCAAATTGCCCACGCTGGTAGAAAAGCTACCGTTGAGGGAGAAATCATTGCACCTTCACCTCTAGCGTTTAACGAGAAATCAAAAACTCCGATAGCGATGACAAAGGCTACAATAGATGAAACGATTGAAGCATTCAAAGCTGGTGCTGAGCGCGCAAAAGAAGCAGGCTTTGATATTATTGAGCTTCATGGAGCGCACGGTTATTTAATTAATGAGTTTCTCTCCCCATTATCGAATAAACGTGAAGATGAATACGGAGGTAGTAGTGAAAATCGCTACCGCTTTTTAGAAGAAGTGATTGAAGCGGTAAAAGAAGTTTGGGCAGGTCCACTTTTTGTGAGAGTTTCTGCATCGGATTATCATGAAGAAGGATTAAATGTTGAGGATTATATCGAATTTGCTAAGAAAATGAAAAATCAAGGTGTTGACTTAATTGATGTAAGCTCTGGAGCAATCGTTCCAGCACGAATTAATGTCTATCCTGGTTATCAAATACGATTTGCAGAAGACATTCGTCGTCGTGCCGAAATTGCCACTGGTGCTGTTGGATTAATCACACATGGGATTCAAGCAGAAGAGATCTTACAAAATGAACGTGCGGACCTCGTATTTCTAGCTCGGGAACTCCTTCGCGATCCCTATTGGCCTCGTACTGCAGCGGCTCAGCTTGGTGTAGAAATTGAGGCACCGAAGCAGTATGATCGCGGATGGTAATTTGGTTTTTTTGACGAAAATCAGGGATATTTAAATCATCAGCAATAGGTCGTCACCACCACTGGAATTGAAGATCAGTGGTGGTGACTTTTTTTGAGGAGAAAAATACAAATAAGATGATAGTCTGTGTGGTGACGAGCCAAATATCTATTTTTCGTCGATGTTTGTCGAGAAATCGATATATTGCCAAACTTGATGATATAAGTACCCAACTCGTTGATATAACCTCAGAACTTGATAAAAAGCTTCATAATTGAGATGAAAAGACGCTGCTACAAGAGTAAGGATCGGAAATTCCGAGATATCTCCTTATAAAAACTGCAGAAAGACCATTTTTTAAAAACAGAACACAAAAAAGAGCCTGAAAACAAGCCCTTTCATACGTATCCCTACGATCCGCCCACCTGCCTACCAACATTAAAACGTATTATATACATTTTCGCATTCCTCAGCTGTTGGTTCGTAAAAACAATGCAGCTTATATCGTGCTACAAACGGTTGATTGTACCATGTAGGGGGACATTCACCAGGCGGCCTAAAATACCACAAACTAAAACGTGCTGGCCAAAATCTTTCTCCATTGATCACCCGACGAGCTAAACGTTTTTCACTTTCCCTTGCTCTTTGATAGAAATAACCATGTGTAACAGCCTCAAATGCATGTGGTTGATAAATCATATTGGGAATGGTACGAAGTCCTTTAAAATCCGAACAATTTGCTCTTATTCGATTAATTCCTACGTTCCCGATGAGCAACATGCCCTGAACTCCCTCACCTTCACCTTCGGCCCTAAGCAACCTTGCTAAAAGGTCAATATGTGCTTCAGTTGCTTTCACTACTGCCATAATTCCCACCTCCTGCTTCTATTCATTCTATAATTTTTTAGCTAGTGTTATAACAAGAATTTGGGATTGAATAAAAAAATGACTACTATCCCTCCTAAAGGAACAGCGGTCATTTGACTTCATTTCGTTTCCCGATGAATGGTACTACGTTTCAATCGAGGTGAATATTTTTTTAGCTCTAGACGATCAGGATTGTTACGTTTATTTTTTGTCGTAATGTAGTTCCGATCGCCTGACTCGGTACATTGTAGTGTAATATTTACTCTCATGTTTAATTCCCCCTCTTATATAAAGCGTAATTGTTACGATTTAAATGTTATATTATTCGTTTTTTATCGTCTTGTCAATAGAAAGAAAGGGTTTTTGTCCCTCTCTTCTATTTCTGCTTATGTACCTCATACTTTTCAAAATCATTGGCAAGATCTGTATTTATAAAAATTTCTCTTGCTTCATTCAATAGTGATTCACTATCCTCCCCTTGATAGCGCGAGCTAATATGTGTTATCACTAATTGCTTAACATTGGCCTCAAGTGCGATTTTTGCTGCTTGACTTGTTGTAGAATGAAAGTAATCAAATGCAAGTTGATCGTCAGCATGTCCGAAGGTTGCTTCATGAATTAAAAGATCTGCATTTAAAGCGAGCTCGACACTTTGTTCACATATCCGTGTATCACCTAATATCGTAACAATTCTTCCTTCTTGATGAGGTCCTAAAAAATCTTCACCATTTAATTCTCTACCATCCTCTAGTTTAACGGTGTTTCCCTGTTTTAACTTTTGATAAATTGGTCCAGGGGGTACATCCAAAGCTCTTAACTTATCAACCTGGAGTGTCCCTGGTGTATCCTTTTCTACAACTCGGTACCCTAAACAAGGAACACCGTGTTCTAGTTTTTTCACAGCTACTCTAAATTGAGAGTCTTCAAAAGCAATTCCATCCGCTACTTCAATTATCTCAAGAGGATACTTAATATGTGTGTAGCTCAGTAAGAGTGTTTTTTCAACGAATTCTTTGATTCCCTTGGGACCATAAATTGTTAACAGCGTCTCTCCACCTTGGAAGGATCGGCTTCCTAACAATCCAGGCAAGCCATAAATGTGATCTCCATGCATATGTGTAATAAAAATTTTTTCAATACGTCGTGGTTTTATGCTAGTATGTAAAATTTGATGTTGAGTTGCTTCCCCACAATCAAATAACCAAACGGCTTTGCGTTCTTCTAACAATTGAAGCGCAATCGATGTAACATTACGAGATTTCGCCGGCATTCCCGCTCCTGTGCCAAGAAACATGACATTCATAGGGTTTCCTCCTCAAATATTCTTTTCCTAAGCATACCGTATAATCAAATTGAATTGAATAGTGACAGAAGCAGTAGAGCCTACATTTATCAATTTAATAATCGAATACAAAAGAAAGAGAAAATTTTAGTCTCAAATGTTTGATTTACGATCTGATAACCTTTAAAATTAAGTATTTGTATAGGGTATTATTTCACAGGGATGAAAAATAGATGGTTGATGAGCTATGTTCGTTGGTTCTTCATACATTTTCCTAATAAAAGGGAACAACTAATTTTACATAAAATGCATCGATAAAGTGAGGTAAGAGTAGTGAATACAAAAGAACATCCAAAAGCAATCATTGTCATCTTTGGTGCAACAGGCGATTTGGCAAAACGCAAACTGTTTCCTTCGATTTATCGTTTAGTTCAAAACAATAAAATTGCGAAAGACTTTGCCGTTGTTGGTGTAGCGAGAAGATCATGGACTAACGAGGAATTTCGATCCAATGTAAAAGAGTCCATTCAAGCATCAATGAAAACACATCCCGAGTTAGATGAATTCGCATCTCACTTTCACTATCACCCATTTGATGTGACCAATCCATCCTCCTACTTGGAGCTAAATGGAATGCTAACAGATCTTGACGGCATCTATCATACATCTGGAAACCGAATTTTTTACTTGGCGATGGCACCCGAATTTTTTGGCACAATTGCTCTAAACTTAAAAAAAGAGGGATTAACCGCAACAGATGGCTGGAGTCGCCTTGTGATTGAAAAGCCATTTGGACACGACCTACCGTCTGCCAGGAAACTAAATCATGAAATTCGTGAAGCTTTCACTGAAGATCAAATTTACCGTATTGATCATTACCTTGGTAAAGAAATGGTTCAAAACATTGAGGTTATTCGATTTGCTAACGCCATCTTTGAGCCACTTTGGAATAACCGTTATATCTCTAACATTCAGATTACGTCGAGCGAAGTTCTCGGTGTTGAAGATCGCGGACGTTATTATGAAAATTCAGGTGCTCTTAGAGATATGGTTCAAAATCACATGCTCCAAATGGTCGCTCTTTTAGCGATGGAGCCCCCAATTAAATTGACAACAGACGAAATTCGTAGTGAAAAAGTGAAAGTATTACGGGCTTTAAGACCACTTGCTGAAGACGAGGTCGCTGAAAACTTTATTCGCGGCCAGTATGACCTGGGGACTGTTTCTGAAAAAACGCTTCCTTCTTATCGTGACGAAAACAATGTGGATGAGTTGTCAATGACTGAAACCTATGTAGCAGGTAAACTGCTCATTGATAACTTCCGCTGGGCAGGAGTACCAATCTACATACGTACAGGTAAGCGCATGAGCGTAAAATCCACAAAGATCGTCGTTCAATTTAAAGACATACCTATGAACCTTTACTACAATCGAAAAGAAACAATGCACCCTAACTTATTGGTGATACACATTCAACCAGATGAAGGGGTAACACTTCAATTGAATGCACAAAAACTAGGTGATGGCACGTACGGCAAACCAATCCCACTTAATCATTGTAACAATAGCATTGACGGAATCAATACACCAGAAGCTTATGAAAAGCTGATCTATGACTGCATGCGCGGTGATGCAACAAACTTTACACACTGGGATGAAGTAGCTCTTTCATGGAGCTATGTGGATCCAATTTCTAAAGCGTGGGAACATGAAAAGGCAGAGCTTGCAAAATACCCTTCTGGCTCAATGGGCCCAAAAGAAGCAGACCAACTACTTGAAAAAGATGGAGCTCAATGGTGGCCAATTTCTGATCATTTTGAGTAAGTTATATAAATGCAAAAACGAGTAAAGCGGATTAGCGCTTTACTCGTTTTTTTATTTTGACATGAGCTTTGCCTGCTTCTCCACCGCTTATCCGCTATCTTATCCATCACAACCAGTAGTGAAGGAGTGGTCATAATTTAAACGGCAAGCAACGCAAAGGTTTAAACCTTTTCTCATTAGTCAATAATGAAAATTATTATGCTTAAGGGTGGGATTCATAAAATGGACGATAAAAAGACTTTAAATTCCGAAAAATATCAGTCCTTTGAATCACTTCTAAAGCAATTTCAAAAGTCTAAAGATTTTACACTATTTCCTATTGCGACTCTCGATGAATTTATAAAAATTGGTTACTTTACATCACTTATCGATGTAGAAATTTTACATAGAGATGTTTTTCCTTATATAAAGAGAATAGATGGAACGTCTATCACTCAATTAGTAAATGTACTTCCAATAGAAAATCTCACGATTACTAGTAAAGCTAGTGATATTCAAGATCAACTATTGTCCGGGTCTATCGTAATGTTCCTTTCACATGATCCTACAAAAGCGATATTGATTAAAGCAGGTGTTGAAAGGACAAGACAAGTATCATTACCAGAAGTGGAATTTAGTGTCGTTGGTCCAAAGGAATCATTAGTAGAATCACTAAATACGAATCTTAACCTGATCAGAAAAAGGTTACCTCTTCCTGAATTAATGGTGAAGGAAGTAATCGTTGGAAAGCTATCAAAAACGAGAATAGCAGTACTTTATATAGAAGGAATTGCAAATGAAGAGAATGTCAATACAGTCATTCAACGAATTTCTGACCTTGATATTGATCAGGTTATTGATAGTTCATATATTACTCAATTAATTCAGGATAATCAAAATTCTCCCTTTCCACAATTTATTGATACTGAAAGACCTGATCGTTTAGCTGCAGTGTTGGGTGAAGGAAAAGTTGTCATATTAACTGAAGGGGCTCCCCATGGATTAATTGGTCCTACAACCTTAGTCGAATTCTTCTCCGCATTCGAGGATTACTTCTTAAATTGGATAGTAGCCTCTTTCTTTCGCTTAGTACGACTATTTGCTGTCCTTTTTTCTGTACTCGTTACCCCTATTTATGTAGCTGTTCTTACTTATCATTATGAATTAATTCCTAAAGACTTGGTAAATACATTGGTTACGTCTAGAAGCGCTATACCATTGCCTCCTATTTTAGAAGCAATCATACTGGAGTTGGCGATTGAATTACTACGAGAGGCAGGAGCCAGACTTCCTACGAAGGTAGGTCAGACAATTGGTATCGTGGGCGGGATTGTTATCGGGACGGCATCTGTTGAAGCAGGATTAACAAGTAATGTATTGCTCATTATTGTTGCATTAGCAGCACTAGCTTCATTCACAACTCCTGTTTATCAAATGGGTAACACAATAAGATTGCTTCGTTTTCCATTTCTGTTACTCGCACATTATATTGGCTTAATAGGCGTTGCCATTTGCTTTTGTTTCCTCCTCATCCATTTATTGAGGTTAACATCCTTGGGTAGACCCTTTCTAGAGCCTTTATATCCACCAAGAATTTCAGATTTAAAGGATGCTTTCATTCGCTTACCTTTGTCACGTCAGTCAAAACGTCCGATCGAGCTACAAACAGAAGACACAATGCGATTCAGTACAGAAAAGGCAAACGAGAAAAAAGGGTAGGTGAAATTCACAGTGGAAGAAAAAAATTCCTCCTCTATTTCTCCATTTCTTGTGTTTTTTTTAATTCATTCAGTCCAAATTGGTATCGGAATATTAGGTTTTCAAAGACAAATAGTGAAATCGGCAGGAAATGATGCATGGATGGTGGTCATTATTGCTGGAATTGCTTTTAATATCTTAATTTGGATGATGTATTCTTTGTTGAAAAATGAAAACAAAGATCTCATTGGCATTCACCGTAACCTCTTTGGAAAATGGTTTGGTGGGATGTTAAGTATCATTTGGATCCTGTATTGGCTGCTTTTAGGTCTTACGATTATTAGAACCTATATCGAGGTCGTCATCTCTTGGATGTTTCCACATATTAATGTTTTTGTTTTTAGTTTCATATTAATCTTGCTTGTGTACTATGGAACTTCCGCTGGTTTTCGAGTTGTCGCTGGGATTTGTTTTTTAGGGGTAGTTATTCCTTTCTATTTAGTTTTCACTTTTATCTTTCCTATTGAATATATTGAATTTCGTAATCTATTACCAATTTGGAATCACTCGATTAAAGAATTAGCTGTTGCAACAAAGGATATGGCATTAAGTTACCTAGGTATTTCCACATTGCTAATGTATTATCCTTACATAAAGCACCCGGAAAAATCACAAAAATGGGCCCACATGGGAAACATTCTTTCCATGATCTTGTATTTATCTTTAATTATCATTACGATTGGTTATTTTAGTGAGGATCAATTAAGCAGACATATATGGGCAACCCTTTCTTTGTGGAAAATCGTCGAGATGCCATTTGTTGAACGTTTTGAATATATTGGTATCACTTCATGGGTTCTCGTTATCCTGCCGAACATTTGCTTATCTCTGTGGTCAGCTACAAAAGGGGCTTCTGGCCTTTTTAAATTTAAAGAAAGTAAGATCCTTATTTTTATGGTTTTAGTTATGTTCATCGGGTGCGTGTTAGTAGAAGGAACTGAATATGTTGAAAATTTAAATAAATGGCTATCAATGACAGGAATCATTTTAGTGTTTGGCTATATTCCACTTCTTCTTCTATTTTCTAAACTTATGTCAAAAGTAAGGGGGAAACGACAATAAAAACCACTTTAGTCACCCTATTAATCCTATTAACGATGTCCGGATGTATGAATATTGATCAAAAGATACTAGATGATGTTCAGCTGATTACAGCTGGAGGATATGATTATTTAGAAGCAGATATGCTTCAAACTACAGCTGTTACACCTAATTATCAACCCGATAAATCTGTTATTAATGAGACCTATACGGCTTCTTCTAAATTAAATAAAGAGGTTCGTAGTAAGATAAATGAACAATCGGATAAACCCTTTGTTAGCGGAAAAATCCAAGTGGCTCTCTATAGTCGTCGATTAGCTGAAGAAGGAATGATAGACACAATTGATACCTTGCAGCGCGATCCAAGTGTCGGATCGAATGTTTATTTGGGGATTGTAGAAGGAAGCGCAAAAGAATTATTGGAAAAACAATATGGAAACGCAGATAATGGAAACTATTTATCGAGTTTAATTGAACAAAATATTGAAACTGGTACGATTCCTAAAACAAATCTTCATGAATTTATTTATGCATACTATGCTGAAGGAATGGACCCTTTTTTACCATTATTAGGATCAGAAAATAGTAGAGTAGATATAAAAGGGATTGCCTTTTTTAAGAGTGATCAATATGTACATCAAATTGCTGAAGAGGAGAAACAATTTCTATTTAAAATACTGTATGAAAATAAATCGAGTGAGGGTTCAATGCCTATTGAACTTGGTGAGGATGGTAAGGATGGTGAATATGCTTCTGTTTTTAATATTAACTCTAAGAGATCTTACGATATTCAGAAGCCTATGACTGATTCAGACATCACAATACATATGAAAATTAAAGGTGTTCTAAGAGAGTTTACCGGAAAAAAAGTTGACAAGAAAAGCATTTCAATGATAGAAAGCAAAATGAAAGAGGCAATTGAAAAGCAAGGGTCCGAACTCATTAAAGAGTTTCAAGAATTAAACATAGATCCTTTGGGGATTGGCGAACAAGTAAGGACTCGAACGAGAAACTGGGATCAAAAAAAGTGGCAAGAGATATATCCAACTATTGAGGTTAATGTAAAGACAAGCGTTAAAATACTCGAGACTGGAGTTATTGAATAAATCCAATTTTGAGTAGTATAAACAAGTCAGCACTAATCCAAAAACGAGTGAGGCCGCAGAGCGCTTCACTCGTTTTATTTACTTTCATCAAATTTATTTTTTTTCGTACGATTCTCACCATTCATACTACATGAATAGGCAACTAGAAAAAATAATTATTTATTTTATTATTAATCCTTGTAAACACATAGGAATTATGTATAATAAATATAAATTGATTGTATAAATAATTGACTGATTGGAAAACCAAAGGTCCTTAACTTATGTTAAGGGCCTTTTATTATTTATTAGGGGAGCGTCGAAATGAGAAAATTAATTATCTTTTCGTTAATTGGGTTTTTTGCACAGCTTATTGATGGATCTTTAGGTATGGCTTACGGAGTTACATCAACCACGTTACTTTTAACGTTTGGGATCGCACCTGCTGTGGCCTCTGCTTCCGTCCATTTTGCAGAAGTTTTTACAACTGCTGCTTCTGGTGCTTCTCATATTAAATTTGGGAACGTTGATAAACAGGCAGTATACAAATTAATCATACCAGGATCTATTGGGGCGTTTGCCGGTGCTTGCTTTTTAAGTAATTTACCAGGAGATTTAGCTAAACCATTCATTGCGGTTTTCCTCTTGGTTTTGGGTTTTTATGTACTATTACGCTTCTTATTTAAATTTGATGTAGAAAATCAAAACCAGTCCATCGAGCTAACACGCAAGCAGGCAATTCCACTTGGATTACTAGCAGGATTTGCAGATGCAACGGGCGGTGGAGGATGGGGACCAATAGCAACCCCTGTACTATTATCAAAAAAGGGATCTTCTGCAAGGAAGGTTGTGGGCACGGTTGACACGAGTGAATTTGCAATTGCAGTTTCAGCAACATTAGGCTTTTTAGTGTCACTTGGTTGGGAGCAAGTCAATTGGTATTGGGTGATCGCCCTTATCATAGGGGGAGTTATTGCAGCTCCAATAGCTGCATGGCTAGTTAGAAAGTTACCAGCCTATCTTCTTGGGGTATTGGTAGGAGGATTTATTATTTTAACCAATACCAGGACATTATTGACAACCTGGTCAATTGACGAAGCATTTACTCCAGTCCTCTATAGCATCTTAATATTCGGATGGTTTTTCGCGATTGGGTATGCCATTAAAAGAAATAGAGTAAGATCACAAAATATTTTGAGTCTGTAAAATTATCTTTTACTAAAAAAAAGCCCTAAAAAGCAGGGCTTAGAATATAACATTTCAAGTATGCTTAAGATGTTTTTAATTTTCAATGGCTGATTGATTCTTAAATTTACTTCGTTTAATAAGCGGGTAAATTAAAAACCCTGCAAGGAAAAGTCCGATTCCTAAAGAAAATGTTTGGATATCTGCAGTTCCAGATATAATCACCCAAATTGAGTAAATCAATGCAAGTGAGGCAATGATACCGTCCGAGACTCGCGGTCCCTTTTTAAGATCGTATGTCTCACCTTTAATTACGAGCTTTAAGAAGAATATGGCAGAAACTAAGTATGGGATCAGATAAGCAAGTGTGGCCGATGTTGTCAAAAATGTATATGCCTCACTGATAGTCCCTGATATCACAGATAAGATAAAGATTTGTGACATCGCGTTAGTGACAGTTAATGCTCGAACAGGGCTTCCTTTCTTGTTAACTTTAGCAAAGTACGTAGGGAATACTCCTGTTTTGGCTGCTTGGTATGGTACTTCAGAGCTAAGTAAAATCCAGCCAATGGGTAGCTCCAAAAAGTGAAATTACAGCTAGTAGAGCCATGATAGTTGCGCCAGCGTCACCTATCATAACAGAAAGTGCATCAACAAATGGCTTATCAGATGCTCTTAGAACCTCTTGAGGTAACACTCCCATGATAAGTAAGGTTATACCCATGTAAATGGTTAATGCGATAAATAATCCTAGAATAGTTGCACGACTAACATCACGTTGAGATTTAGCACGTCCAGATAGGATAACAGCAGATTCAATTCCAACAAATGCCCATAGAGTCGAGATCATCGCTAAGTTTATTTGACTCGGAAGATTTTGTATTTTTCCTTCTGAATCAACTATTGGTGTATACAAGTCTCCTAAATTGGAGTACTGGAATACAAACAAATGCTGCTACTATGAATGTTAAATTGCTTACGCTGGAGTATGAAACTTAAGTTCTAAATCAACAAATCCTTACTATTCTTTACAAAAAACAACAAAAAAACGCAATGGTATACTACCCACGCGTTTCCCTTCAATTAAAACCCGCAACCTATCTCGACGCAATAGTTCTCCACAGAACAAAATCTGTGACAGTCCTACACCTATTCGATGTAGACCCAGTATGGTTGGCTGTGTGAATCCTCCCAAACTTCGGCAACAAATTCCTTTATTCTCATCTTCAATAATCCCCACAGATCTCATAAGAGCTACTCTTAATTGTTGCAACCACTACCTCACCAAGATAGCGATGAGGATTTACTATTAAATTTTATAAAGTGTAAATTAGCAGACAATAAGACTATATGACAACCATTTAAGTTCATTAAATGATTAGTGTCCACCCAAATACGCATTTTTCAACTGATCACTTGCTGTTAACTCGTCGGAAGATCCTGATAAGACAATTTGACCAGTCTCGATAACATAAGCTCTATCTGCTATAGATAGTGCCATATTTGCATTTTGTTCCACCAGTAAGATCGTTGTACCTGACTGATTAATCTCCTGAATAATCTTAAAAATGGTCTTAACTAAAAGTGGTGCCAAACCCATTGATGGCTCATCCAAAATAAGTAGGCGCGGACGCGCCATTAACGCACGCCCCATCGCTAGCATCTGCTGCTCTCCACCAGAAAGAGTTCCTGATTGCTGCTTTGCTCTTTCCTTAAGACGCGGAAACAGTTGAAATACTTTTTCAAAATCATCACGAATTCCGGCCTTATCGGTTCTTATAAATGCTCCTAATTCAAGATTCTCTTCTACCGACATATTGGCAAAAACTCTTCTTCCCTCTGGAACATGAGAGATTCCTTGTTTTACGATTGTCTGAGCAGCTTTGCCAGAAATGGACTGATTTTCATATAAAATGTCACCTTTTTTTGGTTTGAGGAGACCTGAAATAGATTTTAGTAAAGTACTCTTCCCTGCCCCATTCGCACCAATTAGAGTAACAATTTCACCTTGTTTAATTTCAATTGAAACACTCTTAAGTGCTTGTATATTTCCATAGTATACATCAATATTCTTAACCTCTAACATTACGAAACCTCCTCGCCAAGATAAGCTTCAATCACTTTCGGGTTGTTTCGAATCTCTTCTGGCGAACCTTGAGCTATTAGTTGTCCATGATCGAGTACATAGATGCGTTCACAAACGCCCATTACAAGAGGCATATCATGTTCAATTAGCAAAACAGTTAAATTAAACTTCTTCCGAATAAATCCTATGAGATTCATCAGGTCATGTGTTTCTTGAGGATTCATTCCGGCTGCTGGCTCATCAAGCAACAGTAGTTTTGGGTTTGAAGCAAGCGCACGTGCAATCTCTAAGCGACGCTGTTGTCCGTATGGTAAGTTTTTAGCTTTTTCATGAAGATAAGGTTCTAGCTTAAATATTTCCAAAAATTCAATCGCCTTTTCTTCCATCTCTCTTTCACCAGAGAAAAAAGAGGGTAAACGAAGAATTGAACTAACCATCGAGTGTTTAGCAAGAGAGTGATAAGCCACCTTTACATTATCGAGTACCGAAAGTTCATTAAATAGCCTGATATTTTGAAACGTCCGACTTATCCCTTTTCGAGTAATTCTATAAGGTGCAAGACCATTTAGCTTCTCGCCACCTAGTGCGATGACTCCTTCGGTAGGTTCATATACTCCTGTTAACAAGTTAAAAAAAGTTGTTTTCCCTGCTCCATTTGGACCAATAAGTCCCACAAGTTCACCAGAGTTTAGCTCGATATTAACATCAGATACAGCCTTCAAACCACCGAACTGAATTCCGATTGAATCTACTTTAAGCAACGGTGTTTTTGTTGTCATTCCCTTTACCTCCTCCAAAACCCTTTCCCTTTCCAAAAAACGAGCTCGATTCTCTTGTACCCATTAAGCCTTTTGGACGATACAGCATGACAATGATAAGCACGAGGCTATAAATAATCATCCTCGTCTCAGGATAATCTTGTAAGAACGTAGATATGACGGTTAATAAGATAGCAGCAAGGACAGCACCTGAAAGACTGCCCAGTCCACCAAGAACAACATAAATTAAAATATCAAAAGATTTTAAAAACCCAAAGTTTGTTGGCTGAATAATATAAAAGTTATGTGCATACAGTCCACCTGCAACTCCTGCAAAAAAAGAACCGATGGCGAATGCAGCAACTTTATAATAGGTTGTATTAATACCCATTGCATCTGAGGCAATCTCATTTTCCCTTATTGACAAACAAGCTCGTCCATGTGTTGAATTAGTGAAATTCACAATTACAAGGATCGTGATAAGAAGACAAGCAAATACCCATGGCCATGACGTTAAATTAGATACCTGCATCCCACTTGCACCACCGACGTACTCAAAGTTTAAGAATACGATTCGAACAATTTCACCAAAACCTAGGGTAGCAATTGCTAAGTAATCGCCTCTAAGTCGTAAACTGGGAATACCGATCAATAATCCAGTAACAGCAGCTGCAACTCCCGCAACTACAAGTGCCAGGCCAAAAGGCATCTGCAATTTCATCGTAATAATTGCCGAGGCATAGGCACCTACTGCAAGAAATCCGGCATGACCTATTGAAAACTGGCCTGTGATTCCTATTATGAGATGAAGACTCACAGCCAAAATAATATTAATAGCGATTGTATAAAGGGTATTTGTATAAAATGGATTAAGCATCCCCGAGGAAATAGCTACTTGAAACCCGATAAATATAGCTAGTGCACCTAAAATAGAAATCCAAAATCCTTTAGCTTTTTTAATGGTTGTCATCATTGAATCCCCCACTATACTTTTTCTTTCACGTTTTTGCCAAATAGTCCTGACGGTTTAAAAATAAGAATAAGTATAAGTACGATAAACACCACTCCGTCACGCCATAAAGAAAAGCCAAAACCACTAACAAGACCTTCAATGACCCCAAGCAAAAGACCACCCACCATTGCACCAGGAATAATTCCAATTCCACCAAGGACAGCTGCAACAAAAGCCTTTAAGCCAGGAATGATCCCCATCAATGGCTCAATTTTGGTATAATATGTACCAAAGATTACTCCAGCTGCTCCAGCTAATGCCGATCCAATCGCGAACGTTGCTGAGATTGTATTATCAACATTTATACCCATTAACTTTGCTGCTTCCGTGTCATATGAAACCGCTCTCATTGCTTTTCCGATCTTTGTTTTATGAACGATAATCTGTAATAGCATCATTAGAATTAGAGAAACTGCTAATATCAATAATGACTGACTCCCAATCGATAGTCCAAAGATATTAATGGTTTCAGATGGCAATACATTAGAAGGATATGCCTCAGGTTGTGCACCACGAATGTAGATTGTTCCGTACTCAATAAAAAATGAAACACCGATCGCCGTAATTAGAGCTGCGATCCTAGTCGCATTTCTTAAAGGTTTATAGGCAATTCTCTCAATTAAGACACCGAATATCGCACAAACGGCCATGGATATAAGTAAGGCTGGGAAGAAACCTAATTCAAGAATTGTAATCGAATAGAACCCAATAAATGCTCCTACCATAAAAACGTCACCATGTGCAAAGTTAATCAATTTTACTATTCCATATACCATCGTGTATCCAAGTGCAATCAATGCATAAATACTTCCTAAAGAAATTCCATTAATCAATTGTTGAATAATTTCCATTTTCAAAGACCCCTTTGAAAGTGCTATTTTAGTCTCAAAAGCTCAGGGAGCCTTGATCAGCCTCAGGCATAGCATAAGACGATTAATAAATAGAAGGCGGTTTTTTGCCTTCAATTTATAATCGTCTTATGACCTCAGGCGGGCTAGGCGCTGGAGCTGGATGTCGAGCACATACTTATCTTAACGTTTATATTTTATGGTGAATTTTATAAAAGGGGGCATTGCCCCCTTTAGGTAGAAATTTTCCTATGTTTGTTTAAGGAGCAACTGTAGATTTAAACTCTTGGGTTCCATTTATATACTCTAGGATTGAAGCTGATTTAATTGGATCATGATTTTCATCAAGAGTTAAATTACCTGATACAAGCGCAAGATCTTCGGTTGCTGCAAGTGCTTCTTGAATTTTTTCTGGATCTGCACTACCCGCACGTTCGATTGCATCAGCAAGGAAATAAGCAGTATCATAACCTAATGCATTAAACGCGTCAGGAGATTTATCATCATACTTCGCTTTAAAAGCTTTTACGAAATCTTGAATTTTTGGATCTGTGTCGCCAGAAGAATAATGATTTGTAATGAATGTATTGTTTAATGGGTCAGCACCAGCAATTTCTGCAAGTTTTGGAGAGTCCCAACCGTCTCCACCCATAAACGCAACATCAATGCCTACTTCACGTGCTTGCTTCAGGATCAAGCCAACTTCTTCATAATATCCTGGAAGAAATACAAAGTCTGGATTCGCTGATTTAATTCGAGTAAGCGTCGCTCTAAAGTCGGTATCCTTTGCTACATATGCTTCTTCAGCAACAATTGCACCACCCTTTGCTTCGAACGCTTCTTTAAATGAAGCTGCTAGACCTTTCGCATAGTCACTTGAACTATCAATTAGGACAGCTGCATTTTTTACTTTTAAATCATCAGACGCAAAGTTCGCAGCTACAGTCCCTTGGAAAGGATCGATGAAACATGTTCTAAAAATAAAATCGTTAAGCTTACCATCTTGATTTGTAATCGCTGGGTTTGTACCCGTTGGTGTTATTAAAGGGATTTTGCTGTCTTGCGCAACTTGAACCTGTGCAATTGTATTCGTACTTGTAGCAGCACCGATCACTGCCACAACTTTGTCTTGGTTAATTAGTTTAATGGCACCACTCGTTGCTTCAGCTGCGTCGGATTTATTATCTACCTTAACAAGTTCAATCTTCTTACCGTCAATACCCTCTTTATTAATTTCCTCTAAAGCTAATTCAAGGCCTTCAGCAATAGATTGCCCATAGGATGCAACCCCTCCTGATAGCTCAAGATTTGCTCCAACCTTAATTGTATCCCCGCTACTACCTGACCCACTACTTTTTTCCCCACCGCTACAACCTACAATTAAAGTGGTTGATAGCATAAGAGACAATAATACACCCGATAACTTTTTCTTTTTCATTGTACGACCCCCATTTTCAACTTTTGAAGAAATTTCCCCTTGTCCACTCTAATGATTGAATATTATTAATTTTTTAACAAAATATAATATTCTGAAATTATTGTATAAGATTCTAGGTCATTCGTCTATACATTTTTTTTCAGCTATAATTAACCACCTATAACAAAGTCTGCAAAACTGAATTTTTACTTTGTTTCATGGTTTTTTATGCATAAAAAAAAGGACTAAACCTCAGGTTATAAGAGGTTTAGTCCTTAAGTTTTGAAGTATATTAGAATTATTTTTCCATCCATTCCGTATGGAAAATACCTTCTTTATCAATACGTTGGTACGTATGTGCACCAAAGTAATCTCGTTGAGCTTGTAAGAGGTTCGCAGGAAGCGTTTCTGATCGGTAGCTATCGAAATATGCTAGTGCGCTTGAGAAGCATGGCACTGGAACTCCTCGTTCAATTGCAACGGAAAGGATTTGGCGAAGTGCCCCTTGATAGCCTTCAACTATTTCTTTGAAATAAGGATCAAGTAACAAGTTATTTAGCTTTCCATCGCGGTCATAAGCTTCTTTGATTTTTTGAAGGAATGCAGCACGGATAATACATCCGCCACGGAAAATCATAGCAATATCTCCGTATTTAAGATCCCAATTATATTCATCAGAGGCCGCTCTCATTTGAGCAAACCCTTGTGCGTATGAACAAATTTTACTCATGTATAAAGCTTTTCGAATCGCTTCAATAAGCTCGTCTTTATTTCCTTCGTAGGCTTTCACACTTGGGCCTTTTAGAATTTTGCTTGCATTTTGACGTTCTTCTTTCATTGCAGAAATAAAACGTGCAAAAACGGACTCCGTAATAATTGGGAGTGGTACACCTAAGTCTAATGCACTTTGACTTGTCCATTTCCCAGTTCCTTTTTGTCCAGCAGTATCTAGGATTAAATCAACAAGCGGTTTACCTGTTTCATCGTCTTTCTTCTTAAAAATATCAGCAGTGATTTCGATCAAGTAGCTATCAAGCTCACCTTTATTCCATTCGGCGAATACTTGATGAAGTTCATCGGCACTAAGACCCAGAACATTTTTCATGATAAAGTATGCCTCGGAAATTAATTGCATGTCTCCGTATTCAATACCGTTATGAACCATTTTCACGTAGTGACCTGCTCCATTTGGACCGATGTACGTACAACATGGATCACCATCAACTTTTGCAGAAATGGCTTCTAAAATTGGACGAACAAGTTCGAATGCTTCTTTTTGACCACCAGGCATAATTGAAGGTCCTTTTAAAGCCCCTTCTTCCCCACCAGAGACACCTGTTCCGATAAAGTGTATGCCACTTTCAGCAAGATCTTTGTTACGTCGTTGTGTGTCAGTAAACAATGTGTTTCCACCATCAATTAAAATATCACCCTTATCAAGGTGTGGAAGTAATTGTTCAATTGTAGCGTCAGTAGGTGAACCAGCTTTCACCATTAACAAAATTTTTCTTGGTGTTTCTAACGATTGAACGAATTCTTCAACACTATATGTACCTACAACATTTTTCTCTTTTGCTTCTGTTATAAATTCTTCTGTTTTATCAGATGAGCGATTAAAAACAGAAATGCTAAACCCACGACTTTCAATATTAAGTGCTAAATTTTTCCCTATAACGGCTAACCCAATTACACCTATTTGTTGTTTTGACATCTTTCTACGTCCCTTCTAGTGCCTTATGTATTAAGCATTTCGCTTTAAGCTTAATAAACACATAACAATCTTTGGTTTAACAAACTAGTTAGTCTTCTAATGATTACAACCTTGAAAATACCATACTTTTCTGCTACTTTTCAAGTAACTTACTCATTGCAACCGCTTACTCTTGTAAAAAGTCTTTATTAAAGCTCGTACCAGCTGTATTATCGTCTTTACTTCCCCCTTTCATTCCGCGCTTGATGACCTTACTTCCGTACTTTTCATTAAGCTTATCGATTAATTTTAAGATTGGTTCGTGTTTTGCTTCTGTTTCAAACGAAAATAAATCGAGTTGTTTGACTGCTTCTTCTTTTTCAACTAAGTCTTGACCAGTAATTCCTAATAATCGTATGGGTTCTTCATTCCAGTGTGAGTAAAAAAGTTGCTTCGCGTACTCATAAATATCTTCTTTCTCACCCACAGGGTTTGCGAGCTTTTTACTTCGCGTAATCGTTCGTAAATCTGCGTAACGAATCGTTACAAACAATTTTGTCGCCACTACATCTTTCCGTTTCAGGCGCGTGCTTACGGAGTGTGCGAGCTTATTCAACACATCATTTAACTGCTTTTCATCTGTCGTATCTTTAGGTAATGTTGAAGAATTCCCAATACTTTTAAAGTCATAAATTGAATCGGGATTTACTGGCCGATCGTCTAATCCATTTGCTCGTTTTTTTAGTCGTTCTCCATTAATTCCTAATAGCTTTTTTAATTGAACATGATTTCCTTGAGCTAAGTCTTGAATCGTATGAATGTTAATTGTGTTTAATTTTTCAGCTGTTTTTTCCCCAACACCATGCATTTCTCCTACTGGAAGCGGCCATAACGTAGTAGATAGCTCACGTAATCTTAAAACCGTGATACCTAGAGGTTTCTTCATGTTCGAGGCCATCTTTGCTAAAAATTTATTGGGGGCAACTCCGATGCTACATGGGAGAGTTAACTCTT
This sequence comes from Metabacillus herbersteinensis, assembly GCF_042433335.1. Lineage (NCBI taxonomy): Bacteria > Bacillati > Bacillota > Bacilli > Caryophanales > Bacillaceae > Metabacillus > Metabacillus herbersteinensis. Next base: position 20,758 of record NZ_JBHLVO010000001.1, read on the forward strand.
CTAATAGTCTTGTTTGAATCGATTTAGAGATTTCCAAAGGTTGAGAGTACTTATATTCAGTTAAGTCCATATAACCCTCATCGATTGACACCGGTTCTACTAGTGGAGTGTATTCGCGAAGAATATCAAACATCGCCATAGATGCTTTTCGGTATCGATCAAAAGTGGGCCTCATCACGATCAATTGCGGACATAACTTTCGAGCTTGCCAAAGAGGCATTGTCGTTTTCACACCCATCGCTCGTGCCTCATAGCTACAAGTTACAATAATGCCCTTTCGTTCTTCAACGTTCCCAGCAATCGCAAGCGGTTTCCCCCGAAGTTTTGGATCGTACGCCATTTCGACTGATGCATAAAAACTGTTCATATCAACATGAAGAATAATCCGTCCACCACGATTTTCATTCATTATCCGACCACCACATTTGATTTCTTTATACTAGTTTACCATTGATCGCTATAAATCTAAAAGTTAACAACAGAAATTGTTTTGAACTATAAACTTTAACGTAAAAAAACAACAGTCACTAGTTTAATTAGTGACTGCCGATTTCTTCTTTTACTAGAGTTAGATCCAAGCTCTCAATTAATAGTGTCGGATTCAAAATAGTAATTAAGCGTTCATTGACACTAGCTACTCCTGCAAAATACTTTACAGTTTGAAATGCACCAAAGGAAATTGATTTTAATTGATCTTTCTGAATGTCCAGAATTTCTTTTGCTTCTTGTACAATGAGTGCGATAGATAACAGATCTGTTTGAATAACAATAAGTTTTGTCTCGTTCATTATTTCTGTGTTTTGCTGGTAAAAGACATAACCTACATCTACAACGGGAATTAGCTCTCCTCTAACTTTTACAACGCCTCTCATATAGATAGGCATAGTAGGAATAGGTTTAACGTCTATCATTTTTTCAATTGAAATCACATGCTGAATTGGCAACCCATATTCTTCAGTACCAGCTCTGAAAACAACGACTTTTGATGCGTTCATCTATATCCCTCCTAGTCTGTACGATCTAAGACTATCATACTATTAAAATTAAAGATGGAAAAGAAAAAAAGTATTCGGTAGAGAACGAAAAGGGGTTCTCGTGCAATTACTCGAATTCTCGTGCATTTATCTCGGTTCTCCTGCAATTATAGCGGTTCTCCTTAAATAAAAAGAACGAGAAGCAATACAATGCCCCTCGTCCAATGCTCTATTCTCCTGCCACTTCTTTAACGATCGAAACCACTAGCTCAGCGGTTTTCACAAGCTCTTCTACTGGCATTCTTTCGTTTGTGGTATGAATCTCTTCATAGCCAACTGCTAAATTTACAGTTGGAATTCCAAAGCCGGCTATAACGTTTGCGTCACTTCCGCCTCCACTTGTGAGAAGCTCGCTATCGCGTCCGATTTTTGATGCTGCGCGTTTCGCGATTTGTACAACATGATCTTCTGCAGTGAATTTAAATCCGGGATACATCACATCAACTACAACTTCAGCACGTCCACCCATTTCAGCAGCAACTGTTTCAAAAGCATCTTTCATTTTTTGAACTTGCTGCTCCATTTTTTCAGGAATCAATGAGCGAGCTTCCGCTAAAATATCTACACGGTCACATACGATATTTGTTTGTGATCCACCTTCGAAGCGACCAATATTCGCTGTCGTTTCGTGATCTATACGTCCTAGAGGCATTTTTGCGACTGCTTTTGCAGCAATAGTGATGGCAGATACTCCTTTTTCTGGAGCAACACCGGCATGAGCCGTTTTTCCATAAATCGTTGTTTTCACTTTTGCTTGAGTTGGGGCTGCAAGAATAATATTGCCGACTTTACCGTCACTATCCAGTGCATAGCCAAATTTTGCTGATATTAACTTAGGATCGAGAGCTTTTGCACCTACAAGTCCTGATTCCTCACCTACCGTGATAACAAATTCAACTTTACCATGTGCGATGTTGTTCTCTTTTAATACTTTTATCGCTTCTAGCATTGCAGCTAAACCTGTTTTGTCATCCGCTCCTAAAATCGTCGTGCCATCAGTGATTACATAGCCATTTTCTACTGTTGGTTTCACTCCGTTTGCAGGAACAACTGTGTCCATATGCGAAGTAAAGTAAATGGTATCAATGCTATCTTTCGTTGCTTCCAATGTACAAACTAGGTTTCCAGCGCCATGTCCGGTAACATTTGTTGTATCATCTTCTACTACTGAAACACCTAATGAAGAGAACTTTTCTTTTAAGACCTTTGCAATTTCAGCCTCGAATCTCGTTTCTGAATCAACTTGTACTAACTCTAAAAATTCTGCAAGTATACGTTCTTGATTGATCATTGTATGCCTCCTGTAGTAATCTGATTTTTAAAATTATAGAGGAATATTTCCGTGTCTTTTCTTAGGTCGATGTTCTTTTTTCGTTCTAAGCATTTCGAGAGCTTGAATTAATTTAATACGTGTCTCCCTGGGGTCGATGACATCATCTACCATACCTTGACTAGCAGCAACATAAGGATTTGCGAATTTTTTACGGTATTCCTCAATTTTGTTTGCTCTTGTTTCTTCTGGATTTGGACTGTTTTGAATTTCCTTGGCAAAGATAATATTTGCGGCTCCCTGTGGACCCATAACAGCGATTTCAGCATTTGGCCAAGCAAAAACGAGATCTGCACCAATTGATTTACTGTTTAAGGCAACATAGGCCCCACCATATGCTTTTCTTAGAATCACTGTCAGTTTTGGCACGGTCGCTTCTGAATATGCATAAAGGATTTTCGCGCCATGACGGATGATTCCACCATGCTCTTGTTTTACTCCAGGGAAAAAGCCTGTAACATCTTCAAATGTGATTAATGGAATTTGAAAGGAATCACAGAAGCGTATGAAACGTGCGGCTTTATCTGATGAATCTATATCAAGTCCACCTGCCATATATTTTGGTTGATTGCAGATCAATCCAACAACTTCCCCTTTTATACGAGCCAGTCCGATTACGATATTTTTTGCAAAGTCTTTTTGTACTTCATAAAAAGAATCGGAATCAACAACTTGTTCAATAACAACTCTCACATCATATGGGCGAATCGCATCAAATGGAATAAGATCTGTTAAGTCAGGACGGTAATCATCAGATTCTGGATATTCTATTATAGGAGCTTTCTCCTCATTATTTTGTGGTAAATAGCTTAATAGTTCTCGAACCGAGGTGAGAACTTCTTGTTCGGTTGAGCCCGAAAAATGAGCATTACCACTTATTGAATTATGTACAGCTGCCCCACCTAAATCTTCGGAGCTAATTTTTTCTCCTGTTACCGTCTCAATCACTTTTGGTCCTGTAATAAACATTTGACTTGTTTTTTCAACCATGAATACAAAATCTGTGATCGCAGGTGAATAGACTGCTCCACCAGCACAAGGACCGAGAATAACAGAAATCTGTGGAATGACCCCTGAATAGATGGAATTTCGGTAGAAAATTTGACCGTATCCATCTAATGATAGCACACCCTCTTGAATCCTCGCACCTCCTGAGTCGTTTAAGCCAATGAAAGGAGTACCGTTTTTCGCTGCTAAATCCATCACTGCTGCAATTTTCCGAGCATGCATTTCACCTAACGCACCGCCAAAAACTGTAAAGTCTTGAGAAAATAAGTAAATCGGTCTCCCATTCACTTTTCCGTAGCCTGTAACAACACCTTCTCCTGGTCCTTCTTTTCCATCAAGTCCAAAATCTGTACATCTATGCTCGATAAATGGATTCAACTCAACAAATGTTCCTTCATCCACCAGTAGCGAGATTCGTTCTCTGGCAGTTAGCTTTCCTTTTTCGTGTTGTTTTTCGATTTTTTCGTCTCCACCACCAAGTTCTACTTCACGTTTACGATCATATAATTCGTCTATTTTTTGATAGATATCAGTCACTTTTCTCACCTCTTTGTTTTTCACAAAATTCATATAAAACACCACTCGTTGATTTTGGATGTAAAAATGCGATATTTGCTTGTGCGGCTCCAACTCTTGGTTTTTCATCTATTAAAGCGATTCCTTTGTTCTTCAACTCTTCTAAGCGTTCTTCAATATTATTTACGGCGAGAGCGACATGATGGAGACCTTCTCCTCTTTTATCGATAAATTTCGCGACAGAACTTTCCTCTGAAGTAGGCTCTAGAAGTTCAATTTTAGTGTCTCCCACCTTTATAAATGCGACTCTCACATGCTGTGACGAAACTTCTTCTATGCCTTCTAAAGTTAGATTTAAGGTTTCAATATAAAATGGTAAAGCCTTTTCAATTGAACGAACAGCGATTCCAATGTGATCTACCTTTTTAACCATCATCATCTCCCTCTCTTGTTGTATCAGAATTTATATAATTCTAGGAATCAGTTTGCGTTTCGCAAGTCCAGCTCCGACGCACAGGACGTGCAAGTGCAGTTACAGCGACAGGACGTCGCGGTTGTAACTGCCTTATGCTATGCCTAAGGCTGACCAAGGCGCTTGCGCTTTTTTTGTAAGCGGTATCACCAACATGCATAATTTCTATATTACCTTCTCGGATTCCTGCTTTTTCAACAATTTTCTCGAAATATGAATTCTTTTTCTTCTTGTCACTCTATCAAAATACAGTTAAAATAGAAATGAGTCATTGATAATCACTAAAATGAGATGCAGGAATTTTCGAGCATCCTTTAATAGGAGTGAACAAAATGTCACGCAAAGTGCAAAAGGCTGTTGTTTATTTAATGATCGGCGTTATGCTCATTACAACATTGCTCGCAGGAGCTTCAATGTGGTTTTAATAGTAATAAAATAGAAAAGGTGATTCCGTTAGTTGGAATCACCTTTTTTTACTACTCCTTCTTCTATCGCGATATCTTCAAGCGGTTTTTCAGATTTCAAAATTCGGATTTTTGTCCCGACTGGTAGATGTTCGAATAACTCTTCTACTTCCTCATTATGCATTCTAACGCATCCTTGCGTCATATAGTATCCAATTGAATTTTCATTATTTGTGCCATGAATACCATAGGTTCGTCCATCTGTATCCAAAGCATTAAAGCCGATCCACCGAGTCCCAAGTGGATTTTTCGGATCTCCACCTGGGATATCTTTTTTCCGATAGTAGGGGTCTATTGCTTTTACAGTGATTGAAAATTCTCCTTCTGGTGTAAGTGTCTCGGTCTGACCTGTTGCGACGGGGTATTCTCTTATAATTTCCCCATTGTCAATATAAGCAAGTCTATTTGTTTGCTTATTTATGATCACATAGGGGTCTCCTACCAACGGGTTTTGGCCTAGTGGCCATATAGGCGATGAAATTAAAAAGATTGTAAGCAGTAGTAGCTTCATCTCAGGTCAACTTCCTTTTTTCCTTAGTATGACCAGATGGAGTATTAACATGCTACTGTTTAATCCCTTTGAATTGGCTTTTTATAATAAGATATTGTTCCATTTCCTTTACAAAGTGAAGTAGCGCTGCTCTTGCTTCAAATTCTTCCCTTGTTTGCGGCAAATCCATCTCTTGAAATTCCTTTTTCATCTCTAGTAGCTTTACTAAAAATTTATGAGCCGTGTTTCCAGGATGAATACCCTGACTTAAATCATGAACAAACTCAGCGATCATTTGGCTTTGTTCAATTGTAATTTCTACCGAGGTGACAATTGGAAGAACTCTTTCAATAATTTCAAACTGTTTTTCTCTCATTTTAAAATAGTGATAATAAGAATTTTCATGCCTCAAAAAATGATTTTCTACGTCTCGAAAAGCAAGTGTTTTCGCTTCACTTAGTAGGTCGGCCGTTTTTGTTATTTCCTTTCCATCCCAGTTACTGCCACTAGAAAGGAGATAGGATTCAATTTCTTGAAAAATCGCAGCAAAGTTTTCTTCAATTTTACATTGATACTCCTTCAGCTTTTTATCAACACTTGGCATATACAAGTTCATCACTAAAGCAACCCCAATACCAGTAGCAACAAGGGCTAACTCGTTCAAAACAAGACTCCAAGTGATATGTTCTGAGGTGTAGAGATGCAAAATAATAACTGAGCTTGTCACGATTCCTTCCGTTGTCTTTACCATCACCGTAGTAGGGATAAAGAACAGAAGAACTAGCCCTATCACAATGGGATGGTAGGTAATCCCTTCGAAAAATATGTATGAAAATACAATTGCAATTGAACATGCTAGGAAACGTGACCATGATGTTTGTAAGGACTTTTTCTTTGTTACTTGGATGCAAAGAATAGTCAGTATACCTGCTGACGCAAAATTCTCTAGTTGGAAAAACTGTGCTAGCATGATCGCAATTGCTGCCCCTAACGCCGTCTTCACCGTGCGATAACCAATTTTAAACATAGTTACTGCTCCTTCTATTTTACGTGTTCCCGTATTTTCCGAGATAAAATAACCAAAAGAAAAGACGATCTTTAAAAGATCATCTTGAACTTGTTCATTTTATAACATTTTTTCTAAAAAGTCTTGTGCCCGCTTCGTTTTTGGATTTGAGAAAAATTCGCTAGGTGGTGCTTCCTCAACTAGCTTTCCATCATCCAAGAAAAGGACTCGGTCCGCTACTTCTTTAGCGAAGCCCATTTCATGCGTTACAATCGCCATCGTCATCCCAGTATGAGCAAGGCTCTTCATTACGTCTAGCACTTCTTTTACCATCTCTGGGTCTAGAGCTGAGGTCGGCTCGTCAAATAGCATCACGTCAGGGTCCATTGCAAGTGCACGTGCAATCGCAACACGTTGTTTTTGTCCACCTGAGAGTCTGTTTGGATATTCATTTGCCTTTTCAGCCAAACCAACTTTTTTCAATAGTGCATGCGCTTTTTCCTCAGCTTCTATTTTCGTTAACCCTTTTACCGTTAAAGGTGCATAGGTTAAATTTTCGAGAGCTGTTTTATGTGGAAATAAGTGAAAATGTTGAAAAACCATCCCTACATTTTGGCGCACTTTTAAAATATCTGTTGATTTGTTTGTAATGTCCTGGTCATCAATCCAAACTTGTCCACTTGTTGGCGTTTCAAGTAAGTTTAAACACCTTAGAAAGGTTGACTTTCCAGATCCAGAAGGACCGATGATTGCTACAACGTCACCTGCATTTATTGAAGTTGTAATCCCTTTTAATACATCCAGCTTCCCGAATGACTTATGAAGATTTTCTACTTTAATCACTGCGTCTCATTCTCCTTTCGACCAGTTTGCCAAGGAGCGTCAAAATCATAATCATTACATAATAAATTAAGCCAGCAAATAGAAGTGGCTCAAAATAGAGAAACGTATTTGCTCCGACTTGATAAGCACGCCTCATTACATCTCCTACACCAATAACCGTAACAATTGCTGATTCTTTTGTTAGTGTAATAAATTCATTCATAAGTGCTGGTAAGATATTTTTAAACGCTTGAGGCAAAATAATGTCCTTCATCATTTGACGATAAGGAACTCCAAGGGCCAGTGCAGCCTCTCTTTGACCTTTATCAACCGCCATAATTCCCGCTCGGATAACCTCTGAAATATATGCTCCGGAGTTTAGGGTAAATGCTGCAACCGCAGCCCAATATGGATCAATTGTAAATCCAATAATTTGAGGTAAACCAAAATAGATGATTAATAATTGCAAAACGAGCGGCGTTCCTCGAAAAACAGATGTATAAAAATCTGCAAACCACATCAGAGGTCTTACTCTGCTAATTTTAAAAAGGGCTAAGATTACACCCCACGAAAAACCGAGTAATACAGAAAGTGCTACAATCTGAAGTGTGACCAAAATCCCGCCTAATATATATGGAATTGACGGAGCAATTCCTGGAAAATTCAACTCTAACACTGAGAACACTCCTTTTCAGCAAGAAACAAAAAGAGACTGACGAAGGAAGGTTCGTAAACAACTTTCACGGAGTCAGTCCCTCTTGTTCGAGAATGCTTATCGATCGTTAGCTAAACCATTTAGCTTAAGAGAAAAGTATTACTCTTTGCCACCAAACCATTTTACAATTAGTTCTTCCAGCTCACCGTTTTCAATCATTTCATTTAGAGCTTTATTGAACTCGTCTGTGTACTCGCTATCCTTTGGAAAAGCGATTGCTGAACCAGCTTCATCTGCTTCTTCTTCAGAAAGAGTAAAGCCTTCAAGCTCTTTATCTTTTTCAAAATATCCTTTAGCAACAGTATCCTCAATGATTGCAGCATCAATACGGCCAGCCTTTAATTCTTGTAAAAGATCAGGAATACGGTTACGATCTTCAATTGAAATGTTTACTTCTTCAGCAATTTCTTCTGCTTTTCCTTCTTGGATTGATCCAAGTTGAACACCTAATGTTTTACCTTCTAAATCTTCAACAGTTGTAATTTTATTGTCTTTTAATGAAACGATCATATGTTTAGCAGTGTAGTAAACATCTGTGAAGTCGACACTTTCTTTACGTTCTTCTGTTGGTGTCATCCCTGCAAGTACAAGATCCACTTGCTTTGATTGAAGAGCTGGTACTAAACTATTGAAATCCAAGTCTTGAACTTCAATTTCATACCCTAATTTTTCAGCTAGTGCATTGACTAGATCGATATCAAATCCAATGATTTCGTCGCCTTTAGTTGTATCTTTGTACTCGAAAGGAGGATAATCAGCAGATGTAGCCATTTTTAAAACTTTCTTTTCTTCTGATTCACCTTCGCCAGACGTACCTTCACCTTCACTACCAGTACCAGTGCCACAAGCAGCCAGCATTCCTACTACCAATATACTAATTAACAATAGTAACCCTTTTTTCATTTCAGTTTCCTCCTATAATTTCTGTGAAATTTAAAAATTCTGAAGATATTAATATTATTACCTATAAACTCAAGCTTATCAAGTGATTTTTCCTGTATATTTATTCGGTATAATGTATTTTAACACAGGTTTATAATTATGCAATAAAAATATAAAAAATTGATTAATGTTATTATTTCGAAAAATTCATTATTGTACTACTATACTTTCTAGGTAAAAGAAACTAATAAAAAAGCCAAGCTCAACTGATTCGTTGAACTTGGCTTTTCCCCATACTATTAATATTCTTCACAATTCTCATCAAATGCATGTTGTAGCTTTGAAACAACAGACATAGGATCATGTCCCTCAATCTCATGGCGTTCAACCATCGTGATAAGTTTACCGTCTTTTAAAAGTGCAAAAGACGGTGATGATGGTGGGTATCCTACAAACAATTCACGTGCACGAGCTGTTGCTTCTTTATCCTGTCCTGCAAAAACAGTCACAAGACGGGTTGGGCGCTTGTCATAATGTACGGCGTGTGCAGCAGCAGGTCTTGCAATTCCGCCCGCACAGCCACAAACTGAATTAACCATTACAAGTGTAGTACCCTCACTTGTTAATGCACCCTCTACATCCTCAGGTGTTGTTAGTTCTGTATATCCAGCAGCAACGATTTCACTACGTGCTTGTCTAACTACGTCATTCATAAATAAATTAAAATCCATATTCAACGATAATCTCTCCCTTAACTGTCAGTACTGCTATTTTAGCAAGTAATGTATACTTTCGGCAAATGGCTTGCTTACAAATGTTTGTCCTTAAATAGCTGAACGAGCTCCATTGCACTTCCTGACACTGATTTTTTTCCATTTAATACATCTGATTCGTATTGAGGAATTTTTTCTTTTATGATCGGATGCTGGTAAAACATATCGTAAATCATTTCTTTGAGTAAAGACTCATGCCAATCTTTTTGTTGCGCCATTCTTCTTTGCTCGAATTGTTTAGTTTCTTGTGTAACTCTGATAAAGTCGTCAATTTCGTGAGAGATCTCTTTTATTCCTATTTCCTTTAGTGATGATGCTGTTACCGCTTTTGTTGTCCACCCATCCGTATATGGTTTTAGAAAATGAAGGATTGTATTGTACTCTTGCATCGCTTTTTTTGCTTTGCTTAAATTGTCACCGTCTGCTTTGTTTACAACAACAAGATCAGGTAGCTCCATGATCCCTTTTTTCATTGTTTGTAATTCGTCACCAGCTCCTGTAAGAACTAATAGTAGAAAAAAATCCACCATACTTCGAACAACAAATTCTCCTTGGCCAACACCGACAGTCTCGACTAAAATAATGTCAAAGCCAGCTGCTTCACATAAAATAATTGATTCCCTCGTTTTACGATTCACTCCACCAAGTGTTCCGCTTGCTGGTGAAGGACGAATAAATGCGCGTGGATTTATTGAAAGACGTTCCATTCTTGTTTTATCACCAAGTATACTCCCTTTTGAGACTTGACTACTTGGATCAACTGCCAACACAGCAACGCGGTGACCTAAATCACAAAGATAGGTTCCAAATGTATCAATAAATGTACTTTTTCCCGCACCAGGAACACCGGTAATTCCAATCCGTATCGACGGCTTTTGAAAGGGCATGACCGCCTCAATGACTTCTTGAGCTTGTTTAAAATGCCGATGTGCATTGCTTTCGACTAAAGTAATCGCCTGCGCCAAAACGACACGGTCACTTTCCTTGATACCTGAAACAATCTCAGCAACCGTTTTTTCTTGCTTTTTACGGTAATACTTCGTCATTCTTCTATTTCCTCATACCCGATTCGAGCATAGATTTTTTCAATGACTTTCATTGCTGCAACTGGGATAACAGTACCTGGACCGAAAATTTCTGCTGCACCATTTTCCTTTAAGTACTCATAATCCTGAAAAGGTATGACGCCACCAATTATCACTAAGATGTCTTCTCTGCCTACTTTTCTTAGTTCCCCAATGAGTTTTGGCAACAACGTTTTGTGACCTGCAGCAAGTGAACTCATTCCAATGACATGAACATCATTTTCGATCGCTTGTGCAGCTGTTTCTTCTGGTGTTTGAAAAAGAGGACCAATATCAACATCAAATCCTAAATCTGCAAATGCGGTTGCGATTACTTTTGCACCGCGGTCATGGCCGTCTTGTCCCATCTTGGCGATCAAAATTCGAGGACGCCTTCCCTCTAATTCAGCAAATTGATCTGTTTTATCTCGTACAGCTTTTATTTCTTCTACATTAGAATATTCGGAGCTATATACTCCGCTAATTGATCGAATAATCGCTTGGTGACGTTTTGACACCTTTTCAATTGCATAAGAAATTTCTCCTAAGGTTGCCCGTGCTCTAGCTGCTTCTACAGAAAGCTCTAATAAATTTCCATTACCACTTGTAGCAGCTTCGGTTATCGCCTCTAGTGTACGCGCTACGTCTTCCTCATTACGATTAGCTTTTAATTTTTGGATCCGTTCAATTTGCTTTTTACGTACTTCGGAATTGTCGATGTTTAGAATATCGAGTGAATCTTCTTGCTCAAGCTTAAATTTATTTACACCAATGATGGTTTCTTTTCCTGAATCAATTCGAGCTTGTCTTCTTGCAGCTGCTTCTTCAATTTTCATCTTAGGCAACCCAGTTTCAATTGCTTTGGCCATACCACCTAGTTCTTCAATTTCCTCTATATGCATCCAAGCTCGGTCCATCAGCTGTTTGGTAAGAGTTTCTACATAATAGGAGCCACCCCATGGATCAATAACGTCGCAAATTCCCGTCTCTTCTTGTAAAAATAACTGTGTATTACGTGCGATTCTTGCCGAAAAGTCAGTAGGCAACGCAATCGCTTCATCAAGTGCGTTCGTGTGAAGAGATTGGGTGTGTCCCATTGCTGCAGCATGCGCTTCAATCGCAGTTCGGATTACGTTATTAAAGGGATCTTGCTCAGTTAAGCTCCATCCTGACGTTTGGGAATGGGTTCTAAGTGCTAATGATTTTGGATTTTTCGGATTAAATTCTTTTACAATTGATGACCACATGAACCGCGCTGCACGCATTTTTGCTACTTCCATAAAATAGTTCATGCCAATTGCCCAGAAAAATGACAATCTTGGTGCGAATTTATCAATATCCAGTCCTGCTTTTAAACCGGTTCGAATATACTCTAGACCATCTGCTAAAGTGTAGGCAAGCTCAATGTCAGCAGGTGCTCCCGCTTCTTGCATATGATAGCCAGAGATGCTGATGCTATTGAATTTCGGCATGTACTTAGCTGTATACTCAAAAATGTCCCCAATAATTTTCATCGATGTTTCAGGCGGGTAAATATACGTATTGCGTACCATGTATTCTTTTAAAATATCATTTTGAATCGTGCCTGATAGCTTCTCTTTTGCAACACCTTGTTCTTCGGCTGTAACAATATAAAAGGCCATGATCGGCAAAACTGCACCATTCATTGTCATCGACACTGACATTTCATCTAGTGGGATGGAATCAAATAGTATTTTCATATCTAAAATTGAGTCGATTGCAACGCCAGCTTTACCAACATCCCCTTCAACACGGGGATGATCAGAATCATAGCCACGATGTGTTGCCAAATCAAATGCAACACTCAGGCCCTTCTGTCCCATCGCTAAATTCCGGCGATAAAAGGCGTTGCTCTCTTCAGCAGTAGAAAAGCCAGCGTACTGTCGAATTGTCCATGGACGGTTTACATACATGGTTGCATATGGCCCTCTTAAAAATGGTGGCAATCCTGGGTATGAATCAAGATGTTCAAGACCTGATGTATCGTTTTCTGTATAAACAGGTTTTGTAGTTATCTTTTCATTTGTTTCATATAACCAATCTTCATTGACCTCTACCTTTGTTGACTGAGTATAGTTGGTTGGGTTTAGGAGAGCGGCGTTAGAAATGTCTTGTCGTTTCATACTTTATCACCCTCCATTTTCTCGTGCAGATTTTTCAAAAAGCGATACACATCAATTCCATTGTAAATACATTCAGTAATGGCTAAGCTTTCTAGCAGATCTTCCTTTTGACGACCCGCAATATACAAAACATTAGCTTTCATTTTGTCTAACATAGACTGTGATATATTTTGATACTCTTGATCATTTCCACACAACACAATCGTATTCATACTATTTAAATGGTCAATTTTTTCTTCAGTAGCGGTCTTAAGCTCAAAGCCACCAGCAGCAAAAAAACTACTTAAAAAGTCGAGTCTCGGTTTGAAGTCTTTTATCTCCCCAAGTAAAACAACCCCTACTTGAGGAAGATGACCTTTTTTAGTACGATAGCGCTCTGCTTGTTGACGTAGTTGTTCAAAATGTTCAACAAGGCGTTGCTGTCTTAACGGTTGAATCTGTTCAGATACTGTTTTTACATTTGTGAGTTGTTGCTTTACTTGCTGTATTGAATTACCTGCTCCCGCTTTAGATAACAGGGTATTAAAGGACTCGATCTTCAGATCTTGGACAGCAACACCATTCATTGCTTCTACTCGGTTATCCTTCATCACGACTTGGTCAGATAAGTTTGCAAAAACATTCGTTCCAATAAGTTGTGTAGATCTTTGATTTACATCATCTAGACGCTTTACTAATGACTTTTCAAGATCTTTTTGAACTTCTCCTCTAACTAGTGCCTGATGAAAGCCACCCTCTCGATCGATTTCTTTAATCGTTAACCATGTATTTTCTGCGAGTTGTTTTGTAAGTGATTCAATATACCAGGAACCCCCAGCAGGGTCTATCACTTTTTCTAGTAAACTTTCTTCTTTTAAAATGAAGTGGGTATTGCGTGCAATTCGATCTGCTAATTCACTACTTTCTCCTAGTACAGCATCAAAAGAGTCGACTGTTAAACTATTTACGCCTCCTACTACACCGGCGAATGCTTCGTTCGTTGTGCGTAGTAGGTTCACATGAACATCATAGGCGGATTTATTGAAGGAAGAGGTACTTGCATGCAAATCCATTTTCTGCGCTTCTTCACTACCTCCAAATGCAGCGACAATTGATGCCCAAATCTGTTTTGCAGCTCTTAATTTCGCAACTTCCATAAAGAAATTAGATCCAATTGAAAATGAAAACGAGATTCTTTTTGAAATTGCATCAATGGAATGTCCTCTGTTTACTAACTCATTGATCACATCAAGTGCATTTGAAAAAGCATAGGCTAGTTCTTGTTCAGCATTTCCACCAGCATTGTGATAAATCTGGCTCTTTATAAATATAAAACGTAGAGCGCTTTCATTTTTTTCTCCCCATAATAAAGCTTCTGATAAATAATCATATTGACTAGATAAAGAGATTGAAGTCTCACCTGTTAAAAGCAACTGCTCAAAAGGGTCGAAGCCAACCGTCCCTTTTAGATGTTTAACTTCGTTTAAAAAGGAAATAAACATAGGTAAAAAGGATAGATTTTCTTTGATATTGATGAGTAAATGAAATGGCTTTTCATTAAGGCTTGAAAACGCTATTTCAAAATCCTCTTTTCTTACAAAAGAAGAGACACTATCTAAATAAATAGAGTTCTGACCTCTTTCAATCGCTAGTTTTATTTTTTGCTTAAGTTGCTCGGGTTGAAGACTACAAGTGTCTCTCTGGCTAATATACCATTCCTGTTCTTGATAGCCACTTGGATAATTCCCTCTTAGATAAGGCGCTTGTCCAGGTTTTCCAGAAGGATGAGCATCCTTGGCGGTATAAAGGGGTTGTAATTTAATATTTTCATACGTATTCTTTCGAAGAGTCTCAAGCGATTTCCCCTTAATTGTGGACATTGCTTCCTCTTCCCATTCTTTTTCACGGCTGTTTGAACTACTATCTACTTGTGTGCGATTTTCATTACCCATGTCCGTGCTTCCTAAAGGAAGCCCACCCCCTACAGATTAAAGAATGCGTTTTCAATTCTTTCTTTTAATAACTATCAATCTACCTATATTTTAGTACATAATTAGGAATGCATCAACGGAAGTGAAAGTTATCGCATTTTCTTATAACATTGATGACAGTGAAAAGGCCATGCTAGGCAAGGTTAGTTATTTTTTAAGCGCATTTCGTACGATGCAGAAAATGGAGCCTTTTTCGTTCAAACTTACAATAGATGGTACGGTTATTCAAGACAAAGCTGTAATGATTTTGGTAGGCAACGGACGTTACATTGCTACCAATGAGCTCCCGTATGAAAAATCGAGTTTACAAGACGGACTTGCAGAAATATATTTAATTAAAAACACAAACATTTCCTTACTAAAGGACGTTCTAACGCTTACAACATCAAATTCTGACGAAAACCTCAGTTCACAATTACAGCTCTTTCAAGGAAAAAAAATAATGATTGAGACAGATGAGTCAATGGATATAGACTTGGATGGAGAAGTGTATTTGTCAACTCCATCTACAATTGAGATGCTACCTGGACATTTTGAAGTGCTTGTTCCATAGGCTTAGAAGATCTTTTGTGCTGCGGCTGGAGTGTCCAACTTTTTTGCGACGACCGCCCAACTATTTGTCCGGAGCGCCCATCTTTTTGCGACAACCGCCCAACTTTGATCTGATCGCCCAACTTTTTGTCTGGAGCGCCCAACTTTTCAGGCTGACCGCCAATCTTTTCGATCGGTACGCCCAACTTTTTGCGACAACCGCCCAACTTCGATCTGATCGCCCTACTTTTTGTCCTGACCGCCCAACTTCGCCTGGAACACCCAACTTTCAGTCCGAACCGCCCAACTATCAAAAAAAGGTAGCTGCACACTTCTGTACGCCACCTTTTTTCTATTAATAAATCGAAGTATTTTCTTTTGATGTGTTTTCTAAAATTTCCTTAACACGAGCTAGGAATCGACCACAAACTAGTCCATCTAATACACGGTGGTCAAGGGACATACAGAGGTTGACCATATCGCGAACAGCAATCATTCCATTGTTCACGACTACTGGACGTTTCACGATTGATTCAACTTGTAAAATCGCTGCTTGTGGGTAGTTGATAATTCCCATTGACTGCACTGAACCGAAGGAACCTGTGTTGTTGACAGTAAAAGTTCCACCTTTCATTTCTTCAGAAGTCAATTTACCTGCGCGAACCTTGTTTGCTAAATCAGTAATTTCACGTGCAATTCCTTTAATTGTCTTTTCATCTGCTGCTTTGATGACAGGAACAAATAGGGCATCTTCCGTTGCTACGGCAATTGAGATATTAATGTCTTTCTTTTGAATAATTTTATCTCCTGCCCACATTGAGTTGATTTGTGGATATTCTTTAAGTGCTTGCGCGACTGCTTTGACAAAAAATGCGAAGAACGTTAAGTTAAATCCTTCTTTTTTCTTAAAGTCATTTTTCAACGTGTTACGATAGTCAACTAGATTGGTTACGTCAACTTCAATCATTGTCCAAGCATGCGGTGCTTCGTGCTTACTTCTTAGCATATTGGCAGCGATTGCTTTTCGAATACCTGTAACAGGGATCTCGATATCACCTGGCAATACAGGAACAGATGGAGCTACAGCAGCTTGTTTTGGTGTTGCTTGTTTTATTGGCGCTTCTTGTTTAGGAGCTTCGTTCGTTACAGTTTGTGGTTGTGTTTGTGGCTTTGCATCTCCGGCTTTCGGAATGTTTCCACTTTCAATAAGCTGTAACAAATCTTTTCGAGTAATACGTCCACCCGCACCAGTACCTGACACCTTCTCAAGATCAATGTCGTTATCTTGCGCTAAGCGAAGAACAGCTGGTGAGTAGCGCTTTTTATTGGGCTGATCAATGTTCACTGCCTCTGTTGTTTGTTGTTCTTGCTGTGGTGTTTCCTTTTTCTCTTCTGATGGTGCTGCTGAAGTGCCACCTTCAATTTCTATCGTACAAATGACTTCACCAACCGCTAGAGTATCGCCATCTTCAGCAATTAGTTCCTTAATTACTCCAGTGAACGATGATGGAACCTCTGCGTTTACTTTATCTGTCATCACTTCTGCAAGTGGGTCATATTTATTCACTTTGTCACCAACAGATACGATCCATTTACTGATTGTACCTTCTGTTACGCTTTCTCCCAGCTGAGGCATTTTAATCTGTTCAATTACCATGAGACGTAACCTCCTCCTAAAATTCTGCTAACTTTCGCATTGCTTCTTCTACTTTATCTGGGTTGACCATGAAGAATTTTTCCATTGTTGGAGCATATGGCATTGCTGGCACATCTGGTCCAGCTAAACGCATGATTGGTGCATCTAATTCGAATAGGCAGTTTTCAGAGATAATTGCTGAAACCTCACTAATTACGCTACCTTCTTTTGTGTCCTCAGTAACAAGAAGAACCTTGCCTGTCTTAGAGGCAGCTTCAATGATTGCTTCTTTATCAAGTGGATAAACTGTTCTAAGGTCAAGAATATGTGCTGAAATTCCGTCCTTTGCAAGGCGTTCTGCAGCTTGAAGTGCGAAGTGAACACACAATCCATATGTAATCACAGTGATATCTTCACCTTCACGTTTAACATCCGCTTTTCCAATTGGTAACACATAATCATCTACGGGGACTTCTCCTTTGATTAAGCGGTATGCACGCTTGTGTTCAAAAAATAAGACGGGATCTTCATCACGAATAGCAGCCTTTAAAAGACCTTTTGCATCATATGGGGTTGAAGGAATGACAATTTTCAAACCAGGTTGGTTGGCAAAAATCGCTTCAACAGATTGTGAATGATATAACGCACCGTGTACGCCACCACCAAATGGTGCACGGATCGTGATCGGACAGCTCCAGTCATTATTTGAACGATAACGAATTTTTGCAGCTTCAGAAATAATTTGATTTATAGCTGGCATAATAAAATCAGCAAATTGCATTTCAGCAATCGGTCTCATTCCATACATTGCCGCACCAATTCCAACACCAGCAATTGCAGATTCAGCAAGAGGTGTATCAATTACACGATCTTCACCAAACTGATCGTAAAGTCCTACAGTTGCTTTGAAAACTCCACCTTTTTTCCCTACATCTTCCCCAAGTATAAAGACTTTAGGGTCGCGTTCCATTTCTTCACGCATTGCCATCGTAATTGCATCTATATATGAAATAACTGCCATGTTTTTTCCCCCTTACTCTGCATAAACGTATTTTAGTGCTTCTTGTGGATCTGCATATGGAGCATTTTCTGCATAATCAGTTGCTTCATTAACAAGGTTCATAATTTTATCTAGTATTTCTTTTTCTATATCTTCTGTTAAAATACCAAGTTCTCTTAAGTACGTAGCAAACTTAAGATTCGGGTCATTTTTCTTCGCTTCTGCCACTTCATCTTGTTCGCGATAGCTACGATCATCATCATCACTTGAATGAGGTGTTAAGCGGTAGGAGATCGATTCAACTAATGTTGGACCCTCGCCACGACGTCCACGGTCTGTAGCTTCTTTTACCGCTTTATATACTTCAAGTGGATCGTTACCATCCACCGTTACCCCAGGCATGCCATAGCCGATTGCACGATCGGAAATTTTTTCACAAGCTACTTGTTTTTCGTATGGTACTGAGATTGCATACCTGTTGTTTTCACACATAAAAACAACAGGTAGTTTATGTACAGCTGCAAAGTTTGCACCCTCATGGAAATCTCCTTGATTGGAAGAACCTTCACCGAAGGTAACAAAAGTTACGAGATCTTTTCCGTCCATTCGACCTGCAAGTGCAACACCAACCGCATGTGGAACTTGTGTTGTTACAGGCGATGATCCAGTTACAATGCGGTTTTTGCTTTGTCCAAAGTGACCAGGCATTTGACGTCCACCTGAGTTAGGATCTTCTGATTTTGCAAAAGCTGATAGCATGAGGTCTTTTGCAGTCATACCAAACGCGAGTACAACCCCCATATCACGATAATACGGAAGTGCGTAATCTTTTTCTCTATCTAAAGCAAAAGCTGCTCCAACTTGTGATGCTTCTTGTCCTTGACATGAAATAACAAATGGAATTTTACCTGAACGGTTAAGTAACCACATACGCTCGTCAATTTTACGAGCTAAAACCATCGTTTCGTACATTTCCAATACATCTTGATCTGATAAACCTAAGACTTCATGACGATTTTCAGCCATATAAAAACCTCCTCAGTTTGCTATATTCCGTTTTTAAGAATGAATCGATTTTCCATAAACCGCTAATGCAGCTTCTCCGATTGCTTCAGACAATGTTGGGTGTGGGTGGATTGTATGTGATATTTCCCATGGGGTAGCATCTAAGACACGAGCAAGTCCAGCTTCTGAAATCATATCTGTGACATGTGGTCCGATCATATGAACGCCTAGAAGATCATCAGTTTTTGAATCAACAACAAGTTTGACAAACCCATCTGACTCACCAAATACAAGCGCTTTTCCAATTGCCTTGAATGGAAATTTTCCAATCTTCACATCTAAGCCTTTCTCTTTCGCTTCATCTTCAGTATAGCCAACACTTGCGACTTCAGGTGTGCTGTAGACACATTTTGAAACAAGTGAATAGTCAATTGGATCAGGATTTTCATTGGCAATATGCTCAACCGCAACAATTCCCTCGTGTGAAGCAACGTGTGCTAATTGAAGTCCACCAATTACATCGCCAATCGCATAAATATGTGATTCTTTCGTTTGAAAAACATCATTTGTCTCAATATAACCTTTAACCACTTTGATGTCTGTATTTTCGAGTCCAATACCCTCAACATTTGCTTGTCGTCCAACAGAAACAAGTAGTTTATCAGCTGTGAAAGTTTTTTCTTCATTCTTGTATTCAGCTTTAATTGTTACCGTCTCCGCTTTTTCAAGAGTTTCAGGTAATACTTTTGCGTTCGTTACAATGTTTACACCCTTTTTCTTCATTACACGTTGCATTTCTTTTGATATTTCACGGTCTTCAGTTGGTAGAATTCGGTCAGCATATTCAAGTACTGTCACTTCAACACCAAAGTCAGAAAGCATCGATGCCCATTCAATCCCGATTACTCCTCCACCCACGATGATAATGGACTTTGGTAGGCTCTCTAATTCTAGTGCTTCATCAGAAGTTAAAACGAGTTGACCATCAATATCTAACCCGGGTAGACTACGAGGCCTTGATCCAGTTGCAACAATTACATTTTTAGGAAGAAGCATTTCATTTTCTTCACCATTGTTCATTTCAACAGAAATCGTTCCACACATAGGAGAAAAAATAGAAGGTCCTAGAATTCGGCCAAGTCCTGCATACACGTCAATTTTCCCTTGTTTCATAAGATGTTGCACACCTTTATGAAGCTGATCAATGATTCCTTGCTTTCTTTCTTGTACCTTCAAAAAGTTCAGTTCTACTCCAGAAGTAACAACACCAAATTCTTCACTGCGTTTCGTTGTTGCGTAGACCTCAGCACTTCTAAGTAACGCTTTACTCGGGATACACCCAGCGTGCAAACAAGTCCCTCCTAGCTTACCTTTTTCGACAATTGCTGTTTTTAATCCCAATTGAGAAGCTCGGATAGCTGCTACATAGCCACCTGTTCCTCCACCAAGGATAACGAGATCGTATTCTGTTGCCATCATGATCGCTCCTTTCTCTTAGTTGAACACTCTAGCATTCACTTGTTGATTTGGATAGCTTTTAGCACTTTCTTCATTTCTTAACACACGCAGAGCACCTTCAGCTAATGCCTGAAGTTCATTTTCACCAGGATAAATAATTACATCTGCAATCCAGTCAATATAAGATGAAATATCTTTTACAAATTGTTTTCCGTAGGCAAGTCCACCTGTTAAAACAATTGCATCTACTTTTCCCTTTAACACGGCACTTGCTGAGCCTATCTCTTTACCTATTTGATAGGCCATAGCTGAATAAACAAGCACTGCTTTTTCGTCGCCAGCATCTATCATTTTTTCAACCTTCACGGCATCATTCGTTCCTAAATAGCCAACAAGTCCACCTTGTCCAACTAACTTCTTCATCACTTCTTCTCGGTAAAAATCACCGGAATAGCACATGGATACAAGATCACCTGCTGGAACAGTACCTGCACGTTCAGGACTAAACGGGCCATCACCATGTAATCCATTATTCACATCGATAACGCGGCCTTCTTTGTGTACACCGACTGTAATTCCACCACCCATATGGGTAATGATTAGATTTAAGTCTTCATATTTTTTGTTCAAAGAAGCAGCAACACGTCTAGCAACTGCTTTTTGATTTAAGGCGTGAAAAATACTCTTTCGCTCGATAGAAGGAACACCTGATACTTTGGCAATTGACTCCATCTCATCTACAACAACTGGATCCACAATATAAGCAGGGATATTTAAGCCAATTGCAATTTCATAAGCTATAATTCCACCTAGGTTGGATGCGTGTTGACCTGCGAAGCCATTTCTTAAGTCGGTAAGCATTTGATCATTAACAGAATACGTACCGCCTTCTATAGGGCGAAGAAGTCCACCGCGGCCACACACAGCGCTTAGCTTTGAAATGTTCATCCCTTCTTGATCAAGGGTTTCTAGTATTGTTTGTTTTCTGAATTCATATTGATCAATAATGCTAGGAAAAGTATTGATCTTGTCTGTATCATGGCGTAGTGTTTTTTCGAAAATGGAACGTTCATTATCAAAAACACCTATTTTCGTCGATGTTGATCCTGGATTTATGACAAGGATTCTATATTCATTCTCCTGCAACGTTGAGACCTCCAGTTTAGATTTGAGAAGTGAGAGGTGTGAGATCTGAAATTCCTCATAATCTCATTAAATTTATTTTAATTTAAAAGTTAAACTGGAGTTAAGAGAATTGTACTCTTAACTCCGTATTATTGTATATTTTAATTATTTGCGACGGCTTAAAATGTGCTGACCATTTTGCAAAAATTGACTACGAGAATTTCTCATTCTTTCAATACGCTCTTCTGCTAATCTGTCTGCTGCAACATACGTTGGAATACGGTCACGTTTTGCAATCTCAATAACGCGTTCGATGTTGCTATAAATTCCTTCTACTTTCTTAAGTGCACGCTCACTATTGTACCCGTATAACTCATCTGCAACATTGATTACTCCACCTGCATTGATTACATAATCAGGTGCGTAAACGATACCCATTTCGTGAATTGTATCTCCGTGACGCGTTTCTTTAAGCTGGTTGTTTGCAGCTCCAGCAATCACTTTTGCTTTTAGCTGTGGAATCGTATCATCGTTAATTGTTGCTCCTAAAGCACATGGTGCGTATATGTCACAATCAACACTGTAAATCTCGTTGATTTCAACAGCTTTTGCTCCAAAGTCTTCAACAGCACGCATGACAGCTTCTTTATTAATATCTGTCACGATAAGCTGTGCGCCTTCTTCATGTAAATGTTTACAGAGATTGTACGCAACGTTTCCAACGCCTTGTATTGCAACTACTTTTCCTTCAAGTGAGTCCGTACCAAATGCTTCTTTAGCAGCTGCCTTCATACCACGGTAAACTCCGTATGCAGTAACTGGTGAAGGGTTGCCAGAAGATCCAAAAGCAGGAGAAATGCCTGTAACATAGTCAGTTTCTTCATGAATTAAATCCATATCAGCAACAGTTGTACCAACATCTTCTGCTGTAATGTAGCGGCCGTTTAACCCTTGAATGTAACGACCAAAGGCACGGAACATTTCTTCATTTTTGTCTTTACGTGGGTCTCCAATGATAACTGTTTTACCACCGCCTAGGTTTAATCCAGCAGCAGCATTTTTATAAGTCATTCCTTTTGCTAGTCTGAGTGCATCTTCAATTGCTGCAGCTTCTGATTCATAGGTCCACATACGTGTTCCACCTAGAGCAGGTCCTAATGTCGTATCATGAATGGCAATAATTGCTTTTAATCCTGGTTGCTTATCCTGACAAAAAACTAACTGCTCGTAATCGTATTGCTCCATATATTTAAAGATTTCCATGATAATTCCTCCTAAGTATGTGTAAAATATGCCTATTTTTCGGATGCACAAATTGCCAATGCTAATGAATACAATTTGCTTTCACTTGAATCTGCGCGACTTGTTAATACGATTGGCGCTTTGGCACCTGCAATA
Source organism: Metabacillus herbersteinensis (assembly GCF_042433335.1). Lineage (NCBI taxonomy): Bacteria > Bacillati > Bacillota > Bacilli > Caryophanales > Bacillaceae > Metabacillus > Metabacillus herbersteinensis. Next base: position 43,601 of record NZ_JBHLVO010000001.1, read on the forward strand.
ACCGCACCAACCTTTGCTTTTGCAAAATAAATTAACGATTTATATAAAACATTTCCAACTTCAATGCTTGGCACAAATAAAATGTCAGCTTGTCCTGCTACTTCACTTTGTATTCCTTTATGTTCGGCTGCTTCAAACGAAACAGCGTTATCAAGAGCTAACGGTCCATCAACGATACAGTTTTTAATCTGACCCCTTCTGTTCATCTGGGTAAGAGCTGCTGCATCTAAGGTTGCTTGCATAGCCGGATTGACAACTTCAACCGCTGCTAAAGCTGCAACCTTTGGGGTTTCAATTCCAATTGATCTTGCAATCTCAACAGCATTTTCAATAATCTGCTGCTTTTGTTGCAAATCAGGTGTAATCGACATCGCAGCATCCGTGACAATAGTGAAACGATCAAAGCCAGGCACTTCAAAAACAGCTACATGTGACAACATACACCCTGTTCTTAATCCATATTCTTTGTGAAGAACAGCTTTTAATATTGTCGCAGTTGGCACATTTCCTTTCATTAAAACATCTGCTTCTTTTTGATGAACAGCTTTCACAGCTAATTCTGAAGCTTTTTCGATCGATCTAGCTTGTGTAATGACATAGTCACCAGAATGTATCCCTTTTTCTAGTAGAAGCTCCGCTATTTCTTCCTTGTTCCCAAATAAAAGAAAGCGGGCAAGGTTTCTTTTTAACGCTTCAGCCACTGCTTCAATTACTTCTTCATCTTCAGCAGCAGCTACTGCTACGGTTTTACCGGTTAAGCTCGAGGCTTTGTTAAGTAGATCTGCAAGTTTCATCATGTCACAATCCTTCCAAGATGTTTTCCTCTCTCGCCCATGTAGTATATATGCAAAAAGCGTGCCAACACCTATTTATGAAAACGCTTCACTTTATAAAAAATAACCATGCAAAATGTTGCGTGCTGTGCATTTTATTGCATGCTATTTTTTGCAAGGTCATACTTTTCCATCTTATAATACAGGTTTCTTAATGATATACCCAAGGCTTGAGCCGTTTTTGTTCGGTTAAACTGATGCTTTGTAAGTGCATTTTCGATTACCTCTGCCTCAAGTACTTCAACAATTTCCGCCAACGTTTCTTCCTTAGTATGATCGGATGAGTTGTTTCTTTGTGCACCTTTATTCTCTTTAGTATGTTCAAGAGGTGGTAAATGCTTACCGTCAATTAACATTTCGTGATGATCCATAAAGATAATGGCTCTACCTAGAATGTTTTCAAGCTCCCGAACATTACCCGGCCATTGATAATTCATTAACGTTTTTAGCGCATTTGATGTGAGATCAACGATATTTCTTCCATAATCTTGATTCAACTTTCTAATTAAGTGCTCGGATAATGCTTTAATATCCTCTTTTCGATCTCTAAGTGGTGAAATTGAAATAGGATAACGGTTTAGACGATAGTAGAGATCTTCTCTAAACTTACCTTCTGCCATCGCCTTTTCAATATTTACATTTGTAGCTGCGATGACTCTGACATTAACTTGTATCGATTTTGTTCCGCCCACTCTAACAAATTCACGTTCTTGCAACACACGCAATAATTTCGCCTGCATATTCCCTGGTAACTCTCCGATTTCATCAAGAAAAATACTTCCGTTATTCGCTTCTTCAAAAAACCCTCGTTTTCCTCCGCGTTTTGCACCTGAAAATGCCCCTTCTTCATAGCCAAAAAGTTCACTTTCTAACAGACTCTCTGAAATCGCAGCACAATTCACCCTGATAAATTTGTTGTATTTCCGATCACTTGCGTTATGTATAGCATGCGCGAACAACTCTTTACCCGTACCAGATTCCCCTCTAAGCAAAACAGTTGCAGGCGTTTTAGCCCCTAACTTTGCTTGTTCGATGGCAACCTTCATTTCCTCGCTTGAACCGATAATATCGTCAAAGGAATATTTTGCTTCAAGTGTACGGATGATTTGTCTTGCTCGATTAAGTTCGGTGGTTAGCGTCTGTATTTCTGACATGTCTTGAATGACTCCAACACTACCTTTTAGCTTTCCATCGACAATAACGGGTGCAACATTTACAATAACATCTTTCTTACTCGGACCAACCTTCATCCTTACCCCTCTTACAGGTCTTCTCGTTTGCAGCACTTTCATATGCATACTTTCACCTTCAGAGATGTCAGCTGTTGCTGGCTTTCCAATAACTTGATCCATTGTTAAACCTGTCATCCTTGTGTAGGCAGGGTTTATTATTAAACCTCGCCCTTTTTCATCAACAACCGAGATTGCTTCCTCTGAAGATTGAATGATTGCTTGAAGCATTGTTTGAATTTCGCGTAAATTTGTCATTTCTTCAGCTAAATTGACTACTTCTGTTATGTCATTGAAAATCGATAGAGCGCCTAAAAGATTGTTCGAATCATCTATAATCGGAATCCTTGTTGTAATAATTTTAAGTCCATTTTCTAACAACTGCTCTTGATTCACTTCTACTTCAAGTGTTTGAAGAATCCTCGGAAGTAAGCTCGATGATATGACACTTTCTATTTTCTTTCCAAGAGCTTTCTTTCTTGAAATACCAGTGATTCGTTCAGCGGCTTTGTTAAATAATATAATTTTTTCTTCTATACTAATTACAATCATGCCATCATTGGTAGAGTTAAATATTGTGTCCTGCTTGTATGTTTCTTCTTTTAATCTCGTGATTAATGTTTCTTTTTCATCGATCAGATCTGAAATAATGTGTGCCACAGAGCCAGGTATAATAACAGTTTTAGAGCTCCTCATTTCGAGTAGGTTTTCCAATACTTGTTTATTGCCAGTTGCTTCAATGACAATTTGAACCTGCTCTGACAGAAGTGGCTTATAATCTGTACTAGTAGGTATTCCTAGTTTTCTCGCGAGAATCATGCCAGTTGCGTTACTATTAACATCCACAACTGCAATAACATCCATGCTTTTCATCTCAAGGATCATATTTAGAAGCGCAGTACCGCCTTTACCTGCTCCAACTAACATAACACGTTGCATAGCAATTCCCCTTTTGTAATCTAAAAGCACTCAATTATAAAAAAAGCGCAAGCGCCTTGTTCAGCCTTAGGCATAGCATAAGACGATTCTAGGGTAGAAGGCGTTCTTTGCCTTCAATTTAGAATTGACTTATGACCTCGAGGCAGTCGAGAACGCGACGTCCTGTCGCATTGACTGCACTAACACGTCCTGTGCGTCGGAGCTGGATTCAGAAACGCAAACTGAATCCTAGAATTATATAAATTCTGGATATTATAAAAAATGCAAAAAATTGCATATACCTTTTATTTATCATATCCTATTTTGCACAATCTTGACAAATCGGTGTTGTCGATTGAAAATAAATGAAGAAACATATTAGGAAGGATTTTTCGATGTCAAGAATAGTTGCACTTATGATTATGTTAATACCAGGTATACTTGCCGCTTTAGGAATAAAGCTAATGCGCGATATGACTTTTGGCATTCTACAGTACCCAATACCATTTCTATCGCTTCAATTTGTACTAGGGCTTTTCTTATTTATAGGGGGTCTTGGTTTTATTGCAGGTTTCGTTTTCTATCGTGATCGAAAACGAAACAATGTTCAGCAACGGTTTAGAAAAAAATGAAAAAGGTGCACCATTGCTTAAGAATTACTATACAAGCTAAACCCTCCAATATTTCGCTCAGTTGGAGGGTTTGAAGAGAATGAGTTAGTCTCTGTTCATTTTCTTCTTTCTAATTTCAACTGCTTTTTCAGGGTAATCTGTGAAAAAACCTGAACAATTCCAGCTGATGAGCTTTCCCATGAGATCCTCTTTGTTTACAGTAAAAGGACGAACCGCTATTCCTTCTGCTTGAGCAGAGTCAATCACTTCTTTTGGTGTAGCTCTAAATTGTGGATGAATCCCTTCTGCACGGATCTCTTTCGCATAATTCCACGGTTTATAGAGCCCCTCCATGTAAAGTGCAGCGGTCACTATTTCCGGAGCAATATTTTTACATTTGACTAAGCTATTGTGGTTGAAGGAAGAAATAATCACATTCTCCTTTAATCCATGTTGTTCTATTGCCTTAATCGTACTCTTTTCAATTTCTGGATAGTCAATGATTCCATTCTTTAATTCAATATTAATTAAGAATCCCTTTTTATTTTCACCCCACGCTAACACCTCTTCCAGAGTTGGAATTCGAATTTTCTTCCATAACTTTTTAAATTTATAACTAGCGTCTAAATGTTGAAGTTCATTATATGTAAAATCTTTCACAAAACCAGTACCATTCGTTGTCCGATTGACTTTTTCATCATGTATGACGACAAGTGTTCCATCCTTTGTCATTTGCACGTCTAGCTCAATCCCATCGGCACCTGCTTTATAGGCCGCTTCAAAGGAGACCATTGTATTCTCTGGATATGTACCTGCAGCCCCTCTGTGGCCAAAAATATTTGTCATCTTGTGCACACCCTCATTTCGTGTAAAATAAAAGAGAGGAGGAATGATCAATGAAACCTTTACAAATATCTGCAGAAACTGCACAAAAATTTGCAAAATCACTCAACCTACCCTTAGAACAAATCATGCATATGCCACAGCATATCTTAATTGCAAAACTAGCTGAGGTTCAAAAAGAAGAAGCTTCCAAAGCAGAAAAAGACTGACTCTATAAATATTGAATTCCCTCTTATTACAACATGATGCCTGAGGGAATTCAATATAAAGGAGTCAGTCTTTTTTTGACATATAAGAAAGCATAAAATTTGATACTAAGGCTCAACAAGGCGCCCCGCGCTTTTTTTTCTAATCATGAGCTTGGCAGGACTCGAACCTGCAAATTGCACTGATGGTAAACATCAAGCTGCTCTAACCCATTGAGCTACAAGCCCCATTTCTAGTATGTTTTAAACTTTAGCTGTTCATACCAAATTGTAAAGTATAATCCACACTTTATTTTTAATAAAAGCCCCCAAGAGTGGAGGCTTTTCATTCTCGAGCTATTTCTTCACCAAAATTGTTCAATACGAAAGTTTCTTCTTCAATGGAAGATAATTGGCCATACGCTTTACCAATTGTTCCACCTTGGTATTCCCAGAAAAAATTATGGTCTTCTACTACATTGTTAAAATTTGAATCCTTCCATCTTGTTGCAATCTCTAGCAAATCATCTTTTAGCTCAAAGTTGCTTGAAGATATGATGTCATATACGGTATTGATTGTGTCTGAAATCATAGGAATTGCTCCCCATTTATCTTCAGCTTTTACTTTCTGATGAGTCATCTTATGCATTACATCAATAACAACATTTTGAGTTGATTCAAAAGTAAGACCAGTGTCATATTCAACTCCGCCAATCTTTGCAGTTTGTTCTTTGATTTCTTTTTCTTCTTTTTCTTTTGCAACTTGAACATGATCAGCTTGTTCTTTTAGTTTATTATCCTTTTCAAGTTGTTGTTCAGCATTTTCCATAAATTTAAACGCTCCAAATCCAGTGGCACCAATAGCAATAACAGAAATACCTAAAATAACCAAAAACTTTTTCATAGTCAATACCCCCGATTTATTAATAAAATTTTTCACTTTATAAGTTCTATTTATAAAATTTCTTCGGGAGTTACGTACATGTTGCTTCACCAGCATAATTTTCCTCGATGCAAATCCCCCAACTTTAATTCTAATTTTATGGTAACATTCTTCCAAGTAGAGTTACACCATTTAATCAATATCTAAAAATAAACTCTTCACACTCAAGACAAAATAAAAAGACCAACGAATTTTTTAATTCATTGATCATTTAAGAAAAATTTTATAGGTTTTGAAATTGACCTTTAGTATAAGTTCTAAGTACTAGTTCGCTTACAAACTAGCCGAATCCCTTAATTCTAACCCTATCAAGAAGCTCTATGCTCTAAACGCAGCTTATCAGCGACCATCGCGATAAACTCTGAATTTGTAGGTTTAGCCTTTGACATACTTACAGTGTAACCAAATAACGATGAAATGCTGTCGATATTCCCGCGTGACCAAGCTACTTCGATCGCGTGACGAATTGCACGTTCAACTCGGCTTGCTGTTGTATTGAATTTTTTAGCGATGTCTGGATATAGCACTTCGGTAATGGAACCAAGTAGTTCAATGTCGTTATAAACCATAGAAATCGCTTCACGCAGATATAAGTAACCTTTTATATGAGCTGGAACGCCAATTTCATGGATGATGCTTGTGATGTTAGTGTCTAAATTTCTTGATTTCCCTCCATTTTCAGAGGATCTATAGTTACTTGAACGGTTTAAAATAGGCGCTGCATTTCCACTTACTTGACGGATATGGCTTGCAAGGCCTTCCATATCAAATGGCTTTAAGATGAAATAAGCTGCTCCTAAGTCAACTGCCTTTTTTGTCACATCTTCTTGCCCAAATGCTGTTAGCATAATCACGTTGGGTTGTTTAGCTTTATCCATCGCTCTTAACTTCTCCAAGACTCCTAAGCCATCTAAATGCGGCATAATAATATCTAATACTAATACATCCGGATCTTTATCTTTCAACATGTTTAAGCACTCTTGACCGTTGTAAGCAACCCCAAGAATTTCCATGTCATCTTGAGTTGAAATATATTCCTCTAAAAGACCAACTAGCTCTCTATTATCGTCAACCACACATACTTTTATCTTTTTCAATCAGGTTTCCTCCTTAAGGCTTCTACCCATCCCATTTTTATATACTTTTATACTAACTTTACAATTCGACAAGGTAAAGATAATTCCTTTAATTCCTTCTAAAAAAACTTCAAAAAATTAGTATATCTTTTTAATTCTCCACTATACTCTTATTTTCGACTAAATACGATATAAAAGATAATACTCCATTTGGATTTGTCGAAAAATCTTGCTCTCTCTATTTTACAAAATTTTAAATTAAATGCAAAGAGAAAAAAGAAAAACTGTCAAGAAATTGATTCTTCTCGACAGTTTATTATTTTAACTTGCTTTTTGTTGTTTTTTGCTTTCATAGATATCAATACCCGCTTCACTTAACATCCACTCAATATGAACACCATAACCTGAAGTCGGATCGTTTACAAACACATGTGTAACCGCACCAATCATTTTGCCATTTTGCAAAATCGGGCTACCACTCATTCCTTGGATAATCCCACCAGTTTTTTCTAGTAAACGATCATCGGTAATTTTGATAACCATACCCTTTGTAGCAGGGAATTTCTGAGGTATGGTGCTGATTACCTCAACATCAAATTCCTCCACCTTATCGTTATCAACAACTGTTAGAATCTTTGCAGGTCCTTCTTTTACTTCATTTGATAATGCAATTGGAACAGCTTGGTTACTTATCCCATTATCCATTCCTTGATTTAGCTTACCGAAAATTCCAAAAGGACTATTTCTCGTGATGTTTCCAATAATCTCTTTGTCTCCAGAGAATCGTGCCAACTTTTCACCGGGATTTCCGTTGCTTCCCTTTTCAATTGATGTTACGGTGGAACGAACAATTTGTCCATCTTCAACAACGATTGGTTTCTTTGTATCCATATCTGAAATTACATGACCTAGTGCGCCGTATTTTTTGGAGACAGGATCATAAAAAGTCATTGTTCCAATTCCTGCAGCTGAGTCACGTATATAAAGGCCAATTCTATACGCACGGTCGTTTTCATCTTTAAGAGGAATTAATTTTGTTTTTATTTCTTTTTCATCTCTTGTTAAAACTAAGTCAAGAGGATCACCTGTTTTACCAGCGTTTTGAATAAAAGGTGTAACATCACTCATTTTTTCAATTTTCGTTCCATTAATTCTTGTAATAATATCACCAATTTGAACATTTGCTATTTCACCTGGGGATTGTTTTCCTTCAACTGTATTAATTTGATGGTGTCCAACCACCAGTACGCCAAGAGTATTCAGTTTTACCCCAATTGATTGTCCGCCGGGAATCACTTTAAAGTCAGGTAATACTTTTACATCTACTTTTTTAACGGGAAATCCAGCTAGATCGAAAACAACTTCTCCATCTCCAGCGTTTTCCCCTTGAATGTTTAATTGTTGCTCGTCCTTTTGGACGCTAAATGCTTCTTTTGTATTTGTTGTAAACGTGTTTGTAGGAATTGTTTCTGTTATACTCGTTTGTTGTGTTTCAAAAACTGTAATTGATCTTGGAATCGAAACGTAGTCTTTTAGTTGATCAACAAATCCTAAACTCAATAATGAAACAAGGAGAATACCACCTAAAATTTTTCTCATTTTGTCTATAGTCAAAAGTTTACACTCTCCTCGCTCCTAACCCACACCATATATATGGCTACATTCTTTAATTTTGCCTTTACCGAGCTCATTTATAACTTGAATAATTAGAAAAAGTTTAGGATATCTTGAAGAATGAGGTATAAACCAAAATTTCTCCTTCTTTTGGACAAATTTGTGAGTTGATTTAGGTAATTCTCTTCTTCTCTAGGGTAAAGTAGTAACTATCCTAGTATTGCCTAAATAAAAAACAAAAAGCCGCCAGGATTGGCAGCTTTCGTTATTATTTTGCACTGTGTGCAAGAGAGAGCAACTCTTTTGCATGTTCTTTTGATAATTCAGTAACTTCTACTCCGGCTATCATACGACCGATTTCTTTAATTTTTTCTTCTTCCTTTAGTACACGTACAGCTGTTGTCGTTCGGTCAGCTCTCGTATCTTTAGCAATGTACAAATGGGTGTCAGCCATTGCTGCTACTTGAGGAAGATGAGTAATACATAAAACTTGTGATCCCATCGAAACTCGGTAAATTTTCTCTGCGATCGCTTGTGCGACTCGTCCACTTACACCTGTATCGACCTCATCAAAAATGATCGATGTGATGCCCTGGTGTTGGGAAAAGATACTTTTCATCGCTAACATTATTCTGGATAATTCCCCACCAGAAGCGGTCTTGGAAAGTGATTTTAACGGCTCTCCAGGATTAGTTGATAAGAAAAATTCAACCGTATCAATACCATTTAGTTGATATTTAATGTCTTGTCCATTGAATGATTGTTGCTGTTTAACAGAAAAATTCACATCAAATGTGGTTTTTTCCATATAAAGTTCTTTTAATTCGCGGTGTATTTCTTTGATCAGCTGTTTTGAGCTATTTTTTCTAACACTTGATAAGTTCTTAGCTTCAAGTGCAAGGTCTTTTGTGATGGAATCAAGCTCGCTTTTCATTTTGTCTAAATGACTATCACGGTTTTGAATCGTATCAATTTCTTCTTCGATTTTTGCAGAATACGTTATTATGTCTTCTACGGTGTGCCCATATTTTCGTTTTAATTGATTCATTTCATTCAAACGACTTTCAATAAAGTTTAGTCGTTCCGGATCAAATTCTAATGAATCCAATTCATTTCGTAGCTGATAAGATAAGTCCTCAAGCAGATAATAACAATTTGAAATGCCTTCAGACATTCCTTTTAACGTGTCATTAATCTGCGATACATCTTCTAAAGCATTCATCGCATGTGCAACCCAGTCTAATCCTTTTTGTTCACCATGTAATGAATTGTACCCATTTTGAAGAGCCTCATACACCTTTTCATAATTAGAGATTTGATTCTTTTCTTCTTGAAGGATTTCATCTTCTTTTGGTTGAAGATTTGCCGACTCAATTTCGTCAAGTTGAAATTGGATAAGATCTAAGCGATGCGCCATTTCTTGTTCATTTTCAGAAAGCTGCTTAATCTTCTTTTTTTTGATTTCATATTGATGATAAATTTCCTTATACGCATGGTGTGCAGCTTGCACCTTTTGCCCACCATATTGATCAAGTAATGTTATGTGGTTTTCTTCGTTCATTAATTCTTGATTATCATGCTGTCCATGAATGTCAACAATGCTTTGACCCACTTCGCGGAGAATTGCGATTGTGACAAGCTTGCCATTAATACGGCATATACTCTTGCCATTCATCGAAATATCTCTTCTTAACACGATCATTCCATCACTTATATCAATCCCAAACTCTGTGCACTTTCTATAAACAGGATGCTTTGAATCATCCAGTAAAAAAAGCCCTTCAAGTTCAGCGCGTTTTTCTCCATAACGAACAAATTCTGAAGAACCTCTTCCACCTGCTAAAAGATGAATCGCATCAATAATAATTGATTTTCCTGCTCCTGTCTCTCCAGTTAAAACCGTTAACCCTTTTTCAAAAGAAACCGTTAGAGCTTCAATAATTGCAAAATTTTTAATTGATAATTCCGCTAACAAACAGAACCACCTCTACTTGTTTTCGTTTTTTTATACAACCAGAATTTATATATTTTCTTAACTTCGTTTGCGTTTCTGAATCCAGCTCCCGCGCCCCAACGACTAGTGGACTTCCCTACGATAAGTCAACATCGAATCGCTATCGCTCTTCGTGTTTCCTTTATCTCCGGCCTACAGGAAGTAGGTCAGAAAAGCGTTGCGACAGGACGTCGCGAACTTAGCCTTTCTTCCTCCTCCAGTCCATACGTCGCTCAACGGGGCGCCCCGCGCTTTTTGTGTTAAAGCATGTTTAAAAATCGATCGGTAATCGTACCTGTTTCTTCTGGGGTCCGACAAATAATAAGGATTGTGTCATCTCCACAAATCGTTCCTAAAATTTCATCCCAATCTAAATTGTCGATCAGAGCACCAATGGCATTGGCATTTCCAGGTAATGTTTTCATGACTAACATATTCCCTGCTGAATCAATTTTCACGAATGCATCCATCAATGAACGTTTTAATTTTTGAAGAGGATTAAAGCGCTGATCGGCTGGTAAGCTATATTTATAACGTCCGTCCATCATAGGGACTTTGACAAGATGTAGTTCTTTAATATCTCTAGAAACTGTCGCTTGTGTAACATTATAACCAATGTCTTTTAATAGATCGACAAGCTCGTCCTGTGTTTCAATTTCATTATTCGTAATCATTTCACGAATTTTTATATGTCTTTGCCCTTTGTTCATTTCGCACCCCTCAGAATTTGAAACTGCATGATCTATATGTATCTTTACCCCCTTAAGGAGAAAAATAAATACACCGTTCATATCAAATGATAAGCCCTCACCAAGCTAGATCTAATTGATTTCCCATACACCTTACATGTTAAATGAAAAGCAATAAAATGTACAGATTTTCTAGAGTTTGTGACAGTCTCAACTATATAAAAAAAGCGCAAGCGCCTTGGTCAGCCTTAGGCATAGCATAAGGCGATTCTAAATAGAAGGTGGTCTTTGCCTTCAATTTAGAATTGACTTATGACCTCGAGGCAGTCAAGAACGCGACGTCCTGTCGCATTGACTGCACTAGCACGTCCTGTGCGTCGGGGCTAGGCGCTGGAGGTGGACTTGCGAAATGCTTACTGTGTCTTAGAATTATATAAATTCTGATAGTTGAACAAAAAAATAGAGACTTAACACGCTGTAACGTGTCAAATCCCATTCTCTTTTAGCTTGTTTTCTTTTAATTGACTGTGTGCTTCATCTACAATTTGCTTTACTGTTTTAGGTAACTGGTTTTCACCGGATTCTTTTGGTCCCTCCCAAAAGAGATGAAGAAGAAACTCTATGTTTCCATCCCCACCTGTGATTGGAGAATATGAAAGATTTTTGCAGTCGTATCCTTCTTTTAAGGCAAATGTAAGCATTTCATCTAATACCATTTGATGGACTTTTGATTCTCGAACAATCCCCTTTTTCCCAACCAATCCTTTTCCCGCTTCAAACTGTGGTTTAACAAGTGCAACACAGTGACTGTTAGGAACTAATAAAGTTTTAAGAACAGGGAGAATTAACTTTAATGATATAAAGGATACATCAATGGAAGCAAATTCTGGCATACCTTCATGGAAGTCCGCAGGTGTTGAATATCTAAAGTTTGTTCGTTCCATCACGACTACACGCTCATCTTGACGCAATTTCCAAGCAAGTTGATTATAGCCAACATCAACTGCATAGGAAAGTTTTGCGCCATTTTGTAGAGCGCAATCTGTAAAACCACCTGTAGAGGATCCGATGTCAATCATTAATTTGTTTTTTACATCTAGATCAAAGCTTTTTAAAGCCTTTTCAAGCTTTAATCCACCTCGACTTACATATGGAAGCACTTTGCCCTTTACAGTTAAAACACTATCTCGGACTATCTTTTCACCTGGCTTGTCTAATCTCATTTCGTTTGAATAAACTAAACCTGCCATGATTGCACGTTTTGCTTTTTCTCTTGTTTCAAACAAACCATGCTCAACAAGTAATACATCTAATCTTTCTTTTTTTCCACTCATGAACCTAGAACCTTTTTCTTTTTCGCAGGAAGCATTGATAAAATACGTCCGCATACATGTTCTGTTGTTAGTTCAATCTCATTAAGTAGTTTTGATACGCTACCATGCTCAATGAATCGATCAGGAATACCCATTCTCTCAACGGTCGCGTGATGGTAACGATGGTCATGTGCATATTCAATCACTGCACTTCCGAAACCACCTTGTAGCACTGCTTCTTCTATTGTTAATACAGGGAGGTTATGCTCGAAAATCTCTGCAAGCATCACTTCGTCTAATGGCTTAATAAATCGAGCGTTTACAACTCTTATTGTTAAACCTTTACTAGCCAATTGTTCAGCCGCTTCTAGTGCCATTTCAATCGTTGTACCAAATGTGAGGATTACTGCATCTTTTCCTTCTTTTAATACTTCCCATGTGCCAATTGGAATGATTTTTAACTCCTTATCCATCGCCACACCTAAACCATTGCCTCGTGGATAACGCATCGCGATTGGCCCATCATCATAAGAAATCGCCGTGTTCACCATATGTTGTCCTTCGTTTTCATCTTTCGGCATCATTAAGACCATGTTTGGAAGATTGCGTAAGAAAGCGATATCGAATACACCTTGATGTGTTTCACCGTCAGCTCCAACTAAGCCAGCACGATCAATCCCAAAAAACACATTCAGGTTTTGACGACAAACGTCATGTACGACTTGATCATATGCTCTTTGTAGGAATGTTGAATAGATCGCTAAAAATGGCTTCATATCTTGAGTTGCTAGACCTGCCGCCATTGTTGTCGCATGCTGTTCAGCAATTCCAACATCATACATCCGCTCTGGAAACTCACTTGCAAAGCCCTCTAGCTTTGAACCAACTGGCATTGCCGGTGTAATCGCTACAATCCGTTCATCGGTACGTGCTAATCGTCGAACCGTTTCACTTACCAACTTACTCCAAGCTGGAGCAACTTCAGATGGTTTGAAAAAGTCACCTGTTTCAATTTTATAAGGTCCTGTTCCATGCCATGTGCCAATTGTATCTGTTTCTGCAGGGGAATAACCTTTTCCTTTTTTCGTAATCACGTGCAGAAGAACAGGGCCTTTTGTTTTCTTAGCGTATTGTAAATTTTCAAAAAGGTCGTCATAGTTGTGACCATCAACAGGTCCTAAATACGTAAAGCCTAGCTCTTCAAAGAAAATACCTGAAACAAGCATATACTTTAAGCTATCTTTTAATCGTTCAGCAGTAGCCGCTAGTTTACCACCGACTGCTGGAACTTTTTTAAGTAAGTACTCAAGCTCGTCTTTAACCCAATGATACTTACCAGCTGTTCGTAAACGACCTAATACATTATGAAGAGCTCCAACATTCGGGGCAATAGACATCTCGTTATCATTTAAAATGATAATCATATCTTTTTGTTCGTGACCAATATGATTTAATGCTTCAAGAGCCATACCGCCTGTTAGTGCACCATCACCAATGATCGGAAGGATGTGTTCTTTTGTTTTTTTGAGGTCGCGCGCAACGACCATTCCCATTGCAGCTGATAATGATGTTGAGCTATGACCTGTTTCCCAAACATCATGCTCACTTTCATTTCTTTTAGGAAACCCGCAAAGGCCTTGATATTGTCTAAGTGTATCAAATTCACATGCTCTGCCAGTTAATATTTTATGAACATACGATTGATGCCCTACATCCCAAATTAATTTGTCTTTTGGACTGTCAAATACTTTGTGAAGTGCAACTGTTAACTCAACAACACCTAAGTTTGGCCCAATATGACCACCCGTCACAGATAGCTTTTCAATTAAAAATTCACGGATATCGACACTTAATTTTTCTAGTTCATTATTAGATAAAGTTTTTAAAAACGCTGGGTCTTTAATGGATAGAAGATCCAAATGGATCACTCACTTTCAATTCAGTTTAATTCACTATATATTCCCTTTTTAATTTGTTCTTTCTATTTTAACGTAAAATTACTATTTTTGAAAACTTTTATTAGGCTACAGCCTTTTCTATACTTGTTTACGACAGATTAGTCATGCAAAAATTTAACATAAACGCAGATGTTTTACAATGTTTTAGGGGATTCTTAATTATTTCAGATAACAATGAGTTGCTCGTAACCCTGAAAAAATAGAATTCAAACTAAAAAACCGCTATCAGTAGATAACGGGGCTTTAGTGGTCTCTTTGGGCAACTAAGTCACATAATTCCTCTAATAAATGTGCCTTAATTGAGAGGTTATGAAGTTCTGATTTCGCAGCTTCAATATGTTGGACTAGCTTTTGCTTTGCACCATCCAGTGACAAAATTGCAGGGTAGGTTGTTTTTTCATTGTACGTATCTGAGCCCACTGGCTTGCCAATGACCTCTTCGTTGCCTTCAATATCTAAAATATCATCACGAATTTGAAAAGCAATCCCAAGATGATAAGAAAATAGTTGAAGTTTCTCAAGATCATCTTCAGGGGCGTTTGCTAAAATTGCACCCGAAACAACGCTATATCCAAGAAGCTTAGCCGTTTTGTTTTCATGAATATATTCTAGCTCTTTAAGGGATAGTTGCTTAGCTTCTCCCTCCATGTCGGCGACTTGGCCGCCAACCATGCCTTCTGGTCCTGCCGCTTTTACTAGCTCAGTCATTAATCTGACCTTAGTATTTGAATCAATGGTAGGTGTATTTGCAATTAGTTGAAAACTTTGGGTAAGCAAGCCATCCCCTGCTAAAACGGCCGTTGCTTCTCCGTAGACCTTGTGATTTGTCGGCTTCCCCCGTCTTAAATCATCATCATCCATACAAGGAAGATCATCGTGAATTAAGGAATATGTATGTACCATCTCAATTGCACAGGCAACTGCAACCCCGATGTTTTCGTTTTTATTATAATCATTCATTGTAGCAAGCACTAAAATTGGACGTAACCTTTTTCCACCCGCTTCAAGGGAATACAACATCGATTTTTTTAAGGTCTCAGGTGCTTTTAGTTCATGTATGTACGAAAGCAATTGTTCTTCAATAATTTTTTTTCTAGAAAGTAAAAAATCGATCAACATATCTTTCACGATTTTTCTTCCTCTTGAATGGTAAACGGCTTTAACACTCCGTCTTCACGCAAGATATAATCCATTTGCTTTTCTACATTTTGTAATTTATCATGACATAATTTTGAGAGTTTCATGCCTTCTTGAAAGTAATCAATTGCTTTTTCAAGAGGTACATCCCCTTCTTCAAGCTTTGCAACAATTTCTTCTAAGTTTTGCATGGCTTCTTCAAAAGTTACTTGTTTTTCCTTACTCATTTTACTCGCTCCTCTATTCCCCGTACTTGGCAGTCTAGATGTCCATCCTGCAGTTGAACCTTTAGTGAACCTCCTGGCTCAACTTGCTTAATACTTTTAATTAATTTTTCATCCTGATAAACGAGGCTATAGCCCCGATCCATCACCTTTAATGGACTTAATGCATTTAGTTTAGCAACTATCTCCTTAAAGTGCGAGTGTTTGTGTGCTAAAAGTACACTCATTTCTCGATTCATTTTGCTTTGAAGCTGCTCCTGTAATTGTCTTGATCTTTTAAGCTGATCTTTCGGATGCACTTGAAGCAATCGACTTTTCAGGTGAGTAAAGCGATCATTTTGTGAAGAAAGTGTACGCTTACCCAACTTGTTTAAGGAATCAACTAAAAAATCAAGTTGCTGTTCTTTTTGTTCATACAACTGCTTGGGATAACGAAATGCATAGGATTTCTGGTAGTGTGTTAACCGTTCTCTTTCACTTGTTGTTTTTTCTTGCATTGCGCGTATTAGACGAGTTTTTCGCGATGAAATTCTTTCGATTAATTCGGTAAAATGTGGAACTGACAATTCAGCTGCAGCAGTCGGCGTTGGGGCTCGAAGATCTGCTACAAAATCGGCAATAGTAAAGTCTGTTTCATGTCCAACCGCAGAGATAATCGGTACTTTTGAAGCAAAAATTTCTCTTGCAACGATTTCTTCATTAAAAGCCCACAGTTCTTCAATTGAGCCACCACCACGACCGACAATTAGGACGTCTAAATAGCCAAGATTATTCGCTGTTTTAATCGCACTTGCAACAGAAGCACCCGCTTGAATACCTTGAACAAGAGCTGGAAATAGAATGACTTTTACTATTGGATACCTACGGTTAATTGTCGTTATTATATCTCGGATTGCCGCACCAGTAGGAGACGTAATCACTCCTACAGTTTGAGGGAATTTTGGAATTTCCTTTTTATGGACAGAGTTAAAGAGCCCTTCCTTTTCAAGCTTTTTCTTCAATTCTTCATAAGCTAAATATAGGCTTCCGATTCCGTCGGGTTGCATTTCTTTTGCATAGATTTGATAGCCACCATTTTGTTCGTAAACTGAAATCTCTCCACGCAAAAGAACCTTCATTCCGTTTTCCGGCCTAAACTTAAGAGCTTTATTTGCTCCAGCAAACATAACTCCTTGAATTCTTGCGTTTTCATCCTTTAAGGTAAAATACATATGTCCACGGCTATGCATATTGAAATTCGAAAGTTCACCTTTTACCCAAATATCTGATAAATGGGGATCAACATCAAATTTTCGTTTAATATATTTTGTTAATGCAGTGACCGTTACATGCTTAATTTCGTTAGCGCTCATCTTTAAGGCTCCTTTCGGAGAAAATTCGGGACGTAATCTTCCGTAATAATTACTTAGACCCTTGCAAATTTTTCAACTGATTTTTAGCTGATTGAACGGTATTATGTGCTAGCATAGTTATCGTCATAGGTCCTACTCCACCTGGAACAGGTGTTATGAAGCTAGCTACTTCTTTCGCTTTTTCAAATTCAACGTCACCACATAGCTTACCGTTATCGAGGCGGTTAACTCCCACATCAATAACAACGGCGCCATTCTTAATGTCGTCGGCTTTAATGAAATCAGCTCGTCCAACAGCAGCAATCAAAATATCCGCTACCTTTGTAAACTCAGACAAATTAGCTGTTTTAGAATGACAGTAAGTAACGGTTGCATCTTCATTTAAAAGTAGTTGTCCAACCGGCTTACCTACAATATTACTTCTTCCAACAACAACAACGTGTTTGCCCTTTATTTCAGCACCAACAGATTTAATCATTTCTACAATTCCTGCAGGTGTGCAAGGTAAGAAGCTTTCTTGCCCTATCATCATTTTCCCAACATTTAACGGGTGAAATCCGTCTACATCTTTAAGTGGAGAGATTTCTTCAATGACAGCTTTTTCACTGATATGTTTAGGTAAAGGAAGTTGAACGAGTATTCCATGAAATTCAGAATTGTTGTTATAGGAATTAATTAGTTGGAGAAGTTCCTTTTCAGAATAATCTCCTGAAAAGTGTTCTAGTTTAAATCCAATCCCTATTTCCTCAGCAGCTTTTCGCTTCCCTTTAATATAAGAAAGTGATGCAGGACTATCCCCAACTAAAATGACAACTAGCTTTGGAGTCAACCCTTCAAGTTTTAATTGTTCCACTTCTTTAGCAAGTGCCTCTCTTTTTTGTTTTGCAATCTGTTTTCCATCGATAATCGTAGCTGTCATTTAAGACTCCTCCTCGGGGGCGTGGTTATTTTTCTAAATCATTTTTTATGTTGGATAGGACACCATTAACAAATTTGCTAGATTGGTCGTCTCCGAATTTTTTTGCCAATTCAATTGCTTCATCTAATGTCACACTTGATGGAATTTCTTGTTCATATTTCAGTTCATATGCTGACATACGTAAAATTCCTCGGTCAACATTTGCAAGTCGATCTATGGTCCAATTTACTAGATGTGGAATAATCAACATATCTAGCTCTTCTTGATATTGTATGGTACCGTAAACAAGCTTTTCCATGAACTCATCTGAGTCCTTCCCATCTAGTGCATGCTGGATTGCCTCATTCGGTTCGATTTCACTCACATCCACTTGAAATAGTGCCTGTAATGCTGTTTCTCTCGCTGTTCTTCGTTTCATTCTTTCTTACTCCTTCTTGTACCAATTATCTATGGAGGTACGAAAATATTATTGTCGAATGTCTTAAAAAGATCATATCATAAACTAATAGTAGATTCATGCTGAAAATGTAGTTTTTTTCGTAATTACCGAATAAAGAATAACAAACATTGAGGAACATTCGTATTTAATACAATTTTCAATTTAGTTCCTTTTACTAGTGTAGCTATTCGCTGATTTGCTATACAAAGGTGGAGTGAATAATAGGTTTATTCGAATAAAAGAAAAAAACCAAAGGGAGTTCCCTCTGGTCAACTATCTTCTAAACCTTACATTTCTTGGTCAATTTCTACTTCGTTCGTTTTTGTATCGAATTGAATGCCAACAACGTGGATATTTACTTCATTAATATCCAAGGCAGTCATGTTCAGTAGTGCTTGACGGATGTTGTCTTGAATTTTATGGGCAACTTTCGGAATAGAAACTCCAAAAATCATCACACAGTAAACGTCAATAATGATTCCGTCTTCTGATAATTCGACTTTAACGCCTTTTCCGTGATTTTTCTTTCCAAGACGCTCAACAACACCTGCTGCGAAGTTACCACGCATGGACGAAACACCTTCGATTTCAGAAGCTGCAATACCTGCAATCACTTCAATTACTTCTGGTGCAATTTCAACTTTACCTAGACCGTTTTCATCGTGATTCATTTCTAATACTTTAATATCTTTCAAGGTTTTAGCACCTCCAATTATTAGTTAAACGTACTTATTCCATAACCTTATACAATTCTAAAAACTTCGTGTTAAACTCACCGCTTACGAATTGTTCGTGGTTCAAAAGTTTAAGATGGAATGGAATCGTTGTTGAAATTCCTTCAATAACAAATTCACTTAAAGCACGTTTCATTCTAGCGATCGCTTCTTCTCTTGTCGCTCCGTATGTAATGAGCTTTGCGATCATTGAATCATAATATGGTGGGATCGAGTAACCGGGATATACCGCTGAGTCTACTCTAACACCTAGACCACCAGGCGGCAAGTACATTTGGATCTTACCAGGTGAAGGCATAAAATTCTTCTCAGGATTTTCCGCATTAATACGACATTCAATCGCCCAGCCATTAAAAACGACATCATCTTGACTAACGGATAACTTTTCGCCTGAAGCTACTTTGATCTGTTCTTTGATTAAATCAATCCCTGTGACCATTTCCGTTACTGGATGCTCAACTTGAATCCGTGTATTCATTTCCATAAAGTAGAATTTCTTCTGTCGATAATCATAGATGAACTCAACCGTTCCTGCACCCGTGTAGTTGACAGCTTGAGCCGCTTTCACGGCTGCATCACCCATTTGCTCACGAATTTTTTCGTCAAGAGCAGGTGAAGGTGTTTCTTCAAGTAACTTTTGAAGACGACGTTGGATTGTACAGTCACGCTCGCCCAAATGGATAACATTGCCGTGTGAATCTGCCATGACTTGAATTTCAACGTGGCGGAAATCTTCAATGTATTTTTCAATATACACACCTGGATTTCCAAATGCTGTAGCCGCTTCTTGTTGGGTAATTTGAATGCCTTTGATGAGTTCTTGCTCATCTTTTGCAACTCGAATCCCTTTTCCACCACCGCCAGCAGTCGCTTTTATGATGACCGGATAGCCCATTTCATTAGCAAGGGTTCTTCCTTCTTCTGTATCAGCGATAATCCCTCTAGATCCCGGTACAATAGGAACTCCAGCTAGTCTCATTGTTTCACGAGCAACATCCTTTGTTCCCATCTTCGAGATCGCTTCCGGACTTGGACCTACGAATATGATGTTGCATTCTTTACATAGTTCAGCGAAATCAGCGTTTTCAGCTAAAAATCCATAACCTGGATGAATTGCTTCACTGCCAGTTAATTTAGCGACACTAATAATATTCGTCATGTTTAAATAACTGTCTTTTGAAGCAGTTGGTCCGATACATAGCGCTTCATCAGCAAGTTGTACATGGAGTGCGTCACGATCGGCTTCTGAAAAAACCGCAACTGTTTCAATGTTAAGCTCTTTACAAGCACGAATAATACGTACCGCGATTTCTCCGCGATTTGCGATTAGTAATTTCTTTATCATGTTTTTGCTCCTAACCTAAGCTTTTACAAGGAATAATGGCTGACCATATTCAACTAACTGTCCATCTTGAGCTAAAACCTCAACGATTTCGCCTTTTATTTCGGCTTCAATTTCGTTGAAAAGCTTCATCGCTTCTACGATGCACACAACCGAATCATCATTAACCTTTGTTCCTTCTTTTACAAATGCTTCAGCTTCAGGTGATGATGCTGAATAAAATGTACCAACCATTGGGGAGGTGATTTTATGTAAATTGTCTGTATTTAGTTCTGATTTCACTTCTTCTTTTACAGCCTGATCTGTTTCTATTGCAGCTGGTGCTTGTGGGGCCCCAGAAACTGCCTGCTGTAAAACGGGTGCAACTGGCACAGATGATGATCCAACATTTCTCACCACTGTTTCAGATTCACCTGAGTGTTTTTTCATTTTTATTTTCGAGCCATCGTGCTCGAAGGAAAATTCATCAATACTTGATTGGTCAACTAATTTAATGATTTCTCTAATTTCTTGTATCTTCAACATCTACTTCGCACCCCTTAGTCATTGCTTCTAATTGAATAAGAAATCTTTATAATCTAGTACTAAAACTTAGTCCTATTCTTATATCTTACGACATTTGTTAGGTTGAATTCAACATTAATCTTAATTGGTATACGTTTGAGTTCTTTTAGTAAAATTCTAGTTACGTCCATTATAGAATAAATACGAAGAATAATAAAACGCTTTCAAATCTGTTCTAAGAACAAAAGCGCTGGAGCCGGATGCAGAAACGTTATCCACATTACAAGAATTTTATTATTTACTAAACAAACAAAAAAACTCCGCTGAGCAATGTCAGCGAAGTTTTTTGTTTGTATTATTCTGCTGGTTGAAATGATACTGCAATGTCTTCCATTGTGTTGATCTCGTTTCTTACGATGGAAATGATTTTGTTTGCAGATTCTGCGGTATGTTCCTGTGAAGATTTCACAGTAATTTTTACATTATCACCGTCTGCACGAACTAGCGCATCATCATAGCCTTCAGCCTTAATCAAGGTTTCTAGTATTCTCTCTCTTTTTGCTGCTATAGATAAATCTTTCATCTCATCGTATGCTTCATTTTTTTCAGTTGCAGCAATTTCACTATTTGCGACAATTGTCTCTAATTGATCTGTTCTTTCACTACGTGCATCCTCTAATTCCATACGAAGTGTTGCAAAAAGCTCATCGCTTGATACACTAGAGATTACCGTGCTGCCATCTTCAAATTCCTTAGCTTTTTCTTCGCCTTCTTTTGCGTCTTCTTCAGGCTGCTTTGCGTCTTTCTCATCTTCTACTGCTTTATCGTCCTCTACAGGTTTTTCTTCTTCAACAGGTTTCTCCTCGCCACCCTCACCTGTTGGCGTTGTATCTACATTTTCTTCATTTGTTGCTTCCTCATTTTCTGTCATCACAATTCCATTACTAGATCCACCGTCTGGGGATGTAACATAGTAGACCGATAATACAACAACTAAACTTAACATCGTTAATAACCAAACCGTTTGTTTTTTTAACATCATCTATAATCCTCCTTATTTTTTAGGTGCAACTTGCACTCTATGACTCGCAACACCTAGTACTCTTGTAACTGATTCCACAATGGTTTTCTTTATATGAATGTTGTCTGCACCCTTGGCTACTACTAAAACTCCTCTTACTTCCGGTTTTTTCACCTGAAGAATAATTGGTGTTTCTTTTTCACCTTCACGGATGACGACAACTTGTTCGTCTGTTGATGTATCGTCCACTTTCCGTTTACCACCTTCACGGTCCGTTTCTTCTGTGCCTTGAGTTTGGGAGACACGATTCTTTTCAAGTACCTTAAGCGAAGTCGCGTCAACATTTACAACGACGGTTACATCATCTACTCCAAGGATGGCCTCTAAAGCTTCTTTAAGCTGCTTCTCGTATTCGGCTTCGTAATCAGAGATTGAGCCTTTTTCACCGTCTGCGGCTGTTGACTTGAATACCTCTGTTTCCTTTTCAGCTTCTGTGGTTGCTGTTGTAGGAAGTACCGAATTCGCACCCTCCTCAGGGTAAAAGAGATTGCTAATCAACATAAAAGCAACTCCTAGGACAAGCACAATGAGAAAATAATGATATTTTGATGGTTTCTTGGAATCTCCTTGGCTCAACAAGTCTTTTAGTTTTTGAATGAGAGATTGTTTATTACTCATCTAATCACTCCCTCCCCCCTTCCAAATGAACAGTAATTGTTTCTGCCTCTACCTCCCAAATGTTTGCTAGATAGGCCGCAATCTCTTCTGCTTCTGTTTTTTGTGTATCTTTTTTTGGTACAGGGTTCTTTGATGCGTCGATTTCTACCATTTGAACCGTTTCCAATGCTGCTTCCTCTGGTTTATGCTGCAGGGTAACTTCTATGTGATCTGGTTGACTTTGAGAGTTAATTTGAGTATCCTGCTCTGAAAATGTTGGGAGGATTTGACTTATTGTTACATCGTAGTTTTGCACCAGCTCCTTTTCTGCTTGCTTTTCCATTTGGACAGCCATGTAGTTTAAAATATATGCACGCTGTGAGGCTTGTATTTCTTTTTTTTGCAAATCGATTAAATTTTTTCCTTCATCTTCATTGTAAGAGGATTCTAGCTGGATTTCTGCTAGCAATTGATCCATATCTGTTGAAAAAAGTTTAAAGATTGGATTGATGATGACAACAATGAGTAGTAAGCTAATCACCACTTTTGCGTATTTTTGCATTGTAGAGTTAGGCAATAATAAATCGATGACAACTGCTAGTAAAATAAACAAGATGATATTGGTGATCCAATCGGTCAAAATAGACATTGTGACTCCCCCTTAACGCACCATCATGGTCAGATTTCCTGCTGCGATAATGACCGTCAAGCTTAGAAAGAACATCAGTGAGACGATTGCTAGCGCGGCAAAGATGTATATCACACTTTTACTGATAATATCTAAACATGTGATGACTGGACCGCCGCCTAGTGGTTGGAGAATCGCGGCCGCTAATTTATAGATGAGCGCTATCGATAATATCTTAATAGCCGGAAAAGCTGCGATGACAAGGAGTATGGCAACTCCTAGTACACCAACCGTGTTTTTCAAAAGCATTGATGCGCTGATCACGGTGTCAGCGGCATCTGTAAACATTCTTCCTAGCACGGGAATAAAGTTTCCAGTCACAAACTTTGCAGTTCGAATTGCTATTCCATCCGAGACAGCAGCTGCAGCACCTTGTACTGAAATAACGCCTAAAAAGATTGTTAAGAATGCTCCAAGCAGTCCGATGCTAATGTTTCTTAGCAACTGAGCAAGCTGCGTCACCTTGTATTGATCTGTTAACGTGCTGACAATGTTTAAGAGAGCCGCTAAAAAGAGTAGAGGCAAGACGATATTTTGAATTAGTAATCCACTTGTGTTCATTAAGAAGAGTATCACTGGATGGAAAAATGCTGCTGAAACGAGTCCACCTGAGGATGCCATTAAAGCCAAAAGAAGAGGAACTAACGCAAGGATGAAATTGGTCATGTTATGGATCGCTTCATTTGTATATTGGATCGCGACATGAAAGCTATTCAATGCAATAATAATCAACACCATATAAACGAGTGCATACGCCACTTTACTTACGGTACTTTGACTAAATGCATTTTGTAATGTCTGCAACAACATACTAAAAATAGTCAATAAAATAAGTGTTCCAAGTAATTTACCGTTTGCAAGCAATTCATGAAACAAAAATTTAAGCAACGCCTTCATCCATTCGCTAAAAGAGAGCTCTTTTTCACCGTTTAAAAATTCGACTAGGCTTCCTTTTTGACTTTCTGGCAAAAAACCGCCGTATTCAGTCGTTAAATTTTCCCAATATTGTTTAATTTCTTCGACTCCCAACCGTTCAACTTGTTCGCTGGCAAACTCGCTTTGATCAGGAGGAGCGGGAGGTGGAGTAGCTTGTACAATGCTTGGAAAAGAAAAAAATAGGACGAGAAATAGTGTAATCAGTAGCGTCCGCATTCACTCACCCCTTTATGAGCTACTTTCGTTTAGGATCCTGGTATCATTCCGAGAACCGTTTCAATAATGACAGTTAAGATCGGAATAGCCATGGTCAAAATAAGGATTTTCCCACCCAATTCAATTTTAGAAGCAATTGCTCCTTGACCAGCATCTTTGGTAATTTGTGCGCCAAACTCTGCAATGTAAGCAATTCCAATAATCTTTAAAATGGTTTCGACGTAAATCGCATTAACATTGGCATTCAAGGCGATTTTTTCTACCATATGGATAATTTCATAAACTTGATCAACTAAAAATAGAAAGATCACGCAACCTACAAACACGACTAACATAAAGGCAAAGGTTGGCTTTTGCTCTTTAACGATGAGTGCTAGAAACGTTGCGATAAGTCCGAGACCGACAATTTGAATGATTTCCATCGCTTTTAGCCCACCCCCTTTTTAAATACGAGATCTACTATACCTATTGGCGGGTTTGTAAAATTTACTTCGTTAACCTTGGAAAAGGAAAACGGCCTTTATTTTCTTGAACAAATCATCGACAATTGAAGCGACCATAAACAAAATATAAATAAACCCAAGCAGTGTCACCCATTGTGCGTATTCTTTTTTTCCCATTTGATCTAAAATTGTATGAAGAAATGCAACCACAATTCCAATTCCAGCAATTTGGAATATCGTGTTTATATCAACACCCATTGCTCTTACTCCCCCTGCCCGCTACATCAATAAAATGACTAGTAATAATCCAGATAGAAATCCAAGGCTTTTAACCATTCGTTCATATCGATTTTGGCGATCAACTGCATCTGTTTCTTCTCTTTCTAGATGTGTGAGTGTTAGTTTGATATGTTTTTGTTGTGAAACGCGATCATGCTGACCCAATGTTTCACCAAACTGCTTGAGCACTTCGAGTTCGCCTTGTTTAAACGCAGTTAACTTCCAGACCTCTTGTAAACTTTCATCCCAAGCAACTTTGACACTTGTATGTCCTTTAACAAGTCTTTTGGCAAACGAATCGAAAAAACAAGATAGTGGCTTTGGCATTTGTTTTGCAATATTCTCCGCTGCTAGAGTAAGAGGAGTATGTGCATACATAATTTCTGCTTCTAGTGATTGCAATGCAACCTTAAGCTGCCGAAGCTGTCGCGTTCGTTCACTCAAATGCTTCGCGGCTTCAAAGCCTGCCCATGTTGTGGCAACTAAAATAAATACCGCACCAAATAATTTAATCATGTGGTCACGCTTCTTTCATTTAGTAAAGTGTTGCCCTCACGATCGATGATTTGGTGAACAGTACCTGGGCCATTTTTTCTAGAAAGCTCAATAAACCGATCAAAAACCTTTAGTTTTATTAAGGGTTGTAAGGACGGCCTTTTTATTAATTCTTCAGCGGTATAGCCGTGTACGGTAACAAATAGCTGAACTCCCGCATGAACAGCCTCAAGAATTGCTTCCGTATCATCTATCCTACCGATCTCATCCACGATAAGTACATCCGGACTCATCGAACGAATCATCATCATCATACCCTCTGCTTTCGGACAGGCATCTAATACATCCACTCGCTCTCCAAGCTGATGCTGAGCCACTCCTCTCACACATCCAGCAATCTCTGAGCGCTCGTCCACAATCCCTACCTTTTTTGATTCAATTGTTCGATAACCCGTGCTAATTAATCTAGCAAAATCACGAAGTAATGTCGTTTTACCTGTTTGTGGTGGGCCAACAAGTAACGTGTTCAACCACTTTTTGTTGTATAAATATGGTACATAAGCTTCGGCAATTCCAATTTTTTCTCTTGCCACCCGAATATTAAAGGACGTAACATCACGAATTGCCTTCACTTGTCCATTTTCGGTAATAACTCGACCGGATAAGCCGACGCGATGTCCTCCATTTATCGTGATAAATCCTCTTTTCAACTCTTCTTCCATTGTATAAATGGAGTAATGACTCACCTCGTTAAGCAAAGTCATGCTATCTTCATACGTCGTAATATATGGAAGAAATATTGGTTTTCCCATGATGATCACTTCGACCCTTTTTAAAATACGAATCCGAATTTCCTCAATTCGTTCAATGCTGGCAGGATGAAGATTCATAAGGTGCTCTTTAATAGATTCCGGAAGCATATCAATAATTTCATTCACATTCGCTTCCTCCTATTTAGCTCTTTGGTTACTCTAGAAGTGTATGCATGCTTGGACACATTATGACTTAAAAATATGCCGTATTCAGAGGATCTTCCTTAAGAAATAGAGAGCTATTTGTAAATACCCAACAAAATAAAAAACACTCCGAGTCCAATAAAGAGTAACTTGGCATACGATAATTGATCAGCAATCTGAAAAATGCCAATCGTCATCGTCAAAATAAAAATAATCGGCCCAACAATGGCTAGCAGTGAATTAATCATCACAGCCTTTTTGACATCATTAAAAACAAGCATTAAGATTGCCGCTGTCAGCTCAATTGATGCCGAAAAAAAACGCAAACCTGCCATTGTCATAACTGTAGAATCAATACCAGAAAAAAATCGTCTCATTTTGCTCTCTCCTCGTGAAGTGGGTTTGTACACTTTATGCGGGAGAGTAGGGATTTAGTCAGAAAAATAGAG
This sequence comes from Metabacillus herbersteinensis, assembly GCF_042433335.1. Taxonomy (NCBI): domain Bacteria; kingdom Bacillati; phylum Bacillota; class Bacilli; order Caryophanales; family Bacillaceae; genus Metabacillus; species Metabacillus herbersteinensis. The sequence goes on from NZ_JBHLVO010000001.1 coordinate 70,597, forward strand.
AAAAGACTTGTCTTTAGTTAGGGACAAGTCTTTTCTCTATCAATAAAAAGAAGAGGATCTTTGCTGGTCGAAAAAAGGCTAATTGCTCGACTTGCTGCAAATTATAAAGTAGTTTTTTTGATCGTTTTGTAATATTGCGAGGATTTTAGGATGATATTGCCGACTTTTTAAAAAATTACTTCATCAAATTCTTAAAACGAAGCCTGCAAGTTAAACTTAGGATACAGTTAAACTTTTCTATAAGCGAAAACTCAAGTTCTATAAGTCAGTTTACTGGTTCTATAAGCCAATTCGGCCTTTCTATAAGCCAATCGACATTTAACGACAAATTTAGACTAACCCACTCTCACTTTCCGAAAAAAAACCTCCCAATTATGAGAGGTTTTTAAAACGTATTATGCGCGAGAAACATAACTAGAGTCCGTCGTGTTAATGATTAATTTATCACCTTGGTTAATAAAGAATGGAACATTGACAATTAATCCAGTCTCTAATTTAGCTGTTTTTGTTCCACCTGAAGAAGTGTCACCTTTAATACCAGGCTCTGTTTCAGCAACTTCTAAAACAACGGAGTTAGGTAGTTCTACTCCTAATGTTTCGGTTTGATACATCATGATCGTTACTTCCATATTTTCTTTTAAAAATTTCAATTCGTATTCAATTGAATTTTCGTTAAGCTCGATTTGATCGTAAGAAGATGTATCCATAAATACATGCTGATCGCCGCTTGCATATAAATATTGCATTTTGCGCGTTTCGATTTGTGCTTTTCCTACTTTTTCTCCAGCACGAAATGTTTTTTCTTGAATAGCTCCTGTACGAAGGTTACGCAATTTAGAGCGAACGAAAGCTGCTCCTTTTCCAGGCTTAACATGTTGGAAATCCATTACACGCCAAATGCCGTTATCTACTTCAATTGTAAGTCCTGTGCGAAAATCATTTACTGAAACCATTTAAAATTTCCTCCTATAGATGATTGCAGGACTTAAATCCCCCTACAATCTTTAAGCATTTCATGAATTTTATGTAGTACGCTTTAGAGACTCACTCTCATAAGATAATGAGTTCTTTCGATGAGTGAGAAAGGGATTCATTTCCATCAGATGTAATGACTGTGTCATCTTCAATTCTCACACCACCCAGTCCTGCAACGTAAATACCAGGTTCAACTGTAACAACCATACCTGGCTGCAAAATGGTATCCGATTTGAAGGATAAAGCTGGCCCCTCATGAACTTCCATTCCTAAGCCATGCCCTGTTGAGTGTCCAAACTGTTCACCATATCCGTGTTCAGAAATGTAGTCTCTGGTTAGTGCGTCTGCTTCTTTACCAGTCATGCCAGGTCTAATCCCAGCCATACCACGAAGCTGTGCTTCAAGAACAATTGAATAAATATTCTTTAATTCATCCTTTGGTTCTCCAACAGCAAATGTTCTGGTTATATCTGAACAATATCCTTTATAGTATGCGCCAAAATCGAGCGTTACAAAGTCGCCTTTTTCAATTTCCTTGTCACTTGCCACACCATGAGGCAATGCAGAACGATAGCCTGATGCAACGATGATATCGAATGATGAAGATGCAGCACCATTTTTACGCATGAAAAACTCAAGCTCATTAGCAACTTCGATTTCTTTTAATCCCGGCTTTACATAGGTTAAGATGTGCTTAAATGCAGCGTCAGCAATCTCCGTTGCTTCCTTTAATATCTTAATCTCTGAAGGTGACTTAATCAAGCGTAACTTTTCCACCGCACCAGATACGGGAACGAATTCAGCGTCTTTCAACACATTCTGATAGCTTGAGTACGTGCCATATGTAAGGTGGTCTTGTTCAAACCCTAACTTTTTAATACCTAATTTTGAAACTTGATTTGCAACTTCTTCGACGATCGGACCAGTATGCTGAACAATTTCAAATCCATCTACCTGTTTTGCAGCCTGTTCCATGTAACGGAAATCTGTAATAAAAACTGCTTGCGATTCTGAAATAACCACAACACCTGCTGAGCCAGTGAATCCTGTTATGTAACGACGATTGTACTCGCTTGTAATTAAAATCCCATCAATATCTAACTCTTTAAATCTGTCGCGCATTTTATCTAATTTCATTTTTGAGTTCCCCCTCTTAGTTCCTTTAGTGCTAGAATGGCCAATCTATAGCCTTGAAATCCTAATCCAACAATTTGCCCAACCGTTGCAGCCGCTGTTACGGATTCACTTCGAAAGCTTTCTCTTTTATGAACATTTGAAATATGTACTTCAATGACTGGAGTGGTAACGCTAACAATTGCATCTCGAATCGCATAGCTATAATGAGTAAAAGCCCCTGGATTCATTACAATTCCATGAAATTGGTTCTCAGATTCATGAATCGCATCGATAATGTCTCCTTCATGATTTGACTGAAAACATGTCAGTTCTACTTTTTGTGTTTCCGCAAAATTTATTAGCTCTTGTTCCAACTCTGTTAATGACTTCGTGCCATAAACTTCAGGTTCACGTAAGCCTAATCGATTTAAATTCGGGCCATTTATTACAAGAATTTTCATTTTTTTCTCCCCTAACTATCACGTTCTTAAGTGGCAGTAACTCCCCTTGGTCGAACTGTCTCTAAAAACCTGATAAGTTCTACTAACCATCAGATGACCACTTATGGAAGTTTCACTAATCACGTTCTTAAGTGGCAGTAACTCCTTCGGTCGAACTGTCTCTAAAAACCTGATAAGTTCTACTAACCATCAGATGACCACTTATAGAAGTTTCTCTAATCACGTTCTTAAGTGGCAGTAACTCCTTCGGTCGAACTGTCTCTAAAAACCTGATAAGTTCTACTAACCATCAGATGACCACTTATAGAAGTTTCTCTAATCACGTTCTTAAGTGGCAGTAACTCCTTCGGTCGAACTGTCACTAAAAAAAGAATGTTCATTTACAGAACATTCTATCACAATTTATAAATTCCCTCATTCATTATTAGCTTTCTGTTTTTACATTTAACTCATTGTATTCAAAAGAGATCGAATACCCGACAAAGGTACCATATAGTATATAAAAACAAACCGTCGTTATGATCGTATCTCGTTGTAATTCAAACACTGTTTTTAGATTAGGAAAAATCGGATTTAATAAAAAAAACACAAGACCCCATAAAGCTATACCATAAATCATCCCTACCCACATCGGCTTAAATCTTTTTAGGACTGCATAATAGACTAATGCGACACCAATTGACAACACTCCGATTACGACAATTCCAATTATGTTTCCAAGTGTACTATTTTTCCACTCACCAACTGCAAAGGGCTGTAAAACCATGTTCGGACTTACTTCTGTAAAATTAAAAATATAGGCCAAATAAGCAAGTAAGCTCCAAAACACCCCACCTACAAATCCAGTAACAACCACTTTCCCCATTAATGATACAGGTGGTTCGGTTTTATTCTGCTCTAGGTTTGGATCGTCCTTACCCGTATCTTTTTCATCTTTATCGTCTTTTTCATCTTTTTCTTCAGACATTTCAAAAGCACCTCCATATGTAATTATTGTTCTGAATATGATTTTTTATTATGGTTAGTGTTTTGCATGTTACATAGAAAAATACATGTCTAGCGATAAAAAGCTTGGGTATACTATAATTAAGGAATTATTTCCAATTTAATTATTAAGAATCTGTCACATCGACCTAGAGGTTTCTCACATATTTTTGTAGAATATACTTATATATTGTTCATAAAATTGGACACAAAATTAATGGCTAAACATTGTTTTTTCCCTTGTTTACTGTCAAGATAAGTATACTGAAACGTAAATAGATAGGTAGGTTGGTGTCACATGTCAAATCAAACAAAGCCCGCATATGGTGGGCAAGCAGTTATTGAAGGTGTAATGTTCGGTGGAAAGCACCATTATGTTACTGCAATCCGCAGAACAGACGAATCCATTGATTATTATCGATTACCTAGAAAAAAGAATTCATTTTTAACAAAATTAAAGAAAATTCCTTTCCTACGTGGCATTGTCGCGATTATTGAGGCAAGTGCAAACGGGTCGAAACATTTAAACTTCTCTACTGATCGATATGAGGTTAATCCTGAGGACGATGAAAGTGTTCAAAAGGAAAAAAGTAAAAGTGAATCCAAGCTTTCGATGTGGCTAGGTGTTGCAGCTGTGGGTATTATTTCTTTCTTTTTTGGAAAAGTTATTTTTACATTAATACCCGTTTTCCTAGCTGAATCTTTGCGATTTATTTTTCAATCAGATTTTTCGCAAATATTGATTGAAGGTGCTTTCAAACTTATCCTGCTTATTGCATATATATATGCTATATCATTTACACCTTTGATTAGACGAGTTTTTCAATATCATGGTGCCGAACATAAGGTCATTAATGCCTATGAAAACAATTTACCTCTAACCGTAGAAAATGTTCAAAATCAATCAAGACTTCATTACCGTTGTGGAAGTAGTTTTATTATTTTCACCGTAATCGTAGGTGTTTTTGTCTACACACTTGTCCCAACAGATCCACTATGGGCACGTATCTTGAACCGACTCGCACTTATACCTGTTGTTCTAGGAATCTCATTTGAAGTATTACAATTCTCTAATAAGCTTCGTGATATTCCGGTGTTACGTGCACTTGGCTACCCAGGATTATGGTTGCAGTTGCTCACAACAAAAGAGCCTGCTAATGATCAAGTCGAAGTTGCTATCGCAAGCTTTAATGAGTTAGTACGTATGGAGAAAGAAACAGAAACGGCAACAACATTTGAGCAAATTGTCTAGAATCAATTACTCTAGAACTGGATATAATAGCATATCCACAATAAAGTATTCTTAAGATTCAATAGAATAGTCGTGAGGTGATCATATGAATCGTCGTATTATACAAAGTGTCATTTTTATTGTTTTAGCCTTAGGTGTGGTAGGATTGCTTTCTAATATAGGTAAAGATCCATTGTGGTTAGTGAAGCAAGTTGCCATTTATGGTGGAATTGCCACGATCATCTATCTTATTTATCGTGTTTATATGAAAAAGAGAATGGGTCAAGAATACTCTAGCTATAAGAAGGCTGCAAAACAATCCAAAAGACGTTTCGATGACCGTGCTCCCTCACCTTTGAAAAGTAATCCACAGGTAAAAAGTATATCTCAAGCGAGAAAAAGCAAAAAGGCTTCGGCTCTAAAGAAAACAAAACAAACACATTTAACTGTGATTGAGGGTAAAAAAGGTAAAAAGAAAAATCGTGCTTCTTTTTAAGTTAATGGGGCCAATTTTTCAAAAAAGAATCTGCTCGTTCACGACCTAGCTCAATAAGGGCTAGTTTTTTTTGTTCTGTTAACTTAAATTCCGTCGTTATGATGTTTTCAACAGGAATGAAGATGATACTTTTTTCATGTCGAGACGAAATATGTCTGGCATCATGCGCGTCTTTCATCGTTTCGAATAAGGCCTCATACATTTCAAACGCATTCCCAATTCTATTTTTTGGTCTCTCCTCATCTTTTGGACTCAGTTTCACTCCGAGGACAGGTCGTTTATTTTGATTGGGATCTTTTTGTTGAAATAACCAAATCGGAAAATTACTTAATACTCCACCATCCACTACGACACTAACTCCAGTTGAACTCGTCAACTTCACTGGCTCAAAAAAGTAAGGTAAGCTACAGCTCATTCGAACCGCGCGGGCAACTGAAAAGCCCTCTGGATTCAAGCCATACTTAGGCAGGTCATCTGGAATGACGATCATTCTTCCATTAGTAAGATCTGATGCAATGACTCTTAATGCGCCCTTTTTTAAATCACCAAAAGTTGTTACACCTTTTGCACTCAGTTTTTTTTCAAGCCACAGCTCTAAATTAGCCCCCTTGTACAAGCCCAGACGCCAATAAATTGCAATCCACTTCATGAATTTAAAAGGAAGAAATGAAGGTCTTTCATCAAGCAGTCTCTTCAAATTTACATCTTCCATCATTTTGAGAATTTCCGCACTTGTATACCCAGCCGCTATAAATGCAGAAAGAATTGACCCTGCACTCGTACCAGCTAAACGTTCAAATTCATATCCCCTTTGCTCTATAGCCTGGTAAGCTCCTATTAAAGCAAATCCCTTAATGCCTCCTCCAGAAAAAACACCATCAATTCGCACAATGCTCCCCCCTTGCGTCATCATTATAGTTTAAGAGGGAGGTGTGGAAAATAGACCTTTTTGTGAGGGAGGAGTTTTTTTGGACGGGTTGAGATGGAAGGTGAATTTTTGCGAGATTAGAGTGGAGGTTCCCGGCTGAGTGGCCGATATACCGGGCGAAGTGGCCGATTCTAAGGCTGTTTACATTAAAAATGTTATAGTTAGTTCGTCTTCAGTGATTGTTTTGGGCATTTGCGATCTCTTAGCAAGTATTTCTAGAAGAAAAAGACGCCCGCAAGCGGACGCCTTCCCTGTTATTGTTGTTCTTCATTTTGCTTTTGAATACCTCTTAACGATTCTACGCGTTCTTTATTTTCTTCAAAAAATTGAACTAAATCTCCAATGCGATCGATGGCATTCCAGCTTAGATGATGTTCAATTCCTTCGACATCATTGTAAACCTTATCTTCATCTACCCCAATGATTCTCATAAATTGTTCAAGGAGTTCGTGGCGGTACACAAGTCGTTTACCGATCTTCTTACCTTTTGGTGTTAAAATTAGTCCTCTATATTTTTCATATATTAAGTATTCATCTTTGTCCAACTTCTGAACCATCTTCGTTACTGAGGAGGGATGGACGGCGAGTGCTTCTGCTATATCTGAAACTCGTGCATATCCTTTTTCATCAATGAGTATGTAAATTTGTTCTATGTAGTCTTCCATGCTAGGTGTTGGCATGTAGTCCCCTCCAATAGTGCTGCCGGTGCTTTTATATGAAATATGGAAATCATTATAAGTTTACATTAGTTTAAAGTGGATGACAAGCAATGAAGGGATTCAACGAGAAAATTTGGTTAGAGCTTAATATAAATCTAACACATGATATTAATGTTCAACTAGAAAAAAGCGCAGGACCTTGTAGTCGGTCCCACGCCTCACTCTTTTATGAATTTACAAACCGCACTTTAATTGTGCTCCACAGCTTGTACATGTGTTACATCCACCCAGATCTTCTACAGTACCTTCGCGACATACTGGGCACTTATTACCTACTTCATTTCCAACCGTTACGTCTGTTGAACGTAAAGCATTAATGGTATCAACAAGAACAACTCTTCCTTTTTCTCTTGTATCAACACTTTTTTCTTCCGACTCATCGAATGAATTTTCTTCTGCTTTTAACGTTAATACTTGAGTGTCACGGCTTCCATCTACATAGACAGTGCCACCTTTTGCCCCACCTTTGTATAGACGCTCATATACTTTTTGTACCTGATCAACCGTATAACCCTTTGGTGCGTTAACTGTTTTACTAATTGAGCTATCAATCCAACGTTGAATCATGCATTGAACATCTACATGAGCTTGTGGTGATAATTCCATTGATGAAATAAACCATGAAGGTAAATTATTTGCATCGGCTTCAGGATGTCCGTCAAGATACTCTTGAACAATATCCGCTTTTACTTCAATGAATTTCCCTAATCTTCCGCTGCGGAAATAGGAGAAAGAGAAGTAAGGCTCTAGGCCTGTTGAAACTCCAACCATTGTCCCTGTGCTGCCTGTCGGTGCAACAGTTAGTAAATGTGAATTTCGAATTCCGTACTTCTTAATATCGTCGTTTATATCAGCAGGCATTTTTTCCATAAAACCTGTTTTAGTAAAGGCTTCTCTTAAAGAATTTGTTTGCTCAGCATTTTCTCCTGTTAAGAAAGGAAAGCTACCCTTTTCTTTCGCAAGACCTACTGACGCACGATACGCTGTTGTAGCAATCGTTTCAAACACCTTATCTACAAGTATATTTCCTTCTTCAGAGCCGTACTCTGTTTCACAGTAGATCAGTAGATCGTGTAAACCCATTACACCGAGACCTACGCGGCGCTCACCAAGAGCTTGTTTTTTGTTTTCTGCTAAGAAGTAAGGAGTAGCGTCGATCACGTTGTCCTGCATTCTCACGCCAACTTCTACCGTTTTTCTAAGCTTTTCGAAATTAACTGTTTTCGTTTCTTTGTCTGCCATTTCTGCTAGGTTTACTGCAGCTAAGTTACAGACAGAGTATGGTGCGAGTGGTTGTTCTCCACACGGATTCGTTGCAACAACCTTTTGACCATAGGCTTTTGCATTTGTCATGTCGTTTGCATTGTCAATGAAGAAGATACCTGGCTCTGCTGAATACGTTGCGCAAACGTTGATAAGATTCCAAAGCTCTTTCGCTTTGATTTTACGATAAGTGCGAACTTTGTAGCCCATTTTCTCCCACTCACGTACATCCCCAACTTTATGCCACTCTTCATTGTATGTTGCCATCTTATCAGCATCATAGCTTTCAACATCTGGGAATCGAAGTTCATACTCTGCATCGTTTTCAACAGCATCCATAAAGTCTTTTGTTAAGCAGACAGAGATGTTTGCACCTGTTAAAAACTCAGAATTATGAACACTATAGGTTCCACCGATACTCAGCTTTAACTCTGCATCTTTAATAATTCTCTCACTAAAGCCGCCTAAACCTGGAATCGTTTTATAGTTAATAATTCCTTGATACATTGCCACTTCTTGTTCTGTAAGTGGTGTAAATTTCAATTTTTCTTCAGCATATTTTTTTATGCTTTCATCATTTGTATTTTCAATTAAATATCTAAGAATTCTTGGGTTTTGCATTTTTGAGATGATGAATTCAATGATGTCAGGGTGCCAGTCGGAAAGCATGATCATTTGTGCCATTTTGTTACGTTGATTCGCTAGATCAACTCTCTAAGTCACCTTAGAGTTCAGACCATATCTTACACCAATTCAATTAGGTGCCCTCGCACTTCGAAATCGCTTGATTCCTACTCTACTCGCTTTCACCTTATCGGTGCGCTTTCGATGGTCGTTGAACCTTCTCCAGTTTAGGAGCTTGGCTGCTGATTGTCTTTTTCCACCTATTATTTTTAAGCATTCACACTCGCCGTTTCCAGCCATGTTTTAGCTAATAGGTCATATATGATGCAATCTTACTTTCAACATATTTAAAGTTGTTTAGAATATCATCTTCCCAAAATCTAATGATGATATATCCATTCTTAGTAGCAATCTCATTTTTTTCTTGGTCAATAATTATCCTTTCCAACTGCCACTCAGCAGGTTTAGGATAAAATTTTGGATTAGCATGCCAATAGTCTCCATCACACTCAATCAATATTTTATAATCAACCAACAGAAAATCATATTGTCTTTTCTCTAAAATATAAGAATACCTATAGTTAACATCAATCATTATCAAGTATGACTCTACTAATTTTTCTATATTGGTTTTTCTAAATGTTTGATGTTCCATTTGTTTTAAAGTAGCAGAACGAATTTTTTCTATCGTTTCTTGGGTATAGATACCTGTTTTACCACTATTCCAAGAAGGTGTCTTATTTTTAATTCTAGTTGAGGCAGTTTTGGCGATTATTCTTTTAAAGTGCAATTCTTTTTCTATTTTTGGCATATTAGCGTGCCATTCTTTAATTTTCCTCGATTTAATCGACTTTGCACAAGAAGGTCCACAGGTTTTTGTGCTTCTGTTCATCGCATAAAACTTTTTACCACAATGAATACATTTTAATGGATCATGCTTGTTTGCACAGGATCTACTACAATGTTTCTTTGGTTTGCCTCTTCTAAGATCCACACTCTTTTGACATAATTCGTAACTACACTTTAAATCTTTGGTTGAATAGTAATATTTGTATAGGTAGTCATTGATTTTAATGTTGTGATTGTTTAGTAAATGAGATGAGAACTGACCATTTTTATTATGAGATGCTCTAAAACCACAAATTAAACATAATTGAATACATTTTGCATCATATGGTTTCATAGTGATACTCCTCCAAGATATTTTCCATCTAGGCAGTTATACACATGATGTACCAAAAGAGTTCCCAGCAATTCACGAGGTTATTTTAAGACGAAGCACATAATTATGATCTACCTCGTCTTGAACCACCTTGCTCAACAAGATGGGTCAACTTAGCAATATCATCCAACCAAGACACCGATCCGGATGATTTTCCATTAACACCTCGAGCTAGTGTGTTGCGTGGTCGGAGTGTTGAGCCGTTTGTTCCGACTCCACCGCCTCGGCTCATGATTTCCATGACTTGTTTGCGGTGTTCTGAGATGCCTTCGCGTGAATCTTGAACATAAGGCATTACGTAACAGTTGAAATAAGTGACGTCTGTCCCTGCTCCAGCACCGTATAGTACACGACCAGCTGGTACAAAATTAAGATTCACAAGCTCCTCGTAAAACTTTTGAAACCATTCTTGACGTTTTTCTTCTGTTTTTTCAACCGAGGCTAAGCCTGTTGCATTTCGTTTTGCGATTTGTTCGTAGAAAACTTCAAGTGGCTTTTCAATTACATCAAGCGAACGTTTGACAATCCCTGTTTCAATCTCCTCAGGCTTGTCTAAAGAATGACGATAGTCCTGATCTATTAATACTTTTGCTGTTTTTTCTTGCCAGTCAATTTCTTGAATATACCCAAGTCCTCGTGCTGGGAATTTAGGATCTTCTTTTATGGTTAAGACAACAAAATCCCCTGCTGACAAGGTAATTTTCTCTGTATCCTTAAATGTGTATCGATCAAGCATAACAAGTCTAGATACACCCTTATGGGTAAGCTTCATGTCCGCAGTCACAGGATGGACTTGTGGGAAAGCAGATATATCCTTGTTGAGTTTTTCTACGTTAATCATCATTTTTTTCTCTAACGCAACTGACATTAAAACAACTCCTAATCTCTCTAGTATTACTTTATTCACTTGATTTAATTTATCATATTACGCAAATCAATACAATATATAGGCCTAGACTAAATACTTCAATACCACATATAGATTTTCGATCTATTTTTTATCTTTTTGTCAAATGTGAAACTTACCAATAATAAACGAATTCAAGAGGATAAATAAGATTTCATTGTAAAAATGTAGATTTTTGAAGGAATTTGTTACTTGCATCCAATAATTTGCCGGAAAACGTTGTTAAATGTAGGTTTATTAAATTATTAAAAAAAATATTTTTATATTGCGTTTTTTGACAAATCATTTAATAGAAAAAAGACGACACAGTATGCCGTCTTATCTTTTGTAATTCCATTCATCAGAACTGTATTTTTCTTTTGCAATTCTCTCTACATATTGAAATTCTTCTTCGTTAAGTGTGTAAGCTTCTAATTCAATATTTAAACCCTTTTCAAAACCTTTTTTAAAAGCAATTCTTGCTTCTTCTATAGTTACAGGAATTTCCCGAAGTGCATTTGTTGCAACTGCTTTATTTTTAAAGGCACGTTGCATTCTTTCCCGGACTCGATCGTTTGAATAGTTAAATAGATCAAACAACATATCCTCATTGATATCGAGAAGAATTGAACCGTGTTGGAGAATCACTCCTTTTTGGCGTGTTTGCGCACTTCCCGCGACTTTTCGGCCTTCTACAACCAATTCATACCAAGATGGTGCGTCAAAACAAACTGCTGAACGAGGATCTTTTAGACCTTGCTTTTCTTCCTCTGATCGCGGAATTGAAAAATAAGCATCCAAACCTAAGTTTTTAAATCCTTCCAAAACACCTTCAGAAATAACTCGATAGGCTTCGGTTACTGTTTTCGGCATTTCTGGGTGGTCTTCTGAAACGATCACACTATATGTAAGTTCTTTGTCATGAAGAACTCCTCTTCCACCAGTCGGCCTTCTAACAAATCCAAGGCCATATCTTTTTACTGCATCCATATTTATTTCTTTTTCAACCTTTTGAAAGTAACCAACAGAAAGTGTTGGTGGATCCCATCCATAAAATCGAATCGTTGGAGGAATTTTCCCGGCACTATGCCACTCTAATAAAGCTTCGTCCATTGCCATGTTAAAGGCTGGAGAACAATTGCCTGAATCAATAAAACGCCATACATCTTTCGTCATTATGTGACCCTCTTCTTCCGTATTTAATCCCTACTTAGTCTATCAAAAGAAAGACAAGAAGAAAATAATTTTGCATGAGAGCTAATGACATTTAGAACAAGCTCTTATATAATTATAGATGTCGAATTATAAGTTCAAATGAACTGACCAATTATAGATATCATAAAAGGAGTCGGATTACGTTGTCTTGGATTTTTCTACTAATTGTACTATCGGCAATCATTGCTTACTCTGCTTTTTCATTTATTTATCAACGTCGGATCATGAAAACGCTAAAAGAAGATGAATTTCGTGCTGGGTACCGCAAAGCGCAACTGATTGACGTTCGCGAACCAAATGAATATGAAGGCGGACACATCCTTGGTGCTCGAAACATTCCTCTTTCTCAAATGCGTCAGCGTCATAAAGAAATTCGTACAGATCAGCCTGTTTATCTTTATTGTCAAAACACAGTTCGAAGTGGTCGTGCTGCTCAGATGTTGAAGAGAAAAGGCTATGGTGACCTAAGTTGTCTAAAGGGTGGCTTTAAACAGTGGTCAGGTAAGATTAAGACAAAGAAATAATATAAAAACAGACTCTATTTCCGAAAATGAAATAGAGTCTGTTTTTTGTCCTCAACATCTACCTACCTCGCAAATCCCATGAACTGCTTTAACAACCCAATGCCCGATTTTGGCTCAATTGGTTGTTCTCCTTGTTTTCGTTGATGTTCCTTTACAAAAGCTAAAAATCTCTGTTCGCGGGAATCAATGTGTTTTTTGGCTAGTTCACGCTCCTGTTTGATTTCGTCTTGATACAATTCACGTTCTTGGTGAGATACAATAGAGAGAGAGGAAATTTTTTCCTTGATGCTTGCAAATTCCGCTTGATTTATTTTGATATGAGTTTGTGTTGAAGAGGCTATATGACTTTGGAAGCTCCCCTCTATCTTTTCTACTAAATCATCCTCAAGTTTAGTTAAGCGTGTATCTACTTTTAAAAGATTTTTCACCTCATCTGATTCAATGAACGATACTAGTTTTTCCAATGATGCCTTGAGTTCCTCTGATGTTTCAATATTAGGTGATCTAGGGATAACTTGGTTTCCACTTTGTGAATGCAGTAATTGGGTAATCGTTACTGTGTCAAAGCCGTTGTTTTTCATTGCTTTAATTTTACGCAGGGTTTCAATATTTTCAGGACTGTATTTTCGGGAATTTTTAGAATCTCTTTGAATGCTTAGAAATTCGGGAAATTCCGATTCCCACGATTTGATCATATAAGTAGATTCACCAAGTAACGAAGCAACCTTTGAGCTATGCAAGCCATTCGCCATTTATGACACCATCCTTTATTATTTTTTTGTATCTGTTGTATTCGTTAAGGCGGACGCATTATTCCTGCATGTCGACAAAGGTTCTAAAAACTAGTCATAATCTTTAGAAATGGCGGTTATTTCGGCAGAATATTAGAGTAGCAACGATGGAATGACAGCAATCTACAAATCACGTTCCTAAATGTCAGTAGCTCCCTTCGGTCGGACTAACACTAAGAACCTGATAAGTTCAACTAAAAAGGATCCGCTTAAAAGCGAATCCTCTTGGTTTATGCTTGATATCTTAATATCGGTTTACGAGCAGCGGTTGTTTCGTCAAGACGTTTTACAACCGTTGTATGTGGTGCCTCTTGAACAACTTCTGGTGTCTCTTCTGCTTCTTTGGCAATTTGGATCATTGCCTCGATGAAAGAATCTAGTGTTTCTTTTGATTCTGTTTCGGTTGGTTCGATCATAATACACTCTTCCACATTGAGTGGGAAGTAAATTGTCGGTGGGTGATAGCCAAAGTCAAGCAAGCGTTTGGCGATATCTAGTGTTCTCACACCAAGCTTCTTTTGGCGTTTTCCTGATAGAACGAATTCATGCTTACAATGACGATCAAACGGAAGATCAAAATGCGGTTCTAAACGACGCATCATGTAGTTTGCATTCAGTACAGCATATTCCGTGACAGCTTTTAATCCATCAGGACCCATTGAACGAATGTACGTATAAGCACGAACGTTGATCCCAAAGTTTCCGTAATAAGGTTTAACACGGCCAATTGATTGTGGGCGATCATAGTTGAAGTGGTAGCCATCTTCACGTTTTTCTAGGACTGGTTTAGGCAGGTATTGGATCAGATCTGCTTTTACTCCCACAGGACCTGAACCTGGGCCGCCTCCACCGTGTGGACCTGTAAATGTTTTATGCAAATTTAAATGAACAACATCAAAGCCCATATCCCCAGGACGTGCTTTGCTTAGAACAGCGTTTAAGTTGGCACCATCATAATAAAGCTTACCACCAGCTTCATGGACAATTGCCGCCATTTCTAGAATATTCTCTTCAAAAAGACCAAGTGTGTTAGGGTTTGTTAACATTAATGCAGCCGTATCTTCTCCAACTACACGTCGTAAATCTTCTAAATCTACTAATCCATGTTCGTTCGACTTAACCGTTACTGTTTCAAAACCAGCCACAGTTGCTGAAGCAGGATTTGTACCGTGTGCAGAGTCAGGGACGATTACTTTTGTACGTTTCGTATCCTTATTTGCTTCATGATAGGCACGAATCATCATTAGCCCAGTCCATTCACCATGTGCACCAGCTGCAGGCTGAAGGGTTACTTCATCCATTCCGGTAATTTCCTTTAAATGTTCCTGAAGATCAAATAATAATTCCATTGCACCTTGTACAGTACTTTCATCTTGAAGCGGATGAACATGTGCAAAACCTGCAATTCTCGCAACATTTTCGTTGATTTTTGGGTTGTATTTCATTGTACAAGAACCAAGTGGATAGAATCCTGAATCAACACCATGATTTCGTTTTGAAAGAGCCGTATAATGTCTCATAATATCTAGCTCTGAAACTTCTGGAAGCTTAGGTTCGTCGGTACGAATATATTCACTTGGGATTAGCTCATCAATTGGTGTTTCCTCAATTTCAAGTTCTGGTAAGCTATAACCGATGCGGCCAGGCTTGCTAAGTTCAAAAATTAAGGCTTGATCTTGATTTATCATTGAACTTCCCCCAATTCTCTCACAAGAGTATCAATTTCTTCTTTTGTACGAAGCTCAGTGACAGCAATGAGCATATGATTTTCTAGCTCAGAATCCACTCGTCCCAGATCAAAACCGCCAATAATTCCCTTTTTAAGCAAGTTTTCATTCACTTCTTTAACTGATTTAGGAAGCTTTACAACAAACTCGTTGAAAATTGGTCCCTCAAAAGGAACTTCCACACCAGCTGCTGTTACCATTTTTTTCGCATAATTTGCTTTTTGAATGTTTTGAGTGGCCATTTCTCTGACACCCTTTTTACCTAGAGCAGTCATCGCAACACTTGCTGCTAGAGCATTTAACGCTTGATTTGAGCAAATATTAGATGTCGCTTTGTCACGACGGATATGTTGTTCACGAGCTTGCAGAGTTAACACAAAACCACGTTTGCCGTCTTCATCTTTTGTTTGACCAACCAGACGTCCTGGAACTTTGCGCAATAATTTCGTTGTTACAGCAAAATACCCACAGTGCGGCCCACCAAATGCAGTTGGAATACCAAATGGCTGTGCATCACCTGCAACGATATCGGCCCCAAACTCTCCTGGAGGTGTTAAAGCACCTAGTGCAAGTGGATTAGATGATACGATGAACATGCTTTTACCTGTATGTGCAATTGGTTCAATGTCTTTTAAAGGCTCCACTATACCAAAAAAGTTTGGGTATTGTACAACAACTGCTGCAACCTCATCTGACATTTCACTTGCAAGTGCATCTAAATCAGTTACTCCGTCTTTCACCGGGATTTCAACGACTTCAATATACTGCCCGGTAGCATACGTTCTAAGCACATCACGTGACTCTGGATGAACTGATTTTGACACTAACACCTTTTTCTTTTTCGTCTGACCTGCCGCAAGCATCGCTGCTTCAGCAAGTGACGTACCACCGTCATACATTGACGAATTCGCAACATCCATACCCGTTAACTCGCAAATCATCGTCTGGAATTCAAAGATCGCTTGTAATTCCCCTTGCGAAATTTCCGGTTGATAGGGAGTGTAAGCTGTATAAAACTCTGAACGCGAAATCACGTGATCAACAATGATCGGCATGTAATGATCATAAACACCGGCACCTAAAAAGGAAGCATGACTGCGTAAATCCTTATTTTTCGCAGCAATTGCAGAAAGTTCCTTCATTAACTCTGTTTCAGATTTTGCCTTTTTAATGTTGTATTCCCCTTGAAAACGTACACTCTCAGGAATATCCTCAAACAGTTCATCAACCGCACTAACACCAATTGTATCTAGCATTTCTTGTTTATCTTGATCTGTCATTGGTAAATAACGATGTTTCATCCTCTTAACCCCTTTCGTATTAAAAGCTTGCTTATTTTTTAGGACGTTTATAAAAAGGTGTAGCAACGACAACCGCTTTTAAGCGTTTTTTACGAATTTGAACATTTACTTCCGTTCCAAGCTCAGCAAATTCTGCTTTCACTAGAGCCAATCCGATGTTTTTCTTAAGAGTCGGAGATTGTGTTCCAGTCGTAACCTCACCAATCAGATCTTCTCCATTAAAAACTTCATAGCCATGTCGAGGAATGCCTTTATCAATCATTTCAATTCCAACGAGCTTACGAGACGCGCCCTTTTCTTTTTGCTCTTTAAGAACTGCTTTTCCGAAGAAATCAGCTTCTTTATTCGTTTTAACGGCAAAACCAATGCCAGCTTCAATCGGTGTGATATTTTTTGACAGCTCCTGACCATATAAGGCCAGATTGGCTTCAAAACGTAATGTATCACGTGCCCCTAAGCCACAAGGCACTGCACCGAATTCCTTACCAGCATCTAACATCGCCTTCCAAAGTGCAGATGCATCTTCAGAATTGCAATAAACTTCAAAACCGTCTTCCCCTGTATAACCAGTTCTTGACACAAGTGCTTTGTAACCAGCCACATCGACTTCATCTTTAAATTTAAAAAACTTAATTTCTTGTAAATCAGTAGAAGTTAGTTGTTGTAGAATCTGTTCAGCTAAAGGACCTTGAAGAGCTAGTTGCCCCGTCTTCTCAGATATATTAGTGATTTCAACGTTCCCTTCTAAATGAGACTGAAGCCAATCAAAATCCTTGTCAATATTCCCAGCGTTTATGACGAGCAAATAGTGATTGTCAGATTTTTTGTAAACAAGAAGATCATCAACAGTACCGCCATCTTCATAACACATCGCGGTGTACTGTGCAGCCCCATCCTTAAGTGTTGAAACATCATTTGTCATTAGTTTTTGAAGGTATGCTAAGCTATCAGGTCCCTTCACATCAACTTCACCCATATGTGAAACATCAAAAAGACCAGCTTTTGTTCGAACAGCTTCATGCTCTTCTTTAATAGAAGAAAATTGAACCGGAAGCTCCCATCCACCAAAATCAATGGTTTTGCCACCATATTCCTTGTACACATCAAATAAAGGCGTTCTCTTTAAACCTGACATCCTATCTCCTCCTCTTGATTTGGCAACCACAGATAAGCACACAAAAAAGGACAGAGTACTCCTATACACAATATAGAAGTCTCTGTCCTTGGACCTGAAAGTTTACCCTATGTATTCGTCACATGAACGTTCACAAATAAGGCTTTCCCCTTTGGTAGTTTGTCCTATTGGGTAAAAAAAATCACCCGTTAAGCAAACACTCTCCAGAGTTGCGTCAAATAAGAGTCTTTTTGCCTGAGAGATTCACAGCAGTTTGCTCCTTCGGCGCTACATAGTCCTAGAACCTGTAGTCTCTCCCCTTATTCTCATCCGCTCATATTTAATTTTTTGTTGGACATACTAGTACAACAGTTACCAAGACATTCGACTCTTTTTAGAAAACCAGAAGAAAAAAAGTTCGAATTGAAACTACTTTAAACATGATTACTTATTACATCCTACCATTAACCGACTATTTCGGCAATGCTATTTTATCTTAATAATTATAGTTTACATACAACTAATCGTTCGTCTTTTGCAAGTAAACAACCATTAACAAACGAAAATACTTTCTTACAATCCTAGAAAGTGAACAATAGAAGTTAAGAATTTGAAAGTATGAAAGGGCTGTCATCACTAATGAATGTGAAAATAAATTTTGATTCGTCCTGGCAGGAAGGTTTTTTTGAAAGAATGGAAACAGATGGTCCTTGGGCAAATTGGGAATTGTATAAACTGGCCTCAGAGGTACAAAATTACTTGGCGATCCCTGACTTTGAAGGCTTGCAAGCTCCTAAGCACCTGCCCAACTTTACTCCACTGCCCCATCAACTAGAAGTTGCAAAAAATGTAGTCGAAAAAATGAACGGAAAAGCAATATTAGCTGACGAGGTTGGTTTAGGTAAAACGATCGAAGCTGGACTAGTTTTAAAAGAATACATGATTCGTGGTCTCGTGAAGAAAGTGTTAATTTTAGTCCCTGCCTCGCTAGTTTCTCAGTGGGCAAAAGAACTAAACGAAAAATTTCATATTCCAGCAATCGAGCAGAAGAAAAGCTATGTGTGGGAAGCTTATGATATCGTCGTTTCTTCTATTGATACGGCAAAAAGAAGTCCCCACCGCGAGATTGTCTATAATCAATCCTATGATTTAGTGATTATCGACGAAGCTCATAAACTTAAAAACAACAAAACGAAAAACTATGAATTTGTTCAAAATTTAAAGAAAAAATATTGTTTACTACTCACAGCAACACCGGTTCAAAACCGAGTTGAAGAAATTTTCAACTTGGTGTCATTGTTAAAGCCAGGGCATCTTGGCAATGAAGCCTACTTTACTGAAGTTTTCTCTGCAAAAGATCGATCATTAGACGATCATGAGCAATTACGTGAACTCATTAATAAAGTGATGATTCGTAATCGTCGTGGTGACACCGGAATTGACTGGCCAAAACGTCATGTTGAAACGGTCGCAATTGATTTTTCCGAAACTGAACAAGCTTTATATGATGGAATTTCCGAACTAAAATCCGCATCTGATTATACGGCCAACTCATTTTCAATTATGACCCTACAACGAGAAGCTTGTAGTAGCCGTGAAGCTGTCTACATGACGTTAAAGAAAATGTCCGATCGTCCTGAAGAAGAAGGACAACCACTGCCTGAACATGTAATCAAAGGATTAATGACACTCATCGATCAGGTTACACAAAATACAAAAGCTAAAAAAGTCGTTGAACTCATTCAATCTATTAACGATAAGGTCATCATTTTTACTGAATATCGGGCAACACAGTTTTGTTTACAATGGTATTTGAAACAGGCAGGTATTACTTCCGTCCCATTTCGTGGAGGCTTTAAACGAGGTAAAAAAGACTGGATGAAAGAACTATTTAAAAATCGAGTTCAAGTATTAATTGCAACAGAAGCTGGTGGCGAAGGAATCAATTTGCAATTCTGCAACCACATTATTAACTATGATTTACCTTGGAACCCAATGAAGCTCGAACAACGAATCGGTCGAATTCACCGTCTCGGCCAAGAACGAGACGTTCACATTTACAACATGGCAACAAGGAATACAATCGAAGAACATATTTTAAAACTACTATATGAAAAAATAAATTTATTTGAAAAAGTAATCGGTGAACTGGACGAAATTCTAACACGTTTAGAAATCAACAATTTCGAAGAACATCTACAAGATATTATGTTCCATTCAAGATCAGACGGTGAAATGAAAATAAAGATGGAAAACTTAACATCAATTCTTCATTATGCTGAACAAGCCCAAGACAATCGCAAAGCGGCAAGTGGCGATTAATAGACTTAAGTATCTGTCACAACTAATAGATAGGAGCGGTTTAAATGCAACAGCAGCAAATCCACACATACTTAGAAAATTTTTTCACAGCTAATTCATGTGAAATCGTTGAAAACGAACAAAGTCATCTAACTGTTCAATTAACGATTGATCTTGATAAAGAACTAATGAACCGTCCCTTCTATTGGCATTACCTAGAAAAAACCAACGGTGTACCAAATCCAATGAAATTAACACTAATTACGGACCGGTTAAAAGCACCAGAAGATTTAAAAGGGGAAGTCATGCATTTTGGTGCTCCTCGTCTGCACCAAATTTTTCGTTCGACTAAAAATTTAGGCAGCTATATTCGACTCTATGAAAACGCCCAATCATCAGGCGGGAGTATTCCCCTACACCCGTGGCTAGCAGTCAATTTAATGGTTTCTTATCAATGCGATATGAAAAAAGATCAATTATTCTCGATTGGCCTTCACCTAATTAGCGGGAGTTTAGTGGAGAACTTTCAAGAAAAACTTGAACAGCTAGAACTAACACCAAGAATCCCTGATTATAGCTTTACGATGTCCCCACTCATCAAACCTCAAAGTGGCTTAATACGAATCCAGCAATATATTCAGCAAATTATTGAGCAAGATAATCACAACTGGGCTGACGATGCGAGACAACGCCAGAACGAGGATCTAATGCTATTAAACCACTTCTACGAAGACATTGAAGAAAAACCAGACTGCTATCATATCGAAAAGGAAGCACTAAAAGATCTCTATGAACCACAAATTAATGTGTCTGTTCAAAACGGTGGCATCTTTTATTTAACTCCAAAGTCTTTTAATGCTTAAATTTACATTATTTTCTTCTTCTATTCGACAAAATTAAATTTTGTAAAACTGTATAAAAAATAGGTAAAAGTACCCTTTACTTACTGAACTATATTTACTAAACCAATATAACTATATGTAACATAGGTATTATAACCTTTGTAGTGTTACAGTATTGTAAAATATTCTTACAATTCAAAAAATATTGTGTGTCGACAGGTTTCAACACACTTCCTAGAAATTCCTTTTTATAATAGATTTAGGAAGTAAGTGATACATAAAGTAAGGACTTTCGTAATACGTTGTTTAATAGGCATTAACTGCTTGATCAGTTAAAGGCAAACCTATTGAAAAATAGGGACGCAAAGTCACAGGTCTTCCGTTACATAGTAACCATGACGGCTGGGCTGCCTGAAATACAGGGAAGGTATTTTAGGGGGGGGAAACATGGAGAGTAGCACAATCGATTACGGCACGTTAGATCAAGAGTGGAAAGAATTAATTCTGTCTGCTTTAGAACTAGGTATTAATCCAGAAGAAATACGTCAATTTCTATCAAATTATCCAAACGTCTCAACAAAATTTCCGGAGCTTACAAAATAATATGAAAAAGTGTTCTAAATATCATACACTCCCTTCGTTATATGCTATAATAGAATGGCGATAATAGGAAGGTGATCAAATGATTGGACAGCACATAAAAAAATACCGCAATCAAAAAAATCTATCTCTATCTGAACTAGCAGAACGAGCAGGAGTCGCAAAATCTTACTTAAGTTCAATCGAACGTAATCTACAATCAAACCCTTCTGTTCAATTTTTAGAAAAGATTTCTTCTGTTCTAGGCATTTCGGTAAACACATTATTAAACGAAGAATATGAAACAACATATGAAAGTAACCTCGACAACGAATGGTCTTCACTTGTACGAGAAGCAATGAATTCCGGAGTGACAAAAGATCAATTTAAGGAATTCTTAGAATTCAACAAATGGAAAGTTAACCAAGAAAACAAAACAAAGTGAGTTGGATCCGATCCGACTCACTTTTTATTATGCTTGGTAAGAGACAGATGAATTCTTTTTACAAGATACTTCCTTCTGATCTTGATACTTTGCATAGTTACTAGTCAAATCTGTACGATTGCTTGCAATTACTGCTTTTCTAGTTGTGAGATCATTAGTACAGATAGGACAAATCCACTCTCCTCCAGCATAGCTACTGAAAGAAGGCTGAAAACATCGGTTACAGTGTTTTTTATACATACCTCATCCACTCCCCTACCATCATTGAACAATCACGTTATGAAAGCCTATTCATAACTACCTACTGAAAAGACCCCCTGTTAAAAAAAGGAAAGAATAAATCCAGATACTATGTAAGGATAAAACAACTAGATAAATGCTTATTGCAATTAAAGTCAGCGATTTAAGTAGAAAGGTACTCGGCAATCTTTGCGTCATCACAAGAAGTAATAAAAAAATTGAAAAGGATAATTTCACACCTAGAAATAAAGATGGACTTTGATGATAAAGGAATTTCATAAGTGGGTTATTTTCTTCAATAAGGTCGAAATGTAAGCCTATGAATGTAAGGTCTAGGTCGATGATGTTGAGTAGTGCTAATGAGAGAAAAGAGTATTTCATGGGATCTCCTTTTAGACAACCACTGTTATGAGCGATCTTTGTGCATTGTTTATACTTATATAGGTTTTACCGTATGTTTCTATTTCTTCCTGTGGATCAACTTTTGTATTTTCGAGAGCTTGATCTCCCTGACCCTTTTCTCCTTCACCTCTTGGTTGGAGTTCTAAGAACAATAAAAGTCCAGCTGTTAGGACCAATAAACCAAGGAGAATTGTAGATAGACCTTTAAGTAGTTTTTTCATCATTTCACTTCTTTCAAATAGAGCACTATCAATTCTCAATAAAGAACATCTAGAGCAAAAAAATTTAATTTTTGTATTTGACTATAGAGGATGAGCGAATTCCTTTTCCTCAATTGGTTTCCTTTTTACTTTACGTTCTTTTTAATGAACGACCTAGTTTCAGTATATAATAGTTATCCATTTATTGAGAACACTAAAATCCCTTACTTTTCCTTTAAAATAAGTACTTTTCTTTATTTTTCTCTCTTATCCTTTGATTTTCTTAGTTTTTTGTTTTTGAACACTAGCAAATAATCCGTTTATTCTATCCCCCTTCTGACAGTATCGACCTACGTCTATTCGATAATATAAATTTGTCGAAATTTAACTCTTTTAATAAACAGAAATTATATTTATAATGTTATAAAGAACGATAAATTCTTATTTAGCAGTAAACCTTGAAGTACATAGTCTTTTTTTTGATCTCTTTGTTCTTTATAAAGTATAGTTACTTTGCTATGAATTAAGGAGGTGAAAATGTGAAATTATATGTTGAAGAAAATTATGCACGGCCTATGGTGTTAAGTCATCAGCCGATTCGATTTGAGACGGCTCAGAGTTGTAATCCTGGCAAAGGGATAATCCCACCTAATAATCATCAAACCAACAACGGAAAATCACCAGGTTGTGGTAAAGCAACCGGGCAAGGTTGATGTAGCTACTATTTAATTCAGGGGTCAATAGTTTTAACACTATTGACCTTAATTAGAGTTAGATTTCTTAATATTTCTAGGAGTCGAATAAATGCATAAACAAGATATAAAAATTGGCGAACATATTTTTCAGATTATTAGTGAGTCAACAGAAGTTAAAGCATTCTTCAGAAAAAGTTTCATTTTGATTAATAATACGAATTTAGTTGCTAAACAGAATATGGAAGTAACAATTGAATTCGGATTCGGGGTTCCTTTTGTTGATTATGAAGTAAAGATAGAAAAGAAAGAGAATAATATTTCTTTTTTCCGTGCGGATTATTTTATCGAAGTGAATTCTGATTATACCAAGGCCAAAATGTTTATTCATAATGAACTTGCATTGAAGCATGCTTTAATGAATTTATATAGCTCTTATATTGTACATATGAACTGGGGTCTTTTAATTCATTCATCATGTGTTATTGAACAACAGAAGGCTTACATTTTTTCTGGTCAGTCAGGTGCAGGCAAATCAACTGTTGCAAAATTATCCTATCCTAGACCATTACTTTCAGACGAAGCAACCATAGTGAAAATAACACAGGAAAAAGTAACAGTATTTCATTCACCATTTCGTAGTGAAATAGAGGGAATTGAAATTGAGAAACCTATTCCGCTTTCAAGTGTACACCTTTTACATCAGTCACTAATAAATGAAAAAATTGAAATGAAGAAATCGAACGGGATTCTCAATTTAATGGATAAGGTTTTTTTCTGGACCCATGATTCAGAAGAAGCAAAAAGTATCTTTTACCTTTTAAAGAATTTAGTTGACAACATACCAGTATATGAATTTTACTTTCAAAAAAACAATACCTTCTGGGAGATGATTCCTAATGAATACTTATGTTCAAAAGAACTCTTATGAGACCGTTCAAATGGAAGGAGAATGGATTATTTTAAATACTAATGAATACACAGTTACAAAGCTAAATGAAGCTGGAGGTTTTTGCTGGTCTTTACTTGAAAAGCCTCAAACAATTAACTCTCTTTTGGCATCTATACATGAAAAGTATGATATTGATGATAAGGAAGCTTCTAAATATGTAAATGCATTCTTATTAGAATTGATTGATTGTGGGTTGATTCAGCGTGAAGTTTAATAACGAAACCATCCTTCTTTTAATAAATACAATGAAAAAATATGGATGGATTGATTTACCAGCACATGGCACTAGTATGTTTCCATTAATAAAGAAAGGGGAAATTTGTAGATTTGTCTCATTTGAAATAGATTCATTAAAACGTGGAGATATTATCTTATACCACTCCTCAT
Organism: Metabacillus herbersteinensis; assembly: GCF_042433335.1. NCBI lineage: Bacteria > Bacillati > Bacillota > Bacilli > Caryophanales > Bacillaceae > Metabacillus > Metabacillus herbersteinensis. The sequence goes on from NZ_JBHLVO010000001.1 coordinate 95,214, forward strand.
CTGGACAATTAGTTGCTCATCGTTTTTATAAGGAACTAAAAACAAATGATAAAGTACATTACATTTTAAAAGGCGACACAAATTTACATTTAGACGACCCCATATTCCATGAACAAATTATTGGAAAGCTTGTAATGATTCAGAAAAAAACATCGAAACTTTATCTTACTGACTTTTCCGTAACCTATTGGGGTTGGGTAATTATTAAATTCCCAATATTAACGAAAGTTTTAAGACGTTTTCTAACTAATAAAGTATTAAAAAAATTAAGTATGGAGTTTCCTCATGATGCATAGTAGAATAAAACATCTTTTTAATTTTAAAGATATTGAACGAACTTTCTCATTACTAGGCCCATATATTGTTAAAAATCGGAAGCTTTATTCAGTGCTACTCTTACTTTTACTATTTAGTGTTTCTATGACAGTAGCTTTCGCTTGGTTCATAGGGAAAATAACCGATGCAGCTGTTCAAGGTGATTTTAATCAAATGAGATGGTTAGTCCCAATTGGATTTTCAATTATAATCGTAAATTTGATCGTAAGCTATTTTGATACATACATAGAATCTATGGTAACAAACAAAATAAAACTAGAACTAAAAAATACACTACTTAAACATATTATGTTATTACCTATGAAAAACATTTCAAACACACGAACTGGCGACCTATTAACACATTTCACTAATGATATAAATTGTATCAATGGAGTTATCGGAAGTAATTTGCTTGGGTTAATTCATATCCCTTTAACTTTGATTGCTGCATTTATTTATATGGTAAATATTAATTGGCAATTATCAATTTTGACCCTTCTAGTTACCCCTATTGGAATATTAGGAGGTGCATTTTTTGGTATCTTAATCCGAAATAATAGCCGTGCTCTTTTCGATCAAGTAGGAAATATAAATAGTAATTTAAATGAAGTGTTTCACGGTATATCGTTGTTACGTTCATTTCTACTTGAAAAAATATTATTAAAAAAGTTCCACAGGCAAACAAAAGATCAATACGATTTAGAAATAAAAAATGCAAAACTTCACGGTTTTTTCAATTTTGGTGCACAAGGAATCAATTCATTTACATATATTCTCAGTCTATGCTTAGGTGCCTATTTTGTATTGAATGAAACTATCTCAGTAGGTTCTTTGTTATCATTTGTGACACTAATGCAATATACGACGGGGCCATTAACTGGAATTGCAAGCCAATGGGGAAGTTTTCAAAGTTCTGCATCTGCTGTCGAAAGAATATCAAAGGTGTTAGATCAAAACATAGAAACAAATGAATTGCCATCATACTATAAAGCGCAGACTCTACCCAAAACCATTGATATATATAATATTCATTTTAGCTATGATGATCAAAAAGCAATATTTAGTAATTTTAATCTAAATATCCCGATAGGAAAATTAGTTGCCTTTGTAGGTCCTAGTGGAGCCGGAAAAACAACGCTTTTTAATTTGATTCAAGGCTTTTACAAACCACAATCCGGTCAAATTTTAATGGATGATGTCTCAATAAACGAAATATCGCCATCCGTATTAAGAAGCTCCTTTGCTTATGTTGCACAAGAAACCTTCTTATTCAGTGGAACAATAAAAGAAAACCTCCTATTAGCCCGTCCTAATCTAACAGATTTAGAAATAACTAACGCTGCAATCAATGCCAACATTCACAACTTTATCATGTCTCTTCCGAACCAATATGACACAGAAATAGGTGAACGAGGTGTTCGTTTATCAGGTGGACAAAAGCAGCGTATCGCTATTGCCAGGGCAATATTAAAGGATGCACCTATCCTTTTACTTGATGAGGCCACTTCTGCCCTAGACAGTGAGTCAGAATTTCAAGTAAAAGAAGCCTTGAATCGACTAATGAAAAACAAGACAACACTCGTGATTGCCCACCGGCTGTCAACGATCCAGCATGCTGATTTGATTATTGTTATGGATGAAGGAAGGATTGTTCAACAAGGAGCGCATGAAGAACTAATGTCTCAAGATGGACTATACCGCAAGCTTACTCAAACACAGTTTTTAACCAATCAAACTAACTCAGAATCACACTTATCCGTTATATCCAACTAAAAGGAGAAGGTAATATGCTTATAAACTTTCTACAAGCCATCTATGATAACAATACCCCATTACCTAGTGATACTGAAATTTATCATCAGTTAAAAGGGGATATAGAGTACTTCTCCATATCCCCTCAAGTATATTCACAATTAAAACAACAAAATCAACTTGATAAAACTCCTCTACTCTTTCAGAATCAATTAAAGGAATCATACAACCAAGTTCTCTTACAAAATCTTTTTATTAAAAATCAGACAAAAGAAATACTCAATGCTTTTGATGACTTAGCCATAGAAGCAATTCCACTAAAGGGTGTCTTTTTTTCTGAAAAATACTTTGGGGATTTAGCTGCTAGAGGAACATCGGATATTGATCTTTTAATCATGCCAAGCGATTTAAGAAATGCCATTGAGAGTGTAAAGAAGTTGGGGTATATAGTGGAAGAAGAATGTTCTCCTAATCATTTTCATTGTAGCTTTAGTAAAGAATTACCGGGGTCAGCCATTCCCCTTTCAGTTGAAATTCACTGGAATATACTAAAAGAAGATACTTCGAATCTTAACATAGAGGAATTTTGGAACGAAGCAATACCTATGAGTCAGTATTCACATATTAAAGAACTATCAGATTATCATACTTTCTATTTTATCTGTCTTCATGCCTGGAGACATAACTTAGATTCGATGAAGCATTTTATAGATATTGTCCAAATGGTACATGTGTTAGGGGATAGTCTGGATCTTGATTCACTATTCAGGGATGCAACATCTCATAAAACCCTAAAAAGAATGGAACGTACCCTATCAATTGTTTATCATGTATTTCCACATTTAGAGGAAATCAAGAAGCTACCAATAAATAAAAGAACGGGTTTGTGGTGGCAGTACGAAGCAATTAAATCTTCTACCTATAGAAATGTAAAGGTATACGCTGATTTTTTTGATTATCAGTTTTTTAGTTTTGATACAGTAAGGCATCGGTTTCTTGCGTTTAGTCAATGGATATCCCCTACTAGAAATGACTTAATGACAGAATTAGGTTTTGAAATTAAATCAAAGAACCTACTCATTGAGTATAGTAGGTTATATAAAAGAAGATTCCTAGGAGTTGTTAAATCTATGAAAGAATGAATGAGGAAGAAACAAACATTTTTTTCTTCTTAATACTTTCGTGCAAATTTAAAAATCCCTTTATGGATAACTCCTAGTATTGTTAAACTTGTGCTTCATTCTGAAGCTTTTTTTAGTGTCAAAACGTTAATTTCAGGAGTATTAAATAATCGAAACTTCAAAAAGGAAATCGTCTTACTGCTCCCCAATCCTGCACTTACATATTGTTTAGTTCCTTCATACTCCCACAGTCCCTTTACTCGATCTTTTGGCGGAAATAACCCGCTATTTTCGTAATACGGTTCAGGAACGAAGAAAGCTCCTATAAAAGGTAAACGATATTGTCCCCCGTGATAATGACCTGCCATAATTAAATCGTAATCGCGAAAAACATATAGCGGATCATTTTTAATTGTATTGATTCGTGCATCAACAATTGGATAGTGGTTTAGTGCTATTAAGGCATTTGAATCTTCTGAGGGATTTAAGAATGAAATTTCATTGAGCAAATTCTGTTGGTGCTTCGCAAATGATGCATTGTTAGCATTTGCACCTCTGATGACAAAACCCCTTTTAGGATTTATTATGGATAGTTCAAAATCAACAAAATGGACGTTTGCTGAACCAACCTTAATACTATGAATAGACTCTAAAAGGTTCACACCTCGCTTTTCCATTCCTTTTATGAAATCATGATTTTGAAAAGTCTGTTCAGAGGGCATTTCGTAATTGTTAGGATCTGAATTACCCGGAATATACAAGGCATTTTCCTTATTATTAATGCCTTCTATTAGTGTATAATAAGGGTGATAATTCTCACTTAAACCACTCACCAACATATCTCCAGTAAAAACGATTGCATCATATCTAAGGCTGTTAATTTCCTTTATCAGTTTTTCTTGGTTTTTACCAAATTCCTTTTCATGTAAATCTGTTACTTGAAGAATAGTAAAACCCTCTAACTCTTCTGTTAGATCATCGATTACAATTTCTTGTTCTAATACTTTTATGCGGTTATTGTCCCAAACGGTATATATAGCTAGAACAACAAATACTAACAAAATAAATAACAAAACCTTTACTCCTGACTTTCTCATTCACATCTCTCCAGTAATTTAGTACCAAACAACTTATTTAATAAAGTTTTAAAAGAAAATACCCACTAGTACCTTAGTGAGTGTTATAAACTTGCTTCCATTTGGTTACTTAATAAATGGCCAAACACACTTCTCTTATCTTTTGCAAGCTGACCAAATTCCCCTTTTTGAATAATGGAGCCCCGATCCAATACTACAACTTGATCAGCGTTACGGATCGTTGATAAGCGATGGGCAATAACAACAATTGTCATCCTTCCCTTTAGCCTATCTAACGCTTGTTGAATTTTCTCCTCATTTTCTGTATCAAGTGCGCTTGTTGCCTCATCTAACACAAGTATTGAAGGGTTTCGTAAGATTGCTCTAGCTAAAACAATGCGCTGTCTTTCTCCTCCTGAAAGTCGTATCCCTCTATCTCCAATAAGAGTATTTAGACCTTGTGGAAGCGTACTAACAAATTCAGCAGCAGAAGAAAAATCCAAAGCATCCCACATCTGTTCTTCAGTTGCATCTGGAACGACCATTTGCAAATTCTCCCTTATACTTGCATTAAAGAGAAAAGGATCTTGTGGGACATAACTGATTGCCCGTCTTAGTGATAGCAGATTTTCACTTGTTAAAGGTTTACCATCTATTAATACTTGCCCTTTTTCTGGTTGGTTTAGACCCATTAGTAAATCAATCAACGTGCTTTTTCCAGCTCCAGATCGACCAACAAAGGCAGTCATTTTATTAGTAGGTATCACCACATTAATGTCCTCCAGAGCATATGAAGTTGAACCGTTTTGATGATAACAGAACCACACATTGCGGCATTCAATTTTCTGGTTAATTTGAATTGGCTTAATATCTTTGGTTTCTTTAGGAGTGAATTCTTTCGCATTTTTACATTCGTCTTGCAAAGCCTTAACAGCTTTAAATGCGGGAATTGTTGTTGCAATTTGCTCCAGCGAACCTTGGATACCAGCAACTCTCGGCCATAATCTTGAAAAAATGATGATGATTAGCATTAACTGACCAGCCTGAGCATTAAACATGTTTACGGCAATTAAAATAAACGTAGCAATTAACACTGCCGAAGCAATCTTATAGTACATTTGTGAAGTTGTTTTCATCTTGGAATATTCAATTTGTTCATCCTGCATCCCACTGGTAATCGTACGAAACCAGTCCATCCTTGACTTTTCTAAAGTATTACTTTTTATATCTTTTATTCCGTTAATCTGATCGGTTATACCTGCAAGATAATCTTTACCTAATATGTAATTTCTGTTCCCTAACGCTAGGGAACTTTTTAGGAATTTACGATTTAAAAAAACTAGGACTAAACCACACAATAATACAAAAATCGTTAAATTCGGAGAAAGCAAAAAAGCAAGACCAATTTGAATGAATGTAAAAATAAGTGAGGCTATAAATTGCAAAAATGAGTGTGTTCCTGCACTCGAACGAGCAATTTCTGCTGTTAGTAAATTAATAAGATCCGATTTTCGATTTCTAATGAAAAAATCCCAATTAGCATGTAACAAAGATCCATACGTTTCTACACGTAAGTGACGAGAAAAGCCATGTTGAATTTTTGTATTTTGAATTGTAATATGGCGTTGTAATAAATTTTGTCCAATAACTATTAATACATAAATTGCTAGTATGGTAGGCAAACCTAATGTAATTGGAATGTCTTGCAAAAATGTAAATATTTCAGAAACCTGCGTATTACCTGCATCTAGGTTCACAATCCCACTCATACTAATCATAGGAATTAATAATAAAATCCCAATGCCATCTAGCAAACTAATAAACACCATTGCTAGTAAATTTATATAAAGAATTTTTCCTGCATATGAATGGATCTGCTTTAAAAAGTAAAAAACATGTGTCAAGATTAGTTCCCCCTAGGGTAATGCCTTCTTCCTCGTCTTCCCCATGCCCAAATAAAGGGACGTAAAGGAAAGTATAAAAAGTGCAGCTGCTTTGGCAATGGCAAAGTCTCCGCATCCTCAGGATATGGATGCAGAAAGCTCAAAACAAACAATACCTTTTGTCTTGCGGTCATTAATGAAAATAGATGGCGTGTATGATACCTAGATACAGGTTCAGGAACGGGATCAGTATGTAAATTAACCATTCTTTCAAGGTAAAATATCGCCTCTTGTGCCAAATTGCAAGAACGCTTATTTTCTAGTAAAGGCTTCATAGCATCTACTTTTTTAGAACTTAAAAGTTCTGTAGTTAAAACTAGTGCCTGCGCCCCTACATTGTGAAAATGAAAGGTTTTTAATAACCTGTTCATCTTTTTCCAATTGATGTCTTGTTCTGTCATTTGGTGAATATCTAACAACCAACGAAGTCTTGACCAACCATGACGAGCACCGTGTGAGACGAGGAATAAGAATAAGTCTTCTTTCCCTAGCAAATAAACTGGATAGGTTGTAAGCTTACTTTTCCTTTTTCGTTTCCACAAGTCATTGAAACTTGGTTCAAGTCCTGGACCTGGATTTAACCTCCAATGAATCTCAAGTTTCATTCGTTTTTGAGGGTGAAAATAGGTAGTATGATGATGTCGCCAAGTCCAATCATTTAAGACTGTTTTAATATAATCATCTTTTTCATAACCAAGATTTACTAAGATCGACTCCGCTTTCTCCAGTTCTCCAATTGGAATCAAAAAATCTAAATCACTTGATGTACGTAGAGAAATGTCACCATATAAGTCATGAGCAATCACTGGTCCTTTTAAGAAAAGCAGACGGATCGTATTCTCCGTGAAAATTCTACTAACCTTCTCCATTTCTGCACTTAAGTGGAGCATCTTGAATGTATTTCGTTTGTATTCTTGGGATAGGTGTTGAATAACATAAGTTGGAATTAAATGTTCGTCCACTTTTTTTAACTTTGAATATAGGACTGGGAATAAACGGTGGTGCATGGACTGTTTAATAAAGAGGTCCCAATCAATACCTGAAAATAGCTCTAAACGATTTTCTCTAAGATGGTCATGATTGCTGTTCTTTAGTAACTCAAGAATTAACTTTAATTCCTTAGGTACATTTGCTGTATTGAGATTGAACAGGTTAGACATTTCGGTTGCCTCCAACTTTTTTGGCGAATTTACCCACAACTGTAAATTTCTCCATTTCTTCAGAGCCAGTAATATAATAAGGACCACTGCGCAACCATGCATGTGCTATTAATTCACCAGACTCATCTCGAGCAGTTCCTAGATAAAGCGTGCTTTCGATTTGACGTTTCTCAAGCATTTTCATTGCTGCGATTGCTTTAACAAGACATTGGCTTTCCCAGATCGTATAACGACTCATAATATGAATGGCTTGAGATACACGAGATAAAACCTTTTTATTCGACACAAATGGATCAAAAGTCGTTTCTTCCATGTGCTGGCCTAACGAAGGGGCAACTTTTGAAAAAGGAATACTTTTAAGATATCGCCCCAGCCCTAAATAGAAAAGAGATTCTAATAGAAATCCCTTTGTTTTCCAATCCATTGATATAAAAATCTTTAATTTATTCAAGATCTCATTGTCCCTTTCTAGAAAAAATCAAACTAGCAATCTATCAAGTGGTTGCTTCTTCTACCTTAATTAAACCTTCGTCATTTAGTAATTTTATAAAGGACGTAACCTGTTCCTCACATCCACTTTGATCTACTTCATATTGTGTGAGTAAAGAATTCACCAATTGATCAATTGAGGTTGGTGTTTTAATTTGGTCCCATATCACTCCACCTATTTCACCTAAGTTGTAATACCTTCCATTCTGAATGCTTAACATTACTTTTTCACCATCCATATCGCTTACAATATTCCCTTCCCCTTGGCTAACAATATGAGTGGTTGAAAGTGGTTGAGTTTTAACCATATACTTTTTCCTCCTTAGTTAATGAATTTAAGATTAAACTTGTTAAATCACTTACAGTAAATCGAGATGTCGGACGTCGTAATTGATAGACATCGATATGTTCACACATTTTTGCAGTTGTGCTGAAGTGCCAGTCCATTAAGCCTGAAGGGGCAATGAAAAAGTTACGATATGTATGATTGAATAATGTGTGTAATCGGGAGAGGTTTTGAATAGGATTAAGTTCAATCTCATCACACTCTGATTTAATTAATTCAAATACACCTGCGAGTGGCAGTGACCTTGAAGCAAATTGCTCAGAGACGGGAATGGCATACTTGGTTTCTCTTTCAATGATTGGACGATAGTGATTCGATTCCATCCCAAATTGATTAAGGCTCTCTAACCATAATTTTTGTTGTGGATAAGCTGGTGTCACCATCGGAATATTTTGTTCACTAAGAGTAACCGGTATCACATCATCACTAATGAGTTGATACCCTAACTTTAAGAATGCAGAAGCTAAAGTTGATTTGCCTGCACCCGAATCACCTACAATTGCATATGCTTTACCGTCTATTTCTATTGCACTTCCGTGTAATGGAAGTATCTTTCTCTGCATCAACAGAGCACCCATGCAAGTTCCAAGGAGATAGAGTCGGATTTGATCTTCATGTGCATTATCCATAGGAGAATAATAAATTTCTTTTCCCTTTTGAATCATATAAATAGCGTTGTCAGGAAGATGAAACAGAATTAAATCTTCTTTAATAACAAAATATTTGCTTTCACCAGCTAATTCTTCCCATAACAAAGTAAGATCTGCCTTCTTAATAACAACTTCAACTAAACCTTGTTCTATAATCTGAGGTAATTCCGGTAGAGAAATTTCGCTCGAAACATTCAATCCAAAAGCTTTGTAGAACATCTTATTTGTAAGATCTGTCGTCAATCAAAGTTCCCCCATATTATACAAATCATTTTTAAAATAAATTTAAAACCCAATTCCCCTGAGCCTCAAGCTACTTACTGATGGTAGTATAAATGATAAACAGTCCATACTGACTATTCTTTATAAAGAACAACTATATGTGACATTTTATTCTTTATAAAGAACACCCGTAAGACAAAAATACCATCTTTCTGAAATAGTGTCAATCTATAAAAAAATGCTGACGACTTAGAATAAGTAACATAACTTTTTTATTATTCCAACCATTTTTAGTGGACTATAAGTAGAAGAAGAAATGAAGAAATAGTTTTTGTAAGTGGATGTAATAATTTATGGACCAATTTATAATTTAATTAGAGCATCTAGTTATCATTTATTAAGACAGTCTTTACAAAGGGAGTATTCCGCAAACACTTTTCGCAATAGTAGTTATTAACTTTAAAGCCCCTACACAAAAAATGTATAAGGGCGTTCGAAATACATCTTTAAATTTTAATAATTAACTATAATGTACCATTTCATCAATGTCATCCTGTACTAGATCTGGAGTTTTAATTCCTGGTCCTGCCATTGTCATATTGATATTAAGTACTTCTAATTCTGGAGTTTCCCATTTCTTTTTCATAAAATCACCTCCCTTCAATTTTTTTAAAAAATCGATAAAGAATTAAAGAGCGCATTAAGATCTTAAATTCGAACTCATAAACAAGGTTAGGATTTGGTTCATGCTTAATCTTTTCTATTGCAACTTCAATAACCTTTCTGTTTACAAGATCCGTCATCATAGAGTCAGTTGAAAGCTGTTGAAGCTCCTCAATAAATGAGTACCAAGAATGCTTCATACGATGAACACCATCTGCACCTTGAATTCCTCTAGATCGTTGGTTAAGTCTAATGTTATCGGGTAAATACCCTTTCGTCGAACGCCGTATAAGAGAACGGTCTATACCCTTTTGAACATATTGATTTTCTGGAACAGATAAACAAAATTTAATCACTCTTATATCGTTTGTTGGATCACGTTCCCATAAGGAATGACGAAGAGATAATTTTGTCCCCATCGTACCGCTTAGACCGTAGAAATGTAGTTGATTAAACTGATTATTTCTAATTTTATAGACATCAGAAACAGATGTACCTTTTATATCTATCTCATGTTTTTCAAGCTTCGTGTAAACATTTGTTCTTATGGCAAAATCAGGATTAATCCATTCTGGAAATTGGGCTTGTTTTTGAGATGAAAGCATACCTGAAGTAGTTGGAAATGCTTTTTTTCCAATGAATTTCATAATTCGTGATTTTTTGACACCTATATTCTGACTGTATAAATTTACCTCTTTATATAAGCGAATGAAATTTAACCTTTTCAAAAGTACCGCATAATAATCTAGTGCATGTCCCCAAGATACAGTCCAATTACCTCTTTGCCCATTTAAAAGTATTCCAACTCCCTGTTGATTAGCTTGCTCATAAATTCCTTTGACCCAGAAAGAATTTTCAAAAAATTTATATGGCATTTCCATCGTTTCTAGCCAATCGTCTACTTCTGAAAATGGACTTTTTTCTGGAAAACTTAAATACTGTTCAGAAATATTCCCAACGTATTTAACAGTTGATTCGATTAACGGTCTCTCATTAGCAACCCTATACCGGTGTGTCCAATCAACAAAATCATCAACAGGGACATAGCTGTATGTATGTAATTTTTTATTCTTCTCTTTTAGAGCTTTTGCGGCAAAACTAACCACTGAACCTGAATCCAAACCTCCGCTTAAATGAGCCCCAACTTGTCGATGGGTACGCAACCTTGAATTTACCGCTTTTTGAAATACTTCCTGGAATGCCTCTTCATATTCTAGATTTGATTTTAACTTTAACTTCTCTCCTGTAACCAAGTTAGAATACCTAGAAAACTCAACTCTACCATTTGAGACCTTAATTGTATGAGAAGGAGGAATCTGCTTAATATATTTATATACTGTTGCATCTGTCGAGACAGAGTCAGATGTTACTGGTATAACTATGAACTCGGCAAGCCACTGCTGATTTAGTGTTCTTTCAATATAAGGTAAGGTAAAAAGTGGTTCGATAATTGTACTAAAAGCAAATTTGGATTCATTTTTATAAAAATATAGCGTTCTAGTTCCCGAAAAGTCCCTTGCACCAAAAAAGTGACGCTGTCTTTCATCCCAAATCATAAAGGCAAAATCACCTACTAGGTACTTTGGTGCTTCCTCTCCCCATTTTTGATAAGCAAGTAAAATTAACATGCTATCAGACATGTTATTTCTAATTGACCGTTCTACTTGTAGTCTCTCAAATAGTTCATTACGGTTGTCAATGATCGCATCAGCAGTTATCGCCATTTGTCTTTCATTATCATAAAAAGGCAATTGTTCACCCACTGATTCTGGGGTAATCCATTGTGCATGGCAGCCAAGAAAAATATTCTCTTTATGCCATGCTTGAACATCATCAGCGGGAAACTTCTGCAAAGCATTCATTACATTTCTTCCTTGCTGTATATCTATTGGTTCATCGTTTAAATGATAAATTCCGGCTATTGCACTCATATTTCCCTCTCCCGCGCATGAATAAGTGTTATAAGATTAGATATGTTCTCAAACTTACAATCTACCGTTGTTCTCATTAAAGAACTATTGGTTATGAGAAATCCTTAAAGTATCACTTCAACATATATGTTCTTCTCTTAATTAACACCTTTAATTTAGGCAGACATCTATTTTATCTTCTTTTTATGTAATACTTTATCACTATTTAAATTCTATATAAAGAACATTACTATATTTTTTTAACGAACACAATGTTTTTTGAGAATATTTCACAAAAATTTTTTTCTTTAATTAGCCTCTAGATTCCTTTTAAGGACTGTATGAAATTCCTAATGAATAAAACATAACTAATAAGCAATAAGAGATCATGAACACCAAATAATAATTAAATTTCGATGTTTATTTCTTATTATCTTATAACATTTAGTTCCTTTTGTTCCTTTTGTTCTTTATTATCTATCTCATATCCGTTTGGATAGTTAGACTGCCATCGCCAAGAATCTGAACACATTTCTTCGAGTCCCTTTTGTGCAATCCAATTTAATTCTCTTTGGGCTTTTGTCGGATCAGCATAGCTTATACCAATATCTCCAGGTCTCCTATCAATTATTCGATAGGGGATTTTTCGATCTGTCACCTTTTCAAATGCATGAATCATGTCCATTACACTGTATCCTCTACCAGTCCCAAGATTATACGCACTAACACCTGATGTTGTCATGACCTTTTCAAGGGCTTTTAAATGGCCAGCAGCAAGATCTAAGACATGAATATAATCCCTTACCCCTGTTCCATCATGAGTGGTATAGTCATTACCAAAAACGTTAAGTTCAGATAATTTCCCTACTGCGACTTGAGTGATATAGGGGACAAGGTTATTTGGAATACCATTAGGATCTTCACCGATCCGTCCACTAGAATGAGCTCCTACTGGATTAAAATAACGTAACATAGCTATACACCAATTTTTATTGGAAATATATACATCATGTAATATTTCTTCAATCATTAGTTTTGTTCTTCCATATGGGTTTGTTGCTTGTAGAGGTAAATTTTCAGAGAGTGGCACCTGTTCTTGTATACCATAAACTGTTGCTGATGAACTAAAAACCATTTTATTGACTCCGAATTCCTCCATAACTTCACAAAGGATTAGGGTTCCAGTGATATTGTTGTGATAATAATGTAGAGGTATCAAAACTGACTCACCCACTGCTTTTAATCCCGCGAAATGGATGACAGCTTCTATATCGTTTTCAGAAAAAATGGTTTTTAGTTGCCCTTTGTTCAGCAAATCTGTTTGATAAAATTTAAGATTCTTTTTGGTAATCTCTCTTATGCGATCAAGCGAATCTATCTTACTATTTGATAAATTATCAAGTACTACAATTTCATATCCTGCGTTCAATAATTCTACGCAAGTGTGAGAGCCAATATAACCAGCCCCACCTGTGATTAAGATTGTCATAAATTTCAACCTCCATAAGCTCAGTTTTAAATCAATCTTTATAACCCATTTTGGGAAAAATCTAAAATATAAATTCTTAATAAAGAACGATTAGTTTCAACGTCGCATAGCATTTTTACTGACTAGAATTTAAATATTGAGATCTACTATTTTTACCCTAAAGAATAAAATATACTTTCAGATCAAAGTTATTTTTGTTCTTTATAAAGAACTAATTTTATTTTACACTCCAGATGATTTTTTATCAACTAATTTAATCAAAAAACGGGCTATTCTAGGTGAAAGATATACATTCCTATTTTCACTACTTTATATAGTCAGATTTTTTAGATCGAAATCTATATAGTAGGTTGGAAAAATAATATCGAAAGATCTAATGCTTTACTATGTCTTTAGAGATTGTTCTCATCGTTGGGGAATACGGAATAGATGCTAAATAATGCATTCAAATATGATTATGCTAATAATCTTAAAAGTCTTTGAATAACAAAGCTCAGCATTTTAGCTATAAAGTGTATCTCATAGACAAACTTAATTTATAAATAATTGTTTCTATATAATAGTTCATTCGCTTTATCAAAACTTTTTATCCAACATAATATAAAGTATATACAAGAAAGCGGTGAGAATAGTAAATGAATCTTGACGATTTGGAAGATGTAGATTTAACGACTAGCCCTCCTTTAAGTGGTAATGTTCTAAGTTATAATAGTAATAATGCAAAATGGATTCCAGAAAATATAAACTTTTCTTCTTATCTGATTGAGTTAGAAAGATGGGGAATAAAAAATGATGGGACAGATGCGTTTCATTCAACTCTTGGAATCAACAATGCATTAGATTGGGCATCAACAAATGGTTATGGTGAAGTTATGCTTCCTAAAGGAACGTATTTAATCGATGAAACTAGTTCCATCACACTTAAAAGCTTTATGACATTAAATTTAAATGGTGCTATTCTAAAAATACAAGACAATAGTTTAGAAAAATACCAGGTTGTTAAATTTGATAATGTAATTTTCTCTCGCATTACTAATGGTGTAATTAAAGGTGATAGAGATACACATATATATGTAATAGATGGTGTAGACTCAGATACTCATGAAGGTGGAGTAGGAATTAATGTATACAGAGATTGTAGGTTTATATCTGTAGACAATTTAGATATTTATAACTTCACAGGAGATGCTATTATTGCTGGAGGCACATTTCCATCTCTCCCCTATTACTTGAGACAATCAAGTGCACAACAGGGTGCATTTAGTTTAGGAGATGGCTCTTCAATAACAGATTCAAAAAAAATTAGATTTACAACAAAAGTTTTAATGAACAATCCATATATTGTTGAGGCAGGCCATTGGGGGATATATGGTGGTGGTTATGGTGATTTAGGTTCTGACATTTTTGCAGAATTTTATGATGTTATTTTTTATAATTCAGATGATTCCTTTCATTCTTCAATTGAAAAAGTTCAATTCTTTGATGAAGTTCCTAAACCAAAAGATGCTAGTTACGCTAAAGTAGTTCTGTATCAAAATACTATTCCTACAGATAGTAAGAATAATTTATTGGTAAGAGTTAACAGACATCCTGAAAAAATATTTTTTGAAAAATTAAATGTCCATCATTGTCGAAGACAAGGTATGAGTCTTGGAGGAAAACATATTTATATTAGAGATAATGAAATTCATCACATTGGTGGGGATACATTTTATACTGGAACAGATCCACAAGGCGGAATTGATATTGAAGATGGATATGATCTTAACCAACATTTTTATATAGAACGTAATAACTTTCATGATAATTGGGGTTACGATCTTGTAATTACGAATGGTAAGTATATGTATATCGCGGGTAATCGTTTCAATAAGGTAGCTAAATATGTTTCAGTCGCGATAAATGCCCCTACAGATAAGTCATTTTTCATTAACAATATCCTTCATCAATGTAACGTTACCATTTCAGGTGAGGTCATCATTTCAGAAAATCATTTCTATGGAACAGCTTGTTTTTTCGGAAACAACGACAATATAAAAAGGTATGGTCGAAATATAGAAGTAAAAGATTCTATTTTTCATAATTCTGTCTTAACTATAGATCAAATTGTTCCATACACGGTCAGAATAGATGGCTGTAAATTTTTAAATGATCATGTAAAACTAAGTACATTTAGCTCTCTCAGTAGTACTTTAGTATTGAAATCTGAACCGCAAATAATAATGAATTGCTCATTTGATGGAAATGATAGTAATTATACAATATATAATTTAAACAACCCTAAAAGTGGGTGGCTTTTTGATAATTTAATATTTAAAAATATCAGTAAACATTTTAGCTTTCCTCCATCTACCATTCGCGATTGCAAGTTTATAGATATTGCAACACTTGGAATTAATAGTTCACCATCCATTATTGATGCAGATGTTGAATTTATTAATTGTTGGATAAAAAATACAGATCAAAACAATCCGTTAATCACACTTAATAATATAAAAAGTTTTAAAATGGAGAGCTGTTTTATTGAAAAAAAAGATAGTTCCTTTTTAGTCATCCAAAACATCACAGATCAAGTGATCATCAGAAATAATACTTTCAGATATCCTAATGCTGTATTTAGTAATAGGGTCTTATTTGATATAAAATCACCTTTTACAGGCACTTTAATTGCAATTGAAAATAATATATTAAATTCATCTTTAGACAAACAGCTTTTTTCTAATGAGACAACTAATAATCCCCAGGTCTTAATTGTAAATAATATTATGACTAAAATTAATGTCATACGTAATAAAGAAACATTTATGAATAATTTTATAAATGGTGTACTCGATCCATATTACCACATGAATACTGAACCTATATCTGGATATTATGTTATAGGCGATTTAATATATAATACTAACCCTACTCCAGGAGGATTTATAGGATGGATATGTACAACCACTGGCTACGCTAATAATAGAACTTGGACACCATCTACGCCTTATACAAAGGGAACTATAATTTACTTCGGTGACCACGTTTATCAAGCACAAAACAGTGGTTCTTCAAATCCAACACCCCCTTCATTTCCGACTTCTTCCGGACAAACAGTAAATGATAACACTGTAACTTGGAGAGAAATAGGATTATTATCATTATTTAATAAATTTGGAATGATACAAACTTAAGTTCTAACCCCTTTTTATTTAAAAACTAACGATTCTACTTTAGAAAAGGTGAAGCAATATCTCACCGAGAATTGGTTAAGTTCAATTCAATACTTGAGTACAGATGGAATCTATCAATCAGCTGAAAAGCAAAAACAGGGCAAGGAAAACCTTAAATTAGCACCATTTTAATCCGGGGAAAATGAAAAAGCAAAACCACAAAACGAACATGGATTTCAGAATCCTAATCATTTTGTGGTTTAATTATAGCGGAAAATTTTCTGCATGAATTTATATTGTATTGATGGTGGTTTCATTTTCATTGATTATGAAAGAAATGTATAATGTCTATCCTATTAATAATACTATAATGCTATCATCTATAGGCCCTTTTATATCAGTCCATTAATGCTCATAACTTTTTCAAAATTCATTTGGCTAACACATTGTCAAATGAAGATAATCATGGATTAAGTCCATAGTAGAGTCCTTCGTATTAGGATTTACTATTTAATATCCATATTAATTCCATTAAAGGATTTTTTTGCGCAATTTCTATAGTTTTTGACATTAATCTTCCGAAAATAGATATTGTGGAGAATTTTATTAATCATTATTAGCGAACTTCTTAGAAGTCAATTTTTTAGTTAATGAACTTACAATACTCAATAAATATTTGAATTCTTCTGTATTTCTGAACGTAAATAAGAAAATCATATTAGGAATTAGCAAACATAAAATTCCTCGTATCACTATGTTAATAAATGAATCCGCGTAAAGTACATTACCAAGACTATCAGTTATTATAATAGAAAGGAAAACTAGCACTCCATACCACATATATCTATAGAAATATGTTTTAACCGACTTATTAAAAACAAATTTATATATAACATAAGGGTCATACCAAAAATATATACACAACCTACTAACAACAGTTCCTAAAAATACACCCGCTATTCCTATTTCTATTGCAAGAATTATAGAGGCTCCTATATTGATTACAGCTGCAAAAATTGGTCTATATTTTCCTCTTTTAAATAAACCAGTCGTCTCTCTAAATGTGGTAGAAGCATCTTGCATTCCAGCAGTAAAGAAATTCAATATTATTGCAAATACTATATACTTATTAAATACATACTGCTCTCCTAGCCATATTGTTATAAAAGGATTAATTAAATTCCAGAGACAGACTGCGCAAAAACCATATATCCAAAAATTCGCAAAGTTCAGCACACGAAAGATGAAATATTTCTTTTCATTATCCTCTTTTACAATTAAGTTTCCAACGCTAGCTGTAATTGAATAGAACATATAGCCTAAAAAAGTAGATAGTGTTGCTAAGATTAAAAAATAATTTGAGTAAATTCCTACAGAAGTTATCCCAACAAATATGGAAATTATTATATTGTCAGTTCCATTAATTACGACACCACTAATTTTGTATAACATTAGTGCATATAAATTTTCAAAAAATAATTTCCTCTCTTTATTAGTTAACTTCGCATTATTTTTTTCTTTTATGTACGGGTATAAAATGTTTGCTTTATTTGCAATATATCCATTTTCAATAATTCTAAATATTATTTGGGTTATGAGTACTACAATATAATTCCCTATACTCAATAGTAAAATAATTTGAATCAAGTTAGATATAATGATAAAAACACAGTGTATTTTAGATATAATATGATTACGCTGATCTGCAATAATAATAGAGTGTTTATAGACAAAATAATATGATGCTACTGAGTTAAGTAAAAACAAAATATAAATAATATTTATATTTTCAATTGTAGTTTTACCATTCATTAGGTATGGGAGAAAGGGGAATAACGATAATCCAATCAATAAAATAATTATACCTATAAGTTTATAAGCCTTTTGGTATAAATTCATAAGTGCCTGTATTTTATAAGTATCCTTTTCGGCTATGGGTTTATATAAACTGTAAATCATAGCAGTGTCAAAACCAAGATTTGCAAGTGATAGCATAATTAATATGCTTGTAAATAGCCCCTCTAAACCAAGGTATTCTATGCCAAGAGTATAAATAAAAACTGTCCTAACAATGAAACCCATAAATGCACTGACAACTTGCACAGACACACCAAATAAAATATTTTTCAACGAATTTTGTATTCTCATCACAATTACCTTCTATTTTTACTTATTTTTAAGCAAACATTCTATTCACTTTATTGGTAATTTTTCTTTTAAGAATTGGAAATAAATTTGTAACTCTATATTTTAGTAATGCCTTTTTACGCTCTGTTGCGAAATCATAATCTATAAACCAGTCGAGAATATCTCTATACATTACATTATTATAATTCTCTTTCATTCTATGTTGAATTCTAATCCAATACATAATAATAAATGTATCAGTAAAAAATTTTACTTCATCATTTAAACTTGTTTTAATATGTTCTGAAATATTATTAGGGAGAGCAAAACCGTAATCATTAGGATTCTCTCCTTCTGCAACAATGCCAAAGATCGTTCTTAAGCACTTCTCGCATTTGCAACAGTTTTCTTCATTTTTAAAGCAAACTCTAATATCTACAGATTCCTTACTACCAGAATAATAGTCAACTACAACCTTGACCTTGTCTTGTCTAGTAAGTTCGTATGCATCGTGAAATATCATCCCAGAGGCAAACTTTATTTCGTTATCTACTGTAGGATCGGATGCACAAGTGACTTTATATAAAGGGGAGTTTGAACTTGCTATATAAATACACTTTACTTTTAACATGTAAGCTATTGGTATTGCAGCTGAAATAATAGCTAAGCCATGATGTAACCCATGCCACCATGAATCTCCTAATTTATTACTATATTCACGATTAATTTCCGTAGCAATTATAAAAGTGCCATAATTTGATTGTATTAAACTGTTTTCTAACCCATAAATTTTACCAAAGATAACTGCGTTTTCTTTATCTGCTTCCCAAACATCACTATATTTAATGTCGTTCTCATGCCAACCATACTCCGTTATTAACAATGGATTTTTATCTTTTATTCTTATAAAAGTAGTAAGTGCATCAAGTCCCCCACTAAATAAAGATGCTGCCTCACGTTCAGGTATAAAGGTATTTGTAACTATTTTATTTACAACTATCGAACCTTTAAACTCAATTTTAGAGAACATATCTTGGTATGCCATTTTTATATTATTTAGGCAATCATGAAACGATTTATCCAATTGGTCAATTTGTATTGTTGAGTCTGTAATCCAAATAAGTGGAATTACATTCGAAACAAACGGAATAGATAATACACTTTTGGGAATACCTGAAATATTATAGTTATACTCAAGAAACATATGGTTTTCTTTTTTAAAGTATTTTTGCAAGTTACCTTTAATACTAAAAAAATAGTCAACTCTGTTATTATTTACGACGACTTGATCAAGAATAATACTGTTCATTTTACCCTCCAAATTTCGTTGCATATTTTAGATTTTGAATTGATTTAACCATTTATCTACCAAATCAAAATTAACATTTACATCTGTTATAATTTCTGAATTGATCATTTTTTCAAGCTTGCTAAGTTCGCTTCTATTTATAATATTAAGATTATACGTTTCATTCATTCCACTAGCTCTTTCATCTATTGATATAATAATTGAACGCTTTTTATGCCGCATTGCAAATATCCCACCATGTAGGCGAGTTCCAATATAGTCAATATCTGTATTTAAGATTTTTTCATACTCATCTACTGTTGGAGGAACAATATTAATATTCTGAATATTGCTTAAGGTATTTAAATATTTGAGATCTTTAGAATCTTGGATCCAGAAGTATACACTTTTATAGTTTCTATTCAAAGTGTCTATCAATAGTTGATCATTAATATAGTCTTTAGAATGGTATGTAAGTGTAAAGATGACTGAATCTGATTTTTTGGTAGGAATTTCTTTACACAATTCTGGAGTAAGAGACCACAACGTTGCACAGCCTGTATTTAAAGCTTTAAATCCCATTTCTTCTAAAAATATTTTAGTTCTTTCATCTCTAACACTATGGATATTATCATGAGACAAAACCTTATTATATAGCATTTTAGTATACCTATTTATTTTCGTTCCTTTACCTGCCCCAACTCCAACCAGTATACTACCTTTTAAAGGACCATAATTAAATAGATTAATATTCCATTGAGGAAAGTGTGTAAGCATATCCATTGTTAACAAATTAGAGCCGCCTACAAATTTATATTTTGCGTTACTATAAATCTTTACCCTACTTGAGCCTCTAGCAACTTGATACCAATGAAAAGGAGATACATGCGTCGGCAATGTCAGTACATATGCATTTTTCGTTTTATCTGACAGTTGAAATCTTACACATTTCATTATTATATCGTCTCCCTTATTGAGAGAACCTACTGATGTATCTAACAATAAAACATTATCCACTACTTATTACCTCTCTTTTATCTTTTATTTATACTACTTCTGAATTTTATACAGTTAATAATGAACAATTGATATTCTAACAATTACATTTAATATATTAAGTATTAAAATACTTTCGGAACCAACTTTACCTATAGTTTTTAATTTATGATTTGATATAACTTCTCAAGTTCAAACTGATTATTAAAATCTTTATTTTCACAATTAGTAATTAAGAATTCTCTCAGTTCTGAATTCTTATATAATTTTTCTATTCCATCTGCTATTCCTTCTACAGATAACTCTGTAATACATCCGTCAATTCCATCTTTCACCTGGCTTTTTGATGTTGCATAATTTGTAATCATCACTGGTTTAGAAAGGATTTGTGCTTCACCCACTGTCACAGCCTTTCCCTCGTATCTAGACGGTTGTACGTATAGGTCTGCTGCTTTCATATACGGATACGGATTTGTTTTCTTTCCTAATAAAATAAAACTATCATTAAGATTATTACTTGAAATCAATTTCTTTAATTCCAATTCATATCCCCCATATCCAATCACATACCACTTTATATGCGTAAAACCTTTATTATGGAGAGTCCTTAGCGCCATTACAGCGTTATCAAAACCCTTTACATAAGACAATCTTCCAACCGATAAAATATTAAAATGGTCGTCATCATTGTTTGGGAAAGCTATTTTTTCTTGTGCCATTTCCTTTATGTAATAAGGAGACGTGATATTTTCAATAAGAATAATTTTTTCTTTCAGCGAAGGATATTTAGATAAAAATGAGTTTGTACATTCATCGGAAATTGAAGCAATATGATCAAATTTCTTCCACATTTTTAAGTCTAATTCGTTGTCAATTTCTAATTTACTATAATCTGTATGGATCCATGCTACCTTTTTCTTTGCAATAACCTTATTTGCTAGAATATCGTGTGGCCATGCATAACTTATGGCAAGATCATATTCTTTCGGGGTTATTCTAGGTAAAAAATAAGATGAAAATTTTTGCACCAGTTGCATCTGTATATAACCTGAGCCTTCTTCGAGCTTCCTTAACTTAGACTTTATATCTGCTAAATACTTACTAATTATTCTAATTATAGAAGTCGTATAGTGCCCTTCTTTTACACATCTCTTAATAGGCTTTCTAAAAACAGAATACTTGTTTATCTGGGGAATAATATTTACCTGTTCAGGGATTTGTCTCATAAGATCCCCTTTATGTTCACAAATAAATAGATCTACATTATAAGTATTATAGTCAAAGATTTTTAACATATTAATTAAGCTTCGTTCAATACCACCTATTTCCATGTCAAAAACGGAAATTAAAATAGTCTTTTTCATAATATTCCTCTCATTAAATGGTCTAGAAAAATAGTAGGCTAGTTAGCTCTTGAAACAAATTTGCTTGAACTATCTAATTCTTTAATTCTTGTTTCTCTCTTATCCAAATATAGCGTGTTCGATGGCACATTCCCTTTAACAACACTACCAGCCGCTATTACCACATTGTCCCCTATAAAGGTATCTCTTAAGATAACGACATTTGAGCCAATCCAAACATTTTCACCTATGTTGACCACGCCTCTAATTAAATGATCATCGGTTATTTTTTTATAATTATGATCATGGTCATTTATACATACATTTGGAGCAATCTTTGTATTTCTTCCGATAGAAATCTGATTGACACAGTTAACGGTACAATTATCATTAATAAATACGTTGTCTCCTAGAAACAATTCGCCATTATAATCAATTCGTAAGCTAGCATTTTTTCGAATAAATACAAACTTCCCGATAATTACCTTTGAGTCTTTACTAAAGATTTCTATTTTACTATTTGACTGGAGTGAAAAAATCGATGACTTAATGTTTTTAAAGTATATAAATTTATAAAAAAAACCTCTAATTACTCCAAACAAATGAGAGAGATTCATCAAGATAGTAAAATAAATGCCTCTATTACGACATTCGGATACAAGAGTACTTGTAATTTTATTAAGTATACTAATCACGATTATTCCCCTCAATAAACAAATTTCGCCTAAAAGCTTTCCTTAACCGAGCTATGTTATTACCGCCTATTACTTTGGATAATGCTTTTTTTACATTACTATTGAATCTAGCTCTAGGTGGTAACCAGCTCTTATAAAAATGATGCATCGCATACGTATTATTACTAATAAATTTCCTACAATTTATATAATCATATGGTGAGAAGTAAGTTTGAGGATAAAATGTTCCCATGCCCTCAATTTTTTGATAATGTCCATCTGCTTTTAAGCCCATATCTTCTAATATCTTTGTGATGATTGCTACATTCGTTAAATCATCGTAACTTCCATCATTTCTTAGGAAGTGCTTTTCTGAATATGAATCCAAAAATAACTTAATGAGATTGTTTCCTTCAACAGCTCCTATTGTACTTGTTGCAATGAAATTTTCTTGTTCAAACCCCCAGAATGATTCATGAAAAAGCAGGTCGTCAAATGGCCTATACACTTCAACATCCGTATCCAAATATATGCCCCCAAAATGATATAAAGCATAAACTCTTACAAAGTCACTTACAAATGCATACTTGCTAGCTTCGTATGCTTCTTTAACATAAGAGTTAAAATTCAAATCAAAATTTTTTTCGTTCCACTCGATGATCTTATATTCTGATAGATGTTCTCTCCAACTGTGGATACACTTTTTTACGATTTCTGGCTTTTCATTATTTCCGAACCAACAATAGTGGATGATCTTTGGTATTTTACTTTTACTTTCCAAGTTTTATCTCCCCCAAAAGAGATATTTGTAAGATCATTATTTTCTAGACTGGTACTTTAAAGATTTGAAGAATACTATTCACTACCCTAATCTGATCTTCATCAGTTAGATTTGATCCAGATGGTAAACAAATTCCATTTCTAAATAAACCATCAGACACACTTCCATCAACATTATGTGGGTAGTACCTATTACCTTCAAAAAGTGGTTGTAAATGAAGTGGTTTCCATACAGGTCGCGCTTCAATATTTTCATCAGCTAACTTTTGAAGTAACGACATAACTGATAATTCTGCTTTTTTTTCATCAATAATAATTGCGGTTAACCATCTATTGGAAATTGTGTTTTCAAGCTCTGGCATAAATTTAACACCTGGGAGGTTATAAAGTTTCTCGTAATATTTTTGAAAGACTTTTCTTCTGGCAGCAACCCTATCCTCTAAAACAGTTAATTGAGCTCTTCCAACTCCAGCTAAGATATTACTCAACCTATAATTAAAACCAATCCTACTATGCTGATAATGTAAAGCCGGGTCTCTTGCTTGAGTAGCTAAAAAGCGGGCATTTTTTATTGCATCTATATCATTTGATATGAGCATTCCACCACCTGAGGTGGTAATAATTTTATTTCCATTAAATGAAAATACACCGAACTTACCAAAGGTTCCACTCATTTTTCCCCTATAAGTTGAGCCAAGAGATTCGGCAGCGTCCTCAATGATTGGGACATCATAATGATTGCACATTGTGACAATTTCATCCATTTTGGCACTTTGTCCATAAAGATTTACAACAATTACAGCTTTAGGTAGTCTACCTTCAAGAACAGCATCATGAAATGCTCGCTCAAGGGCTTCAGGGGACATATTCCATGTTTCAGGCTCTGAATCGATGAATACTGGTTCAGCCCCTTGATAAAGTATAGGGTTCGCACTTGCTACAAAAGTCAGAGTAGAACAAAATACTTTGTCTCCTTTTTTTACATCTAATAAAGAAAGAGCCAGATGAATCGCTGCAGTGCCTGAACTAACGGCTACAGCTTCATTGACTCCTACATAGTTTGCAAATTCACTTTCAAAAGCATCCACATTTGGTCCTAATGGTGCAATCCAATTTGATCGAAACGCTTCATTTATATACCTTATTTCTTTTCCGCTCATATGGGGAGCAGATAAATATATTCTCTTCTTAATCATATTCCCCTCCTTAAGAGTCGAAAGCCTCTTCACAATGAGTATTAAAAAGATGCTGAAATTCCAGTATGTCTAATAATTCTCTCAAGTTATTAATTTTATAGTGTGCCATATACTCTGGTGTCTCAGTAATTTTCGCGTAGATTCCCGTTTCTCTTTCAATATGAACAGTTTTCCAACCTAGTTTTTTCGCAGTTATAAAATCTTTTTTTACATTGTCTCCTACATACACACATTCATCATGGCAAACTTGTAAATTTAAACACATTTGTTCATATGGCTTATGACTTGGTTTCCAATTGTTCCTTCCAAATTGGTCTGTTAAAATAATAGATTGGAATTTATCCTTTATTCCTAGTGAATGAACTTTATTCGTTTGTGCAATAAAGTAGCCATCAGATATAAGACCAACTTTTATATTTTTTTCCAAATTTTCTAATACCCATTTGGAATCATTTAATAATTGTATAGTTGGTTTATGAGAACGATAAATACTAATCATTTTTTGAATTAATTTTTCATTGTAAGGAATCATTAATAGATCAAGAGTTTTATTAATGATGTATTTCCTTTCACCTTTTTCAAAAAAATTCATTGCAATTTTGTAAAAAGCATCAATATTATAGTTTTCATTAACCCATTTTCCTAACTCATTCATTCCACTTCTTACATAATCACTTTCATAATAAAGAGTATCATCCATATCAAAAACAATGGCTTTAATTGGCATATTGAATTCTCTCTGTAAAGACAGCTTCATCAAATCTGAGCATTGTTAGATTTTCTTGCCAAGAATAATCTTGAACATTAAAGATTTCTCCTTTTGACGCTTGAATGGTCCATAATGGGAAATTTGCACCAGCCTGAATAGATAAAGGAATTCCCCCACCAAACCTTGGATTTATTTCAATAAATGTTATTTCTCCATTAGACTTCTTAAAGCACTGTAAAGTTAAGCAACCGGCTGGATGTGGTAATGAATTTACAACTTTCTCAACAGCCCTAATTATAGAATTACTCTTCACTGTTACCCCTTTACTCACTTCACCTGCTCTTGTTTCTATCCGCATCCTAGGCACAATTGTCTTAATATTTCCTTTAAAATCAACCATAACGTCAACAGTATACTCCGTACCCTCAATGTACTCCTGAACCATAGCATTTTGAATATACTCTCTAAAAAAAACAAGCTCTTTTTCATTATAAATTTTTGTAACACCTTTACTTGAACTACCATCAAGAGGTTTTATAAGCAACGGGAATGTATAAGCTTTTTCTTCAAGTTCTTCATTAGTATATACTTTAGGAGTTGGTATACCATTTTCGAGAAAGAATTGAAAAGTCTTCCTTTTATCAGATGCAATTTCGTTTAATTCAACACTAGAAACTAATACTTTAACTCCTACTTCTTCAAAAAGGTTGAGATTTTTTGATAACAGGGTTAATTCAGTATCAATCAAAGGGATAACTAAATGTATCGATTCTTGCTTACATATATTAAAAAGTTCCTCTAAGTAGTTTGGGTTACTTATTTTAGGTACAATTATATGCTTGTCGCTAAAATAAGCAGATGGGGCATTATTTTTTAAATCTGCAGTAATAATTTTCCCATTTATATTATGCTTTTGAAAGGTCTCCTTAAAATAGTTTATTAGTGCAACTCTTCTTCCGGAACTTGTAAATAGTATATTCATCTCAGTTTCCTTTTTCATTTTTCAAACTCCCTCTAAATATCGGCATAGTTGCATGATCAACATGCTTTATCCCTTCTGATTTAATGACCTTTCTTATTGTTAAAAACAAAATCTTTAAATCTAGGAAAAAACTTTGATTTTCAATATACCAAATATCTAATTTAAACTTTTCTTCCCAAGATATTGCATTTCGACCATTAATCTGAGCCCATCCAGTAATTCCTGGTCTAACTTGATGTCTTTTATATTGATCCTTTGTATAGAGTGGTAAATATTCCATTAATAATGGCCTTGGGCCAACTAAACTTATATCTCCCTTTACTACATTAATTAGTTGAGGAAACTCATCTAAACTATATTTTCTTAAAAACTTTCCAAAAGTGGTTAACCTTATATTATCAGGCAATAATTGGCCATTATAATCCTTTTTATCAGTCATCGATCGAAATTTATAAAAATAAAAAGGCTGCCCATTTAATCCAGGCCTCTGTTGTTTAAAAATTATTGGCGAACCTAAATTACTCCTAACCAAAAATGCTAAAATAAACATAATAGGTGAAAGTAAGGTTAATAAAAACAATGACACTAGTAAATCAAAACTTCGCTTGATAAAGAACCACCTCCTAAAAGTCTTATTATTTTTCAGTTCGGCTATGCTTTTAAAGCCAATATAACTTGACGTTTAATATCTTCGACTAATTCGCTTACTCTTAAATCTTCCTTTTCCTGGCCCATTTTATAGCTATTAATTAAGATTTCTTCTAATTTCTGTTCAGTTAATTTTGCTGATATGTTCATTTTTTCACCCTCATAATATTCTTAATAAAGAACGATATTGCGGAATATTTTAATAATGATCTAATCATAATTAATTCAAATAATCTTTTTCTTACTAAATATTTTTTCATTATTTTCAATGAATTTTTGATTCAAGAATTGTTTCATTTTTATTCTCATTGGTTCTTCATAAAAACGATATAACAGTGAACTACATATTAAGGAAATAATAAAACATATTATTATAGTTAAAGATTCTGAAATATTAGGTTTCCATAGAAAGTAAATGTAAGATAAAACTAGGTTATGAACCATATAAAAAGAAAAACTAATTTCTCCAAGATAGACAAATATTTTCCTAGAAAAGACATTTGAGATTATTCCCTTTTGTAAAGAAAAGATAAATATCAAGAAACTTAGGAAAGGAATGTAAAGTAAACTGTACCGTAAACTTTGAGGGAAGTATGGCGAAATTATTATTACAAAAATTAATAATATTATTGATAATACCTCTAGAAAGCTTAAAAATAAGTGTGATTTTTTTATTAAAAAATCTCTCTTTTCTAGAAATATCAATCCCAATGTTACACCAACAAAAAATTCAAAAATTCTCGTTATCGGGAAATAATAAGTAAACCAAGTTGTTAATTCATTATTACTTGGTAGATTAGCAAAGCAAAAAATAAATATTAACCATAGACTTCCGATAAGATATATTTTCCATTTTATCTCCCATAAATATTTTAGTGTTAGAGAAATAATAATCGGAAACATTAAATAAAAAAATATTTCATTTGAAAGACTCCATGAAACACCATTAAACGATACATTACCAAATGGTATAAAACTTTGTAATAAAAATATGTTTGTTATTGATTGAAACACATATAACACTGGATCATGTTTAAGCGGTATAAAGAAATAATATGGTACAGCAAAAAAAAATGTTAATAAATGAATTGGATATATTTTCGCAATACGTGCACAATAAAACTTTTTTATCTCATGGCTATCCAATTGCTTTAATCTGACGCTATAATTGTAAGCTAAGATGAAACCAGAAAGGATAAAAAAGAAACTTACACCCAAATAACCTGTTTGATAATTTGACCAGACACTAGCATGGAATAAGAAAACTAATAGAGCTGCTATAAATCTAAATGAGGTTAATGTATTTAATTTAATTACTTTTTCCAACTCTTGACCACCTAAATATTAATTTTTTATAAAATATACTTGAGCTTTACTAAAACAAATTTTTAATTCTTTACATTTCTCCCATTTAAAAATTCAAATAGTTACTCTTATAAACTAAGCCATATGTTATTACATGTTCGTAATAGTAATAACAAAAATACAAAACTAAAATTCCATAACAAATGAACTTCTTATTTCTTTCTTTAAATAACATAGCAATCCAAGAAATTAGGATTAAATTATATAAATCAAAGTAAATATTAAATCTAGCAAATATCCAATTCTGCGTCGATATTATTATAAACATAGCACTTATTATTGAAAGATTTACAATATAGTCACTTTTTGGCCATAATTCTCTTAGTTTATGTCGACCAAAAAAAGCTATAATAATCGGCGTTGCATTAACTGCTACCCTAATAAAGTTAGCACCGCCTTCGGAGAAGTCGCTATAGTGTCCGTATTGAGTACTATCTAATGTAGCAAAGAGAAGTTCAGAAAATTGATTAAAACTAATAACGATGATTATGGAAATAAATAAGAGAAAAAATGTTACTTTAGTCCATGCTTCCCTTCTCACTATGAAATAAATTGGTATTAGTACTAAAGCACTTTTATGAAAAGTTGAAGCAATTAAAACAATTAAAAAATACTTTTTAAAATTACCATTCAAAAGATATTTTGTTGCTGAAAAGATAATCGCAGCAGCTAAATACTGTCTAATACCATTCATTGAAGTTGTGAACATCCCTGCTGTTATATATACGTACAAACTAATCTCAAACATACGTGAATATTTATATAAACTCATGGCAATTAGCAAATTAGTAGTTACTGCTGTAAAGATAATTAGCAACTGTGGGTCAGAAGAAAAAAGTTGTAAAATCATTTGCAACATATCAAAACCAAAATCACCTAAATAATTAATGTTTTCCAAATTAAAACTTTTAATACTGTAAGAATGCATATAAGATCCAGTATCACCGATATTATTTCTGAGGCCTGATACAACTACCAATGATGTAATAGCAAAAAAAACAAACAGTTTATTCGGCTTTACAAAGTTTGAGGTTAAAGATAGTGGCTTTGAAAAATATCTAGATAGAGAAGAAAACATATATACCAACGTAAGGTTAATCCACATTATTGTCATGACTTATTCCCTTTCAACCAATCTAACCACTTTTTAGGACTGTTGCTTTATTTGTTCTTTTAATATATAAATATAGAAAAATACCAAATGGTGTCGCTAATAAAGTAGTTAAGAATTTGGGTGATTCCCGTAAAAATTTATTGTTCCCTATCATTAGACTGCTAGATACATAATGCACAGATTCCCTAAAACTTTCTTTGAATGTAGGCGCATATTCAATCGCAACTTTTCTGAAAAAAGCAAATCCATTTGGATTCTTCTTATATTGATTTATTATATTCATGCTAGAACCATCAGGTAGATACTCTACATAGCAAAGAATCTCATTCATCAAAAGTAACGGACACTCTTGATCAATAAGAATATATTTATAGCTTAATGGACAATATTTCTCTCCTGGAAAGACAGGATAAGGTGGTGTTTTATTAATTAATTCTGTTCTGTAAACTAGTTTTTTATCACCCTTAGCCTTATGCTTACTGTAAAGATGTGAAAGTGTAGATTCAGTCAAATAATCTGGCATTTTCGCACCTATTATCTGCCCATTTGGTGTTGCGTCTAGTGCTACAATACCAGCGTATTTATCACTTCCATATTTTTCCCAAAAATGAACGATTTTCTCAACAGCATCATCAGCCATATAGTCGTCAGAATCAATGCAGACATTTAATTCTGTATCAATTAATTCATATGCCGCATTGTGTGCTCCATGCATTCCTTTGTTTATCTGATAATGATATCGGATAGGTACTATATTTTCAGTTATCCATTTATTAATAAGATCTTTTGTATTATCAGTTGAACCATCATCTATAATCAACCATACAAAATCTTTACTTGTTTGCCGTTTTAGACTCTCATAACTTAAATGCAGTGTATAGGCACGATTATATGTAGGCGTAAATACTGTGAGTGTTTTGTTCATTTTCATTCACCCTTCCCTTATTTAACACCGTTAAAATACTATTTAAGATAAGACGATCAGGTCTAACATATTGGTGATAATATTCAAAATTATTAACCATCATTTGATACCTATAGTCTTTGTTATCTATGAGAGTATATAGTTGGTTCACACATTGCTCAGGTGTGTTAAAAGTAAGATAATTTTTACCTTCTGAGAACTCTCCTGGTACTTCGTAGTGTAATTCCTCTGTTACAATTGCTTTACTCGCTGCTACATATTCAGCAAATTTCCAACCAATTGATTCATGGAGTCCCATAGTTGATATACAAATTGCTGATTCCTTAACTTTTTTCAGGTAATTATTTCGTTTTGTAATATTTTTATCATCAATTACTATGTCAGGGTAGTTTTCGTTGGCGTATGGTGTAGGATTAACACCACCAAAAAATTGATCACCAAATTCTTTACGACAAAGTCTTATACATTCTGCCCTTACATAATTAATATATTTACGTTCTTCCGATTTTCTAGAATTCTGCAATAGATTATCTCCTGAAATATCCCAAAGTCTTGCCATAAACAGTATTTTCTGGTTAACTTCTTTTTTGGGTATATCTTCAAAAGCTGTTGTCTTGTATTTTCCGTTGTAATATTCCGTAAATGGTATATTCCGTGCAAGTTTTTTTAATCTTTCCTTGTATTCTTCTAGTGGTAATGGCTTATGTGCCACATTTCTTGGTGTGGTAACCATATAATTTAAACCTAAAGGGCATATTTTGTTTTGATGATTTAATTTTTGATTATATGTTTTGCTGTAGCTTCTTTTAAAATAGAAATCACAATTTGCTAACAAATTATTCATAAAATCAACATAATATTGATCGTCTGTTAACAAATTATCGTAACCGTCATTTAAATCATAAAGTACACATATTTCATTATTAATTATGACTTCTAGCACATTGTCTGGATGGTGAATTGAGCTATGTTTTTTTAATGTCTCAATTGTCAACTTAATAATCCCCTGCCTAGCAAGTAGTGTATACCCAGCTAATATCTGATAAAGGTGTAGAGTTACTTTACCTACTCTTATATGACATAATATTTGAGACATTTGTTGACCCCTTTTTTCGATGAAAATCAGATTTATTTACTAATGTATTAATAGCATCTATATAAAAAGATTCAAGCCAATTAACACCTTCTTTAATATCAAAACCACTGCTCTTTATTACATCTAAGACTTTATTTTTTCTACTATTATTTAATAGTACCGAATTCGCCCATTCAATAGAGGAGTCATTCATACCTTGATAACTAATAAGTTCTACGCCCATATCAACTTCTTTTGTTATATGATCTGCTATAATACAAGGTAATCCAATAGCTTGAGCTTCAATTAAAGTAACAGGTAATCCCTCATACAGCGAAGGAAAAACAAAAACATCAAATGCCTGAAGTAATTTATGTATATCACTTCTTGTTCCTAGGAATTTAACATTTTCTTGTAAATTTAACTCCTTTACCTTAACTTCAAACATGTTTTTTAAAGGTCCATCACCTATTAAAACTAATAAACTATTTTTATTCATTTTATATAATTCACTAAAAATATTTAATAGAAAACGGTGATTCTTTGGCTGTGTAAAACTTCCAACATGTCCAATGACTAAACAATCATTTGGTACATTTAATTCATTTCGTACTTGTTTTCTAATTTCCGAAGAGAATGCAAATTTGTCTGTATCAATACCATTTTTCAAATAATAAACGTTATCTAAATTATTTGAAAACAGCCATTCTGCTGCAGGTTTTGAACATGCTATTAAATGTGTAGAATCTTTAACAATATTTATCCCTGCATACCATTTATATATTCTTTTAAGATATTTCCCTTCACTTCTCGTACTATGACTATGTGCAATTCGAACGGTAATCCCAGCTTTCTTAGCAGCCTTCAATACTAATCCACTCATTTTATCCATGTGGGAATGGACAATTTTGTATTGATTATTTGCTTTAAGAAATTGGTTTAAATTCTTTATGTAATGAAAATGTCCCCCATCAGTAATGTAAGGAATTCGGTGGATTTTTCCACCCAAATCCAATATCTCCTGATCAAATACTCCTTCTTTACATGTCAAAAAGTCGAATTGTACTTTCGAACGATCAATATTACGATACAAATTCATAATAAGCGTCTCCGCTCCACCACGGTTCATATTAACTACAACATGCAACACTCTTATTGGGCTACCCACCTTACACCCTCCATTTCACTCATATATCTTTGATAAAGATAACTATTCTCTATTAGTATTGTTTTGATACTGTAATTATTTACAATTGTCTCTCGACCGTTTTCACCTAATTTTGAACTCAACAAATGCTCATCTGCAAGGTGTTTAATCTTTCCTGCCATTTCGTCAACACTTTCTCGATCAACAAGGTACCCATTGTTTTGATCTTGAATCAACTCATAATGTCCTCTGTTTTCAGTACCAATAACCGGCAACCCACAAGCCATCGCTTCCATAATATTTACGGGTAGTCCTTCTCGAAGACTAGATGCAACAGCTACATCACACATTGGAAGCAATGTATCAATATCGTTTCGATAACCTAAAAACGCTATCATTTTCTCAACACCGAGTTCATCCGCTAGCTTATTACAAGATTCCTGCAGATTACCTTCCCCAGCTAAAAGCAGCTTTGCACTCGGAACAGCATCTTTTATTAATGCTAATGCCCTAATCAATAATTGCTGATTTTTATTCTTATTAAATTCAGCCGCATAAAAAAGTAAAAAGTCCTCTTCTTTATAGCCAAATTTTTCTCTTTGTCTATTTTTTTCAGCTGCATTCATTGGCTTAAAACGCTCTGTATCTACCCCAACACCATGAACATGTTCGACCTCTCTCGCCATAAAACGGTGGGAAATTGCTAGTTGATAATCCTCTTTGTTAATGGTGATTAAGCAGTCTGTATACTTTGATAGGATTTTTTCAATTGGATAATATAACAACCAGTTAATAACTGGGGCACCTTTACAAAAATGAAAGCCATGAGCTGTATACAACACTTTGGTACCTTTTTCTCTTGCTTGTCTTGCAGCTAGTCGGGCTAGTACTCCACCCATCGGTGTATGACAGTGAATTATTTTATAATTGTTTTCATCTATAATAGACTTGAGTTCCCGATAGGCAATGATGTTCTTTTGATGAAAGGGTGAACGTTGTATTGGGATATTGAACTTCTTATCTACAAATGGAAGTTCGGTTTCTCCAAATGCAGCAACATGTACTTCCCAGCCTTTTTCTTTGAACCATTTCAGAATAGGTAAATGAAAGCTTTTAAAATGATAATCAACAGTCGCACAAAACAACACTTTTTCTGGCATTTTTTGATCACCCCACTTTCCTAACTGTTTGTAATAAAAAAAGCGCAAGCGCCTTGTTCAGCACCGACAAGCATAAGGCGATTCTAAATTGAAGGCGTTCTTTGCCTTCAATTTAGAATTGACTTATGACCTCGAGAGGCTAGGCGCTGGAGTTGGATCCAGAAACGCAGACTTAGTATCAAATTTTATACTTTCTGATACTACAAAAAAAGACACCCTATTGGCACCTCTTTGGTTTAGATCTTATTTATGCTTTCTTTTTCCATAACCTTAGATAAATAATTTAATAAATCATATTTCAAATCTTCACGTTGAAGAGCAAATTCAATCGTTGTCTGGATAAAACCCATTCTTTCACCAACATCATAACGTACACCTTCAAAGTCGTATGCATAAATCGCTTCGTGCTCATTCAATGCTGCAATCGCATCAGTTAGTTGTATTTCGCCACCAGATCCAGGTCTTTGGTTGCTTAGGATGTCAAAGATTTTAGGACTTAATATGTATCGTCCTAGAATTGCCAAATTAGAAGGAGCCTCTTCGCGTTTTGGTTTTTCTACTAGATTAGTTACACTATAAAACCTGTTACCTATTTCGTTTCCGTCGACAATACCATACCTTGAAACCTCATCGTCTGATACGTGCTGTACACCTATCACGGATGCGTTATATCTTTCATATTGTTCAATCAATTGTTTTAAGCAAGGTTTTTCTGATTGTACAATGTCATCTCCAAGTAAAACTGCAAATGGTTCATTTCCGATAAACTTTCTTGCACACCAGATAGCATCACCTAATCCTCTAGGTTCTTTCTGGCGAATATAGTGAATGTCAACTAGTTTTGATGATTTTTGAACTTCGCTTAAAAGTTCTAACTTTCCCTTTTCCAACAAGTTTTGTTCGAGTTCAAATGAGTTGTCAAAATGATCTTCAATGGCTCGTTTTCCTTTTCCTGTAACAATGATAATGTCCTCAATCCCAGATTCTACGGCTTCTTCGACAATATATTGTATCGTTGGTTTGTCAACGATTGGGAGCATCTCTTTTGGCATTGCCTTTGTTGCCGGTAGGAATCTCGTTCCTAAACCTGCGGCAGGGATTATCGCTTTTCTAACCTTCATTGTGGAATCTCCTTTTTATTCAGTTATCTAACTTGGTATCGATACTAATTCTTTAACAGGTAGTCGGTGGTTAGCAAGCTCTAATAATCTTTCTCTTAAAGTCTCTTTATCCAAGCTCAAGAAGGTATCAATGATGTAATCGATTTCTTCAATGTAAAGCTCTGCTGTTTTGCCAATATAAATCTTTGGATATACTTGCTGTTCATGAATTTCATCCTCTTTTAGTAACTCTTCAAATAGTTTCTCACCTGGGCGCATTCCAGTAAATTCAACACCTATTTCATCAATTGAATTACCTGATAACTTAATAAGGTTTTTTGCGAGATCAACGATTTTAACTGGCTCACCCATGTCTAAAACGAAAATCTCCCCACCTCTTGCTAGTGACCCCGCTTGAATAACAAGCCTTGATGCTTCTGGAATTGTCATGAAATAGCGCACCATGTCTGGATGGGTGACTGTAACAGGGCCGCCTTTTTGAATTTGCTTTGTAAATAATGGGATGACGCTGCCTCTACTGCCTAAGACGTTTCCAAATCTTACGGCAACAAATTTCGTTCGACTCGTTTGATCAAAATACTGAACTAACATCTCAGCTAGTCTTTTTGTTGCTCCCATTACGCTTGTAGGGTTAACGGCTTTATCTGTCGAGATCATCACAAAGGTTCCAACATCGAACCTACTAGCTGCCTGTGCAATATTTCTTGTTCCAATCACATTATTCTTCACTGCTTCCTCGGGATTACGTTCCATCAGTGGAACATGCTTGTGTGCCGCGGCATGGTAAACAACATCTGGATGATGATGATTCATAATCGACAAGATTTTGGTCGCATCTTGTAGATCGGCAATTTCTGTAATGAATTCAACTTCTGTATCTTTAAAAGTTTCTTTAAGTTCCATTTCAATCGAGTAAATACTGTTCTCACCATGACCTAATAAAATTAATGTTCTTGGAGCAAAGCGTGAAATTTGACGACAAATTTCAGAACCGATTGATCCACCTGCACCCGTTACTAGGACAACTTTGTTCGTAACAAATTCGGAAATGCTTGAAATGTCTAATTCGATTGGTTCACGACCTAAAAGATCTTCAACTTGGACATCTCTGAATTCATTTACTGATACTTTTCCAGTAATTAAATCCTCTAGCATTGGAATCGTTTGTGTTTTGGCGGTTGTTTTTGCACATTCGTTAAAAATAATATTTAGGTCTCTTTTGCTCATTGAAGGGATAGCAATCACAATGTTTTCTATATGTAATTCCTTGACTATTTCCTCAATTCGGTTTACACCACCTACAACTGGTATCCCGAAGATATCTAATTTTTGCTTATTTACGTTATCATCAATAAATGCAACTGGACACATGTCAGCATCATGATTATTTTGTAGTTGTCTTGCAACCATTGTCCCTGCAGCGCCCGCGCCAATAATCAATGTTCGCTTCTTGTGTACAGTTTTATCAAGATAGACATCTCGAACGACTCGCCAAATGAATCTTGAACCACCTATTAATAACATGTGAATCATCCATGTAACAGCTAATAGGCGAAAATGAACTTGTTGCTCAATGATGAATTGCATAATAGCAGTTGTTGTAATTGAAAAGGTAATTGCCTTAAAAATAATTAAGAGTTCACCAATGCTGGCATATTCCCATGCCTTCTTATACAACTTATAAAAAAATGAGAAGAAATGATGACTGAGCAATAACGTTAATGAACTAATGGCGAGCGGTAGTGTGATGTCATAGAGACTTGCATCTACTAAAAATCGACCAATGAAGATTGCTGTTAAAACAATAATGGAATCGATTATAATTAATAAGGACAACCTCCTGCGGTATGTCAAGCGACTCATCCTTTCTCACCCCTCAATGTTGAGATGTTTTTTCTAAAGTTAGTGTTCTTTTATTAATTGCATATTCAATTACCTTTCCT
This sequence comes from Metabacillus herbersteinensis, assembly GCF_042433335.1. Classification (NCBI taxonomy): domain Bacteria; kingdom Bacillati; phylum Bacillota; class Bacilli; order Caryophanales; family Bacillaceae; genus Metabacillus; species Metabacillus herbersteinensis. The sequence continues at coordinate 132,098 of NZ_JBHLVO010000001.1, forward strand.
AATTCATCAAGCTGCTCTTTGGTTGCCTCTTGTTTTATATAACGAACCATTTTCTTGACTGATTTAGGGTATTGATCAAAATTCTTCATTCCTGCAACTCCCTTTTCTAAATAAAGTTTTTACCTACAAAGATTCCGTGGAACATCTGTAAGTAAAAACTTTATTTAAATGTGGGCATTTAACCCACCCTCACTCCACACTCTTGACGACTCGCGTCTAAGGTCTCTTTCAACCCACAGCATGGCCGAGTGCCTCCGTCGATAACGGGAAGGAGACATCACCTATATCTTAATATTCTTTTAGGAATTCTTAATAAAGAACAAATGTGTAAAAAAATATATTTCACCTATTTTTTTTCGTTTAATATGACCCCTAATAATTTTGCATTACACATATTTAAAACTCGGTTTGCTTCCAGTGCAGATCCTTTGTCTGTTTTTCCATATTTCACAACTAGAAGAACACTATCACATTGATTTGCTAATATTTTTGTATCAGTTGCTTCAAGTACTGGAGGACAATCGAAGAAAATTAGATCATATTCCTCTAAAAGTTTCTTCATTAATTCCTTCATTGCTTTTGAACCAATTAGCTCACTAGGATTGGGTGGTGTTGGTCCACTCGGTAAAACTCCTAATCTACCAATTTCAGTTTGGAAAATAGCGTCATTTAATTCCGTTTGCCCCACCAAAACATTCGTTAATCCAGTGTTGTTGTTGATCTTAAAAGCGTGATGTAACATTGGATTTTTAATATCTGCATCAACCAGCAGAACCTTTTCACCCTGTTGCGCCATCGATATCGCAAGGTTAACAGTTGTTGTTGTCTTTCCCTCATTATGTCCAGGTGAGGTAATAATAAATGTCCTGTTAGTTTGATCGACAGATGCAAATTGTATGTTTGTTCGAAGTGTTCTGTATTGTTCTGAGATAAGGGAATTCGGGCTCGTATAGCTTATTAAACTTCTTTTTTTTCTTAGCGTTAGCAGTTTATTATTATTACGAGCCAATGCTTTCACCCCTTATCTCAAGGTTTTCCTGTTTAGCTTTCACTTTATTGATATTTTTTTTGTTCATGACAGAGACACTACCTAACACTGGAAGTCCCATGAGATTTTCAATTTCTCGTTCGGAACGTAAGGAGTCATCGAATGAATCGAGAAGAAATGCAAAGCCTACACTAATTACTAAGCCCACAAAAAACGCGATAAAAATCGTCCGATTTTGAGTTTCATTAATAGGATACGCTTGCTCATTTTCCACAGCTTCAGATAATATTCTAACGTCAGAAAAGTCCATAATGTTTACGATTTCTTCTTGGTACACTTTAATGGTTGTATTAGCAATCTTCGCAGCTGTTACTGGGTTGGAATCAATTACAGAAATTTTCACTACTTGTGAGCTTTCGATATTTTCAACCATGATCTGGCTACTTAACGAATCGGCAGAACGATTAAGACCTAATTCTTTACTAACCCGATCTAACACTGTTGCATCCTTAATAATGACCTTTAATGTCTTCATCGTCTCTGCATCTGCCCCAATGATGATTCTTGCTGAAGATTGATAGATTGGAGTAAATGTAGAGTAGCTGTAGTAAGCTCCAATTGATGTTGCAATCACTGTAATACCGACAATAATCCATATGTATCTCTTCAATAGAATAAATAATTCTTTTAAGTCTATTTCCTTTGTTGGTTGCTGTTCTACATGAATTTTTTCCTGTGAATTTTCGTTTTTCATTTATACCACCTTTTAGTAATAAAGGTTCAGTATAAAGAACGAACCTTAAATTTTATTCCCAAATACATCATTTCTATCTTAATTATAGTTCTTTATAATGAACAAGTCAATCGTTATTTTCAATATTCTCTTACTAAAATACGAAGCCAACTATCCTTTTTTCTTGTTAATAATCATAAAATTCTTCTTAACTTATTACTATTTCGTTGTAAGTAGAACAATTTGGTTCTAGTCATTTCGACTTATATATTATGGATATCTATATGTAAATATAAGAATTTATATTGTTTTTACAAACAATGGCACAACAAATCTCACACTGTTAATATATGCTATATAGCACATTTTGAAAAAATCCGAAAATAGGCGAATTTTCGTTAAAAAGAACGTTTTCCCACTGTTTTCTTTCATTCCCTCAAGTTTCCATACTATTTTGCAATTTTATAAAGAACAAAATGTTTCATATAATGAATGAGTACATTTAGGTTAGATAGATTTTGGATAAGGAGATAAGAGATGGTAGGAGAACGCTTAAGGGAGTTGAGGCAACAAAAGGGATACTCGATTAGTGAACTTGCTGAGTTAGCGGGTGTATCAAAGTCTTATTTAAGTTATATTGAACGAGATGTTCAGAAGAATCCCTCTCTTCAATTTCTAAGAAAGATTGCTACAACACTAGAAACGGATATCGAGAGTTTACTTGGATCCTCAGTTGCAGCAGGTCATCAGGGTTCTATTATACTTGATGATGAATGGAATCGCTTGTTCAACAAAGCAATAGAAGAAGGCATGAATAAAGACGATTTCAAAGAATTTCGTGATTACTTACGCTTCAAAAAATGGCAGGATACAAAACAAGGAAAGATTCCAGGGGGATAGGCTAATGAGTGAAACAAAAGTTTCCTTAAAGGAAACTCTAGATCAAGAGTGGTTATATCTAATCAAAGAAGCACAACAACTAGGCCTGTCCTTGGATGAAATCCAATATTTTATTCAGACTGGTGTGGTTCTACATAAAGAAGAGTGAAAGCCATCATTTCGATGGCTTTTATTTTTTCCAGTTTGATACTATTTTGATTTTGTATACAAATACGTCTTTGTTTTGTTGAATCATTGTCTTAAACTCCGGTTCATTTTCGTCAAGTGTACCGCCGGATAAACCCTGTGAACCATCTCCTTCAACGGTTACTCCTATTACTACCTCATCATCAAGATTAACTTTCTTTGATTCTTCTAATTTATTAAAAATCGAGCTGTCAAAAGGTTCATCATAGTTTACGGGGGCACTTTGGAAAGAACTGTATCCAGTTTGATCAATTAGGACAGCTTTTGTTTGATACGAGCCGATTTCATCATTTTCTTGTATTCTTGTTCTTGAGATTAAAACAGAGGTTTCTTGTTCGGCATTTAGTATTTCACTTCCGAAGTCTAAAGGATCTTCTTCTTTTTTGCCATTGTGGTAATGTTCAATCGTAACTTGGATAATCTTTTCTTGTAAATTGGTTACTTTAAGGTCATAGGCTAGAACTTCATCTCCAGAGAAGCCTTGTAGAATTTTTATTTCTCTATCTGTTAAATCCATTGGCGTAATCTCAATCGCTGGCGGTACTTTAACAGGTGCTTCTTGTGAGCAACCCATTAGAAGAATGAGAGATAGTACGGCAATTTTTTTCAATCACCCCCTCCTCCTCCACCACCGCCATCGCTTCCTCCTCCAAAGTCACTTGACGATGAGCTATCATGACTGTGATGGTCGTCATGATGACGATGATCACTACCCCCACCGTAAAAAGGAAAAAATGGAGTAGAATCTGAACGACCTTTATGGTTAGTTTTGGCATTGCTTCCTGCTGTTAATGCGATAATGATTATAATAATGAAAACAAAAAACATTAGAATTACAAATCCCATTTTAATTCCCCTCCCATGAATACATCCTTTATAATTGGTAAAAATATCTACTAAGGTAGGTGTAATGACTATGAAAAAATGGATTATTTTTCTTACAGTATTATACGGTTTAACGTTCCTACAGGTTTCATTTTCCAGTGAAGTTTCTGCTGAATCTAATCAAACGTGGGAAGATGTTGCTGTGTATGAAACAAAAAAACGCTATCCGCTTTCTCAGGTGCTGTTTACTCAAAAAATTTGGGATCAAACGAAAAAGGGACGTACGGTTAAACAATATAAGCTTACTCTTAGAGAAGGTATGAATGATTTTGGTGTTTATACAACGATTACCTTTGATTCTTCAACTGGTCAGGTTAAAAAGATTCAGGTAATTCCTGAAGCTTAGAAGGAAAGAGCCGCTACAATGTAACGGCTCTTTTTTAAATATTCTTTTTTAGAGAGATAAAATAGCTTAGTATCTGCGCAAGCGGTATGACCAGAATAACGAGTATTGGGTAGTATGGGAGCCATTTCTCTACAAATGGATGCAATAGTAATAGTCCCGCAGCAATAGGAGTAACAAACCACATGGTAATGTAGGATGCTCGACATGCTTTTGCTGTAATTAATTGTTCTCTTTCATCGGCTTCCTCAAATTCAGGTGGCAGCATAAATGTTTTCCATAATCCTCCATGTTTCTTTTTGTTTCGGATTGTTAAATAAAATGAAATTGGTGTGCAGATTACGAAGAAGATTAGGAGTGGGACAATATTTACACTAATTTCCCATGGTGGTTCTGGGTCCTTGATTATTTCAGCAAATTGAACTTGGGCCATATAAAAGGCTGTCAGTGCCCATCCGAATAAAATAATCGTGACAATGTTTAGTAAAGCGGGTTGTAATAATTTTTTCATTTTACCCGTTCCTCCCCAATCCAAAATAGTTCTCCCATTTCTACATGAAACGCTTTGCAAATTTTCAGTGCTAACAACAGAGATGGAATGTAATCTCCCTTTTCAATTGAGGCAATGGTTTGCCTTGTTACTCCAACCTCTAATGCAAGTTTTTCTTGTGTCATACTAAATTTAGCTCGTAGTTCCTTTACTCGATTTACTAATTCCATAAAATCACCTGCCAACTATTTCTAATTTAATTGTATAGTATACTTAACATTATGTAAAGTTAATTTAACATTCATAACAAAATAAAATCCACCTCTGATTAGGTGAATTTTATTTTTTTCGTCTTTTTTCCATGAACAGTTTTAATGCAAATGGTAATATACCTAGCCATCTGTTGCTGTAGGGTGGTGCTTCTGTTTGTTTTTTTTTCTGTTTTTGCTGGATTCGTTCAGCTTTCGGTGTATCCATATATTTGACTAGTTGTTGTGTTAGATATTTTACATAATCATTTGTTGACACGTTATGCACCTCGGAAATAACTTTTATCTCCTAGTTTTTCCAAACATGGCTCATTTTATTCTACCAATAATTTCCTCGACAATCTCGTTAATGCTTTTATGAGTCGTGTCTAGAGTTAAAGTACAATCATTATAGTAAGGTAATCGAGATTTCAGTAATTCAGACAGCTCGAGCTTTGATTTATTTTGAGCAAGGGGCCGACTTTCATCGTTCTCCAAACGCTGCAGGATTACTTCTAAATCGGTTTTCAAGAAGATAATCAGTCCGGTTTCTCTCATCCATTCACGATTTTCTTTCTTTAAAACGATTCCGCCACCAGTGGTGATCACAACATTTTCTGTTGGTAATTCTTTTAATATCTTTGTTTCATATTCTCTAAAAGTGGTTTCTCCCTGATCTGCAAAGATTTGGCTAACAGGTTTTTGATATTTCTCTTCAATTTGCTGATCTGTGTCAATGACAGGTAGGTTGAGAAATGTTGCTAGCTCTTTACCAATCGTTGTTTTACCTGCTCCCATAAAACCAGTTAAATACAAAGCTTTCAATACTGTCCCTCCGCTTTTTCTTCTTACAATACCACAACTCCTAGTACATTTAATACTCTTCCCACATACTCATTTTATTTTCTAGAATATTATAGTGATACATAGCTATATTTAAATTATTTTCTGTCGAAGTACAAGTAAGTTGAACCTCAATTTCTTCGGGTGAAATTTGTTGTATACTGTATTGTATGTCCCCATTTGGTAAGGTTAACGTGTTACTTCCGCTTGTAATTCCTGCATTTATCTCCGCAAGTGAAGCATCTACAGCTACTTGCATCATGTTTTCTAAGATGTAAAACTGCTTTGTATCTTGATAAAAAGCTGTCTCAGTAATTAAAATGGTTGAGAGATGAGTAACAATCATTAAACAAAAAAGGGCAAGAACGATCGTAGTTGGAAGGATGTATCCCTTTTCACTGTTAAGCATTTAATTTAGTTCCTTCATTGAGCGAAATGTGAAAGTGAAATTTTTCCCTGCTGTACTTACTACCTTTAATGTAACACCTGTATTTTCTTTAGTAAATGTTGACTCCTTTACTTGTAATAGCACGATTTCATGCCCTCTTCCCTCGACTTGTCGTCTTAACAAATCTTGATATTGGTGAAAGGTGACTGTTTCTCCTTGATTATTTTGAAATGTTAGCTCATTCGTTGTGGTTTCGATGTTGCTTGCTTCACTTAGCTCCCGTTGTAATTGGATAAGAAAAACATCCCATTCAAAAGGCTTTAAATCATCAGGGTAATTTGTTTGAGTTGAAACAAAGTGGAGAATCAACGCAAAGGATGAAATAATTGTAAAATAGATAACTAGCGAGAGTAATAAATTAATAAAACTATAGCCAGCCTGATTATTATGAGGTAAAGAAACACTGTTCTTTCGTTTGGTTATAATGGTTTTCCCAGCTAATACATGCTTTTGTATACGATGTTTCTCCTTTCCAAACTAGGTTATAGGTTGTCCCATTTTCTTTAACAACAGTATTCAGCTTGGTTTTTTTGTCAAAAAATACTTTTTGAGTTTCTTCATGAAGAATTTTATAAGCAATCGTTGATTGTTTAACATTTTGTCGTTTTTCTACTAGTAGCACCATTTGTGGAACGAGAAAGCTAACAATCAATAGCCACACACTTAGTGCAGTTAGAGATTCAGCCATCGAAAACCCTTTACAATTGTTTAACACGAAATCTCCCCTTACCCAGATAAAAAATGACCTCGTATTTCTCATCATGGTAGTCTATTCTCATTGTTCCGCTTTTTTGGATTGAACCACTCGGATGAATCGCGATACGGTTTCCGAGTGTACCAAGCTGAAGATTAAGAGTAGAAGGATATGTTCTACTTACTAACGTTCCATCAAAAGCTCCCTTTTGAATTACATACGTAGTATTACTTACGTCAAATATGATATAGATTACCCTTTGATGAACAATCGCATGTTGCTGGGCATAAAAGTAATCTTTTTCAAATTGCTCAAAAAATGTACTTATGACTTTTTTCTTTTGCATCCCTGAAACGTTAAAAATTAACACAAAGCTCATAACGGAAACGATTGTTAGAACGAGTAGTGTTTCTAAAAGAGTAAAGCCCTTGTTATGGTGTTGGAACACTTTCAGAAACCTTACCTTGTGAATCGATTACGATTGTATTTCCATTTGGACAAACTGGATCATTAGATAAGTAGCCTTCTGCTTTTAGTTCAGCGATCGTGACACTACTGACATTCTCATCCATCATATAGGCAGTTGCTTGGGCCTGGACCATATTTGTCAGACCTTTGCAGCCTTTATCTTGAATATTTGCATTGTGTTTTGTAATGTTTGGAATTGTAATCAACAATAAAATTGAGATGACGAGTAGGACTATTAGCATTTCGACAAGTGTAAATCCTTTTTCGTTTTTCATTTTTTCCTCCTATATGTGTTCAATCATTTGATACATTGGTAATAGCATGGACAAATATACGACTAGAATAATGATCCCTACTAATGCAAAGATGGTTGGTTGGACAATTGAGATGGCTTTAATTACTTTGTTTTCTAGTTGATCGATTACAAACTGACTGTAGGTATAAAGCTCCCGTGGTAGCTGACCATTTGCTTGACCATGTAGGATTACATGGGCCAATTCTCTTTCAAAAAACGGCCGTAACTGGATTATTTTATCTAAACGATCTCCTTTCTTAAGACGGTCGATTAAATATCCTGCTTCTATTCTGTAAAACGGAAGAATACTTTGAGATTCAAAGATTTTTAAACTATCAAACGTTGATAAGCCTCCTCTTAAAAGGTTACTTAGCTGCAAGGCGAAAAAATAGCTTGTGAACATTTTAATCGTTTTCTTCAGGATCGGAATTTTTAACAAAAGCAGCATTTGCTCGTCAGCTTGTTTTTTCTTAAAAAAAGCAAAGTAGTAGATTGTGAATAGGATGACCAGTATTAGTAACAAGATTAAACTTAACTTTGATAGGTCAAAGATGATGAGAAGAAAGAGTGTAGACAGCGATGGCTCTAAACGCATTGACTGGTACAGTTGTTGAAACTGAGGAGAGATGACAGACTGAACGATGCTTACGATAATCACAACAGTAAAGATTAAGAAAAGAGGATAACGTAGGATTTTCTTTAGTTTTTCAACTTGAATCGTTTTTTTATTGAGCATATCACTGCCCTCTCTAAGGGCAAATTCCATATCCCCATGCTGTTCAGCAAAATAAAGATAGCTAATTACGTCACGATGGAATTTGAGCTCTGTTAAAGCATAGCGAAAGGAGTTACCAGAGGATAAGTGTTTGATACAGGAAGATAAGTCTGCTTTTTTTTGACCTTTTTCGTTAAGCTCAAGAAAAACTAGCGCTTCATTTAAGGTATAGCCTTTTTCTAATAAGTTACTAAGTCTTCCCAATATCAATGCTTGCTCCTTAATAGCCCAAGATTTAATCATCGTAATGATACACCCAGCGATCATAGGATTGTGGATAAAGATATCCGAGTGCAATTCCCTTTCTGATTACATCTTTAATCTTCGGGTAGTGGTATAACGAATCTTCTCCTTTGGCCTCTTTGATAACGGCAGACAGATTTTTCCCATATAATAGTTCATAAATACTTAGCCTCCTTTTTGTTCTCATTTTTCTACAAAATGTTGAACATTCTCCTTCACAAAAAGGACACTTCAGCTGCACTAGCCTTTGAGCAGAGATCGCGATCAGGGTTTGTTCTATTTCTGAAAGACTCACATCAAATTCTAGAAGCCGATAAATCGCACCTTTTGCGTCCCTCGTATGCATTGTACTTAATACTAAATGTCCGGTTAAAGACGCTCTAATTGCAATCTTAGCCGTCTCAGAATCCCGTATCTCCCCTACCATGATAATATCTGGATCGTGTCTTAAGATAGCCTTCAAACCGGCTGCGTAAGTAATCCCCGCTTTTTCGTTTACCTGAACTTGCAGAACCTCAGAGCTCTTCGTTTCCACTGGGTCTTCAAGTGTAATGATATTTCTTTTAAAATGTAGCTTGGCATAATGAATGAGTGAATACAGAGTTGTCGTTTTTCCTGATCCAGTTGGTCCAGTGAATATCATCAATCCATGTGAATGATTTAAGATCGATAATAATTTTCTTGTTGTCGCTGGGAAAAGAGAAATTTGTTCTAATGAAGGAATTTTCTCCTGAGGTAGAATTCGTATAACCAAGCTTTCTTCAAAAATGGTTGGTAACGTCGAAAGTCGAAGGTGAACATTCACATTCGTCGTATTCAAAGAGAGCGAACCATTTTGTGGACGACGTCTTTCTCCTATATCCATCGAAGCTAGAAATTTCAAATGTGAAATCATTCGCTCACAAACTTCTTTTCGCATCGTCTGCTTCTCAATTAAATCATCATCAATCCGATACTGAATAATCGCATCGTTATCCCTAGGGACAATGTGTATATCAGAAGCATGCAAAGAACACGCCTCCTCAATCAACCGCTCACTCAAAACCTCAATCGCCTGCACAAGACTAACCTCCTTTTGTCAATGTAAAGCGATTGTACACAACAACCAAAAATTCGTCACACAGCTAAAATTTTGTTTTGCGCCACTTTCTGAACCAGTTTTTAAATTTCCTCTTAGAAGAAATTCAGTTTTTATTATAAATCCGCTCACAAAAAGCAAAAACAGTACAATTTAAATCCCGTACATCCGGCCATAGTCTTTTAACTTTCCGCTTAGATGATTTCAATCTATAATAATTCCTCACAATATAAAACAAAAACCCCCTCACCAAGGAAAACGCCTTGCCGACCAACGGCAAAAGTAACATTTTTTTGTTTTTCTACACGATGTACAGCTTGGATAACTATAAAACATTAATTCACTCACGTTATTTCCTCCTTTAAATTTGGTCCTTTTTTTGGTAATAAATGATATTAATAAGCGTTTTCATCCAGTTAAACATATTGTATATTCTTTGTATAACTATTGCACATTAATTTACCTCGTAATATTTGAACATTTTTTTACAACTTTTTATTCTTAGGCAGTTTGATGTTTTTCACTAGAAACGTGTATTTACAATTGCATGAATGGTACATTATAATAAGTAAAGTGACGGACTTGTATATCAGACACTTTATGACTGAATACGCAGCAGCTTATGTTAAAGTCGACAAAGGAGGGATACATATGGATCGTATGTTCCGAGTGTTAGGTTTCTGGACCGGAATTTTCGCAGTGATGTTCTACCTTGGTGGAATGAATACAACATCTTTACTGTTTTTCGGCCAAACTGGATTTTTCGTAATCTTATCTTATCTAAAATTATCTGAACGCATGTACATTTATATTTTCGGTGCTTATTTAACCGTTTTCTTCATTGGGTTTTCGTACTGGACAACATTTATGATGATCCCTGGTCAAGGTGGGGGACACTGAGTTATAAAAAAGAGTCAACTCGTATAAACGAGTTGACTCTTTTTTTACGATATAATATCTTCGCGTCTAACTGAAACTCCCTTACTATGAATCATTACATCAAATGCAGAGCTTAATCCGCCTGACATGATTAGTGAACGTATGGATCGATTTTGTTTGCTTTGTGGAGAAAATGGATCTCGGTTGTTTGTATCTTGTAGTAAGTCTAAAACTCCAGCATTGACTAAAAATTCATCCTGCTTTTCATTTACAATCAACTCCCAGGTAAAGAGAGAAGCTTTAGATCTGTATGCATCTAAATGAATGTGAGTGGTTAAATCCATGTTAAAAGGGTGTTGTAAGGGATCTTGTATCATTCTATGCTTGTAGTAGCCACGCAAACTCCCATTATGATGAACTGGATGTGACCATTCCTCATTAGTGTAGCCATAGTCAACTGTGATAATCAACCCGCTTTTTATCTTCTGATCGATCACATCTAGAAGTTCGAGCATTTTCAACGGTATTTCAATCCGCTGTCCTTCATTTATCTGCAGCTTTTGCCAGATTAAATAATTTTTTATTTCCTCATTCGCAAGAGGTAAACACTGTTCTACCACTGTATCTTTTTCACCTATCTCAATCCAAACTTCAAACAACTCACCGTTTCTTTTTTCAATTACGTGTACTGGCAAAGCATCGAATAATTCATTTGAGAAGAAAATTCCGTTAAACGAAGCTTCTAACTCTTCTAGTCTCTCTAGGAATTGTATCGATTTCAACCCAGAATTCTCTCTTTGTAATTCGAGGTGAAAAGGACTTTTGTCAATGACAGTAACTTCTAAAATCTCATAGGTTTTAGGTGATTGTTTTTTCCACTCACTTAGAAAAGAACTAAGAAATTTTCCAGTTCCTCCACCGATCTCACAAAACGCAGGCTCTATCAAACTCTGTTCAACTAGTGAAATAAATCTTCTAGCAAATACTTTCGCAAAGCAATCAGAAACAGAGCTTGATGTATAAAAATCGCCTTTAGGCCCTATCTTATTTTGATTTTTCGTGTAATAACCGTGCTCTGGATCATATAAAACAAGGTCAATATAGTCTGAATATGTTATTGAACCTCCACACTGAATTATTTTTTCAAACAAGAGCTTATTCATTGGCTTAGAAACCATTTAAATACGGATTACTCTCCATCTCAAATTCAATCGTTGTTTCAGGTCCATGCCCTGACAAGACGATTGTGTCTTCTGGTAGAGTAAGAAGCTTGTCATGAATACTTTTAAGCAGTTGATCATGGTTACCACCTGGTAAGTCAGTTCGTCCGATGCTTCCTTCAAAAAGTGCATCACCTGAGAATACTAACCTTGCATCCCTTGAGTAAAAGGAAACACTTCCTGGTGAATGACCTGGCGTTTCGAAAACTTGTAGAGTAAAAGCACCTATTTGCAAATCACCTTCAGCTTCTATAAGATGATCCGCATCACGTGAACTAATTTCATGCCCGATAAAGCGCTGTGAGCCATTAAGGGCTGGACTGGTTAGCCACTTCTTTTCATTTCTATGTATGTATACTGGAATTCCCCATTGGTTTCGAACGTCTTCTACTCCGCCAATGTGGTCGAAATGTGCATGAGTTAATAAAATTGCTAAAGGTGTTAACTTTTTTTCTTTTAAATAGGTGTTCAGTCTTGAACCTTCACTTCCTGGATCAAAAATAATACATTCGTTGTTTTCATTTGAAAAAAGATAACAATTTGTTTGAAGTGGACCTAGTGGCATCCTCACCCATTTTGTTTTCATATTGCACCTCAATTGAATTAATTTTCTTTCTATTTTACACTATTACTAATAGATTAGACATTATTGTGTACTAATTAAAGGGGCTGCGTAAATGAACATTCTATTTGGGGTAGAGCTAAGTGGGGCAACTTCTCTAAATTTCAATCTTCTATTAAGGATAAAAGAAAAAGTTCGCATAGTTGATCACGATGATACAATTGTGATTGTTTCATCGTTTTTTGAAGCTGAACGACTAAAAAGTTTATTCGAAGAACAGACTATATTTGAAGAACAACATGCACTTGTTTTACTAGATAATCCTGAGGTTACAAGTCTGTATTCCGATTATGGTTTTAAATCGCACGCTAATAAAATTTATTTATTTCAAGAGTTAGTCCAATCGTTTACAATAACAGCAACCGATCCTGTCCAAGAAAAAATGGCATTGCTTCAATTTGAAGAACACCTTATCGCAAAGGACGGTGCACTCCTTTACATTGATTCTCAATTCCTTAAGCTTGTTCAAGGAATTGCCACAGCCTATTCCATTGGCGTTACATTTTCGCCTCGACAAATGGCGTAAAATTGATTAAAATATTAGAAGGACTTAGTTTGTATCATGTACATCATTTAGTTGATCCAACTTAGGAATGATCTACATATGGTAAGGGGGCTTATTTAATGGGTATAGTCGTTATTTTTGCACTTGTGACAATATTATCGGTGTTTGGTTTACTCCGTTCACTTAAAGAAAAAAATGTAATGGGCATTTTCTTTGCATTCGGAACACTTGCTGTTTTCGGATGGTTCACAGTTATGACATTACTTAACAGCGGATTTCCAACAGTACATTAAAAACCTTGGCTATACTGCCAAGGTTTTTATTTTACCGTCATTTTAAAAGGTGCCGTTCTTTTTAATTTGATTATGAACACTTTCCATTTTACTTTCCATTGTGGAGGTTCTATCTCTTCGGTCATCAATTCGAATATTTGTTGCGACTCGCATGATTCCTTTATTAAATGGGGCTTCGTGAATCGCTTGAATCACTTCAAATAAAGTAGGCAATTCTCCCTCAATGATTGTATTCATTGGTGTTAATTGATAGTTTATTTTTCCTTCAACTTGATACGTTTGTAAGATATGTTGGATATCGGCAACATATTCACTCACGCTTGGAGTTGAAGTACCAATGGGTATGATCGTTACATCAACAATTGCCATGTGTATAAGTCATCCTCTCTTATGATAGCTCTACTAGTTCTTTAATTTCTACATCTTCTATTATAATTACTTTTTCAAAGCGTGCACCATATAAAGCAAATTCCCCACTTGGAGAAAGTTTAAACGGAAGGTTCTCTATTTCGTTCAAAATCGTCTTTGTTTCACTTTTTTCGATATTAAAAGAGTTTAGATCAAAGGTAGTACCAGTATCGTTAGCTTGTAGTGTATAAAAAATTCCACCTACATCGCTATAGTCGTAATATGGAATCAGCCATTCTGAAAAAAGTGAAAGTAGTGGAGTTTCGAGCTTTGCCACTTCAGTAGTCGTTGTTAAATCATAAAAGCGGTAGATTCCTTTATTGTTTGATTGTTCACTTCGTTCGATTGTAATCATTGTGTCTCGATAACTATGGTGAGAAATGATATTTTCTGAAAGCAGTGTTTCTTTTTCATTATTAAGATCATAAATGTACAAAGGAGCTGAAAGTGAAGGTTCTTCTTCATTCCACTTTAAATAGGAAAATTGCTTTTCATTCATCCATTGTACAAATGGTACTGAGATTGAATTTTCACTAACGGTTCCATTATCAAGATCAATAATCATCGTATTAAAGGACCAATCCTCTGAAAAGGATGTTACATAAAGTTGATTTGAATTTGTTTGATTCCAGGTATACTGAAGTTCAAATGAAGGTATTTTTTGATAGAATGTTTCGTTTGCATCTTCATCTAATATGATAAGTTCAGCTTCGTAACTCGTTGGACTTGTATGTACTAAAAACAAGCTATGATCTTCGTTTGCTTCAAGTTTTATGATAGGTGCATCACTTTCATAAAAGACATTATCTTCACCTGTAAAAAGATGATAGGTGTGAATGATGGATCCTTCACTAGATTGGGTGATATAAAAAATTGTTTCATCATCCTTCCAATCTGCGACAGAGTGAAAGGACTGTTCTTCTAGCTTTATGGGTAAAAGAGACTGTTTCCCAAAAAGGGACGTAGAGGCTGAACGTTCTTCCAAGTTTGTATCTCGTATAGTTGAAAGATTTGTATCATCATTTGATGGTTGAGAGTGCTGGCAGCTGACGAGAAAAAGGCTACAAAATATTAGCATTGTCGTAAAATTTCTTAATCTCATCACTAATTCTCACCTCTACTGATAGTATCTATAGGTATGACGTGTTTAAAACAAAAAAGTTTCAGCTTTTACATATATAATCCAGAAAAAAAGATTCCTTTGCTTTTTTGATAAATTTCTTCAAATTGAGTAAGTGGTAAAGGGTTGACACCGTTTCCTAATTCAATTGTAAACCCAGGTCGGCCCCATTCATTTACAAACCAATCTCGAAACCCTGCATGACTATCAATATGTTGAATGGCTTTGTAGCCACTCAGCTTTTCAAACTCTTTTACAATCACTTCAGCTTCTAGTGGCTCTTTATTCATATAACCCCAGTAAATCTCCTCCCCTTGCGTATGGAAGGCAAGAACTCGATCAAAATTTCCCTTTTTCAATAAGTTAGCCATTGTGATTGCTTCTGGCTCAGTTAAGGGAGCATCACCTGGATAATCTCTGGGAGCTGGTGACTTAGGAATTTTTCTTTCCTTTTCAATTTCCCAATTCGCAGGGTATTGGTTATTTAAGTCAATTCCACAAATATTTGCTTTCCATTGTGAAAAATCGAGTGACCCCTCATTAATCATTAATGCTTTTGCTCGGGCTTCATCGTTTTCTGGGAGACCATTTAACACTAAGTCTACGCCATCTGGGTTGACCATTGGAACGAAAGAGAGGGTTGTTTGAGTGTACAACTGAAATAATTCGTCTTGAGTTGTGAGGCCCCTTACATACTCTTCTAACCACTTCATCATAATAGCAGATGTAATCCATTCATTGGCGTGAAACGAACCATTCATATGGACTCGTTTTGGACCTTTACCAATTGACAATTCAATAATCGGCTTTCCTAATACACTTTCCCCAATTGTTTCTTTCTCAATAAACGGAAAAACCTTCACTAAAGTGTCAACATCATTGTAGAGTTTCGTTGAAGTATAGGCTTTTTTTGTTTCAAGGATTGTCGCACCTTTCATGATATCCCCTCCTCGTTAACTCTCTAATAACAGCTTATGTGGGCGATAAGAGAAAGTTGTTATTAGAAGATACTAAGAAATTAATAATTTTAAGGGTAGTATATATGAACAAAAGCGCAATCACCTTAATTTCCTTTACATAAAAAAAGCTTTGACCTAATGGCCAAAGCTTTTTTTATTAGTTCTCATTTGTTTTTGCTTGCTCTTCTTTCGTTCCTTCTTGTTCATAGAAACGAAGTAAGTCACCATAGACAATTTGATCTGAGTAGTCTAATTCTTGCTTTGCTTTTTCCATATATGGTTCACATGCAGCTTGATCTGTCGGCTCTCCAGTACCTTTGTCATAACACTTTCCATCTGTATACACATTGTTCTCTGTAATAAAGCTTCCATCACGTAAAACAGTGAATGATAACTTTTCATCAGATAATGCATCTGAACCAAACTGAATTTGATCTTCTGTGCCGACACCAAGTAAGTTCATGATTGTAGGACGAATATCAACTTGACCCGCAACTTTTGAAATCGTTTCTGGATTCTTATCTGTTACACCTGGAATGTGAACAACAAATGGTACTTTTTGTAGTTCTATCGATTCAAATGGTGTAATTTCTTTTCCTAAGAATTTCTCCATTGCAACATTATGGTTTTCCGAAATTCCGTAGTGATCTCCGTAAAGAATGATAACAGAGTTCTCATACAAACCGGCTTCTTTAAGTTCTTCAATGAAGCGTTTAAGAGCTTCATCTTGGTAGCGAACGGTTGGGAAGTAACGATTTAATGTTCGACTGTTTGAATCAAACTCATCAATCATTTTATCCTCTTCACCTAGTTCGAAAGGGAAGTGATTTGTTAAGGTAATAAATTTGCTGTAAAACGGCTGTGGTAAAGTTTTCATGTGTTCTACAGATTGTTCAAAGAACTCTTTATCCTTTAAACCCCAACCAATTGAATTTTCAGGTGTTACTTCATAATCATCTACATCAAAGAATCTGTCATAACCAAGTGCTTGGTACATAATGTCTCTGTTCCAGAAGCTTTTGTTGTTTGCGTGGAACACAGTAGAATAATATCCATGTTCCTTTAAAATTTCTGGTGTAGCAACATAATCATTATTACTATTTGTAAAAAAGACTGCACCACGACCTAATGGATATAACGCATTATCAACGATAAATTCAGAGTCAGACGTTTTCCCTTGACCCGTTTGGTGATAGAAATTGTCAAAGTTATAGCTTTCTTTAATGAAGTCATTCATAAACGGTGTGATTTCTTCTCCATTTAATGTTTCATTCACAACAAAGCTTTGAGTTGATTCAAGAGAAACTAAGATGACGTTTCGGTCTTTTGCAATACCGAATAACTCTTCATTAGGATCCTTTTCATTTGCATTTACATAGTTCTCAATTTCAGTAAGACTATTGCTATCCGCTAATGCACGTTGTGCGGAAGTTTTAGACTGAATAACTGCATCATAAATATGGAAGTTATAAACACTGATATTTTTCACTAATACTTCTCTGTCGAACGAACGAGTCAGAAGCTGTGGTCGCTCTGTTTCTGCTAATCCTAAGTTGAAAAAAAACACGGCAGCTACTAATAAAAAGTAAGCTGACTTTTCTTTTCTAGTCATTCTTACATCTGAGCTAAGTGATGGCTTCTTCAATAACCAAAAAAGAATCGCTAAGTCAACGAACATCAATAAATCGGCTGGTTGAAAAAGACTCGTAATACTACTTCCTAGGTCACCCATATTACTTGTTTGAAATAAAACTGGGATTGTTAGGAAATCATTAAAGAATCGGTAAAAAACCATATTTGCAAGAAGTACGCCTGTTACAAGGATACTTGCACCAAATATATAACGATTACGACTCTTTTCCTTCATAAATAAGCCAATACCAAAAATCAGTAGTAAAAAGCTTAACGGGTTTATGAATAAAATAAATTCTTGTGTGAAATTTTCTATTTTAATATCAAAGCTAGTTTTATAGACTAAGTAGGTTTTGATCCACAAAAATACTGTGGCAAGAAGCAAAAATGAAATTTTTGAAAATGTTTTTTTACGCATAAATAGTACCTCCTCTTCCGGTATAACAGTGAACTTTTTTTATATTTAATAACTACCATTTATTAGGTTGGCAATCGAACAGCTAAACCATATCTTAATACTTCTTTAACAAAAAGCAATAATAATTAATATTACCATTACAATAACATGCTAGAATTATAATGTTCAGCTTATTCCGTTTACCCTATTATTAGACGCATTAAACTAAAAAAAGTTTCATTTTCTTCTAAAGTAAAAATATTGCCAATATTATAAAAACGATTAAATCGATTCTAACAATAATTATAATCGAAAGAACAAATGTACTAAAACCATTAGTAAAGGAGCTCCCTCTTGGAAGCTCCTTTTTACTATGTGTTATAATCTAAGATTTATTAGTGTTTCATTAAATTGGTTTTTGCTAGCCATGCGCCTCCGATGACGCCCGCATCATTGCCTAATGTTGCAATTGTTAACGTTGCTCCCGCCGCTACTCTTGGGAAGGCAAATTGATTAAAGTAAGACGTTACTTTTTGAAGTAACAGATCTCCCGCTTTTGAGACACCGCCACCGATAACGATTTTTTCTGGATTTAGCCCGTTTGCTAAATTGGCTAAAACTAATCCTAAATGGAATGTCACATAATCGACTACTTCTCCTGCTAGTATATCTCCGTTTTCTGCTGCAAAGAAAACATCCTTCGCTGTTAACTCAGAATTTTTTTCAATAATTTCCCGAAGTACACTAGATGTATTGGTACTCTCCAGCTTTTCCTTTGCTATCCTTACGACACCTGTTGCAGATGCGATTGTTTCAATACAGCCTGTCTTTCCACAATTACATGGCGCTCCACCCTCTGGAATCGAGGTCATATGGCCAATTTCTCCGCCTGCTCCATTCGTACCATGAACAACTTCACCATTTGAAATAATCCCACCACCAACACCTGTTCCAAGTGTTACACAAATTAGATCCTTTGCACCATCTCCAGCACCCTTCCACATTTCTCCGATTGCTGCCATGTTCGCGTCGTTGTCAATAACAGCTGGTAACGCTGTTTCAATTTCTAAGTGATCTTTTAGGGGATAGTTTTTCCAACCTAAGTTAACGGTTTCATAAACGAGCCCGGTTGTTAAGTTTACAGGACCAGGAGCACCCATTCCAATTCCCGCTAACTTTGATTTAACTTGACCTAGTTCAATAAGCTTCGTATCAATGGCTTTCGCTACATCTGTTGTAATTTCTTTTCCACTCTTATCAGTTGGAATCTCCCATTTTTCAATGATTTCTCCATAGTAATTTATAAATGCCATCTTAATTGATGTTCCGCCTAAATCGACCCCAACCAACCATTTCTCATTCATATTATTCACCCTTTTCTTCCTATATAAATACACGATGTTTTTAGAAACCGTTTTCACGGTTAGGTATTCCTTACTGTCTTTCTCTTTTACCTAGGAGAATTTGTGTTTCTTGCCTTAATAAAAGAATAGCCATTTGAAATTCTTTTGTTTCGATCATCTGTAACTCATACAATTGTCGTACTTCTTCTTCCATAAGCTCTAAATTCGCTACACGGTCACCTATGTAAACAATGGTACCGAATCTTTTTAATAATTGTTGGATATCATAAATTGTTTTCAAAAATTCACCTTCTTTTTAACCTAGAAGAACATTCTACATTTTAAAGTATAAAGAATTTGACCATAACGTCAAGCAAGCTAGAAAGTTAAATCAAAAAAACCAGCACCTGCTAAGCAGCGCTGGTTATCGATCTGGATCTTGTGGGTTTAAAAAGGTTGGACGCCTATTTTTAAGAGGTATTGGTGATCTTAATAGAACATCTCTTAGTGCACGATAATTGAATGGAATAAACGGCCATAGGTATGGAACATTAAACGATTTAAGTCTAGCAAGCATAATTATCCATAATGTGATTACACCAATAAGACCGAACACTCCTAGGAAACCTGTTGCCAGTAATAACACGATCCGGAAAATCCGATTTGCTAAGCTTAGTTCATAACTAGGCGTTGCAAATGTACCAATTGCAGCAATTGCCAGGTACAAGACTACCTCGTTTGCAAAAAGGCCTACCTCAACTGCAACTTGGCCTATCATTAAGGCAGCGACAAGCCCTAATGCCGTGGCTAAGGATGAAGGTGTGTGTATGGCAGCCATCCTTAGTATATCTATTCCTATTTCAATCAACACAAACTGTAAGAGCAATGGAACTTCCCCTGGATCTGTAATTCCTATGTATTCTAATCCAGCAGGTAAGTATTCAGGATGTTCAGCAAGCAAATACCAAAATGGTAACAAAAAAAGGGAAGCAAGAACTGCCGCAAACCGCACAAAGCGTAAGTATGCCCCTGTAACTGGCTTGTTCCGGTACTCTTCTGCATGTTGAAGATGATGCCAAAACGTTGTCGGTGTTATAAGAACGCTCGGCGAACCATCTACAAACAGCAAAACATGACCTTCATAGAGATGGGCTGCTGCTGTATCTGGCCGTTCCGTGTACCTTA
Organism: Metabacillus herbersteinensis; assembly: GCF_042433335.1. NCBI lineage: Bacteria > Bacillati > Bacillota > Bacilli > Caryophanales > Bacillaceae > Metabacillus > Metabacillus herbersteinensis. The sequence goes on from NZ_JBHLVO010000001.1 coordinate 152,278, forward strand.
CTAAAGGATAAGGGTTCCAATGATGACCTGAAATGAATTCCTCTACCGTTTTTTCTGCCATCGGAAGACCATCGGTATCAATTTTCTCTAATGATTTTTTTAAGTCTGCTACATGACTTAAGTCTGCGATATCCTCTAGATAACAAACAACAACATCAGTTTTTGAGCGTCTGCCAACTTGCAGATATTCCATTCGAAGCGAACGATCTCTAACTCGTCTTCTTGTTAACGCAGTATTAAAAACAATCGTCTCAACAAAGCCGTCTCTTGATCCTCTTACCACTCTCTCCATATCTGGTTCTGCTGGTCCTCGAACTGGATAGGTTCTAGCGTCAACTAAAATGACTTGATCAATCCCATCAACAACTAGTGCGGTGGGTCCTGCTAAAACAGTATCAACTACCTTATTTAAATCATCTGTTTTATCAATTTCAACGTAAGGTATATACGTTTTTAGTAACTTATCCAGTGTATTTTCTTTCAGCTGTTCTTCAGATAACGATGACAAATATTTCATTAGATAATGCAAAATATCATCTTTTACAAAGCCGTCGACCAAAAACAAAGCCATTTTTCGTTCTGCATACTCCAAGTCCAACTGAATAACATCAAAACTTTTTTTTACTCCGAGTCGTTCTGATAAGTACGATAGATTTTCATCAATTTGTTTCGATACAGGTTCCTTCTTTTGATCATAGCTCATTGGGCTTCTCCATTTCGGGTAAGAGATTTCCTTAGCCATCATCGACGAAAAAAAGCGAAAACATACCCGATCTACACGTATTACAAGGAATTGGTCATCGAACGATATTGCTGTAATTGAGTTTCTGTTTGACTTTTACCGTAACCATACATTGAGGTTAAAAGGAAAATGGTTAGAGCTATCGCAATCGCTCGGAGTATGAATTTATTTTGTTTTGGCAGTTGAACGACTACCGCAGCTAAAAATCCGCCGATTAAACCTCCTAAATGACCAGCGTTATCGATTCCTGGTATAACAAAGCCTAATGCGAGGTTTATTCCGACAACAACGAGAATGTTTGAGCCAAGCGTTCGGAAAAATAACTTTGGTAAAACGATTCCTAAATATAACAAAGCCCCAAAGCAACCAAATATCGCACCTGATGCACCTGCCGAAACTGAGGGACTAAATGCAAAACTTGCTATCGTTCCTGCAACACCTGCTAGTAGGTAGATCACTAAAAAGCGTGTAGAACCATAGATTTTTTCAACAGCAGATCCTACGTACAAAAGGGCTAGGCTATTCATAAACAAATGAAGCATACCAATATGTAAAACAATAGGAGTGAAAAAGCGCCACCACTCTCCCTCTGCAATCAAAGGATTAAATTTCGCCCCAAATTGAACCAATGTTTCTGTATTCGTACTTCCCCCATAAAACTCGAGCAGCAAAAACATAAAAACTTGAAGTCCTATAAAAAAGTAGGTGAACAAAGGTTTACCATATTCAAAAACTTTTCTTTCTTCCTTCACTCTTTGATTTGAGTAACTAAGAACTTTAAATTTGAGCTTTTGAACTTCATCAAACCCTACTTCTTTAGTTGGTACAAGATCTCTAACTTTCTTTTGAAGGAAATTTTCGAGCTCTGGAAACGGTTCTTGAAATTTATTTTCTTTATCCATAAAAACTGACGTTACAGTTGTTTTACCAGTTTGTTGATCTTTAAATGGTTCTGACAATCCAAGTGGAAAATCATCAACAGGTGGATAGGTTGAAATGTAGACATTCAAAACATGAAATGAACGTTTTTGACTTTGTTTTCGTAGAGACTCAAAAATAGTTGCAGCCTCTTCAAGGTCATTTGCAAGCCAATTTCCCCAATCAACATCATAGCGCTTTAATCTAAGAATTCCATATTGTTTATTTTTCCTCGGCTCAAGCCAAACTTCGCGTTGATCTTCTGACAAACGGATAATGTTAAATTGTTGCTTTATCACAAGCTCATCAACCATCTGCCAAAAAAGATAGTCCTGCTCCATCACCATAATATCCGTCCTGACTTTTTTTCATTATTATAACAAGGTAGCTCTTCTAATAGAAAGTATCCTGCTCTCTTGGAATATGTCACGACAAAAAAATCCGCCCATCACTTGCAAATGGACAGATTCTTTCAAGTTGAACTTATTGAAAAGCACGATTAACAAAACGATCTCGTAAAAATGGAATTCTCATTGAAAGCTGAATAAAATATCGACGAATTTCCGGTTGTCCTAAAACGAGGTTAACGATTTTGTAACGGAAACGATAGATAGCCAACGTTCCAAAAATTAAAAATAACAGCCTATTCATACTTTGCATCATATTAATCCCTCCTACCTTTACTTTTTGTTGGAAGGTCTGTTTTTATCCTCGAAAATCTATTTATTCATCATCCGGTGACAAACAATATGAAAAAAACGAAGATAGATGATAATAAAATGGCCATAAAATTCACAACATCATTATTTACAAGCGTCAACCCACTCGATTGATTCCCCGTCTTCTCACAATGAATTCGTCGTTCAGTTTTAATTCCACATTGGCTGCATGTGTAAGTAACTTGTAATGTACTACCCAGAATAGTGTCGAACAAATTCCCTATAAAACCAAAAGAGAGAATTAGCAGAAAGTGGTGAAACTCCAACTGAAAAGTAACCAAAGCGACAAACGCTATAAATAATGCTCCTCCTATAGCAGCCCTCGTCCCCAACCAGGATACCGCCCCAGACGTTCCTCTACTTACCTTCATTAGAGTTAATAGCATTCTTGGTTTTCCTTTACTAAGTGTTCCAACTTCTGATGCCCATGTATCAGCATTTGCAGCTGCAAGTGAGGTGCAAAAAACGACTAGAAGAAGGCTATCCGGTGTTAATGTATATATGATGCTAACTATGGCAGGTACACCACCGTTTGCTAACACTTGTAGATAATCTCGTCGATCACCTTTTTCGAGAATATCTTCTAAAAATCCCTTTTGCCTACGCTTGTACTTACTTAATAAACTTGAGGTTGCAAAAAATGCACCTAAAAGAATTAATCCCTCAAACGAAAAGCCAAGATAAATGATCGAACCGACAAAAAAAGCAGAAATTGCCCCAGAAACGGTAAGTGCCCTTACCTTCCAACCTAACAGCGCTAAAAAAAGAACAACGATATAAATATAGATTTCTCCACTACTACCCATGAGTACAGTTCAATATTTCTTGTTCTGTAATAAGTTTAGAGACGGCCACATCATGCTCTTCTGTCGGCAGATTATCTTGTTCTATCTGAAGTGAAAATGCCATTGAAAGTTTGTTTCCGCTATAGGACGAAAGATAACGATCATAATAGCCCCCACCATATCCAATTCGATATCCTCTTTTGTCAAAAACAACACCTGGTACAATTATTAAATCAATTTCTTCTGAACTCACTTCATCCGTAAGCTCTATAATGGGCTCACGTAACGAATAATAAACAATCTCAAGCTCGTCAAATGTTTTAATTTCTCGAAAGTTCATCGTTTTTCTACTAGGATCGCATTTAGGGACAACGACTCTTTTGCCAAGCATCCATGCTTTTTCTATGACCGATTTTGTATCAACTTCATGGCCATTTGAAATCGTCAATCCTATCGTAGATGCATTGTTCCAAACATCTTCGGAATATAACTGTTTATGTATAGTTGCTGACCCCGTCTCAAATGTAGCATCACTCAATTGTTGAAGTTTCTTTAAAGTATGAACGCGCATTGATTTTTTGTTTATCATGATCACCACCGTTTTGTATTACTATAAGTATACCGATTTAATAAAAGAAGAAACACCCACATGAATAAAAATAAGGACAAAAAAAACAGTAGGAATTAATCCTACTGCTTACTTTGTTTCACGGTGTGCTGTCATTTTTTTGTCTCTTGAACAATATTTCTTAAGCTCAAGACGATCTGGGTTATTACGTTTATTCTTTTTAGAAATATAGTTACGTTCGCCACATTCAGTGCAAGCTAATGTAATATTTACACGCATGTTTCTTTCCCTCCAAACATTAAAAGCTATTAAAATAAATCAGACTTTAATATAATAGCACTTTTGTTCAATAAATTCCACCGGTTAGTTATTTTTTTTATCAGTTGTGGTGATCATCTTATTTTTTAACGAACTTTTCGTATATCTTACTTGTAGACTTTGCAATCGGTCTCCAGTTAAAAGAAGATTTCGCTGTTTTATACCCTTGTTCTGCAAACTCTTGTGTTCGTACTACATTTTTAAGTAATGAAATGATACACTGTGCTAATTCCTTTTCATCACCCGGTTTAAAAAGAACGCCTGTATCTTTTGTGATAATTTCTTTTAGGCCACCAGTGCGTGAGACAACTGTTGGCTTTTTTGAAATCATACTCTCTAACGCTACGATTCCAAATGGTTCGTATGTACTGGGAACCACCGTTAGTGTGCAGGCTTGTAAAAGCGCGTTTCTTTCCAAATCATTCACAAATCCAACAAACGTTGTAGAATTTTGGATGTGTAACTTTTTTGCCATTTGTTGGAGGTTTTTTAGTTCTGGTCCTTCACCTGCAATAACAAGCTGTATAGTTGGAAAGACGTCCATTATACCTGGCATACTTCTTAAAAGGTATTGAAAGCCCTTTTCGGTCACTAGTCTACCCAATGAAAATATGAACGGTTTATCTAAGCTTGGAAACTTTTTTCTCATTTTGTTCTTAGATTGAGCGTTTTTAAAGTTCAACTCATTCACACCGTTTGGAATAATAGCTAGCTTTTCTAAAGGGGGACGAAACTCTTCCATTAATACTTCTTTCATGAAGTGACTACAAACAATAATTTTATTTGCTGCTTCTACTAATTGTTTTTCATACATTTGAACTATAGTTAGGCTTGCATCACCTACATTGTTTTGGTTTCGGCCTTTTTCAGTGGCGTGTATGGTTGCGATAAGTGGTAGACAGTATTTCCGTTTTAATCCAATTCCTGCTAAACTTGTTAGCCAATCATGGGCATGAATGATGTCAAAGGAATCTTCGAAGTTTTCCTGAAAGAACTGGATAAACCGAAAGTTCACATTAAGATTCCATTCTATTAGGTTGGAAAAAGTTGTTTGAATTGGAACAACGCGATATACACGAACTCCATCAACTTCTTCGTAGCTTTCGGACTGAGTAGTTGAAAGAGTTATCACCGTAACTTCGTGACCAAGCTCCTGTAAGCTTATAGAAAGGTCTCCTACATGCCTCCCGAGCCCTCCAATGATATTGGGTGGATACTCGGTTGTAAGCATTAAAATGCGAAGACTGAGTTCGTCAGAAGCTTCTCTAAAATCGTGTCGTATATCCACTCGCTCCCTCCTAGCTTTTTTCGTCATATACGGTATATCCAGAAAAATTACGAATCCAATCTTCTTGTTGTAACTCTTTTTTCTTCCATACATAACAATCCGCGGGACTTCTGTCTGCATTTAGAGTTAGCTGCTCGGTATTTGACCGTTTGATTGTTATTGCTTGATCTTGAGAATTCCGTAAGATAATTTCACAATAATACTGACCAGATTGAAGGTTACTTAATACTTGCTTTCCTTCCGATTTTGTAAACGGAAGCTCGAAATAGTCTTCATTATTTATTTGATAGATTACAATAGTTTTATGTAAATGGACAAAGTCTTCTAGTAAAAGATGACCTAAAGTTTCGCAAGTAGTTGAAGAAATAGACCAAATGACGGCTAACGAAGTATTATTTTCGACAAAAATAGTTAAACACTCCTCATAATTCAGGTCTGAATCTCGAATGATATGAATGGAGGAATTCTTCATTTGTTTTTGGTTATTTTTCACGAGCAACCCCTACTCTCAAGTTCTCTTTTCCTTTTTACTATAAAGAATCCCGAGTGAAGTCGCAAATAGCTAGCGGGATAGGTCCTAGCTAGAAAGAAAAGTAGTCAATAATCTACATTTTTAGCAAAACCGCTTTTGAAAGTGCTCTATGTGTGTTATAAAGATAAAGGAAAAAAAACATAAGAAGGTGACTAAAATGGGTATCGTAATTATTATCCTGTTTATCATAAGCATCGCGCTTATTGGAATTTCTTTTTTTCAGCGAGATAACGTAAAGGAATTAGAACAGGAATTAGATCATCTGCAACTTTCAGCAATGCAGGAGATCTATAAATTAAAGAAAAAAATGCGTGTACTAGAAGAAGAACTCTTACAGAATGATGTACTTGGTAACCAAAACAGCACGACCGTGGACGAGCCTGAAATGCTCAACAAAAGTCGGGTCATCTCAAAATATAAACAAGGAATGTCAATGGATGCAATTGCTCTTTCCGAAAATGTAAAGCTTGAGGAAGTTAAGTCAATTGTTGAACGGAATGAGAGGGTCTTAACATGAGTAAGAATGGTTTTCAATCATTTGCGGCTGGAATGATCGCAGCTACTTCTGTATTAAGCGCAACGTTTTTTTTATCAGGAAATGCCCCTACTGCTGATGAAGTTGCCTTACAAAAAGAAGTAACAGAAACAGATGTGAAGGATTACTTAGCGAAAAGTGGACAAATGACGATAACAAATGAAGAATATGAAACATTGATAAAAGCGAAGGATCAAGCTGCAAATAAAGAACAGCAAAAAGCAACTGAAAAAACGGCAGAAACTGAAGTAAAAGAACAAGAAGATAAGCCCGTAGAAATCAAAAAGTATTCCGTGCAAATAAGAGAAGGAATGACAACAGGTGAGGTGTCAGACCTTCTTGAACAAAACGGCATCATTACTTCAGCTAAGGACTTTAACCAGTACTTAATAAAAGGTAATTATCACAGAGAAGTTCAACTTGGTACGTTTGAAGTCATGCAGGGTATGAGTTTTGAAGAGCTTACAGAAGCGATTACGAGGTAATAAAAAAAGCCACATGTTGATCCTATAAGGATCAACATGTGGCTTTTTTATTTAAGTATTTAAATCATAGTGTTTACCTTTAACTAAATACAAAATACTCTCCGAAATATTTGTCGCATGATCCGCCGTTCTTTCAATATAACGACAAATGAAAGATAGCTGAGTAATTTGTTGAGAAAATTCTTTCTGATTTGGCATCATGTCAAGTAGTTCTCGAATTGTTTCACCATACAATTCATCTACCTGGTCATCCATGTCCGCTACTTTTTTTGCCAACACAACATCTTCTTCGTTAAATGCTTTTATTGATAGCGTTAACATTTCAGAAGCAATAGCATGCATTTTCTTAATATGATTAATTGGTTTTATTAATGGCTGATCGCCTATTCGGATCGTTGACTTTGCAATATTAACAGCGAAGTCAGCCATTCTTTCAATATCATTTGAAATTTTAATTGCCACAATTATTCTTCTTAAATCAATCGCAACTGGTTGTTGTTTTGCAATTAACAAAATGGCTAAATCATTTATTTCCTCATCAAGATCATCCACTTTATTATCATCCTCTATTATTTCAAGGGCTTGTTCAATGTCTTTGTTTTCAAGAGCGTGAATGGCTCGTGACAAAGCGATTTCCGTCAGATTACCGATTTCAACTAATTTTTCACGTAAATTTTTCAAGTCGTATTCGAATTTTTCTCTTACTACCATTTCAAAGTCCTCCTTATGTAACTAATCCCTTGTTTTTTATTTTGTTAAGTTGTTCTTATTATAAGTCAAAAAGTCGTGCGTAACTATCTTGCGCACGACCTTCTATTATTTAAATCACCCAAAACGTCCAGTGATATAATCTTCTGTACGTTTGTCAGATGGATTTGAGAACAAGCGATCTGTCTCTGTGTACTCGACAACTTCTCCATTTAGGAAAAAAGCAGTGCGATCTGATATACGTGCAGCCTGTTGCATGTTGTGAGTCACAATGATAATACTATAGCTTTTCTTAAGCTCTTGAATAAGCTCTTCAATCTTTAAAGTAGAGATAGGATCTAAAGCAGATGTTGGCTCATCCATTAAAATAACGTCAGGCTCAATTGCTAAACAACGAGCAATACATAAACGTTGTTGCTGACCACCTGATAGACCGTACGCATTTTCTTTTAAACGATCTTTCACTTCATCCCAAATAGCAGCACCACGTAGGCTTTTTTCAACAATCTCATCAAGTATTTTTTTGTCTCTAATTCCGTGTATGCGAGGGCCATATGCAACATTCTCATAAATAGATTTCGGAAACGGATTTGGCTTTTGGAAAACCATGCCCACTTGCGTACGTAGTTCTTCGACTCCGTAAGATTTATCGAAAATATTTTTCCCGCGATATAAAATTTTACCAGAAGTACGAACGATTGGAATTAACTCAACCATACGATTTAGCGTTTTAATATAAGTAGATTTACCACAGCCTGATGGTCCAATGATTGCAGTTACTTCATTTTCATAAATATCAAGATCAATATTCTTTAATGCTTGGTCTTTCCCGTACCATAAGTTTAAATTATCTGTCTTATACACAATGTTCTTATTGATTTCTTTATTTACATGTGCGCTCTTTTTTTCTTTTCTAATTTTTACCATACTTGAACTTTCCATGTAGGAAACCTCCCTCATCCTTAAAAACAGTTAATAGCGATTTTGGAACTTATTTCGAATGAACACTGCAACAGAGTTCATTACAATTAGGAATATGAATAATACAATTATACCAGCCGCAGCTACATCTTGAAACTCTGGCTGTGGTCGTGCTGACCAGTTATATATTTGGATTGGCATAACCGTGAATGTACTCATAACATTTTCGGGTAAATAGTTAACGTATGCGAAAGCCCCAACAACTAATAATGGCGCTGTTTCACCTATCGCACGGGAAAAGGCAAGAATACTTCCTGTAATAATACCCGGAATGGATGAAGGCAAAACAACTCTTAAAATCGTTTGCCACTTGGTCGCCCCCATTCCAAGTGATGCTTCACGAAGTTCTTTCGGAACTGCACGAATCGACTCTTGAGAAGCTACAACAATTACAGGCAAAATAAGTAATGCCATCGTTAATCCACCCGCTAAAATACTTCGACCTAAATCAAAGAATCGAACAAACACAGTTAATCCAAGTAAACCAAACACAATTGATGGTACACCAGCTAAATTAGAAATATTCATTTGAATAAACGTGTTGATCCTATTCTTTTTTGCGTATTCTTCTAAATATAATGCAGTACCAACAGATAATAGTAATGCAATTGGAATGGTTACACCAATAACCCATAGTGAGCCAACCAATGCTGATTTAATACCTGAATCCTCAGGTCGTCTTGAAGCAAAACTTGTGAAAAAATCAAGCGAAACATAACTAAATCCTTGAGTGAATATCCGATAAAGTAGGATAGCTAAAACGACCAATGCAAAAGAAGTGGCTACTAGAAATAAGCCTTTGAATAGTTGATTAACTATCAGTCTTGTACCCATTTTCCTTGAAAGCTGTTGTTTATCAATCATCTTCATATTAGTATTCCTCCTTGAAACGACGAGAAATAACCTGTGCTAGGATATTCATGGCGAGCGTGAACAAGAACAAGGTCATCCCTACAGCATATATACTGTAGTAAACTGTTGTTCCATAACCGGCATCACCTGAACTAACCTGAACAATATACGCTGTCATCGTTTGGATCGATTCAGTTGGATCGAAACTTAATTTTGGAGTTGCACCACCAGCTAATGATACAATCATTGTCTCACCAATGGCACGAGAAATTCCTAATACAAATGACGCAACTATTCCTGAAGTTGCAGCTGGAAGGATCACTTTAAGTGCTACTTCCAATCTGGTTGCCCTTAAAGCTAGTGCTCCTTCACGCATTGAATTCGGTACTGAACTCATGGCATCTTCAGAAAGTGAAGCAATCATTGGGACAATCATGATACCAACGACTATACCAGGACTTAATGCATTAAATATCGCTAGATCCGGAATGAATTTCTGTAACAGTGGTGTTACAAAAGTTAACGCAAAGAATCCATAGACAATTGTAGGAATACCTGCGAGAACTTCTAATATCGGTTTTATTATTCTTCTTGTTCGATCTGATGCATATTCACTCAAGAATATAGCTGAAGCCAACCCAATTGGAACTGCAACAACAATTGCGATAAGCGTAATAAGTAAAGTTCCAGAAATAAGTGCCATTATTCCGTAAGTAGCGTTCTCTTCAAAGAAAGGATACCATTCTTTTTGAGTTAAAAAATCAATGATAGAAACACGAGTGAAAAAAGTAATCGTTTCAAATAAAAGTGTGAAAACAATGCCAATTGTTGTAAGAATTGAAATTAAAGCTAAAACAAAAAGCAATCCAGGAACTAACTTCTCGATCATTTGATTTGTGCTATTTTTTGACTTTTTCTCTTTTATTAAGTCTCGCACATTTTGTCCACTTGTTAAAGCCATTTTGAAAACCCCTTTCCAAAAGCATAGGAAGATGAGAAGCAATTATCTCGCTTCTCATCTATGTTATTGTTATATATTATTTTAAACCTTCTAAAGTTTCAAGTTGTTTTGTGTATTCTTCCTCAGGAAGTGAAACATATCCAACTTCTTCAGCAAGTGTTGCAGCATTTTCTAAATAGAATTGAACGAAAGCAGCAACTTGTGGTTTTTCTTTAAGTGAAGCATTGTTTACATAAACGTACAATGGACGAGAAAGTGGATTGTAATCACCAGACTCAACTGATTCGTTTGTAGGCTCTACTGCTTCACCAGCTTCATTTACGATCGGAACAACTTTAAGGTTGTCTTTATTCTCTAAGTAGTACGCATAACCGAAGTAACCCATACCGTTTGGATTTCCAGTAACACCTGTAACCAATACGTTATCATCTTCTGAAAGTTGTGCAGCTTTTGCGATTTGCTCATCTTCTAAGATTACTTCGTTGAAGTAGTCATAAGTACCAGAATCAGTTCCTGGGGAGAAAAATTTAACTTCTTCAGCAGGCCAATCTGGGTTAATGTCAGACCATTTTTTAGTTTTACCGTCTTCAATCCAAAGTTTCTTAAGATCTTCAACAGTTAATTTATCTATAAAATCATTTTCTTTATTTACAACAACTGATAGACCATCGAATGCAACTTGAAATTCAGTAAATTCGATACCAGCTTCTTCTAGAGCAGCTTTTTCTTCGTCTTTAATTGGACGTGATGCTTGAGAGATATCCGTTTCACCAGCGATGAATTTCTCAAAACCGCCACCAGTACCAGAAACACCGATTGGAGCTTTAACATTTGGCTGTTCAGCTGAGAATTCTTCAGAAACAGCTTCACCGATTGGAGCAACAGTTGAAGAACCGTCAATTCCAACTTCGCCTTCTAATGCAGCTTCTTCGTCAGAAGCACCTTCAGTACCTTCTTCTACTTCTTCAGTACCTTCGTTAGTTTCTGCTGGCTCTTCCGTGTTACCACAAGCTGCAGCAAATGCAAGTAAAGAAGATAGCATAATAGACATTGCTAGAAATTTAAAGCTTTTCATTTCTTAATTCCCCCTAGATAGTGGTTGTTTTGTCCTACGAGTATTAGATTAACTGTTTAGTATTAATTTTGTTTTAACTTAATGTTAAGCTTTTGTAAATTTGTGATGAACTTTGTCGCAATTTGGAATCCTATAGACTAGCTGTCCTGTAGTAAAGCGGTTTGAAGCTTAATATTACTTTAAACATATATTGAAGAAAAATTTTAAAAACTAACCAAAAATACAAAAAGCACCCAATAGAGTGCTTTTATTTTTGACCAAACAATGTACTGTTATTCATTGCTTATCTATTATTCGGTACCATTTATAACTTCTTTTTGCTCATTAAGTGCTTTTTCTTCATTCTGACCCGCTTTTAGTTCAAAATATTTGTCCATGATTCTTTTTCCAATCAGATTATTAATCGGATGCTGATTTTTTGCACGATCATATGCCCATGGAACAACGACTGAAAATGCGATTTCCGGGTTATCATGTGGGGCATAGCCCACTAGGGTTAAATTATAAGTAGGTGCTAAAAATTTATCTTTTATCGGTCCGTCATAAAAAGATTGAGCTGTACCCGTTTTACCAGCAGGGTTATATTCCGCTCCTCTAAAATAGCTATAAGCTGTTCCTCTTTGCTCTTGCATCACTCGGCGAAAGCCTTCTTGAACTCTTTCAACTTGAGATTGATCCATGTCTAATCGATTTAATACCTCTGCATCGACTGCTTTAACAACTGTACCTAACCCTTCTTTAGGAGATGGTTCCCGAATTTCTTTTACAATCTGTGGTCTCATTCGATATCCATCATTTGCAATCGTTGAAACATATTGTGCCAATTGAAGTGGTGTATACGTGTCATATTGGCCAATTGCCAAATCCAAAAGCAAACCAGGTGTAAAATCTTGACCTGTAAAACCAGTTGCTTCATTCGGTAAATCAATCCCCGTTTTAACACCCAAACCAAATTGACTAAAATAATTACGCATCGTTGTGAATGCTTTGGTTTCTATAGGTAAAGGTCCATTAGGTTCATACTTTCCATTTCCTATCTTAATTGCTGTTTTAAACATATACACGTTAGATGATCGTTGTAATGCTGTTAGGTCATCTATTTTCCCCATTGTTTGATAAGATTTTTTAGGTTGTGAATCCTTAATGTAGAGTGGTTCATCTAAGAGAACACTCCCAGGCTTAATGACGCCTGTTTCATATCCAGTTAACACCGTTGCTCCTTTTACTGCCGAACCCATTGTATAGGAGGTTGTCATTGCTCCAAGAGCGAAATCCTGGAGTTCAGTTTTTCCTTCGTCATTTTTTACAAACTGTCTCCCTGCCATCGATAAAACTTCGCCGTTTCTCGGGTCCATCATCACGACGAACGCACGATCAAGTAATCCAGTACCTGATTTCTTCTTTGCATTAATCAATTCTTCTTCTATAATCTTCTCAACCTCACGTTGAAGCTCCATGTCTACAGTTAAGACTAAATCTTTGCCGCTTTTCCCCTCTGAAATGGTCTCCGTTTCAATGAGGTTCCCTGCTTTATCCGTTATATTTCTAACCTTTTCTTTTTGTCCTTGTAGCACTTCTTCATATTCATATTCAAGATAACTTTTCCCTACACGGTCAGTACGGTTATAGTCTCTGGATAAGTAATAGTCCAAACGTTCTCTTGGAATTCCTTCATTAGAAGATGAAATGTTTCCTAATAATGTTCGTAGTGTACTATCAAACACATAGTTTCTTTTCCAATCTGTTGTAATATCGACGCCTGGCAAAGTGTCTAGATGTTCACTAACATAGGCAAACTCCTTAACCGTTACATCAACATTTTTAATAATTTGTGGCGTTAATGCATAGCCTGAATCCATTTCCCTTTTAATTGCCAATACCTTAAGTTCCTGTTCGGAAATATCACGGAGGTCTTCTTCTGTTATTCTTTGAAGTTGAAGTTCATAGAGCCAATTGTCTTCTTTCTTTTGTTCATCATTTTTTTTTAGATCTTCTTCAGTAAGTTTCTTTTCAGCTAGTTCTGGTCGTGTGATAATCCAATAATCCTTCATATCTCGTTCTGTTATTTTGCTTGTATCCATTTCAATGATCTCAGCTAACTTTTTTGCAACCTCAAGTCTTTCTTCTTGGGTCGTCGAATTCGAACGAGTATAAGTGATAGCATTTAAAGGCTGATTGTCAACAACTGCATTATAATTACGATCATAAACCTTACCTCTTGGAACCGAAGTGCTTACGTTTACTTGCTCTGTACGTTCAACCTCGTTCGTGTAATCTTCACCATAAACAATTTGAATCACACCTATCCTTAAGATCATCGTAGAAAATAAGATGAATACACAAAAAAATAAGACATTTATGCGAAAAGGTACGACTTTCTTTTTCTTGTTCTTTCCCATGTCATCACCTTCACTATTTTTTTAATAAATAAAAAAAGAATAGACACCTTGAGGCATCTACTTTATATTTTATGATATTTTTCGACACTTTTCTAGATTTTCCGACAACTGTCATAAGATTGTAATACGCTATCCACTTTCCCCATCTACAAGATTCGGTTCAGGCATATGTTTCTGTCCGTCTTCTTCCATTGTTTCATCTGATTTTATTTCGCTTAATTCAATCTTTCTAATAAAGAGATAAATACATGCATGGCCTGCACCGATGATTGAGAGTAGAATAGGGATACTCTGTTTTTCATTAAAAAAGGTTATCGCAATAATGAAACAAAGGATTGAAGTTACTCTTCCCATGTTTAAAAAGAGTTCTCGAACAACGATATATTCAATACGTGCCTCTCCGGCATTCCAAGCTCGGCCAATAACATCATATGTTAACGAGATGTAAGGAACTAATAGCATTGGGTAACCAACAGCAATTATCGCTGCATAAATCAGCAGTTTTGTGTAACTTAGATCAAACAAGATTAAAAAGATACTTACGTATACAAGGAGACCACCAATTAGAATTGATTTTTTTCTCATTTTTTTCTTAATAATTCTTGTAGCAAGATAATAGCAAACAAAAGCTACTGCGGAGTTTACTAAACCAAAGGTACCAAGTGCTAGTTCACTACCAGTTGTAATGAAGACAAATACACCGATAACAAAGATGAACGTTCCTTCTCTTAAACCTTGAAAATAATGAGCTTTTGTAATTAGACTCCAGTTCCTGTCATTTTTCCGTTCTTGAAGTATCCGTTTAAATAAATAGATGCCTCCGGCGGGTCTTCGTTTCAAAAAAAAACTTAAAATAACGGCACCAGAAAACAACAATAGTGAGATCGTGAAGATGACTGTATATCCATTAAAATTGGTTAATCTTGAGATCACAAAACCGGCAACAATTGGACCTACCATTCCTGCAATACTAGTTAGTATTCCTAAAAATCCATTAAAAAAATCTCTTGTTTCAGGTTCTGTAATTTCAAATGTTAACACGTTGAATGCAAGCCAATAAAAACCGTAGCCCACACCTAGAGTACCTCCTAACAGAACGAGGTAGTTTGAGGCGGACTCTCCAATGATTAATACTCCTATAAAAAATACAGCTAAGAAAGTAACACCTAATCTAAGAACAACAACGCGGTCAATTTTTTTTGCAATTCTGCCCGCTATTATAAATGTAATTGGCTGCATGACAACGATTGATAAATTGTAAATAGCTAGATCAATGAACTCACCCGATTGCTTCCATAAGTATATATTTACAAATGTATTGGACAAAGCAATACTCAACGAATATAAGCCACCAATTAATAATAAAAGCATCAAATCTCGGTTAACCTCAACTTCTCCAAATAACTTTTGCAATTTAAACATAAAACTACTCCCCTTCGATGTCTAATGAATAGTCTGTGTAATGAAAGGGGAGATATGTATTTTTATAAGAATTGTTTAGGTTTTTTATCATAAAAGAGCGCAAGCCCTTGGTCAGCCTTATGACCTCGAGGGTTTAGGCGCTGGTAGTCAAAAACGCGACGTCAATCGCCATAACTGCACTAGCACGTCCAGTGGATCGAAGCTGTTTGCAGAACCGCTATCCACAGTTCAAGAATTTTATAAATTCGTAATACAACACAAAAAAACGCAGATCAACAAGTCTGATCTGCGTTTTCTTTCAAGAAATAATTACTTTGCTGCGTCGTAACGCTTTGTTACTTCATCCCAGTTTACAACATTCCAGAAAGATGCAATGTAGTCAGGACGACGATTTTGGTAATTTAAGTAGTAAGCATGCTCCCAAACATCTAATCCAAGAACAGGAGTTTTACCTTCCATTAATGGAGAGTCTTGGTTGGGTGTGCTTGTTACTTCTAATTCACCGTTGTTAACAACTAGCCAAGCCCATCCTGAACCAAAGCGAGTTGTACCAGCTTTTGCAAATTCTTCTTTAAAGTTTTCGTAGCTACCAAATTTGCTGTTGATCTTTTCAGCAAGTTCACCTGTTGGTTCACCGCCACCATTTGGAGAAAGAATTGTCCAGAATAAGCTATGGTTAGCATGTCCACCACCATTGTTGCGTACAGCTGTACGAGCAGCTTCTGGAACAGCATCTAAATTAGAAACAAGCTCCTCTACACTTTTGCTTAAAAGCTCATCGTGACCTGCCAAAGCAGCATTTACATTCGTGATATACGTGTTATGGTGTTTCGTGTGGTGAATGTTCATTGTTTCTTTGTCGATATGAGGCTCTAAAGCATCATAAGCGTAAGGTAATTGCGGTAATTCATAAGCCATTTAAAATCTCCTCCTAAGTTGGTATATGTACTCAAAATAAACTTCTCTTTCAGATTACCAAATTTGTCCGTATCTTTCAATTTTAAAGACCCGTATGAACAAGTTTATATTCTTCAGTATCGGCAAAACGTATTTTGTATTCGCCAATTACAGTACGAACGAGGCTTCTCTCTATTCATAAGCCATTGTTCCATTTAAACTATAATACTAAGATAAGAAAGTAACTAATCATGATTAACTGAACAATTGTTTTAGCAAAAACACCAGAAATAAAGCCGATTAATGATCCAATTCCAATTTTCGTCGCAGTTTTTAAGTCTTTTTTGCTTACAATTAATTCGGCAAGAACTGCTCCAATAAATGGTCCTAAAATAACGCCTAGAAAAGGAATAATAAATGGACCAACAAGTAAACCGATCGTACTTCCCCAAATCGCAGCTTTACTTCCACCGAAACGTTTGATTCCAATTAAGTTTGTCAAATAATCTGCCGCAAAAAGAATACCAACAAACAGACCTTGAACGATCCAAAAAATGACTGATAACTCGTCAAAACTATAAAACCACCCATAAAGTAAAAAACCCAACACAACAAATACAACACTTGGGATAATTGGATATACAAGTCCTATGAATGCAATAATAAACATTAAAATTATAAGGGTCCAATAAATAAAATCCATGGTAAGCTCCTTTAGAAAATGTACTATTAAAAAAAGCGCAAGCGCCTTGTTCAGACTTAGGCATAGCATAAGACGATTCTAAATAGAAGGCGTTCTTTGCCTTCAATTTAGAATTGACTTATGACCTCGAGGGTCTAGGCGCTGGAGCTGGATTCAGAAAAGCAGACTAAGTCTATATAAATTCTGGTGATATATAAAAAATAAGCAAAGGCGCTAGACCATTGCTTACATTATATCTTGTTAATTACAATTTAACACTTATTTCCTGTAACCGAGTACAGCCTCCGCTATGTTGACAGAGTGATCTCCGATTCGTTCTAAATTGCTTACAATATCCACAAATACAATCCCCGCTTGCCCAGTACAAGCTCCCTCATTAATACGCAAGATATGTTTTTTCCGTAAAGTACGCTCAAGCATATCGATTTGTTCTTCTGATTTTAATACCTTTGAAGCTAGACTTGTATTTTTATCATCAAGAGCTGTAATTGCATCTTTAACTGTTTCTATTGTTATGGTAAACATACCGTCAAGGTCTTCCATTGCGCTTTCAGTCAGTTTTACTTTGTTTGATTGCTTATAGTCGACAAGCTCGACAATGTTTTCGAAATGATCACCAACCCGTTCAATATCTCGAACAGTGTTCATCAGCATACTATGTTCTTCAGATTCCGTAATTGACATTTCACTTCTTGATATCAAAACTAGATAATCTGTAATTTTCCGGTCTAAATTATTGATTGCATCCTCAAGTTGAAGTGACATTTCTGAATGCTTTTTTAGATTTGTTTTTAAGTAATTATTCGCCTCTTCCAGTCCGATAATCGCAAAGTTACCCATACGGAGAATCTCTTCCTTGGCTTGTCCTAATGCAATAGAAGAGGATTGTTCTATAAACAAAGGATCTAAATGCTTTGCTTTATAAGCAATAATTGAATCTTCTCCAGGTATTAGCTTTGTAACAAGGATAGCTAATGCACCGATAAATGGTAGCTGAATAAACGTATTTCCCGTGTTAAAAATCCCGTGTGCAAATGCTATTGTCATTTCAGGGTTTAAATCTAAGTTACTTTGTATATTCGTAATTAATGTGGTGAACAGTGGTAAAATTATTAATATCAATGCTGTTCCAATTAAGTTGAAAATAACATGTGTAAGCGCTGCTCTTCTAGCCGCAACAGACGCACCGATAGAAGCAAGTACTGCTGTAATAGTTGTTCCAATGTTATCACCAAATAGTATAGGTAAGGCTGCATTCATATCTATTAAGCCTTGGCCAAAGAGTTCTTGGAGAATACCAATTGTTGCGCTTGAACTCTGGACAATGACCGTAAATAAGGTGCCTACTAACACACCAAGTAGTGGATTTGAACTCATACTTAACGTTAATTCGTGGAACGCTTCGAGAGTTTGCAATGGCTTCATCCCATTCCCCATTAACTCGAGACCAAAGAATAATCCACCAAATCCAAAGACAATCTGTCCGATATTATGTAATTTTTTATTCTTAAAGAAAAATAACAAAACTGCGCCCGCAAATATAATCGGAAGGGCAAAATCGGTAATATTGATTCCAATGATAAATGCTGTCATCGTGGTTCCAATGTTTGCCCCCATAATAACACCGATCGCTTGCCTTAAATTCATAAAGCCAGCACTAACCAGTCCAACGGTTAACACGGTAGTACCTGAACTCGTCTGTAGAAGAACTGTCACAAAAATGCCCGCAAGCACACCCATTAATGGATTCGTTGTAAACTTGTCCAAAATATCACGGAGTTTGTCACCTGCAGATTTTTGCAGTCCGTCACCCATGTATTTTATACCAAATAAAAATATCCCAAGACCACCGATGAATTCAAAAATCATCTTTTGGATATCAATTTCCAATGTTTTCAACCCCTCAAATTTTCTTCTTTCGACATTTTTCAACAACCCTTACAATTATTAACGAAATGTTGTTTTAATGTAAAGATATTTTTGATATTACTCACAATGATTTACAATTAATCATTAAATAGAGGTTCGAGAGACTTTTCATTACAAATGCACCATAATTCTTGTGTTTCAGTACCTGGAGATATAAAATAAACAACGGATTACCTCAGGGAAGGATGTGTCTACATAATGAATATTTTTCAGCAACTAATCAAAAGCATTTATTCACCAAAGTCAATATCACTTTTTCGATTTCAAGGAATTGGTAAAACAATTCTATTTGTCTTCTTGTTGTCTCTATTGGCTACCTTACCAATTGCAATAAACATGAGCAACGGTCTAATTAATGGATTAACAGGTTTTGACCAAACTTTGCAAGATGAGTTACCAGATTTTTCGATCCAAGATGGAACTCTCATTTCCGATCAAAACAAACCGATAGAAATTCGTAAAGATGAATTCATCGTCGTGTTTGATCCAACTGGGTCCTTTAATGTTGAAGCTATTGAGAAAAAACATAATGCAATTGGTTTTTTACAGAATCAATTTGTATTATCTTCAAATGGTGTGGCCCAAACTTATGAATATCAATTACTGAACATGGACCTTACGAAGGAAGAAATGATCAGTTATATGAAACAATTCAATAGTCTTTTACCAATTATTTTATCTTTACTCTTTATTTCAATGTATCTCTTCACATCTGCAACAAAGTTTATTGAAATTACGATTCTAGCTTTGTTTGGATCGGCGCTAAAGAATAGCTTAAATAGAAAAGTAAATTTTAAGCAACTGTGGGTAATGTCTGCCTATGCTATTACGTTAGCCACAATTTTCTTTACAATCATGGAGGCAATTAATGCCCCTGTACCAGGTGGTCTGTTAATCAACTGGTTCGTTCACCTTATCGTACTATATTTAGTCATAAAAGAAATTCCACCTTCAAAAAATAAGTTAAAGGCTTGATATAATTTAATACTTAGAGACGTAAATGGGGCTAACTCTTAAGCAGTTAGCCCCATTTTACGTATTCATTTAACTTAATTTAAATTGCTTTGTACTATTAGAAAGGGATCGTGATAATTCTGTTAATGTTAGACCTATTTCATGTGTTCTTTTTACTTGGTCCATTTGGTCTTCAGAAGTTGCAATCATTTGCTCGGCACTTGCCAACGTTTCTTGAGAAACTGAGACAAAGTTCTCTGCCGATTGCTCCATCTTTGGCATAGAGCCATTTAATTGCTGAATACGGTCTTTCATTCCAGAAAGCTTTTCATTTACATTTGTTATTTCAGACATTAACATGTCAAAAGATTCTCTTGAGTCATTTGCAACAATTAAGTGAGAATGAATATTCACAAGCATCGATTCAAATTCTTTCGAAGCCTGTTCCGAAATTTGTTCCATTTGTTTAATTGACCCCGTGATATCTTCTGTTGCTGTTGATGACTGATCTGCTAATTTACGAACCTCATTTGCTACTACCGCAAATCCTTTTCCAGCTTCTCCTGCTCTCGCTGCTTCTATTGTCGCATTCAATGCTAATAGTTTTGTTTGTTCAGCAATTGACTGAATGATTCCCACTACTCTTGTAATCGTAAGAGAATTGTCTTTTACTCCTCTTATCGTTTTCGTCATCTTTTCAAATTCTCGTTCAAATGTATTCATCGTATTGATCATTTGAGAGATATTGCTTTCACCTTTATTTGCAGAGTTGTTCATATCTGCTGCACTATTAAATAAGTAATCCATGTTTTGTAACACTAAGCTGATCTCACTTTTCATTTCTTGAAATGTCATGACATTCTCGTCGGATCCTAATGCGGTTTGTTCCGCTCCTGTTTTAACAACTTTAATTGCTTCAACAAGTTGTCCATTTTGTTGCAACACTTCTTCTGAAGACTCCCTTAACTGATCACCAGTCAAGGATAAATTTGAAGTTGTTTGGTTAATATTCGTAATCATCATCCTCATTTGATCCATCATCTGATTAAAGCTCTTTATCAGAGAGTTAATTTCAGGGATGTTTGTTGAAACATCGACATTTTCGGATAAATCTCCATTTCTCGCCTTCCTCATCGAATCACGGAGAGCAGAAAGAGGATTTGTTAAGCTTCTTACCAAAAAAATTAATAGAATTGTTGTAATCAATACGCTTATTAAGACAATAAGACCAGTAAATTCAGCTAATTCATTAATTGTTCCCATATAACTCTCAGTCGGAACTGCAATTAAAAATATCCCTTTTAGTTCTTGAATCTCTTTAAAAGATAACGTGTAATCCGTTCCACTAATCTGTTTATGTAGAATTCCTTGATCCTTGTTTATGATTTCATTTACTTGTTTCTCTGTAAAAGTAAGTTTCGTATTTTTATTTAGATCCATTGGTTCAACTTTGCTATC
This sequence comes from Metabacillus herbersteinensis, assembly GCF_042433335.1. Lineage (NCBI taxonomy): Bacteria > Bacillati > Bacillota > Bacilli > Caryophanales > Bacillaceae > Metabacillus > Metabacillus herbersteinensis. The sequence goes on from NZ_JBHLVO010000001.1 coordinate 173,507, forward strand.
TTTTATTAGAAAAAATTCGGCAGCTAATCCGTCTTGAATCAATTGAGAAGATTGATTTGTTACGACTGATTTATTAAATTTTTCAAAAAAACCTTCTTCGTTCCCAATAAACGCATAGATTAAGTTTGCAGAAATTTCATTGGTTGTATTTACTTCCCTTTCTAACCGATTTTCGATTATTTCCATTGTCGTATCTTTTGCCTTTGAATAAGAAGTAAAACCTACTATACAAACTGATGTGATTAACAGTGTTAAAACTAAAAGAATTAATCTAAGCTGTAAACTCACATTATGAAACAATCCATTAATACCAGGACTTTCAACCTTGTTATTCTTTACAAATGGACGTTTACGCTTAAAAAGCCCCGCAAAATTTAGTCTTATTTTCATACTTGACACTCCTTAAGTCGGATTCAACTAAAATTATGACAGGGAAATATTAAGCTAGTGTAAACTAATTATTAAGTTTCGAGGAATTTGTCGAAGATATCGGTGAAAACAAGTATTTATTTTGAGAATATTTTTAGTGGACAAGCATATTGTTAGGATAAACACCTTACATTTTGGGGGAATTCACGTGAAACGTCTAGCTGTCCTGGTCCTAGCCCTATTTTTAAGCTATATTATCTATTATGATTTTTCATCTGGAACTCTGCCAACTTCAGCTACACCAACTAAAGAAGAGTCTTCTGTACCAACTACTTCTCAAGAAACCATCGATACAGACATTAACTATTTTGAAGTGAAAATAAATGAGGGCGATACCGTATTGTCTATAATTGAACGAACACATTCTTCCCTACCCGTCTCCATTGAAACAATTATTTCTGATTTTGAAAAATTAAATCCTGGTGAGAAAGCAGAATCAATTACGATTGGATCAACTTACAAATTCCAAAAGTACACAAATTAACACTGTTAATTCCTTGTCAATTTCATAGGCTCCCTGTAAAATGGTTGATGGAAAGTACATTTACTAGCTAAAATATTCTTTTTTAAGTAACATAAATGAAGCAGATGAATTATTACGTTACTAAGGAGCGATTTACACGTGAGTGAAATCATACATCGTACCAAAACACGCCCTGTAAAAGTAGGAAACCTTACAATTGGTGGCAATAATGAATTAGTCATCCAGAGTATGACGACTACAAAAACGCATGATGTGGAAGCAACGGTTGCAGAAATCAATCGTTTAGAAGAAGCAGGCTGTCAAATTGTTCGTGTGGCGTGTCCAGATGAACGTGCGGCTAATGCGATTAGTGAAATAAAAAAACGAATCAACATTCCATTAGTTGTTGATATTCATTTTGATTATAAACTTGCTCTTATTGCGATTGAGGGTGGAGCAGATAAAATCCGTATCAACCCTGGTAATATCGGGCGCAGAGAAAAAGTTGAAGCGGTTGTGAAAGCTGCAAAAGCAAAGGGCATCCCAATTCGTATTGGAGTTAACGCTGGCTCTTTAGAAAAGAAGATTATTGAAAAATACGGGTACCCAACTGCAGATGGAATGGTTGAAAGCGCACTGCATCATATCAAAATTCTTGAAGAACTAGATTTTCACGATATTATCGTGTCGATGAAGGCTTCAGATGTCCCGCTTGCTATTGAAGCTTATGAAAAAGCAGCTAAAGCTTTTGACTACCCTCTTCATTTAGGAATTACCGAGTCAGGCACGCTTTTTGCTGGAACTGTTAAAAGTGCAGCTGGTTTAGGGGCAATATTAAGTAAAGGGATTGGGAACACGCTTCGAATTTCTCTGAGTGCAGACCCCGTTGAAGAAGTAAAAGTTGCTCGTGAGCTTTTGAAATCATTTGGTCTTGCTTCAAATGCAGCAACACTCATTTCTTGCCCAACCTGTGGCAGAATTGAAATTGATCTAATCAGCATTGCAAACGAAATTGAGGAATACATTTCAACAATTAAAGCTCCGATTAAAGTAGCCGTTTTAGGCTGTGCAGTAAATGGACCTGGTGAAGCGCGTGAAGCAGATATAGGAATTGCTGGTGCACGTGGTGAAGGGTTATTGTTTATGAAGGGTGAAATTGTTCGTAAAGTACCTGAGGCGACAATGGTTGAAGAACTAAAAAAGGAAATAGATAAACTTGCAGAAGAGCATTATGCAAAACAAGCACTTGAAAAAGCTGAATTAGAAGTCTGAATTTAAAATAAAAGCAATTTCAGATATGACTTTCATAATTGAAGGTCACTGAAGTTGCTTTTTTGTAGTGCTTTTTGAATTACTTAATCTGTTTTCTTCTCATCTTCATTCATAAACACAGCAGCCATATTGTTGTTACTATAAAAAGTAATCGAATCCCGTTTTTTATCACTATAAAAACGATTTTGGATGTTCATGTTGGCTTCCATTGTTTCCTTACTCTGATGAGTCTGATCACTAAGATAGTCCATATCAGTTGCAGTTTCTCGATCATAGAATTGTTTTTGAATTTGCTCATTAGCATTTATTACTTTTTGATCTTGATTATCCATACGTTCACACCTTCATTTAATTTATATCATTACTTAGGGACTGACTCATTCTGAGCCAGCCCCTACTTACATTCACTTTTTTTAAAAAAATGGGAGGATAAAGATTCCTAATACGAGTGAAGCTGCACCTATGCCGATTGCCCATGCACCTAACGTTTTTGCGCCTCTTCTTCGTGCAATGAATCCTACGATAATCCCAGCAGCACCGAGAATGACTGGGAGCATGAACAATGAAATGATGGAGAGCGCAATGCCGAGGTACCCTGTACCTTTCCCTTCATTGACACGCCCATCCCCTCTATCCTCAACAGATTTATATTCCCTGTCTCTACCAAGTGGGATAGGGGCTGCAAGTTCAGCAGCTGTTTCTTCATGATATAAGTTATCCTTTTCTATCTCTGGTATTCCCTTATATTCAGGGTTGTCCCGATTATCGTAACGATTTACGCTTCCATGGTAGTCGTAATCTTTTTCGTCTGGCATCAAGATCCCTCACTTTCTAAGGTTAAATCATATGAAAAAGTCGCCTGGAGAATCTTAAATCTGAACCTTTACCTTAAGAAGTACTTTCTTATAGATGATAAAGGAACATTTATAGTATGAGATAGGTGTGGGTGTTATATGACTGTTAAAGTTTTCTGTATGTGTCAAACGAGGTGTGTTAAACTTATAAAAGCAAATCAACGAAGGAGAGAGCATAAGCATGTTGCGTTTAGGAATTGATATAGATGGAACAGTTACTTCACCTGAAACATTTGTCCCTTATTTAAATAAGTCGTTTAACTTAAATATAACCTTCGAAGATTTGGTCGAATATGATTTAACAAAAGTGTTAAACATTACTCAAGAAGACTTTTGGAAATGGATGGACGAGTTTGAACCAATTATTTACAATGAGGCACCAATGGCTCTTAATGCCAAACAGGTTCTTGATGAATGGAAAAATGAGCATCAATTAATTTTTATTAGTGCCAGAAGAAAGCATTTATTAGAAATAACACATGAATGGTTTAAAAACACAGAACTTTTTTATCATCATATTGAATTAATTGGCACTCATGACAAACTTGCTTCAGTCAAACAACACAACATTTCTGTTTTTTTTGAGGACAAGCACGACAATGCATGTATGATAAGCGAAGAAAATAATATCCCAGTTATCCTATTTAACACTCCTTATAATCAAGACCCAGTTCCGAGGAATGTCATTCGCGTGAATAACTGGTTAGAAGCTAAGAAATGGGTAAACAGTTGGTATGAATCTGCTGTGCAAATTGGTTAATGTAGCTGATAGACTAAACAACAAAAGAGCGTGCAGATTTTCTCTGCACGCTCTTTTTAATTACAGCTAGGACATGTTCCATAAATTTCAAATTTGTGTCCACTTACTTCATAGCCACTTAAATTATCGGGTAGTTTTTCCATCGGACATGACGAAATTTCTTTTGTTTTTCCACATTTTAAACAAATGAAATGATGGTGATGATTTGATGAACTACATGTAAAGCGAAAGTGCTTTTCGCCAGAGAGCTCTGTCATCTCAAAAATACCAAGTTCAGCAAACAGGGAAAGATTTCGATAAATAGTGTCAAAGCTTAAGCCAGGATAGTCATCCTTCATGAATTCTAGAACGTCTTTAGCTGTTAAGTACTTATCAGAATCAGCAAAAAGCTGAAGCATTTCCTCACGTTTATTTGTATATTTATACCCTTTGTCTTTCATTAAATTCAGTGCACCTTGAACATTCATGAAACATTTTACCCCTTTTTCAATTTTGTCCACAAAATGGTTAGCACAAGGATCAGTACTGATAGCACAACAATTGTACCACCTGGTGCTAAATCTAAATAATAAGCTAGGAATAATCCAATAATAACAGATATCTCTCCAAATAGTACAGAAAAGAATATCGCTTGCTTAAACCCTTTTGCAATTCGAATACTTGCAGCAACTGGCAGTGTCATAAGTGAAGATACTAATAAAATCCCCACAATTCGCATCGAACCTGCGATCACCAATGCAACAGTGAGAATAAAAATGAAATGAATCCACTTTGAATGGATACCAGATGCATCAGCATGTTCTTCATCAAACGACAAAAGAAAAAGTTCTTTGTAGAGAGCAAAAACAACAATTAAAACAAAAATTGTAATTGCTATAATAATCGATAAGTCCGCTTTAGAAACGGCGCTAACACTTCCAAATAAATAACTAAATAAATCCGTATTAAAACCATCTGCTAAAGAAATAAAAATAACGCTTATTCCAATTCCAGTCGACAGTATTATTGGAATTGCTAATTCTTGATAATGCTTATAAACTGCACGTAGTTTTTCAATAAAAAGTGAGCCTACAACTGAAAAGCCCATTCCTAAATAAATTGGGTTTAATCCCGCGAATCCTGCAACCTTTTTCTCAAGCAATAAGCTTGCGGCAATTCCAGCTAATGTAACATGACTTAAAGCATCTGCAATAAGTGATAGTCTTCTAACAACGACGAATACACCTAACAGTGGAGCAATAAGTCCAATTAGGATACCAGCTATAAACGCATTTTGTAAAAATTCATATTGAAAAAGACTGTTCAACATTTCACTTGTTCCTCCGGTCTAATGGGCATGATCATGGGTTAATACATGAAGGGAATGACCATAAAACTCTGATAGATCATGGTCTTTGATTGCTTCGAATTCTTGTGATTTGCCGTGAAAGTGTAAATGCTTATTTAAACAGGCAACATGTGAAACCTTATCAGAAATTGTGCTTATGTCGTGAGTTACGAGGATAAGGGTAATTCCAAGCCGCTTATTTAAATCCTGTAGCATTTCATAAAAACTTTGGACCGTTTGTGCATCAACACCAACAGTAGGCTCATCTAAAATTAATAATCTTGGATCACTCACTAGTGCTCGTGCAATAAAGGTACGTTGTTGCTGACCACCTGAAAGTTCACCAATGTTTTTCCGGGCAAGATCAGAAAGTCCCACTGCCTCAATTGCTTGAAGAACTTTTTGACGATGCTGTTGATTCATCACTTTAAATAATCCCAGCTTTGAAGTTAAACCACTTGATACAACTTCAAAAACAGATGCCGGAAACCCTGTATTGAAGCTGCTTGCTTTTTGAGAAACAAAGCCAACTTCATGCCAGCTTTTAAATTTCCGAATGTCTTGCTCAAAGAGTTTGATCTGTCCCTGCTGAGGCTTTAATAAGCCTAGTAAGCATTTCAACAATGTTGTTTTTCCCGATCCGTTTGGTCCAACAAGACCTAAAAAAGATCCCTCTTGAATCACGAGATTAATGTTTTCTAATACCTTTTGACGGTCATATGTGAAAGTAAGATCTTTAATTTCAATTATTGGCTTCATTGAACTCATCCTTTGTAAATATAAGAATCGTTACGATTTAATTTCCAGTTGTAAGAAATGCATACCCTTCTATCTCCTATAACATAAGAAGTATACATGAATTTCATCTACTTGTAAAGAAAAGAAGCACTGTTAGATTCAATAAGATTTTATAGGCAATTTCACAAGTAAACCTGCACCTAAAAGATACTTCCTCCATACATTGTGTTTGAGAGGAGGAATGAGTGTGATTTTATTTCAAAGAATTGTTAATCAAAAGTTAAATAATATTACAACCGAGGAATTAATGCAATATGCTAGCCAGTATAACATTCCAATTGGGCGCCCACAGGCAGTTGAGGTAGTCAAATTAATACGGGGTAAAAACATTAACCTATTTAATCAAACTGAACGAGGCAAACTGCTACAAAATATTGCAAACATAACATCTCCTCGAACTGCGGAACAAGTGAATCAAATCTTTATGCAATTCATTGGATAAGATACTTATAAATAAGAAAAAGCTAAGTCTAGAATTATATAAATTATGGTATTAAAAAAAGCTGTCATCGCGACAGCTTTTTTATTGATTCAGTATCTTTTCAAGTACCTCTTTATCGAATTCTTGTTGTTTAAGCATGGCTATTTCAAACTTGTATGGTGGTTTTTTGTACTTTTTATCTTCTCCGACAAATGGTGTTTCAAGGATTTTAGGAACATCCATTAATTGTGGATGATGGATAATTTTAGTTAGCGCGTTAAACCCAATTTCACCAAAGCCTATGTTTTCGTGTCGGTCTTTTTTTGCCCCCATTGGGTTTTTGCTATCGTTGATGTGCAATACTTTGATTCGGTTAATTCCGATGATTGAATCGAATTCTGCTAACACACCGTCAAAATCTTCAATAATATTGTATCCAGCATCGTGTGTATGACATGTATCAAAACAAACAGACAAGTTCTGATTGTGTGTGACTCCATCAATTATTTTTGCGAGCTCTTCAAAGGAGCGACCACATTCAGTGCCTTTGCCTGCCATTGTTTCTAAGGCAATTTGCACGTTTTGGTTTTGTTCGAGAACTTCGTTTAATCCTTCGATTATTTTCTGTATTCCGACGTCTGCTCCTGCCCCAACATGTGCACCTGGATGAAGAACGATTTGTCTGGCACCTAGCGCATCTGTTCGACTAATTTCGGAACGAAGGAAATCGACTCCAAGCTGAAATGTTGCAGGGTTTACTGAGTTTCCAATATTAATAATATAAGGTGCATGCACAACGATATCAACCATACCATGTTCCTTCATATGTGCTTGTCCCGCTTCAATATTGAGGTCCTCAATTTTTTTTCGTCTTGTGTTTTGTGGAGCACCCGTGTAGATCATAAACGTATTCGCTCCGTATGAGGCTGCTTCTTCACTGGCTGAGAGTAGCATATCTTTTCCGCTCATTGAAACATGTGATCCAATTTTAAGCATCTTACTCCTCCTTACTTCCCTTTACGATCTAATCTTCTTTGTCTCTTTTTAATTTGTTCCATTTCGTAATTCAGTTTTTTCTTATACCCAGGTTTCACACCCTTAGGCTTCTTCACCATTGTTTTAGCTTTCGCATCGACATTGTCGCCTTGTTTAACTCGTTTGTGACGACGATTACGGTCGACGGTTGTTTTCCATTCTCCGTTCACTAAGTCCATGTTAACAAATTCAATCCCAAGTTTCTCAAGCTTAATCAGTGCATCATCATTACTTGGTTCATAGATCGTTGCAGCAATTCCAGAGGTTCCAGCTCTTGCCGTTCTACCGACACGATGAATGTAAAATTCAAGATCTGTAATCGGTAATTCATAATTGATAATATGACTAACACCTTCAATATCAATTCCCCTGGCAGCTAAATCTGTAGCTACAACGTATTGATAGACTAATTCATTGATATCCTTCATCATTTTTTTCCGTTCACGTGGCGATAAGTCACCATGAATTCGGCCAACTTTTAACCCTTTAGCTACGAGGGCATCTGCTACCTCATCCGTCTTTTTCTTCGTGTTTGTAAACACAATTGCCAAGTAAGGATTATAGGATTTCAGCATTTCATAAACTAAATTTGTTTTATTACGGTGTCTTGCCGGAACTAACACATGCTGAATATTAGCAGCTGTTGCCTGTTTTGGTGCAACATGTGTAAACTTAGGATTTTTTAAATATTTCTTTAAAAATGGCTTCAGTTTTTCCGGAATTGTAGCAGAGAAAACTAGAATTTGCAGCTTTTCTGGCATTTGACTAGCAACTGCATCCACATCCTTGATGAATCCCATATCTAGCATAAGATCTGCTTCATCTACAACAAATGCAATTGCTGTGTGAACAAACAATGCTTTTTCCTTAACTAAATCACTAATTCTACCTGGCGTACCGACAACAATTTGTGGTTGAACTTTTAATTTCTCAATTGTACGTACCTTATCTGTTCCACCAATAAAATTCTTAGCAGTAATTTTTTCACCTTCTGCACAAAACGAGGTGATTTTTACTACTTCTTGATAAATTTGCGTCGCCAATTCACGCGTTGGCGCTGTTATAACCACTTGAACCTCTGATTTTGAAGGATCAATTTTATCTAGTAGTGGAAGTAAATACGCATGTGTTTTTCCAGTACCTGTCTGAGATTGACCAATGGCGCTTTCTCCTTTTTTAATAGAAGGAATTAGTCGCTCTTGAATTTCTGTTGGTTCATGAAATTTTAGTTCTTTCGTAATTGCTTCTATAATAAATGGTTTAAAAGCAAACCGATTAAATTTTGTTTCTTCCATTTCTTTCATCTCCTTCTTGATAAAGGATCTATTTCTTTATCAACCCATCATTACATTATAAACGATCTTGGTAGAAACTTAAACAAGATAAAAAATCATCGTGCCTTTTATTAAAAACATTTTAGAGTCCAGTTGCATAGTTTATAGGTAGGTAACGCAATTAGAAAGGAGGAATTAAAGATGTTTCAGCAAAGACCATTACCTCCAATGAATTCTCGTGGATTTTTCCCAACGCCTACTAGGCAACTCCCTCCAATGGGAGGACAGCCATTTGGTGGTTCATTTATGGGTGGACAGCAACAATTCATAGCTCCTCAAACAGCGGGAAGAGGTGCTGGGGGGTTAAAAGGGATACTGTCTCGTTTTCTACCAGGTACCCAAGGTGTTCAAGGAATTGCCGGAGCGGCTCAGGCAACTGGGGGGCTCCAAAGCTTAGCAAGCCCGGCAAATCTCTCTAGTATGCTTGGAAATGTTCAAAAAGTGCTCGGAATGGCGCAACAGGTTACACCAATGGTGCAGCAGTATGGACCACTCGTGAAAAATTTACCTGCGATGATTAAAATTTATAGTGAGTTAAAAAACAGCAATTCTGATGACTCACCAACAGAACCTAGTGTTTCAAATGAAGATTCACCTACCATCGCTAACTTGGAAAAAGAAAAGGAAGTTCATTCATCTACTCAGCCACTCTCTACATCAAAAAATAGGCAAAATTCTGATAAAAAAATTCCGAAAAGCTCAAGCCCGAAGATGTACGTTTAATATTCTTCTTTGTAATATACCCCATTGTCCGCTATACTATTAAGAGATTATGAGAGTTAGCTCTCCTTACCATATTCTCTTAAGGAGGAAGCAAAATGGAAGTTATAAAAATTGCTCCACGTGGGTATTGCTACGGTGTAGTCGATGCCATGGTTATCGCTAAAAATGCTGCATTAGATAAATCTTTACCAAGGCCAATTTATATCCTTGGGATGATTGTTCACAATAAACATGTAACAGACGCTTTCGAAGATGATGGCATCATTACATTAGACGGAAGTAATCGTTTAGAAATCCTTGAAAAAGTAGACAAAGGCACAATTGTTTTTACAGCACATGGTGTTTCACCAGAGGTACGAAAGATTGCTGCAGACAAAGGGCTTGTAACACTTGATGCAACCTGTCCTGATGTTACTAAAACGCATGACTTGATTCGAGAAAAAGAATTAGCGGGTTATCAAGTAATTTATATCGGGAAAAAAGGCCACCCAGAACCAGAAGGTGCTGTTGGTGTTGCTCCAGAAATTGTACACCTTGTCGAAACACCAGAAGATGTTCAAGCATTAAATCTTATTAGTGAAAAGATAGTCGTAACCAATCAAACAACGATGAGTCAATGGGACGTTGCTGACATTATGGATATGGTAAAAGAACAATACCCACATGTTGAAGTGCATCGTGAAATCTGCTTGGCTACACAGGTCCGACAAGAGGCTGTTGCTGAACAAGCGGGAGAAGCGGACTTGACGATTGTTGTTGGTGATCCAAAAAGCAATAACTCAAATCGTCTTGCACAAGTCTCAGAGGATATTGCTGGCACAAAAGCGTACAGAATTTCCGATATCAGTGAGCTTAAATTAGAATGGCTTGTAGGCGTTGAAAAGGTAGCTATTACAGCTGGAGCATCCACTCCAACTCCTATTACAAAAGAAGTGATTAAGTTTCTCGAACAATATGATCCAAACGACGAATTAACATGGGGTAGATCGTTTAACATCCCATTGCAAAAAATCTTGCCAAAGGTAAAAATAGCAAAAAAATAAGGTAGCCCACTGGCTACCTTATTTTTTTGCTTTGATTAAATAAACGTAAAAGGATTGGTGTCCACTTCAGACGGAAGTACACTCACTTCATATCCTTTTTCATCACACATTGATAGTAAAACCTTTGTTACGCCATTGATCATCACCTTTTCAACATGATGTCCTGGGTCAATTACATTCAGTCCAAGCATCATGGCATCGTGTGCAACGTGAAAGTATAGATCACCTGTTACATACACATCAGCACCCTTAAATTTCGCTTGCTGAATATACTTGTTCCCATCTCCACCCAAGACTGCCACTCTACGCACCACATCGGTAGGTTTCCCAACCATTCTTACGTTTTCAACGTCAAATACACGTTTTACATGTTCAGCAAATTGAGTAAGTGTCATTTCCTTTTCTAGCTCGCCTATTCGTCCAAGACCAAGTGATTCTTTTTGCTGATTTAGAGGATATAGATCAAAAGCAACCTCTTCATATGGATGAGCAGCAAGCATTGCTTTTACAACACGATTTTCTATTGATGCCGGAAGAACGGTCTCGATTCTAATCTCATTGACATATTCCATATTTCCTTTTTCACCAATAAACGGTTTTGCAGCTTCCAGCGGGAGAAAGCTTCCCTTTCCAGCAGTCGAAAACGCACAATGACTATAATTTCCAATGTGCCCACAACCAGCGTTGCCAAGTGCATCCCTAACTACTTCCTCATGAGCCTCTGGTACAAAAACAACTAGTTTTTTAAACGTTTCCGCATAGGTAGGCACTAAAACCTTTGTATCGGTAAGACCAAGTAGTTCGGCTAACAAATCATTTACACCACCAGTTGCCACATCTAAATTAGTATGAGCTGCATAGACGGCAATGTCGTGCTTCATACATTTTTCTAGTATTCTCCCGGGAGCGCTGTCTGTCGTTAGCTGTTTAAGTGGTCGGAAAATCGGTGGATGATGGGCGATAATTAAGTCAATATTTTTAGCAATTGCTTCATCAACCACTTCTTCAAGCACATCAAGCGTAACCATGATTTGTTTAATTGGTTTGTTAAGCGTTCCAATTTGTAGGCCTATCTTATCTCCCTCCACTGCATACGCTTTTGGAGAAAATGATTCGAATAAGCTAATGACCTCAAATCCGTTTGGAACTTTGCTCATTTTAAAACCTCCTTAGCAAGCTCTATTTGATGAATTAATTCATTCCTTTTCCGATTGTTTTCTGGTGTGTTTGCCGCTTGGTTTAATTTTTCTACAATCGTTTTCCAATGTTCACATTCTTGTAACCATTTTTTCTTAAAGGGATTTTGTTGATCTTTCATTAAAAAAGGACCAAATAATAGACCAGCATCTAATGAAGTCTCATGATAAGGTATTTTAGGGTCTCCTCTATCTGCAACGAGTATTTCGTAGATTTTGTCATCTTCTTCGAGAATCTCTTCTGCTATCAACTGCCATTCATTTTCTAACAGCCAAGATCGAATGACACTCGCATTTATATTCGGTTGAAGGATAAGACGCACGACACCCTCTAGCTTTTCTTTACCTTCTTCGAGAATTTTATGAATTAAAGCTCCACCCATTCCAGCTATGGTAATACAAGTAACTTCTCCTTTACGAAGTACTTCTAAACCATCACCTTTGCGCACGATAACAGAGTCTGCTAACTCACTCTTTTGTACTTGTTTTTTTGAAGACTGAAAGGGACCTTCAGTAATTTCCCCTACAATGGCACTCTTAGCAATTCCATTTAGCACAGCGTAACAAGGTAGATATGCATGATCAGAACCTATATCAGCAACAATCGCGTCTTTAGGAATAAAGTTTGCTACGGTTTCTAAGCGTTTGGAAAGTTTTAATTCATTCATTCATTGATTCACCACAATTCTTTCTTATTGATTATCTTTAAAACTTTCGTATACTGAGGGAGGCTCGATTGTGTTACTCCCTCAATAATAAAAAAAGTCCTTCACAATTGCAAAGGACCGCACTTTATTTTCTTGCCATAAGCTAGAAAGGGTTTTTATTTAATTTTCGAAACCCATTCAGCCATTTCATCAAGCTTGTCTTCTGGAACTAAACCAGCTGGCATGATGCCTTGTCCGTTTTGAAGAGTAACTTTAATTTCATCAGCACTTTTTTTGTCGCCAACACCGATTAGACTCGGGCCTGCGCCACCTTCGTAGGCTTGACCATGGCAACTAATACAATTTTGTTGATATATTTCTTCAGGTGAAGCGTTTGCAACGTCTTCTTGTTTAGGTTCTTCATCGCCTTTTGCTAACTCTTCATGATCACCAAGACCCTTGAATGAAAAAAGGAACATAAGGCCGATTCCTACAACAGCTATAAGTGCAAATGGAATAAGTGGATTGCGATTCATCATGTAACCTCCCTTATGTAAATAACTTCGTAAGTACTTCTTTTTAATTGATTTAAACAAACTCTATTTTACTTTAAAATCTCTCTAAACGAAAGACCTATCTTATAACTTGACCATGTTTTTCACGAATTAGACAAAAAAACTTCACCAAATTTGGTGAAGTTTCATTTTTTATTGACTTTTTAAGTAGAGATTCACCAAAATTATATCTCTTTTTCCGAGTAGCGCTTCCGCTTTTGTCTTAACATCCGATTTTTCTAGCAATAACCATTCTTTGTACCTCGCTCGTGCCCTCACCGATCTCTAGAAGTTTCGCATCTCTCAAAAACCTCTCGACATGGTATTCTTTCATGTATCCATAGCCACCATGAATCTGAATCGCTTGGTTCGTTACTTCTGTACAAATTTCTGATGCAAACAGCTTACACATAGCAGCTTCTTTTGTAAAAGGCTTGCCCTGGTCTTTTAACCAAGCAGCTTTGTAGACCATATTTCGTGCAAGCTCAATCTTGAGTGCCATATCTGCAAGTTTAAATTGTATCGCCTGAAATTTAGCGAGATTGCGTCCAAATTGAGTGCGTTCATTCGCGTACGAAAGTGCTCTTTCAAACGCTGCCTGGGCTATGCCCACCGCCATAGCACCTATTCCGATCCGTCCACCATCAAGCGTGATTAGAAATTGCTTAAAGCCATTCCCTTTTTCACCTAATAAATTGTCGGTTGAAACTCGGACATTATCTAATATTAACTCGGTCGTATTCGAAGCATTTAAGCCCATTTTATCGTAGTTATCGATCACCGTGAATCCTTTCGAATCTGTTGGAACAATTATTGCACTAATTTCCTTATGATCACCCGTTCTTCCCGTAATAGCAGTTAGAGCTAAAAACTTTGCATAGGAAGCATTTGTAATAAAGCATTTGTTGCCATTAATCACATAGTCTCCATTTTCAATTAGCGCTTCTGTCAATGTTCCCCCAGCATCTGATCCTGCATTCGGCTCTGTTAATCCAAAAGCACCAAGTGACTGTCCACTACAAATCGCAGGTAAGTATTTCTGCTTCTGGTCTTCTGTGCCAAACAATGCAATTGGCGCACCACCTAAAGAAATATGTGCAGAGTATGTAATCCCTGTAGATCCACATGCTTTACTTAATTCTTCAACGACGATTGCAAAGCTGATCGTATCCGAACCAGCTCCCCCATACTCTTCTGAAAAAGGTAACCCCAACACCCCTAATTCGCCTAAGCTATGAAAAATCTCTTTTGGAAATTCCTTTGTTTTGTCACGTTCTTCTGCACCTGGCTGAACTTCTGCAACTGCAAATTCACGAATCGTTTTTTGTAATAACTTTTGCTCTTGTGATAATTCAAAATCCATCCAATCACCCCTTGTTGTATACGCTTTCATCTTATATTATAAAGGGAGAATAGTTATTTTCACAACATTTAAAATTTTTATTTTTTTATAAATATTTAATAAAGAGTAATTGCAATGAAAAAAACCATTCCAACTATACCGCTAATAAATAGATAGATCAGCCGTAATTTTTTACTTAAATAAATCCAAAGTAAGCAATTCAATAACAGTGTAAACCCCATTAGTAATGAGTTTTCTTTGCTTGTTTCTTCAACAAAATATACAGACATGATTAGCAATAAAACCGACGAAATACAAACTGAGAGATGATAAAAATAATTATTTTTAAATAAAAGGATCGTTAGTACGATGGAAAGTAAAAGAAAAAAAGATACAATGCCCATTTGCAAAAGGAATGACAATTCAGTAAAATAAATGACAAGTAGAGCAGAGGGCAACAACAAAAGCGCTAAGACACTACCAATCAGATTTGCCGGTCTATTTTTAGCTAGTTGTTTTTCTTCTTGTACTTGATTACCTTCTGTATAAAGAGCTAGCAGGAAATCACAATACGTTTCTGGAAGCATTTTTGTTTTCTTCCACTGTTGGATTTCTTCAATAATGACAGTTTTTCGATCAATGTTCATGAAACTACATCCTTTTTCTTTTATTCTTTTATAGTAAGAATAAAATTTGATTCTGTAAATTATTCTTTTTTGAGAGCGCTATCACAACGTATCCAAGGATTCTTTAATAAAAAAAGCGCAAGCGCCTTGGTCAGCCCCGACTTATGACCTCGAGGGGCTAGGCGCTGGCAGTCAAAGACGCGACGTCCTGTCGCATTGACTGCACTAGCACGTCCTGTGCGTCGGAGCTGGATGCAGAAATGTTATCCACAGTTTGAAAATTTTATAATTTCCTAAACGACAAAAAAAAGACGGACAATTTCGTCCGCCTGTCTTTTATTCTAAAAAGTCTTTCAATCGTTTACTACGACTTGGGTGGCGTAGTTTACGCAATGCTTTTGCTTCAATTTGACGAATACGCTCGCGTGTAACACCAAATACTTTTCCGACTTCTTCAAGTGTTCGTGTTCTACCGTCGTCAAGTCCGAATCGTAAGCGCAAAACATTTTCTTCCCGATCTGTTAGTGTGTCTAGCACATCTTCAAGCTGTTCTTTTAGTAATTCGTATGCTGCATGCTCTGAAGGAGAGGTCGCATCCTGGTCTTCAATGAAATCACCTAAATGTGAATCATCTTCTTCACCAATCGGAGTTTCAAGGGATACTGGTTCTTGAGCAATCTTTAATATCTCTCTTACTTTATCAGGTGTTAATTCCATGTCTTCGCCAATTTCTTCTGGAGATGGCTCTCTTCCTAAATCTTGAAGCAATTGTCGTTGCACACGAATAAGCTTGTTAATTGTCTCAACCATGTGAACTGGGATACGAATCGTTCTTGCTTGGTCTGCAATGGCACGCGTGATTGCCTGACGAATCCACCACGTAGCATACGTACTAAACTTGAAACCTTTGCGGTAATCAAATTTTTCAACAGCCTTCATTAATCCCATATTACCCTCTTGAATTAAATCAAGGAATAGCATCCCACGACCGACATAACGCTTTGCAATACTTACAACTAAACGTAAGTTGGCTTCTGCCAGTCGACGTTTTGCTTCTTCGTCTCCGCCCTCTATACGCTCTGCTAGTGCTATTTCTTCATTAGCAGATAATAGATCCACTCGACCTATTTCTTTCAAGTACATTCGGACTGGGTCATTTATTTTAACGCCCGGAGGAACGCTTAAGTCATTTAAATCAAACTCTTCTTCCTTAGCAAGATCTTGAACATTTGGATTTTCTGTTCCTTCGCTTTCACCAAGAAGCTCGACACCTTGCTCACCAAGAAATTCATAATACTCATCCATCTGGTCTGATTCAATCTCAAAATTCGCCATACGTTCTGCTATTTCTTCGTATGTTAAAACCCCACGTTTTTTTCCAATCTCAGTTAATTGGTCTTTTACTTGTTCAAATGTTACTTCTGTTTCACGGGTTTGTTTATCAGCCATTGGATCCCCTCCTTCCAAACTAAAACGCTGTATAAGATAAAGATAAACTTTTCTTAAGCTTTTAAGTTTATTTAAACGTAATTTTAATTTTTCAGTGCTTGCTTTAATTGAATAATTTCCATTGCGATAAGAGCTGCTTCTTTGAAGTTTTTTTGCCTCTCTGCATTTACCTTTTCAGACTCTTTTTCTTTTATCATTAACATCTTTTGATGATTCAACACCTGTTTTATATAATCAGCTAATTCTCGCTCACTTATATCTGTGTTTAGTGAGATCATCGCAATATCAGACACGATATGATGAAGCTCAGAATTCGGAAGCCTAGATAAAAAAGAGCTAACATTTGCTTCATGGCCTTCTTCATAGAACGCATATAAATACGTAATAATGGCTCGATGCTCTTCGATATTAAATTGTAAACCTAACCGCTCTAAAATTTTCTCGGTGATGTCCTTATTGCGTAACATATGGGCGATTAACCTTCGCTCAGCAGTATGATAGGCAGGTAACAATCTCTTAGTTCCAATTGGAACGCGCTTTTCTAATTTCGGAGATTGTTTAGTTTCTTTTTGTTGTTGCCCACGTTTTTCGGTTTTACTTACGCGGTGCAGTTGTTCTTTTAGAACTTCCATTGACAAGTCAAACTCAGTAGACAACTGTTTTAAGTACATTTCCTGTTCAACAGAGCTTTCTAGCAAACTGAGTTCCTTAATGACATTTTCGATATAATGCAGTTTTTCTCCTTCATCTTGAAGACTTTTTCCTCTCCTGAAGTAATGCATTTTAAATGTCATCAATGTCACGCTTGCCCCTATTACATCACTCTTAAACTTTTCCGTACCATATTTTTTGATGTAGTCATCAGGGTCCAATCCATCTGGTAACAACGCAACCTTCACTTTACATCCAACTAGAGAAAGCGTTTTAGATGCACGGAAAGTAGCTTCTATTCCAGCAGAATCCGAATCATAACAGATGATAATATCCGAAACATTTCGACGGATAATTTTTGCTTGTTCTTCTGTTAGAGATGTTCCCATTGTTGCAATTGAGTACTCAACTCCTGCTCGGACTGAGGAGATAACATCGGCAAAGCCCTCATATAAAATGACTTGCTGATTTTTACGGATATGTACTCTCGCTTGATGAAAGTTATAGAGTAGCTTACCTTTGTTGAAAATTTTTGTTTCGGGACTATTTAAATATTTTGGTTGATCATCTGCAGCAAGTACTCTTCCTGAAAAAGCAATCGTCATCCCTTGATGATCCATAATCGGAAACATGATCCGGTTTCTAAATCGATCAAAATACTGGTCTGCTGAATTTTTTTTCACTAAAAGTCCTGCTTTTTCCATCATTTCAAGATTAAAGCCTCGCTTTACAAGAAACTTTGAAATGAATTCCCAGGAATCAAATGAATAACCTATTTCAAATCGATCAATAACTTCTTTTGTAAAGCCGCGCCCCAGCAAATAGTCTAAAGCATGCTCACCTTCTTTTGTATTAACTAACAAATGATGGTAAAATTTCTTTAGAAGCTCATGTGCCTCTAACATTTTTTGAACATCTTTACTAACCGACTGTGACACTTGTTCTGTTGATGCAATAGTTGGAAGTTCAATGTTAACTTTATCTGCAAGATGCTGAGCAGATTCAATAAAAGAATATCCTTCAATTTCCATTAAAAAAGAAAATGCGTTTCCTCCAGCACCACAACCAAAACAGTGGTAAATCTGCTTGTCTGGTGATACAGAGAATGACGGAGTACTCTCTCCATGGAATGGACAAAGTCCAAAGTAGTTACGTCCTTGTTTCTTCAATTGAACATATTCACTTACAACATCAACAATGTCAGAAGTTCTTTGTATTTTTTCGATTAGTTCTTCGGGAATACGATTTCCCATATCAACATCTCCGTGTTACTGATATTCGCTATTTAATTTTCATTTCCTGCATGTTTCGACAAGATATTTTTCAGAGTCGTGATAAAATTAAAAACATCTTCCTCCGTTTGTTTCTTTGGACCCTTTGAATGATTACCGCTGCGCCGCTCTTTTGCAGACAAATAACGCATATGAAGAGCTGTCTCAATATTGTCCTCTGTATATTGTTTACCCCTTGGCGTAATTACAATAACGTCCTTTTTTAACAAAAGTCCAGCAAGCCCAATGTCTTGAGTTACAACAAGATCGTGCTTTTTAACATGATTTACAATATAAAGATCTGCTTCTTCTTTTCCCGTGTCGACAAATACCCATTTCCCTCCATATGTTTTATCAGATAAATGGTTATAGGATGCTACAAAGGTAACTTCAAGATGATAGTATGTACTTAGATCCATAATCTCTTGTTTAACAGAACAAGCATCTGCGTCAACAAAAATTCTCATTGATTTTTCGTCATAATTCTCTATTCTACATCACTCCAACAGATTCCTTCTATAAACCTCCTATAAAAAACAAAACCCTTTTTCAAGCACACCTTGTCGAATTTTATTATTAAATAAATCTTGACAGTTTACAATTTATAGTTTATTCGTAAGCAGCTAAGTCTAAACCTAAAAATAAATATTTTTATCACAATTTTTTATTATAATACAATATATCAGGTTTTGCTACCGTTTTTTTGCAATTTTCTACACAAAAATTTAAAACCTAGATTATTTACTTTAACATGAGAATCTGTTGCTTTTCGAACAATTTTGCTACAGACAGAAAAAGACAAACTCAGGAGCAAGTGTTACTATTTCTGCACAATTCCACTAACGCGCTTAGGTTTTGTACATGAACACTGTGAGTCGGCCTCTTTTTGATCACACATTTTCAGAAGTATGAGTTTATGTATTTGGTTGATTCATTAGATTCGCAATAATGTTTGCTGTTTCTTCAACCGCTTTATTTGAAACATCAACAGTTTGACAGCCAATTCGGTTGGCGATTTTTTCAAAATAGTCAAGTTCTTCTTTTATGCGATCTATGTTCGCATAAATTGCTTTATCATTTAGTCCTAATGATTTTAAACGTTCTCTTCTAATATGGTTGAGCTTATCTGGACTAATCTTCAAGCCAATACATTTAGATGCTGGAATCATAAATAATTCCTCAGGCGGCTCAACTTCTGGAACAATTGGAACATTCGCTACTTTAAAGCGTTTATGGGCTAAGTATTGGGATAATGGTGTTTTTGATGTTCTAGATACACCGACCAAAACAATGTCCGCTTTTAAAATTCCTCTAGGGTCACGACCATCATCATATTTTACAGCGAATTCAATCGCTTCTACCTTTTTAAAATAATCATCATCTAGCTTTCTAACTCGACCTGGTTCGTATTTTGCAGCGATTCCATAAGATGATTCCATTTTATCAATAAGTGGCCCTATGATGTCATAATAAACAACACCATGTTGATCTGCTTCTTTAATTAAGTTTGCTCTTAATTCTGGAACAACAAGCGTGAAGCAAACAATGGCTTTATCTGCTTTTGCCAATGCGATCACTTCTTGAATCGTTCCTTTATCTTCAACATAAGGTATGCGTTTGATTTTTGTAGTAGATGCCGTGCCGTTGAATTGACTAATTGCAGCCTTTACGACTAGTTCGGCTGTTTCTCCTATTGAGTCTGAAACGACATAAATAATACGGTAACTCATCCCAATCCCCCATTTCTTATTAACCTAGATAATATCATTTTCTGCAAGGTTGACCAAGATTTTTGTTATGTTTGTTTTCGTTATTCTCCCTAAAACTTCATATCCTTTTTCCGTATCATTTACAACGGGCAAGGCATCAATTTGTTTCTCAATAAGAGAAATGGCCACATCTAGAATATAGTCTTCTTTGTGACAAATTGTAATGTTTGGCATCCTCGTCATAATGATGTTAACTGGGATTGCAGTAAGCTCTTGCTTCCCAATACTAGCTCGGAGCAAGTCTTTACGCGAAAGTACTCCCACTAAAAGAGAAGATTCGTCCACTACAAAGAGTGTTCCAACATCCTCTAAAAACATTGTGCAGATTGCATCGTAAACAGAAACATTTACATTTACAACTATTGGAATCGACTGATAATCTTTCACTTTTAGTTTTTTTAGTTTATCTGTTAGCATCTGTGCACCTGTTTTGCCTGTATAAAAGTACCCCACACGTGGTCTGGCATCTAAATAGCCGGACATCGTTAAAATAGCTAGATCAGGCCGCAGGGTAGCTCTTGTCAAGTTCAGTTGGTCAGCGATATGTTCACCCGTTATCGGACCGTTGTCCTTAACAATTTGAAGAATATGTTCTTGCCGTTTATTTAGTTCGATTGTACTCACCACCTTTGAGTTAAATTATTATCCTTCTACCATCCGTGTTGATTCTATAAATGTTATTCCATTAATTTTTTAAAATAAATAGGTTATACTATATAGAAATATTATATACTATTTAAGCTATTTGAAAAGTGATTTGTTTTAGGATAACACTAATTGTTGTGTTAGTATCAACACTTATAATTAAGAAAAAACGATTGCTTGTAATCAGCAATCGTTTTTTTATTTATTTTACAATCATAACATTGAATTTTGCAAAGTTTTGAATTAGGCTTGAAAGCTTTACCATTTGTGCTAAGCGGTTGGCTTTAACCTCAGGGTTATCCGCCATAATCATTGTATGATCAAAATACGAGTTAATGCTTTCTTTTAATGAAAATAGCACCTGCAATATCTCTTCTTCTTTTCTCTCACTAGATAAAGCTGTGATTCTGTCATTTGCTTTAATGTATTGATTGTAAAGTGGTTTTTCCTCATTATTCTCAAAAAGTTCTGGGTTAATGTCAAGATCCTTACCTTTAGTCGCAATGTTTAGAACGCGAGAAAGTGCCTCAACTGTTTCTTTAAACCCTTCTTGTTTTGAAGCTTTTTCCAAAACCTTCGCACGCTCGATTAGTGAGGTGATCTCATGGTTAGTTGAACTTAAAATAGCATCAATGATATCGTACCGAATATTATATTCTGCTAAAACATATTTAAGTCGTAATGTGAAGAATGTAAGTAAGTCTGCTTTAACTTTCTCAGTGTTTTCAGTTTGATAAAAACTTAACGACATGTTGATTAAAGTAGGTAGCGCAATTTTCCATTCTTTTGTTGCAAGAATTTGCACAATACCACTCGCTTGTCTTCTAAGGGCATAAGGATCTTGAGAGCCTATTGGAATCATCCCAATTGAGAAAAAGCCTGCTATTGTATCAAGTTTATCTGCAAGAGCTACAACAGCTCCTATGTTTGAAGACGGTGCAGGGTCTTCAGCATGGCGCGGCATATAGTGTTCATTGATCGCTACAGCAATAGCTTCCTTCACTCCACTTAATCGTGCGTATTTCTCTCCAATTTTCCCTTGTAGTTCTGGAAATTCATAGACCATATGTGTAACTAAATCAAATTTACAAATACTTGCTGCACGCCCAATGTCTTGCTTTATAGCTTCTGAAAAGTTTAGTTGGCTTGCGATGACATCCGCAAGCTTTGTTACTCGTTTCACTTTTTCACCAAGTGTTCCAAGCTCTTCATGAAAAACAATTTTATCAAGCTTTTGAATTGCTGAATCAATATTAAGCTTCAAATCTTCTTTATAAAAGAAGTTTGCATCTGACAATCGTGCCCGTAGAACTTTTTCATTTCCTTTTGCAACATTTTCAAGATGTTTATGATCTCCGTTTCGAATCGTAATGAAGAAAGGTAGCAATTCTCCGTCTTGATTTCGAACAGGAAAATACCGTTGATGCTCTTTCATCGTTGTAACTAAAACTTCATCTGGTAGAGAGAGGTATTCTTCTTCAAATTTCCCAAATAATGCAGTTGGATATTCAACAAGATTGTTAACCTCTTCCAAGAGTTCTTCGTCAACGATTATCGACCAACCCTGTTCTTCTTCTAAGTGATTTAACTGAGAGCGGATCGCTTCTTTGCGCTTTACAGGATCCACGATAACGTATTCTTTTAATAAAGAATCTTCATAAGCCGTTGGAGTTTGGAGATCAATTGATTCACCTAAAAAACGATGACCTCTACTCGATTTATTTGTCTCCACATTCGTAATCTGAAAAGGAATTACTTCGTTTCCAAACAAAGCAACAAGCCATTTTATTGGTCGAATATAGCGCATTTCCTGGTTGCCCCAACGCATATTTTTAGGGAAGTTCAAGCTTGTTATTATCGTTTTGATATCTTCTAAAAGTTCCTTCGTTTCTTTCCCTTTTGTAAACTTCTGAATATGAACATATTCAATACCGCTGATTTCTTTAAAATAAATATCATCAACAGACGCTCCTTGGCCTCTTGTAAATCCAATTGCAGCTTTAGACCAGTTCCCCTCAGAATCAATGGCTATTTTACGAGCAGGACCTTTAGCTTCTTCTTCAATGTCTGCTTGCTTTGTATCAACATCACGAATAAGAACAGCAAGCCTCCTTGGCGTTGAATAGGCTTGCACCGCACTAAAAGAAATTTGTTGTTGTTGTAACCACTTCGTCATTTTTTCAGATAATTGATTCATTGCATCTGTCACAAATCGTGCTGGGATTTCTTCTAAGCCAATTTCAACTAATAAATCCTGTTTATTCATGGTGATCACCCACCTTTTCTTTTTGTAGCATTGGAAAACCTAATTTTTCTCGTTCGTTATAATACGTTTTCGCCACTTTTCTAGCCAAGTTTCGAACACGACCAATATAGCCTGTGCGTTCGGTAACTGAAATCGCACCTCTTGCATCAAGCAGGTTAAAGGTGTGAGAGCATTTTAGTACATAATCATAAGCTGGGTGAACGAGTCCTTCATCCATTTGACGATGCGCTTCTTTCTCGTAAATAGCAAATAGGTTAAAAAGCATGTCTGGATCGGACGTTTCAAATGTATATTTAGAATGTTCATACTCTGGCATAAGAAAAATATCACGAACCGTATATCCTTCTGTCCATTCTAAATCAAAGACATTTTCTTTATCTTGAATATAAGATGCAAGCCTTTCAATTCCATATGTAATTTCAGCAGATACAGGCTTACATTCTAAACCACCAACTTGCTGGAAATAGGTAAATTGCGTAATCTCCATTCCATCTAGCCACACTTCCCAGCCAAGACCTGCACAGCCTAGCGAAGGATTCTCCCAGTTATCCTCAACAAAACGAATGTCGTGCTTTAATGGATCAATTCCAAGTGCACGTAAAGAATCTAAATAAAACTCTTGAATGTTATCAGGTGAAGGCTTCATAATCACTTGAAATTGGTGATGCTGATACAAACGATTCGGGTTCTCTCCGTACCGTCCATCAGCAGGACGTCTGGAAGGTTCTACATACGCAACCTTCCAAGGCTCAGGGCCGATACTTCTTAAAAATGTATAGGGACTCATCGTTCCAGCACCTTTTTCAGTATCATACGCTTGCATTAAAATACACCCATGCTCTGACCAATGCTTCTGCAAAGTTAAAATCATATTTTGAATATTCACTACAGACACCTCCGGATTCGTTTAAAAACTGTTATCAAAATTGTCTTTCTAACTAAAAATATCACGCGAGATCGTTCCGAACGAAGCTGACGCAGAAATCCGCAGCTCATCTTTTCCCAAAACAAAAACTCTCGTCCCTATGTCAAATACGACATAGGGACGAGAGTTTCCCGCGGTTCCACCCTAATTGCTAATATGTAACCATTAGCCACTTTATAACTTCAGCTCAGGAGTGCCTTTCCTCACAAATCCCCTTAGCTTTCACCATCCTAAGGTCGCTTTCATTTTACAATTGTAAGTACTTTTCTCCGTCAAAGCTAGTATGTTCATTTGTACTTTGAATGGTAATCTAATTCTGTTTTGATGTCAACAGTTCTAGGTTAGCTTCCCTTTTAAATTATCTAATTGTGATAAAAAACGCTTTGATTTTAAGGTTAATCCAGAAAATTCATCATAGTAAGCATCTATCACTTTTTTCAACTCTTTTTTTGTCTCCTCTTTTACAGAAATTTGACCGAGACGATTTAAATCGAAATAATAAAATAGTCGTAAAAGCTTCACTGTTGTAGGAGAGATATGAAGGCGATATGAATCACGTTCAAAGCAACGGTGACAAATGAATCCACCTTCACGAATTGAAAAATCGAAGGTTCCATCTGTGCTTCCACAAACTGTACAACCATTAAGTTGAGGATGCAGCCCTAAAACGTTTAACATTTTCATCTCAAAAATATGAATTAAAATGTCTGGATCTACTTCTTCATTAAGCAGGAAAAGGGTTTGCTTCAGGAACTCAAATAAAAAAGGGTTTCTTTCAAAGTTTTCGGTACTTTTGTCTAAAAGTTCAGCTATGTAAGAAGCATATGCAGTAAGAAAAATATCTTCTCTAATCTTTCTCATTGAATCAATTGTTTCACCTTGCTGCAAGGTTCCTAATCCTTTTGATTTTTGAAACATGAAAGTCCCATAAGTAAAAAGTTGAGTCGAAGACGAGAGGCGACTACTAGGTTTCTTAGCGCCCCTCGCCATGACTCCGACTTTCCCAAGTTCCCGAGTATATATAGTAATGATTTTATTGGTTTCACCATAATCTGTTCCACGGATTACAATTCCTTCACATTTTTGAAGCAAAGTTTCTCACCATCCGAAAGGGACCAGTAAGATCACGAAATTGGAAAATCCACCTCTGCTAGTTCATCATCCCCAGAATCGGGTCCACCATCATTCTCTTTTTCTAACTCTTTGAAAAGAAGATACGTATCAATGCTACCTGTTTGCGAAAAGACCTTCCAGGTAAAATCCAACATATAAACCCCACCTTTCCGTCGTTTAGACTAGCAAGCTTTATTTTATCCAATTTCACTACTGTTATCTTGACCCTTTGATCTCTAATTCATGTTACACAATTATTGCTAACCCTTTGATGAATAGTAATCATAATTATAGATTTCTTAGTATTCATCATCACTAAATCCATAGTCACGCAGCTGAGACATTTTGTTACGCCAATCTTTTTGAACCTTAACCCAAAGCTCAAGATAGACCTTCGAACCTAGTAAGGCTTCTATATCCAATCGAGCTCTCTGACCAACTTCCTTGAGCATCTTTCCTTGTTTTCCAATAATAATCCCCTTTTGTGAATCACGTTCTATCACGATTGTTGCCCCAACATGAACGGATTGATTATGTTCACGTCGTTCAATTGTTTCAATAACAACCGCAACCGAATGAGGAATTTCCTCTCTAGTCAAGTGAAGAACTTTTTCACGAATCAACTCAGCAATTATAAATCGTTCTGGATGATCTGTTACTTGATCAGCTGGGTAATATTGAGGGCCTTGCGGTAAAAGTTTTTCTATTTGAGCAAGCAAGGTATCAACATTATTACCCTGCAGAGCTGATATCGGAATAATCTCCTGAAAAGGATGCAAATCTTTGTATTTAACAATTAGCGGGAAAATATCATCGGGGTGGAGTCGATCAATTTTATTAATAATTAGAAATACAGGTGTTTTTGTTTCCTTTAATCGTTCGATAATAAATTCATCGCCACCGCCATATCCTTCTTCTGCATTAATCATAAACAGAATGAGATCTACTTCTTTTAACGTATTTTGAGCTACTTTCATCATAAAGTCTCCAAGCTTGTGCTTAGGCTTATGAATCCCTGGGGTATCGATAAAAATGATTTGTGAATCATTTGTTGTGTAAACACCTTGAATTTTGTTTCGCGTTGTTTGTGGTTTGTCACTCATAATCGCGATTTTTTGTCCAATTACTCGATTAATAAATGTTGATTTTCCTACGTTTGGGCGTCCAATAATTGAAACGAATCCAGATCTGTGTGTTATTTCATTATTCATATAAGTCCTCCGGTGAAAAAGCTCCTGGTAGTAGTTCATCCATTGTTAATTCTTTAACATCCCCATTAAGGTTTGTTAAGATGATTTTCATATCTGAGGGACAAAGCTCTGATATGACTTGTCGACATGCACCACATGGTGGCACAGGGCGAACTGTATCAGCGACAACTGCAATCGCTGTGTATTTTGTATCTCCTTCAGAATAAGCTTTGAACAGAGCCGTTCGCTCCGCACAGTTGCACATACTGTAGGCAGCATTTTCAATATTGCAACCTCTATATATTTTACCATCTTTTGTTAGTAATGCGGCGCCCACTTTGAATTTTGAGTAAGGAACATAAGCAAATTCTCTTGCTGCTTTCGCTTCTTCGATGAGTTGTTCAGTTTTCACTTGATTTCTTCCCTTCTATCACACGAATGACATTCATTCTAGTTTTAACTTTACCTAAAAATCGTTAACTTTTCACGTATTCATGGAAATTGTAATCTAATTGTAAGAATTTTCAGTATTATATTAACTTTGGTATAAAGATGATTAATCCTATTATAACGGATAATAACGCATATACCAAAACAGCTCCAGCAGCTGCATCCTTTGCAGCTTTTGCAAGTGGGTGATAGTCTTTTGTTATTAGGTCAACTGCACGCTCGAGCGCAGTATTCATCAGTTCCAGTGATAGCATTCCTCCTATTAAAAAAAGAAGAATGATCCATTCTATTCTAGATAAAGAAAGAATGGAGCCAGAAAGTAAAATAATCAATGATATGAAAAGATGGATCTGAAAATTACGCTCATGTTTAACTGTTCGAATAATTCCGTTCCACGCGAATAAAAAACTTTTTGAAAACCGCTTCCATTCAGACTGATGGTCGTTTAAGCCCATAGTGGTCCAATAGTTCCTTTTGCTTATTAAACATGATTTCTTCATCTGCTTTTGTTTCATGATCATAGCCAAGAAGATGAAGAAATCCATGAACAGCTAAAAACCCAAGTTCTCTTATAAACGTATGACCATATTCTTCAGCCTGTTCCTTCGCGCGAGGAATTGATATGATAATATCCCCCAATACTTGGGGCATGTCCACTCCGATAACTTCAATTTCCCCTTCACCCATTTCTTCTAGAGCAAAGGATATAACGTCAGTAGGTTGATCTTTCCCTCGATAGTCACGATTCACTTCCTGAATACGTTCGTTCGAAACAAAGGTTACTGATATTTCTGCATTTTGTGTGACACTTTCAAGTTCTGCAGCAAGTTGTAAGACCTCTTCTATGATTTTAAGTTGATCGTCCTGCAGTTCTTCCGTTTCATCAATAGAATCAATTATTAACCTCATGCTTGTTTCACCTTCTGTTTTTTTGTAAGTTCTGGATATTCAATTCGCGAGTGAAAAATACCTTTTAGTGTTTCACAAAATGACATCGCGATTGTATCAAGTTCCTTTAATGTTATATCACATTCATTTAGCTGATGATCCTGAAGACGCTCGGAAATGATTGAGCGAACCAACTTTTCAATTTTATCAGGAGTTGGATTTGACATCGATCGCACGGCAGCCTCTACACTATCTGCAATGGAGATAATGGCAATTTCCTTTGTTTGAGGCTTCGGTCCTGGGTATCTAAATTCTTCTTCATAAATCGAATCATTTGTTTGCTTTGCTTTATGAAAAAAATATTTAAGTAAGGAAGTTCCGTGATGCTGTTCTGCAATATCGACAAATTCAATAGGCATTTTATGCTTTCTCAACATATCTGCTCCATCTGTTGCATGAGAGATGATGATATTTTTACTCAATTGTGCTGATAGCTTGTTATGTGGATTTTCAATATTCATTTGATTTTCAATAAAATACTGTGGTCTCTTGGTTTTCCCTATGTCATGATAGTAAGCCCCTACCCTTGCTAACAAGCCATTTGCTCCAATCGCTTCACATGCTGACTCTGAAAGATTCGCTACCATAACACTGTGATGGTAAGTGCCAGGTGTTTCTGTAAGGATTTTTCGAAGCAAAGGATGATTAGGATTGGAAAGCTCTATTAACTTCATAGTCGATAGTATTCCAAAACCTGTTTCAAAAAACGGCATAAAGCCTATTGTTAGCACGGAAGATACTAGACCTGAAACACATGCCATAACAAAATAAGAGCCTATTTCCAAGTTTGAATACGTTCCATTTCGTATTAGCATAATGGCGGTAATGACTAAAACATTCATAAAAGCAACAAACAATCCTGCTTGTAAAATTTTCGAGCGTAGATTATGCTCACCTAAAAAGAGTAACCCTGCTAAACATCCAAATAAAAAATAAATTCCTAATGCGAAATTAAAACTCCCCGTCACACCTTCATTGAAAATAATACTTCCACACACAGCAAGGATCATGCTAGTAAGAATTGCAAGTCGCTCACTAATTAGAAGCTTTATTAACATCGCTCCCATTGCTACTGGCACAATATAGCCAATATGTGTGTAATCAATTCTTTGAAATAAGCTGACAATTTTCATTAGCAACAGAGTAATTGAGAAGATTAGGCAATAGAGAAGTAACACATTGTTTCTCTTACGATCATTTTGTTCTTGTTGTTCAAAATAATAAACAACACCTATTACAATCAAAACGATTAGTAATCCAAGACCTATGAAGGGCTTGAAGGATTGTTGATTATCTAGTAATCCTACAAGACCTAACTTACGATAGACTTCCCTGTTAATCAGTTCATCTTCTTCAACAATGATCTGGCCTTGCTTTAACTGTACCTCTTTCACACCATCGATTGCTTGTTGTCTTTTTAATTCGGTCTCTTCTAAATTAAAGACATAGTTCGGAACAATTGCAAAACGACCAAGCTCGGTCGAAGCGCGAAGGATATCACTTCGAAGTGAAGAATATTCTAGTTCTTCTTCAACTTGATCCTTTGCCACAGATAATTGGATGATCGGAATTTCCTTGCTCATTACATTATTTACTGCAGTTACAACCGAGTCTTTCGCGAGTGTTAATTCTTCACTAGTTGTACTAACAAGTGGTAAATAGACGTCTTTGGAAATTTTGTCGTTAATTGCAGGCGTCAACTTTTCTTTAAGTCGTGTCACTTTTTCTTCTGGTGTAATGGTTTTTCCTTCTTCTTTACTATCTTCTTCAGGAAGTGAAACATTCTCTGTTTCCCGAATCACTTCAAGCATTGCATCGAAAATTGAAGAAACTAAGTCGACTTGTTTTTCTGATATATCTCTTTTTAACGTATATTGATCTTCAACAGAATTGTATGCCTCTTGTTGCTTAATTTCAGTCTCTACTTTGTCTTCTACCGTTGTAGGAGCATAAATCGTTTGTTCTGAAACAGCAAATAACTCAACATCAAGAGTTTCAGGCTTCACATTGCTGTATAATGCAGCAAATAATACAAACCCTAAAGTGACATAAAGAAATATATGTAAAAATCGATACTGATTTAGTTGCTTTAATAAAAGATGCGGTTTAAAACGTTTTTCTTTTTCCTTCACAAGAGGCACCACCTTTCTTACAAATTATTAAAAAAAGCGCAAGCGCCTTGTTCAGCCCCGACAAGCATAAGGCGATTCTAAATAGAAGGCGTTCTTTGCCTTCAATTTAGAAGTGACTTATGACCTCGAGGCAGTCAAGAACGCGACGTCCTGTCGCATTGACTGCACTAGCACGTCCTGTTCGTCGGGGCTCGGCGCTGGAGCTGGATTCAGAAACGCAGACTTAGTATCAAATTTTATACTTTCTGATATTACAAAAAAAGTGACCCGACTATGGGCTTCGGGTCACTCACTTATCCTCGTTCTAAGTTTTCATATGCTCCAATAATTTTAGCAACTAACGGATGGCGGACAACATCTGATTGATCGAGCTCAATAAATGAAATACCCTGGACGTTCTTCAGGATTTCCTTTGCAGCGGCTAGTCCTGACTTTACCCCTTTTGGTAGATCAAACTGTGTAATATCACCGGTTATAACCATTTTCGATCCGAACCCTAACCGTGTTAAAAACATTTTCATTTGAGCTGGTGTTGTATTCTGAGCTTCATCTAAGATAACAAAAGCATCATCAAGTGTACGTCCCCGCATGTAAGCTAAAGGGGCGATCTCAATCGTTCCTCTTTCAATTAGGCGTACTGTATGCTCCATTCCAAAAACATCGTGCAATGCGTCATACAGAGGGCGTAGGTATGGATCTACTTTTTCCTTTAGATCACCGGGTAAAAAACCTAAACTTTCGCCAGCCTCAACCGCAGGCCTAGTTAAAATAATCCGTTTAATTGAACCACTTTTGAGTGCGTTTACAGCCATAACTACTGCCAAATACGTTTTTCCTGTTCCAGCAGGGCCAATCCCAAAAACTAAATCCTTTTGCTGAATTGCAGACACATAGTGGCGTTGGCCAAGTGTTTTAACTCGAATGGATTTGCCCTTAGCATTTTTCATTATTTCTTGGACGTATAGATTTTCGAACTGATCTAAATTTCCCTTTTTCGCCATTTCAATCGCATAAATAACATCACGTTCACTAATCGTTACTCCCTTACGAATGATCATTAACAGTGACTGTATAAGTTCATCGACTAACTTTACATGAACCGGGTCACCTGATACAAAAAGTGCTTCTCCTCTTGTAACAATCGAAACAGTAAGTTCATCTTCAATTCTTTTTAAGTGGACATCATGATTTCCAAATAAAGCAATTGCTTCATTGGGATTTTCTAATTGTTGATTCATTGTCACTAATTCTTCTGGCATTCTCTAGTCTCCCTGAACAATTGGTGTGGTTTTCACAATATCTTCAATAACTTGGTAAAGTACGATCAACTTAACTTTACCATTCTCATTCGTCTCGTGCAAAACTTTTTCTCCTTTTACCTCTCCATCTTCGTCTAATTTTCCTTCAACATGTTTACGTCCAATTTCAAGAGCGGCTTCTTTTGCTTGCTTTGCTGTGTAATTTCGAACAACTTCTTCTTTTTCACGATACGTTTCTTTTACATAGGCAATCGGAAGCGTCCATCTTAAAAATTTAAGATAACGAGTATCTTCTTCGACCTCGAAGGATGAAAATAATTCATTTTTAAAGCCCCAAATCGGGACGCTAGTAGACCAGAACTTTAGATAATGCTTCTTTTTATCCTCTCCAGTAAACACATTAAAAGTCGACTTTAAGGGAACTTTAATTTCTGATTTATACCAAGTTTCTCCATGAATTTCAGCTTTTGCTGCAACTTCCTCTTCCTTGCCTTCTTTGCCGATCAGTCCTGAAACAAGAATTTGTCCTTTTTCTACATGTTCATTCACTGTTACAAGAGGCTGTCCTTGTTCTACAAAAATTTTAGAAACAACTGCCTTCTTTTTAGCTACAATATGTCTTGGGCTAATTAGCTTATCTTGTTCTGGCTGATTCTTTTCCACTACTTTTAAATGAAAGGTCGTCCCATTTAACTCCACACCAACCCATGTAATTTCCTCAATGTTATCTGTTAATTCCTTTTGAATGGTATCTGGATTTTTAATGAAAAATTGAGATTTCCCTGTTTTCACCCCGATACGATTTAGTTCCTTTTTGATTAAATGTTCAGTCTCTGGCTTGGCTCCCTCTATTTGAATGCCCCAAACCATGTTTGATAGAAGGAAGATGATTAGAAGAAAGACCACAATACCAGCTGCAAACCCGCTGTTTTTTCTCGTTTTTAACAGCAGAAAAGGTAAACCTACTTTTCGTTCAAATCGACATTTACATTCATTTCCCCTTACAACCTTGCGGATTGCATGTACATCCTGAAGTCGTATAAAAAAAGTGAGCGCATTTTTACTTTTACGTTTTACATTCCAAACAGGTATTCCTAGTCTGATACAATCATTTAAAAATCGTTCTGTTCCGTTCCCTTCAATTATCACGCGTACAATTCCGAACAAATAGTTTGTCCACTGATTTTTCATTATTATCCCCCTTAATTAAAGAAAGCAAAAGCTACAAACAAGCCTAAATAGCAGCAGTGATAGCTTTAGTTTCTTAAAAATCGATTGTCTACTGATGGCCCCTTTTTGTATTAGGTGCGTTTTCACCTTATGTTTGATCAAGATATAAAACATGGGTGATTTTTCCCTCTAGTAAAATTTCTTCGGGCAAAATGGTTTTGATCACAAATGACTCTCCTTTGATAAGAAGCTGTCCTTGTTTTAATAAAAGACGTAATTCATTATCTGTAAAGGTTAAAAGACCTTTGTGATTTTCTATGTAAATATGTAATTGTCCGATCATCGTGATTCGAGGAAGATCCATCATGACATCTGGTGGAAGTTCAATTGTTTTAGTAATCCAGCGCGATAGTTGATGACGCCACTTTTTTGCCATAAAAAAAGACCCCCTTTCATCTCATATGTATGAGAGAAATGGGGGTTCTATAACATCGAAATCGAGAAGTTCTTTTATCGCTTCATTCCTTTTGGGAAATGAGGATTTTTTGATCTAGGTGGTCCGAGGATTTCACTCCAAATGACACCTTGAATAACTGATTGTTTGTTTAGTTGGATTGCACTTTTAGTCCCGGCCACCGAAGTGACTTTTACTTCATTTTCTTTCTTTGAACGTGTGGAAATAGGGCGTCGATCTCTTGTTGTGCTTGATGGTGTAATTTGTTCAACTGTCTCTGACTTAATTTTTTCGTAAGCGTTTTGAACAGTCTCTTTCAGTTGTTGTTCAGCTCTTCTTTGTTTTGGCTGCTCGACTGTTGTAAAAACAGGCTTAGGCTGCTGACGGGTCTTACCTTGTTGTTTCTGTTTTTGGGCATCTTCTTCCTTTGGTTTTCCTCTAAAAAAAGAAGATAAGATCCATATTAAAAAGGCGATGACTATAGGATTTTGAAAAATTTCAAGAATTTCCAATTTGTGCTCCCTCCCTTACCCGCTATCAACTTGGGAAGTGTTAGCATTATTTTTCGTTATGATCATTTTGATCTTTGTTTATCTTTCCAATCGAATCTCT
Source organism: Metabacillus herbersteinensis (assembly GCF_042433335.1). Taxonomy (NCBI): domain Bacteria; kingdom Bacillati; phylum Bacillota; class Bacilli; order Caryophanales; family Bacillaceae; genus Metabacillus; species Metabacillus herbersteinensis. The sequence goes on from NZ_JBHLVO010000001.1 coordinate 206,635, forward strand.
CATGTCTGTATCAGCAGAGATATTTTTCAGGTTTAAATAATCCATCACACCAAGGTTTCCAGAACGTAGAGCTTCTGCCATAGCTAGTGGAACTGTTGCTTCTGCCTCGACTACTTTTGCACGCATTTCTTGAACACGGGCAAGCATTTCTTGTTCTTGAGCAACAGCCATCGCGCGTCTTTCTTCTGCTTTTGCTTGAGCAATCTTTTTATCAGCTTCAGCTTGCTCTGTTTGCAATTCAGCTCCAATGTTTTTGCCGATATCAACATCTGCAATATCAATCGAGAGAATTTCAAATGCTGTTCCAGAATCTAAACCTTTGCTTAATACCGTTTGTGAGATCAAATCAGGATTCTCAAGAACTTTTTTGTGATTATTTGAAGAACCGATCGTACTAACGATTCCCTCACCAACACGTGCAATGATCGTTTCTTCACCCGCACCACCAACGAGGCGTTCAATGTTAGCACGAACTGTAATACGCGCTTTTGCTTTCACTTCAATTCCATCCATTGCAACACCGGCTATGAAAGGTGTTTCAATTACTTTAGGGTTTACACTCATTTGTACAGCTTCTAACACATCACGACCTGCTAAATCAATGGCAGCACCGCGTTCAAATGGTATTTCAATATTCGCACGTTCTGCTGCGATAAGAGCATTAACGACACGGTCTACATTACCACCTGCTAAGTAATGACTTTCCAGTTGATTCGTTGTGACACCTAAACCAGCTTTATGTGCTTTAATTAAAGGGTTTATGACACGATTCGGAATAACTCGACGTAACCTCATACCAATTAAAGTGAAAATGCTGACTTTTACCCCTGCAGCTAGTGCCGAGATCCAGAGAGCAACTGGTACAAATGTGAAAATAACGCCTAAAAAGATGATGCCTATTACGATAAGTCCTAAAATTAATATTGCTGATGCTTCCATTTTGTTCCTCCTATGTTTATGTTTTATCTATACTTCTCTCACAACAATTCGTGAGCCTTCCGCTTTAACTACTAACACTTTGTTTCCCTTAGTAATATAGCCGCCTTCTGTTACTACATCTACTCGTTCATCTTCAATAATAGCAGTACCAGAAGGTCTAAGAGTTGTTAAGGCAATACCGGTTTTTCCTACTAATTCATTTCTTGTTTTGTTTGAAACATAACCACTTTCAGTATTCGTAGAATCACGCAATATCATTTTCTTAAATATATTCATACGCTTCCCAAACACCTTTACTAGTAAAATGGATGCTGTGATTGCTACAGCAAAAGCAATTAAAATTGAAATTCCCATGTGCACGACATTATCAGAAGCTATAAACAAACTTGCGATAATCCCTGTAAAGCCTAATGTTCCTAAAATACCACCTGGTACAAAAAATTCAGCAATTAGGAGTGCGAAGCCTAGAATAAATAGAATAATTGACTCAAAGCCTGCTAATCCGGCAACCATGTGGCCATAGAAAAATAATAGTATTGATGTTAGTCCCATAATACCAGCAATTCCAAATCCTGGGGAATACAGTTCCACCACTAGTCCTATGCTTCCAATTGACAGAAGAATTGGGACAACGATCGGATGAGTGATAAACCTAGCAAATTTCTCAGCAAAGCTTTCTTCTATGTTGATTATACTAGCTTCTTGTAGGTTCAACCGAGTTAATAGATCCTCTCGATCTTTGGCGGTACCTTCTGCATAACCGACCTCTACTGCTTGTTTCGTCTCAAGAGTTAACAAGTCACCTTTTGCTGCACCATACTCTGGCAAATCAATATCAGGGTCTGCCATGGCGAGCGCAAATTTGGGGTCACGCCCGTTTTGTTCTGCAGACTCTTTCATTTCAGCCAGCCATAGTGATTCCGCTTTCTTATCAGCTGCATTCCCTTGAAGATCAATTATCGCTGCTGATCCCATTTTACCGCCAGGCACCATGTATATTTGATCTGCATTTAAAGCAATATAAGCACCAGCAGATAGGGCTCTACGGTTAATAAATGCTGTAATCGGTAGCTCTGTTGTTCGAAGTGCATCGGCAATTTCCATTGCTGCGTCCACTGCTCCACCAGGTGTGTTAATCTCTAAGATTATTTGATCAACATCTTGTGCTTCGGCTTCCTTGATCGATCTTTGGATAAATTGAGATAACCCTTTTTCAACAGTTTCTTCTAAAGGAATAAAAAAGACTTTTTCTTTAGAAGCTGCAGTGGTGTTTAAATGGTCTCCCACAAAAAAAGATAGTACAACACTACATAGAATAGCCAGCTGAAAGAATCTCTTTTTCAGCATGAGGACTTCATTCCTCCTCTCCCTTACTTAATTGTTAATACGAGATAGGGTAGGAAAAGTTTCATTTTTTTAATAAAAAAATTATGTACCCTTGTATATAGTATATAGCTAAATTACGTCAGTAGTAATTATTATCTACATTATAGTGCTTTTAAATCAGATAAAAAAGCGCAAGTGCCTTGTTCAGCCTTAGGCATAGCATAAAGCAATTTTAAATAGAAGATGTTCTTTGCCTTTTGACTTATGACCTCGAGGTAGTCAAAAACGCGACGTCAATCGCCATGACTGCACTAGCAAGTCTTGTGCGTCGGGGCTAGGCGCTGTAGCTGGACTTGCGAAACGCTTACTGAGTATTAGAATTATATAAATTCTGATAGAACTTAAAAGACACCTTGCATACACAAGGTGTCTTGAACATTTATGATAGTTGTTGTTGGACAAGCTTATTTACGAGATTTCCGTCAGCTTTACCTTTTACTTTAGGCATAATAGCTGCCATGACTTTTCCCATCTCAGCTTTTGAAGATGCGTTCACTTCAGCAATTGCTTCGTTCACAATTTGAAGTACTTCTTCTTCTGAGAGCTGCTCAGGCATATATTCATTCAATATATTAATCTCAGCTTGAGTTTTATCAACTAAGTCTATACGATCAGCATTTTTGAATTCCTGGAGGGAGTCTTTACGTTGCTTTAATTCGCGAGAAAGAACGGTTAATTCCAGTTCTTCAGACAACTCGTTATTCCGTTGTTTTAACGCTTCATTTTGCAATGAAGCTTTAACCATACGAATAACACTTAGTTTGTCTTTTTCTTTGTTTTTCATCGCTTGTTTCATATCTTGATTTAAACGCTCTAGAAGACTCATAAATACACCCTCTTTTAGAATTTGCGTTTTCTAGCTGCTTCAGACTTTTTCTTACGCTTTATGCTAGGCTTTTCATAAAATTCGCGCTTTCTTGCTTCTTGTATAGTACCACTTTTTGATACTGTACGTTTGAAACGACGAAGAGCATCTTCAAGCGATTCGTTTTTACGGACGACCGTTTTTGACATTCTCTTTCCCTCCCTCCGAGTACAACCAATCGACATCTTCAAATATAAACAAGTTTATAACGAAACATGTACTTTGCCATTATAATATAACGTTGTAAACAGGTCAACCATATATACTAAACTTAGTCATTGCTATAAAGGTATCATGCTATTTTTTTCAAAGAAAAGGGAGAGATTTACGAAGTGTTAAAGAACACTCGGTAAATTCACTCCTTATTCCTATAGCTGTTAATAATCGGTAGTTGCCGTTTCACCTTTTACAATAGATACCCCTGAGCTTGCACCAATTCTAGTAGCACCGGCTTGTACCAACTGTTCAGCACCTTCAAGATTTCGAACTCCTCCTGAAGCTTTTACGCCAAGGTTTGGTCCAACTGTTTTTCTCATTAATTCAATATCAGCTACTGTTGCTCCTCCAGTAGAAAAACCAGTCGACGTTTTTACAAAATCCGCTCCAGCTTTTACGGCAATCTGACAAGCTCTTACTTTTTCTTCTTCTGTAAGAAGGCTTGTTTCAATGATAACCTTTGTTAGTGCTCTACCTTTTGCCGCTTCTACTACTGAGCGAATATCTCGCTCAACAAGCTCGTCATTTTTTTCTTTAAGTGCACCGATGTTAATCACCATATCTACTTCTGTTGCACCTTTTTCAATCGCATCCTTCGTTTCAAATGCTTTTGTTTCAGGGGTATTTGCACCTAAAGGAAAACCGATGACAGTACAAACGTCAACATCAGTACCTTTTAGTAATTGTGCAGTTTTTTCTACCCACGTTGGGTTTACACAAACTGAAGCAAATCCGTATTCCTTCGCTTCAGCACATAGGGTTTCGATCGTATCCTTCGTTGTATCTGCTTTTAAAGCTGTATGATCAATCATTTTTGCATATTTAGACATATGTATTTACCCCTCTTTTAGTTAAGTTGTCCGACATCTTACATCTTATCATTTCTATATAAAAAAAACTATTCCGTACTAGGATAATTTGCACATTAGCTTTAATTTTAGTCACGAATGAAAACGTAAAAAAAACAGGTTGGCAATGTGTGAGCCCACCTGCTTCTATATGATTATGATGAAAGGCGTACTTTTTCGTCCTGAAGAATTGTATCGTTTTCAATCACTCGAATAAACTGACCTTCGTTGTAAGGATACCCAGCTTTTGTAATTTTCACTTTTACAATTTTCCCAATCATTTCTTCGTCAGCTGGGAAAACAACTTTTAAGTAGTTATCTGTATACCCAACGTATAATCCAGAGTCTGTGTCTTCTTTTAATTTCTCTTCTGGAATAACCTCAAGAATTTCATTTTCAAACTGAGAAGCATATTGTTTGGCTAACTGATTAGACAGTTCAATCAGGCGATGAACCCGATTGTTCTTTACCTCATCATCTACTTGGTCTTCCATTCGAGCTGCTGGCGTTCCAGTACGTTTAGAATATGGGAAAACATGTAACTCTGAAAATTTATGTTCTTTGATAAAGTTATAAGTTTCCATGAATTCTTCTTCTGTTTCTCCAGGAAAACCAACAATTACATCCGATGTAATCGCCAAGCCAGGAAGTGCTTCCTTTAAACGATTTAGACGCTCAGCAAAGAACTCCATCGTGTATTTTCGACGCATCCTTTTTAGAACAGTGTTCGAGCCAGATTGTAACGGTATGTGTAAATGGCGAACAACTTTATTTGATGAATGCAATACTTCAATCACTTCATTTGTAATTTGGCTCGCTTCAATGGATGAAATTCGAATTCTTTTTAATCCATGGACTTGTTCATCCAAATCTCTTAAAAGCATCGCCAAATTATAATCTTTCATGTCTTCACCGTAACCACCTGTATGAATACCAGTTAAGACAATCTCTTTATAGCCTGCATTCACAAGCTGCCCGGCTTGTGTAACAACTTCTTTTGGATCACGAGAACGCATTAAGCCGCGTGCCCAAGGGATTATACAAAACGTACAGAAGTTATTGCAGCCTTCCTGAATTTTTAATGATGCCCTCGTACGATCCGTGAAGGCAGGTACATCAAGTTCTTCATAAACTCTTGCCTTCATAATGTTTCCGACACCATTGATTGGCTGTCTTTCAAGCTTAAATTGTTCGATATAATCAAGCATTTTCATACGGTTCTGTGTTCCAACGACGATATCCACACCAGGAATCGCCATAATTTCAGCTGGGGATGTTTGAGCGTAACAGCCTGTTACACAAATCACTCCATCCGGATTTTTTCGAATCGCACGTCTTATCACTTGACGACTTTTTTTATCACCCGTGTTTGTTACCGTACATGTATTAATAACATAAACATCAGCAATTGATTCAAATTCAGTCCGTTCATAACCTACTTCTTTGAATAATTGCCAAATTGCTTCAGTTTCGTAGTGGTTCACCTTGCAACCAAGTGTATGGAAAGCAACTGTTGGCATAATTCATTCACCTCGATAGTTCAATATAATAAGAAACTGCTGACAGTAGATATAGAGGGGCTGTTTCTGTTCTTAGTATTCTCGGGCCAAAACTACAAATGATAAACCCGTGTTCTTCAAGCTTAGAAATCTCAGCTTCGGTTAATCCACCCTCAGGTCCAAAAACTGCTAGCATCGACTGTCCTTTATTTAACATGCCCAATGCTTTAGCTAAGTTTTTCTTTTCCCCTGATTTCGCTGATTCTTCATATGCAACAATTTTTACATCAAAGGATTTTGAGCGCTCTAATAGCTCTAGAAAACTCTGTGGTTCGATAATTGAGGGAATTTTATTTCGATAAGATTGCTCGGAAGCTTCTTTGGCAATCTTTTGCCATCTCTCTTGTTTTTTCCCTAACTTCTTTAGATCAATTTTTACGATTGAACGGGCAGCATTAAAAGGGATAAACGACGCGGCACCTAATTCTGTGCCCTTTTGTATAATCCATTCTAGCTTATCCCCTTTAGGCAACCCACTGGCGATTGTAATGTGAACGGGTAGCTCATGGTTTACCGTCATCCATTCTAATATACGACAAACTACTTGGTCATTGGTAATTTCCGCTATTTCACAGAGTGCTTCAAAACCATCGTTTGTGCAGCAGACAATTGTGTTTCCAGGTTGCATCCTCAATACACGAGAGATGTGGTGAACATCGTCACCGACGACCTTGATATCGTGTTCGAGATTCACTTTTGCTTCGTTTATAAAATATCTTTGCAACCTGATACACCCTCTTATTTTTTTCTAGCAACAAAAGCAACCCAATCTTCCATAACCATTGTTTCTACTACTTCAAAACCAGCTTGGAGTAAAGCATCTTTCACTTCTGCTTTTTTCGTATGAATGATGCCTGAAGTGATAAAATAGCCGTTTGTTTTAATAAGTTCATGGGCTTGGTCTACAAAGCGTACAATGACTTCAGCCAAAATATTAGCAACAATAACGTCAACCGGACCTTCTAGACCCTCTAAAAGATTATTTTGTGAGACTTCAACAACGTGCTGGACTTTATTGATTTTACAGTTTATTCGGGCACTTTCAACTGCAACAGGGTCAAGATCTAATGCTTTTACAGATGAAGCCCCTAAAAGTGCTGTCGCAATACTTAATACACCTGATCCTGTGCCAACATCTATCACAAAGTCATTTTTTTGTACGTATCTTTCTAGCGCTTGAATGCATAGTACTGTTGTAGGATGTGTTCCTGTTCCAAAAGCCATTCCAGGATCTAATTCAATAATTAGTTCATCCGTATGAACAGGCTCGTACATTTCCCAAGTAGGCACAATCGTAACCCTTTCAGAGATCTTAACAGGGTGATAATATTTCTTCCACGCTGTTGCCCAATCTTCTTCATTTACTTCACTGATTGTGATGTTGTTTTTGCCAAGGTCAATGTTGTAGACATGTAGATGGTTGATAGCCGCTTTTATTCCGTCAACTGTTTCACCTAAGAAACTATTCATCGATAGATATGCTTTAACGATTACACCTTCATTGGGATAATCATTTGGATCGAGTTGGTAGATCTCTCCATATACATTTTCACGCTCTTTCAGCAAATCTGCTTTGTCTTCAATCACAACACCACTTGCTCCAGCTTCGTGTAATATATGCGAAATGGGTTCTACCGCTTCTTGTGTAGTATGGATGCTTAATTCAGACCACTTCATTCTACCAACTCCAATCCTATAATGAGCTATCACGTATCTTTAGTCATACCCTGTATTTGGAAAAACCTTGCCTTTTATTCTCCTTTAAAGGCACGTTTTACCTTGTCAAAAAAGCTTTCTTCATGTTCATCAGGTTTATTGCCGCCGCTTAATTCTGCAAATTCACGTAGCAATTCTTTTTGTTTTTCAGTTAAATTTGTTGGTGTGATGACACGTAGGATAACATATTGATCACCTTGACCATATCCACGTACATTCGGAACACCTTTTCCTGTTAAACGGAATTTCTTGCTAGTTTGTGTGCCAGCTGGAACCTTTAGCTTCACCTTACCGTGAAGAGTCGGCACTTCAATTTCATCACCTAAAGCAGCCTGTGCTAATGTAATCGGCATTTCACAATAAATATCGTCTCCATCACGTTCAAAAAATTCGTGATCCCTTACTTGAAAGACAACGTATAAGTCTCCAGCAGGGCCACCTTTGAAGCCCGGTTCACCTTGACCTGATACGCGTAATTGTTGGCCATCATCAACGCCCGCAGGTATTTTCACTTGGATTTTTTTTCGTTTGTTAACTTTTCCTGCTCCACCACATGTTGAGCACTTATGTTTAATCGCTTTACCAGTTCCATTACAGTGGTGACATACACGTCTGTTAACAATTCGACCAAACGGTGTATTTTGTTCAACACTCATTTGACCAGTTCCACCACAGTGTGAACATGTTTCAGGTGAGGTACCCTTTTTCGCACCACTTCCTTCACATGTATCACAAGTTTCTTCACGAGGAATTTCAATTGTCGTATCTTTTCCAAATACAGCCTCTTCAAATGTAAGAGTCATTGTATATTGTAAGTCTGCACCTTGTCTTGGTGAATTAGGGTCACGTCTTCTCGTTCCGCCACCAAAAATAGAGCTAAAAATGTCTTCAAAACCGAAGCCACCACCAAAGTCTCCGCCACCGCCAAATCCTTGATTAGGATCCGTGTGTCCGAATTGGTCATAGTGAGCTTTCTTTTGATCATCACTTAAAGTTTCATATGCTTCTTTTACTTCTTTAAATTTATCAGAGGCATTTGCTTCTTTGTTTATGTCAGGATGAAATTGTTTTGAAAGCTTACGATAAGCTTTTTTTACCTCTTCTTTTGTCGCGTTCTTACCCACGCCAAGTACTTCATAGTAATCACGCTTACTCATTTTTTCTCACTCCCGATTTCTCACATAAATTAAATTGTATCACTGGAAACAGTTTAAAAGCAATAGGATGTTCTCCTGTTTGAACGAATGGTAATATGTACTTTTTGTGTCAAGTAAAGAGAAAAAAGCCAAAGTCAAGACTAGCCCGACTTTGACTTCAAACTGAATCGCTTATTTTTTCTCTTCTTCTTTTACTTCTTCAAATTCTGCATCAACCGCATCATCGTCTGCATTTTTCGGACCTTCTGCTCCACCGGCAGCTTGAGCTTGTTTTGCAGCTTCTTCATAAAGCTTTACTGAAAGCTCTTGAACGATGTTTTGAAGTTCTTCTTTTTTTGTTTTGATTTCTTCAAGTTCGTTTTTCTCGATCGCTGCTTGAAGAGCCTCTTTTGCTTCGTTTGCTTTAGCAACTTCAGCTTCGTCTACTTTTCCTTCAAGATCTTTTAACGTTTTTTCAGTGGTAAATACTAATTGATCTGCTTCGTTACGCAGTTCAACTTCTTCCTTACGCGCTTTATCTGCATCAGCATTTTCTTCTGCTTCTTTTACCATGCGCTCAATTTCGTCATCCGATAAGCCAGTTGATGACTTGATTGTGATTGTTTGCTCTTTGTTTGTACCTAAATCTTTCGCACGAACGTTTACGATACCATTTTTATCAATATCAAACGACACTTCAACTTGAGGCACACCACGTGGTGCTGGTGGTATATCTGTTAATTGGAAACGACCAAGTGTTTTGTTATCTGCTGACATTTGGCGTTCACCTTGAAGAACATGGATATCTACAGCTGTTTGACTGTCTGCAGCAGTTGAGAATACTTGAGATTTACTTGTTGGAATTGTTGTATTTCGATCAATAAGTTTTGTGAATACGCCACCCATTGTTTCAATTCCTAGTGAAAGTGGTGTAACGTCAAGTAAAACAACGTCTGTAACATCACCAGTGATAACTCCACCTTGAACCGCTGCTCCTAATGCTACAACTTCATCAGGGTTAACACCTCTATGTAGTTCTTTACCAAGTACTTTTTTGATTGCTTCTTGTACTGCAGGAATACGTGTTGATCCACCTACAAGGATAACTTTGTCAATTTCGCTACTAGAAAGACCTGCATCTGAGAGTGCTTGACGTACTGGTCCCATTGTTCTTTCAACTAAACCAGAAGTTAGATCATCGAATTTCGCACGAGAAAGTGAGATTTCTAAGTGAAGTGGCCCAGCTTCTCCTGCTGTGATAAATGGTAATGAGATTTGTGTTGATGAAACACCAGACAAATCTTTTTTCGCTTTTTCAGCAGCATCCTTTAAACGTTGAAGCGCCATTTTATCTTTAGATAAGTCAATGCCGCTTTCTTTTTTGAATTCTGCTACTAAGAAATCGATAACAATCTGGTCAAAGTCATCTCCACCAAGACGGTTATCACCAGCTGTTGAACGTACTTCGAAAACTCCATCCCCTAGTTCAAGTACAGATACGTCAAACGTTCCGCCACCTAGGTCATAGACAAGAATTGTTTGATCTTCGTCTGTTTTATCTAATCCATAAGCAAGTGCTGCAGCAGTTGGTTCGTTGATAATACGCTCCACTTCTAATCCAGCAATTTTCCCAGCATCCTTTGTAGCTTGACGCTCTGCATCGTTAAAGTAAGCAGGAACAGTGATAACAGCCTTTGTAACAGGCTCTCCCAAATATTCTTCTGCATATGATTTTAAGTGTTGAAGGATAATAGCTGAAATTTCTTGTGGAGTAAAGTTTTTATCTTCCACTTCTACCTTATAATCCGTTCCCATATGGCGTTTAACAGACATAATTGTGTTTGGGTTTGTGATTGCTTGACGTTTTGCAACCTCACCTACTTGGCGCTCCCCATTTTTGAAAGATACAACAGATGGAGTTGTACGGTTACCTTCTGGATTTGGAATTACTTTTGGTTCTCCTCCTTCTAATACTGCAACACATGAGTTCGTTGTACCTAAATCTATTCCAATGATTTTACTCATAATTTAGAACCTCCTACTATGTAATAGTTATTGATTTACTTTTACCATTGCTGGTCGAATAATGCGATCTTTTAGCTTGTATCCTTTTTGCAGCTCTTCAATTATAGTGTTGGATTCATAAGCTTCATCTTCCACTTGCATCACAGCTTGGTGCAAATGTGGATCAAATGGCTTATCCTTTGATTCAATTTCTTCAACACCCTCATTTTGAAGGGCTTGAACGAGTTGCTTATAAACCATGTTCATACCTTGTAAAACTGATTTCATTTTTTCATCATCTACTTCTATTTGTAACGCTCTTTCAAAATTATCAAGAGCAGGTAGAATGTCAGTTACTAAGCTTTGAGAACGATACTTCTGTGCGTTTTCCATATCAAGACGACTACGTCTTTTGAAGTTATCGTAATCAGCTTGAACACGGAGCATTTTATTTTCATTTTCATCTAGCTTTGATTCTAACTCAACTATTTTAGCTTTGAGCTCAGCTAGTTCTTGTGATTCTGAATCATTAGTGTCTTCTCGATCTAAAAGTTCTAATTCAGGTTCAATGATTTCGTCACTTGTCGTGTCAATAACTTGATCTTGTTCTGCAACTTTTTTTTCTTCTGTCACGATTTTCACCTCCCTTAAAGCATTTGTATCTAATTTTTTAAATAGGTTTTTTTCGGTATTACACACCTGAGCATGTGAAATGGGATGGAATGTCTAAGATTCCATCCTTATTCAATATTGCCATGCGCATTAAACATGATACAAGTCAGTTAATGTTCTTGACAAGTCATTTGTTACACGTTGCAACAGACTAATCACTCTTGAATATTCCATTCGTGTTGGTCCGATCACAGCAATTGTTCCTATTTGCTTTTCACCCAATGAATAAGTTGCAGTAATTAAACTACAATTTTCCATCGCAATATTGTTATTTTCTTTCCCAATCTTAATTGAAATACCTGCATTTTTCGTACGAAGCAAATCGTAAACTTGCTGTTCATGTTCAATCAGCGTTAATAGTGACTTTATACGCTGGAAATCGTGAAATTCAGGTTGACTGAGCATGTTTGTCTTTCCACCAAAATAAATTTTTTCATTTTGATTGAGTGACAACGTACCTGCCATGATTTTCACGAATGTATCATAGTTTTGAATATGAGACTTTAGAACATTTACGACCTCTTTGTAAATCCGATCATGCAACTCAAGGATTGGGACACCAACAAGGCGTTCGTTTAAGATGTTGACCATTTTTTCAATTTCACTTGGATCTATTGTACCCGGGAATGTAATCGTCTTATTTTCCACATGACCAGTGTTTGTCACGATGATCGCAACTGCTGTATCGTGGTTTATCGGTACAATTTGAATTCGTTTAAGACGGTTTTCATTTACCTTTGGTCCAAGAACAATTGAAGTATAATTTGTCAGCTCTGAAAGAATTTGCGCGGACTTTTGAACAACAATTTCCAGCTCGAAAATCCGTTCTGCAAAAATTGATTTAATTTGAGTTACATCGGTTTTTGTTAAGCGTTGTGGAGCCAAGAGATGATCGACATAATATCGATAACCCTTTTCTGATGGAACACGCCCTGATGAGCTATGTGTTTTCTCGATGAACCCTAAATCCTCCAAATCAGCCATATCATTACGAATTGTTGCAGAACTAAATGTAATTAGTTCCTTCTTGGAAAGGTACCTGGATCCAACAGGCTGTGCCGAATGTATGAAATCATCAATAATCACTTGGAGTATTAACAATTGGCGATCTGTAAGCAACGACATCACCTCTGTTAGCACTCTAGACACGCGAGTGCTAAATATATATAAGAATTTATCAAAACGATTGGTAAATGTCAATTAATTTAACCTGATTTATGATCAGCAGTGTTATCTTTTTGTATGGGAGATTAAATAGAAATAAACTCTTGAAATACTTCATTTCCTAGTAGTTTACCTTTTTCAGAAAGTTTTATGGATTCTTGAGAATTAATTAGGAGATCTTTTGTGACCAGTTCAGCAATTTGGTTTTGAAAAACTATGTCTAGTTGTAAATTGAATTTCTGTTGAAATTGTTTTTTTTGTACACCTTCTGTTTTACGAAGGCCTAAAAACATTTCTTCTTCCATTTTCTCTTTTTCAGTCACATGATGTTCTTCTAAAAGACCCAAACCCGATTCTTCAACCGCATCCATATACCGTTTAAGAGGCCCAATATTTGCTGTTCTTATTCCGTTTACATTCCCATGAGCACCTGCGCCAAAGCCATAATAATACTCATTATTCCAATACGTTAAATTATGACTACTTTCATAACCAGGAATTGAATAATTGCTTATCTCATATTGATTAAAACCACTTTGTGCCATTTTCTCCATCACTAGTTCATACATACTTGCTTCTTCATCATGAGGAGGTAATGATAATTTACCTTTTTCATTAAGTTGTAAAAAACAGTCTTTGGCTCAACGATTAGTGAGTAGGCTGAAAAATGTTGGACGTCTAGTGATAATGCAGTGTCGAGAGTCTCTTTAAAATCGTTGTATGTTTGACCAGGTAGACCATACATTAAATCTAGACTTATGTTATCAAAACCTGCCTGCTGGGCTAGTGTTAATGTCGAGAAAACGTCAGCTTTTCTATGTGCTCGTCCAATTTTAGCTAGCAACTCATCATTAAAACTTTGAACTCCAATGCTTAAGCGGTTTACTCCACCATTTTTTAATACATCTAGCTTTTCTAAAGTTAATTCACCTGGATTAGCTTCGACTGCAAATTCAATTAAATTGTGATCTGGTTTCAATTCTTCATGAATACCTTTTAACAAACGCTCAAGCTGCCCGGCTGATAGCGCAGTGGGTGTTCCTCCACCAATAAAAATTGTTTTTAAAGCTTGTGTTGGGAATTTATCCATTGTTGCAGACATTTCCTTTTGAAGCGATGTTAAATACTCATCAACTGGCTGATTTTTAAGAAAAACTTTATTAAAATCACAATAATGACAAATATGCTGACAAAAGGGTATGTGAATATACGCAGATCCGATCATGTTTTCACCTTCTATTAACTAAGAAGCCGCAGTTATTAGCTGCGGCTTTTTTATTCGTGTATTTTACTTATCGTCCATTTTTAATACTGCCATAAATGCTTCCTGTGGTACTTCAACTGATCCAACGATCTTCATTCGTTTTTTACCTTCTTTTTGTTTTTCAAGAAGTTTACGTTTACGTGAAATGTCTCCACCGTAACATTTAGCAAGTACGTTTTTACGCATTGCCTTGATCGTTGAACGTGCGACAACCTTTTGCCCGATTGCTGCTTGAATTGGAACTTCAAAATGCTGACGTGGAATTAGCTCTTTAAGCTTTTCAACGATAACCTTGCCACGTTCATATGCATTGTCGTTATGAACAATAAAGGAAAGAGCATCAATATTTTCTGCATTTAATAAGATATCCATTTTAACTAATTTAGATGGTTTGTAGCCAATTAATTCATAATCGAAAGAAGCGTAGCCCTTCGTATTTGATTTTAATTGATCAAAGAAATCATAGACGATTTCTGATAATGGAAGTTCGTATATAATGCTAACGCGTTTTTCATCTAAGTACTGCATGTCAACAAAAATTCCACGTTTGTTTTGGCATAATTCCATTACTGCACCAACATAATCGTTTGGAACCATCACTGTTGCTTTCACATACGGCTCTTCAATTCGCTCAATTTTCTGAGGATCTGGCATATTTGATGGGTTATCAATGCGCAGTTCTTCACCATTTGTAAGTAGTACTGTATAAATTACACTAGGAGCTGTTGTGATCAAATCAATTTTGAATTCACGTTCAACACGTTCTTGGATGATCTCCATATGAAGAAGTCCTAAAAATCCACAACGAAAACCAAATCCAAGTGCTTGAGATGTTTCAGGCTCAAATTGCAAGGCAGCATCATTTAATTCAAGCTTTTCTAAGGCATCACGCAAATCATTGTATCTTGCAGTGTCAATAGGATAAAGTCCACAATATACCATAGGATTCAGCTTACGATATCCAGGTAGCGCTTCAGTTGTTCCATTTTTTGCACTCGTAATGGTATCACCAACACGTGTGCCACCGACATTTTTAATTGCCGCTGTTAAGAAGCCAACATCACCGGTTGTTAATTCATCAAGTAAAAGTGGCTTTGGTGTAAAAACACCTACTTCTAATACTTCGAATTCTTTTCCAGTGGCCATCATGCGAATCTTTTCTCCAACTTTTACTGAACCTTCTACAACACGTATATAAGCGACGACACCACGATAAGGGTCATAAAGTGAGTCAAAGATTAGCGCTTTTAACGGTCCTTCAGGGTCACCAACAGGAGCAGGAACCTTTTGAACAACTTGTTCTAAAATTTCTTCAATTCCAATACCAGCTTTAGCAGAAGCTAAAACAGCCTCAGATGCATCAAGCCCTATTACGTCTTCTACTTCTTGTCTTACACGTTCAGGCTCTGCACTTGGTAAATCAATTTTATTGATGACAGGTAAAATTTCTAAATTATTATCTAGTGCCAAATAAACGTTTGCTAGCGTCTGCGCTTCAATCCCCTGTGCAGCATCAACAACAAGAATCGCCCCTTCACATGCAGCCAAGCTTCTAGAGACTTCATAAGTAAAGTCGACATGTCCTGGCGTGTCAATTAAATGGAACGTATAGATTTCTCCGTCTTTTGCTTTGTATTTCAATTGAACCGCATTTAACTTTATTGTAATTCCACGTTCTCTTTCAAGGTCCATAGAATCCAAAAGTTGATTTTTCATTTCGCGCTGAGCTAATGCGGATGTTTTTTCTAATATTCTGTCTGCTAATGTAGATTTCCCGTGATCAATATGAGCGATAATCGAGAAATTCCGAATTCTAGATTGTCTTAATAATTTTTCTTCTCTATTCATTGTCTGTTTTTCACTCCTACTAAACTTGCCAATACACTAGCTTTGATTATATCAATAGGGATAACAACATTCAATCTATAAAAAGAAATGCCTGTCCCTTAAGGAGACAGACCTGTTTTCTTATACTATCAGAAAGTATAAAATTTGATACTGTGTCTGCGTTTCTGAATCCAGCTCCAGCGCCTACAAGGCGCTTGCGCTTTTTTTCATTCCAATATTCCGTTAATCAAATTGGATAGATAGGTCATAAGAGATGAGGCTCCATCACTGACGACACCTGCAAATTTCTTGCCAATTTGAGAGAAAAAATTGAAGGCTTCAATTTGTTCAAGCTGTTCTTGTTTCTTTTGCAGATCTTGACTAGTAACAGTGCTTCCTAATATTGACGCTTCAAGCTCACCAGTTTGTTCATTTTCTACAGAAAAAGCACCACTTAACTCAGGATCGTTATACCCCTTCATTTTCAACATCCCCTGATTTGCTTGCTGCATCCCAATTAAAACACCAAATAGCAAAATCGAGACTAAAACAAAACACTTTAGCATGAATTTAACCATCTTTTTTCCCTCAAATCATTATTGTTTTACGCTTTCAGAATCAGCATTTACTTTTTCCGCTTGCCAGTAGAATTCGCTTATTACGTCCGCTACTGCGGCAGATGTATTCTTTAATTCGTCAAGGGTATTGTCGACTCCACCAAATTCGAGGAGCATTGCTTTGTTTGAGAGGTCTTGGTTGTAGACACCGTTGAAACCATCCCCTCCTTGTTTAAAAATACCTCTACTTAATCCAGGATATTTTTTTTGAAAAATTTCATGTAACTGTTTTGCAAGATCAGTGCTTGCGTTAGCGTTTGGATTATCTACTCCAATAACAAAAGCAATCTTGGCATATGATTTTTCGTTTATTTTTGTTGTTGTGACTTTTTTCCTTTGAGAATCACGATGGATGTCAATTAGGTACTCCAAGTCACGATTATTAGCCATTGCTGTTTGAACGACTTCTCTAGAAGCGGAATAAGATTTTCCATACTTCCAATTTCTCTGACCTAATATTCCTTGAATGTTTGTCTTCTCAACGTGAGCCCCAACTCCTCTAGACTCAAGTTCATTCTTTAACAATTCACTAACTAGGGTTACATTTGCTTTAGAGTGGTTTGCTAAATCTGGGTTATCCTCATCCTTTAAAAGAGGTAGATACGATTCCGTATTATGCGAATTATAAATATAAACTACCTTCCGATCACCTGTTGTAAGCGCAGGAGGATTATGAGGTTGCTCTGAATTAGGCTCTTCCAAACTTTCAATTGACGCCTCACGTTCCTGTTCCAATACCGCAGTTGGTGGTGCAGATTCAAACGGCATATTCGTGTAATTAGTTCCATCACCAGCAACAACAATCTCACTATCATATAATGAAAATCCAGGTAACTCTCTTCCTAGCAAACTTCTGGGGTCATCTGGATTAATACTTGTGCTTACTTTGAACAATATAGATGAAAGCTTTATTGGCTCATTATTAGGTAATGTTGATGTAAAATAGCGATTTTCAGCACCCAGTAAATGAAGAAACGCCTCACCATTTATATTTGTTGTTAAATCTGTAATTGATGAAGATGTGATTCGATATTCAGGTTTGAGTGAGGTAAGCATGCCTGATATTAAAAATGTCATCATGAGAGCGATAAAGCTTAGCATGATTGTTTTTTTAATGCTTGTCCCATCTAGAGTTAAGATCATATTACGACTTGTTCGAATGCGCTTCATTACTCATCCTCCTTCAAGCTTGTCTCTTTCATCGTATGTACAAGCTTGAAGAAGTAGAACTCTGTCTTATTTAATGTGTATAGGCCCCTGTGTTTCCTTGATCAACCTCTTGGTGAAGTGCAGTGTTCAATCCATTCGCAATCACATTTGCCATGTCATCAATAAACATGTCAACTTCTTTAGGTGTAACCATTAGATTGTGGCCTAGTGGTGATAACACTTCGTGGATGAGCTTGCGTTTTTCATCATCCTCAAGATTTCCAATTAACCCTAAATATTGATTGCGATGTTCTTCACCTGGCAAATCCTCGTCAGTCAAAACCTTTCGTTTTCCGAAACTCATTCCAGCGGGAACTAAGGACCGTGATGGTTTGTCACCCTCTGTTAATTCCCGCCCAATGTGTTTTAAAATGAAGTCAATTGTGTCACTCGTAATCGACACCGCATCAACAACGGTAGGAATCCCAATCGCAATTACAGGTATTCCGAGTGTTTCCTGACTTAACTCTTTACGTTTGTTCCCTACACCGGATCCTGGGTGGATTCCGCTGTCTGAAATTTGGATTGTTGTGTTTACCCTTTCAATTGAACGAGCGGCTAAAGCATCAATCGCAATCACAAAGTCAGGTTTCGATTGGTCTATAACACCCTTAATAATTTCACTTGTTTCAATTCCGGTAATCCCCATGACTCCTGGTACAAGTGCACTCACAGGACGAAAACCTTCTTCAACGTTTTCTGGTTGAAGATTGAAAAGATGCCGGGTGACTAATAAATTTTCAACCGCTAGCGGGCCAAGCGCGTCAGGGGTAACATTCCAATTTCCTAAGCCAACCACAAGGCAGCTATCATCTTTTTTTATTCCTAAATCAGTTAGAAACTGACTAAATTCCTGTGCGAATACATTAATCACTTTTTCTTGAAGTTCTGTATCCTTCTGACGAATTCCTTGAACTTCTAATGTTAAGTACTTACCTGCTTTTTTTCCTGTAACAGCCGTACCTTCCTCTGTAATTTCAATTGAGGAGATCTTGATGCCATCTTCGTCACGTTCTTTAACAATTACACCCTTTAAATCCTCTGATTCTGCCTGTGTGGTTTGTTTGTTACTTTCCACAGCCATCGTTCTTGCTTCTAAAGCTAAATCCGTACGAACCGAATATTGACTAAGATCTAATTCTTCTTTCATTTTGATTCCTCCCTCGCATATTATTTATTTTTGCCATAAAGTGTAGGAATCATTCTAATAAAAAGCGGAAGCGCCTTGTTCAGCCCCGACAAGCATAAGACGATTATAAATAGAAGGCGCTCTTTGCCTTCAATTTATAATTGACTTATGACCTCGAGGGGCTAGGCGCTGTAGCTGGATTCAGAAACGCATTCTAAGTATACTTTCTCACAATTAATTAGCTTAAAGGTGGATTCCCTTTACATTGCTATTGCATTATGTAAAGGCATTTGATAGAATATCCTTTGTTCTCATTAAAATTAAAATTCGAGTATTATAGATCTCGATCGACTTCTTAGGAGGTGAAAGATATGCCAAATATTAAATCTGCAATTAAACGTGTAAAAACAAATGACAAGCGTCGTGCACACAACGCTTCTATCAAATCTGCAATGCGTTCTGCTATTAAAAAGGTTGACGCAGTAGTTGTTAACAACGATACTGACAATGCAAAAGCTGCACTAGCTGAAGCAACAAAAAGAATCGACAAAGCAGCTCAAAGCGGTCTTATTCAAAAAAATACTGCAGCACGTTACAAATCTAACTTAGCGAAAAAAGTTAACGGATTAACTGCAACTGCATAATTAGAAAAAACGATCCAACTTGGGATCGTTTTTTTTATGCCGTATTTTTCGTAAATATTTTAATTAAAAAAAGCTCTAGCACTAGCTGTTTGTCTTTTCTTCCTGTTTTCATTTCATAGTCTGCTTGAGCAAGCTCCATTAAAATGCTCACTAATTCTTCTTCTCCAAATAACCTTGCTTGCTGCATCGCAAGCTTGACTCGAAAGGGATGAACTTTTACAGAGTTGGCAATTTGCTGTTGTCCATACCCCGCTTTTGATAACTCTTTTACCTGTAAAATTAATCGGAATTGATTAACCAGCAAAAATAGGATTTTTATCGGCTCTTCATTTGTTTTTAATAGATCATAAAAAATTTGAAGTGCTTGTGAACTTTTTCGCTGAACAACGTTTTCAATTAATTCAAAGATGTTTTGTTCCAACGACCTAGGCACAAGATTTCGAACGTCTTCTCTGGAAATCGTCCTACCTTCGCCTACATATGTACTTAACTTTTTTACTTCTTGGTTAATGATCGTTAAGTCACCGGCAGTCAGGATCATTAATTCTTCAAGCGCATTTTGTCCCATCAAGACCTTTTCATTTTGAACTAATTCCATTGTCCAGCTTGCGATGTCACGATCTGATAGTGAATTCATTTCTAACACAACTGAATTCTTTTTCACAAGCTTGGTAATTTTTTTTCGGTCATCTAGCTTTTCATATGGTGCAAAGAAAATCAGGATTGTATAAGGGGCCGGCTCATTCATGTATTGCTCTAATTTTCCTAAATGGTGTTCAATTTTTTCTTTTTTCTTTTCGCTCGTAAGAAATGAAGGATTTTTAATGACAACGATCCTTTTTTCTCCCATAAAAGGAAGCGTTTCTGCATCTTCAATTGCTTGATCAATTGTTGTTTCCTCCATATCATAAACAGATAAATTAAAATCCTTTTCTTCTTCCTGCAAGCCTGCATCAATAATAAGCTGAATGGTCTCCTGCATTAAAAACGATTCTTTCCCAACTAGTAAATACGTGGGCTGTAGCTGCTTTTTCTTTATATCTTTCCACACATCAAAAATCATGGTTATGCTCCCCTAACGTCCTTTTCAATTAGTTTAATCCTAAAAGGAAAAATCTAATTTGGCAAGGCTAAATAAAAGCGGAAGCGCCTTGTTCAGCCCCGACAAGCTAG
Organism: Metabacillus herbersteinensis; assembly: GCF_042433335.1. NCBI lineage: Bacteria > Bacillati > Bacillota > Bacilli > Caryophanales > Bacillaceae > Metabacillus > Metabacillus herbersteinensis. Next base: position 227,003 of record NZ_JBHLVO010000001.1, read on the forward strand.
ACCTCGAGGCAGTCATAATCGCGACGTCCTGTCGCATTGACTGCACTAGCACGTCCTGTGCGTCGAAGCTGGATATCGAAACGCAATCTAGATAAATAAAATTATACATCTTTTATCCTGTAAAAAGGGAATTGACAGATTGTCAATTCCCTTTTTAATCTATGTGAACGCTAAGTTATAGAGCCTAGGTCACCTATAACTCAAGCGATACTACAAAGTAATAATCTTAGTGTAGCCTCGTAAACAGTTAATTATTTGTACATTCTGTTGTCAGAAATGGAAATTCAAATTAGAAGTATGTCAAATTCGTGACTAGGTATAAAAGAACATTTTACGACGATATAGATTTTTTTTAGATTTTCGCTTATACTAATTATGAAATAGGAGGGGTAACCGTGAACGAATTTGAAAAAAATGTACAAAGTAAACGAAACGATGCGGTTGATTCTGGCGTTGGTTTTGTTGTTTCATTCGGATTTTTTGCGATAATTTTTGTCATTGCTACTGTGATTGGCTTAATTGGTGCTTAAATGGTTCATTACATAGAGACTGCTGATGCAGTCTCTTTTCATTTGCCCGTTTATTAATTTAAGTATGTGTGAAAATCGTTCTTTATCTTACTATTATTGACTTTCTGTTTCTACTTCATCGTATGGAGGATGACTTGAAAACGTTCCACTATTTTCTTTAAATTGATACAATATAGCCCCATGCCTATCGGTTCTTAACAAAGGAATTCCTCTTTTATGAAGCTTTTCTAAAACTTCAGGATGTGGATGCTGATATCGATTATTGGCTCCTGCTGAAACAATGGCAACTTTCGGCTTGAGTTTATCTAAAAATGTATCAGAAGTTGAACCTTTGCTTCCATGATGTCCTATCTTAAGCACATCAACACTTATTGAAGGATAGGATCCCAGAATTGATTTCTCACCTTCGGTCTCCAAATCCCCTGTGAACAGCCAACTGAGCCCTCCAATCTTGGAATACATAACCAGAGAATCATCGTTTTTGCTTTCTGAGATATCTTTAGGCGACAAAATTAAAAATTCCAGATTGCCCGATTTTAAATGGTCGCCTGCATCCAATTCAGTAATTTTCACTCCCTTTTCTCTTGCTTTTAAAACAATATCTGTTTCTACCTTTCCTCTCACAAAACCAATCGGGACCACTAGTTCTTTTATTTTCATTTGCTCTAACAAGACACTTGCCTCTCCTACATGATCCATATCTCCATGTGTGAGAATTAGCTTGTCTATGGTCGTGACACCCTTTGATCGTAAGTAAGGAATTGTAATACTTTTCACGATCGAAAACGTCTTTCTTCTTTCCGCCCATTTTTCTTTCTGAAAATCAAGTCTTCCGCCGGTGTCAATAAGATAGGTTCCTTTGTTGTATGGCTCGTTTATTAAAATAGAATCTCCTTGCCCTACATCAATTACTAACACCTCTCCATTAGGATTAAAGTACGGTAGTAGCATGTGAATGACGTATACACAACTCATTGCTACTAAGGACATTTTGATCTTACGTACTGACTTCATTTGTTCAAATGTTAAAAAAAGATAGAGTGTAGAAAAAACGTACAATATTAAGAGGATTAATGAGGGTTTACCCAGTGTCAAGGTTGCAGCTGAAAGTGTTGAAGCAAAATAGACAATATAATGACTGCATTGGAGCAAATAGTCGAGAAAATTAATTATTATCATTCCCACAGCGGGGAAGAGATATTGAACAATGGCAGCTAATAGTGAGAGTGGCAATATTAAAAAAGAGTAAAAAGGAACAAACACCAAGTTCATTGGCAAACTAAGCAATGATACCTGATAAAAATGAAAGAGAAGCAAAGGTGTTGCACTTATTTGAGAAATTAAGGATATACCATTTAGCTTCAGGAACCATCCTTCAAAAGAAGCAATTGTAGAAGCAGATAGAATTAAACTTAGACTAACGACGTAGGAAAGCTGAAATCCAACATGAAAAAGAATATAAGGATTCAACAGTAGTAAAAACAAATAAGTCATACTAATAACATCTAGTGAGGTTAATGAGAGTCGCATTTGCTTGAATAAAAAATAAACCATAATCATTAGCGAAGCTCTTGCGACGGATGGTGCAGCTCCTGTAAGAAAGATATAAGCTGGCATAGCAAGGAATAGTATTGTTCGAGTCGTTTCATGTGTTAACCCAAAACGAATGAGTAAGAAGTACAAACCTCCTACCAATAGTCCTACATGAAGTCCTGAAATGGCCAAAAGATGAACGATTCCCAGATCTTGATAGGCAACTTCCAGATCTTCTTCAATCAACCCTCGATCTCCATATAACAGGGCTTGAACGATTCCTACTGATGTGCTTGGAAAATGATCTTCTAAAAAATTAAGACCATTTTGGCGAACTAGTTGGAGGTAAGTGAGTATATCTACTTCATCAAGGCTGCATTCTCCAAAAGTGCGGACTTCTAATTGCAAGTGAATTTTTTGATCATATAGAAATTGTTTATAACTAAAAGCATTTGGCATAGTTGGTAATTTGGGCTCTTTTAAATCTCCATCTATAAGACAATGACTTCCTGGTCGAATTGTTTTTAGATCATTTTTTTCTTCTTGTGATTTGAGATAATAAGAAAAAACAAATTCCTCTCCACTTTTGTCTTTAATGGACCCTTTAAACAAATCTCCATCAATGGTCGGAATCGATGAAATCTGAGCAATATTACGATAAACACCTTGTGTGAAATTCGACTTATTGTTGCTATCAATATAAGAAAAATAACCAACGAAAAGTAGGAAGACTAACATACAAAACAACATGAGTGGGTATTTTTTATGGAGAATTAATAACATAAAGAAAAAAATAATTAGGAGGACTATTGTAGGCTGAAAATTGGTTCGAGCGGCTGAAATCGCGAGTGTGGCAGTTAGGGCGAAGTAGAAAAGCTTTCCTTTCAAACAAAATACCTCAATTCTATTTTTAGATTATTTTTGTAATAAATAGAGCAATCGGTTGGTCACCGACTGCTCTTATTCTCCTGAAGAAATAGTCGATTTGCGATATCGTACAATGATTTTAACTCAACCTCATTTATATCAGTTGTTGACACTTTTTCTAGAATCTCTGATACAAATTCTCGTTTTTCTTGTGAATTCACATCCAAGGGCATGTCTACTAGCTCGACATACTCTACAGCAACTCCTGCTTGCTTGAAAAGTTCAATTGCATATGGATGGTTTTTGTAATTCACAGCATAATATACTGTTTTGATTCCACTTTGAATGATCGCTTTGCAACATTGTAAACAAGGAAAATGGGTAACGTATATTTCTGCCCCTTCTGTTGGAACACCAAACTTTGCGCATTGGATGATTGCATTCATTTCAGCATGTATCGTTCTAACACAATGATTATCAATTACGTAACACCCTTCATCCGAACAGTGTACACCCCCAGCAATTGAGCCATTATACCCTCCAGCAATCATTCGTTTATCACGAACGATTGTTGCTCCTACTGACAATCTTGTACATGTACTTCTTAAGGCTAATAAGTGACTTTGAGCCATAAAGTATTGATTCCAAGATATTCGCTCCACCTTAATTCCCCCTACCTCGACAAATTTCTTTCTCTAGTTTAACGAGAAACTGAAACTGTCGTCAATTCATTAATTAATGGTTATTTCTTCTTTCAGCTTTTCAAACGTTTTCTCCCCAATACCAGAAACATTTTTTAAGTCCTCTATACTTTTAAATAAGCCGTTTTCCTCTCTGTAAGAAAGAATTGCTTCCGCTTTTGATGGACCTATTCCCGTTAACGTCTGTAGCTGTTCAGATGTCGCTTGGTTAATATTAACCATACCTTCCGAGCTTGGTGAAGATGGATTAGCACTATTTCCTTGCACAAGCGCCGGCATCGCTTGTTCTTCGCCCTGTTTAGGAACATAGATAACCATACCATCTTCAAGAGGAGCAGCTAAGTTAATTAGCAGCTCATTCGCTTCCTTCGTTAGTCCACCTGCTTTAGAAATAACATGATGTATTCGATTGCCAGGCTCCATCTCGTACACTCCAGGTGCTGTAACGGCCCCTTTCACATCAATGACGAGATTTGGTATTACTTCAACCTCTTTTTGATTTTCTACACTCTCTTCTGACGCAGAAACTTGATCTGTGACAGCAGAGTCTTCAAGTAACAAAGAATCAATAGAAGTCTGCTGCGTTTCTTGATTTACGTTCGATTGGTAGAGAAATAACAAAAAAACGATCACAAGTAATGAAAGTACGCCTAGCCACTTTTTATTTTTTTGAATAAACTCCATAATAAGGAACTCCTTTCAGATTATAATCATAAACAGAAAAATAGTAACATATGGTGTATGAGTGAGACTGTTCATAAGGAGGGGTTGACATTGAACGTAGGTTTTATTGGAACAGGGAACATGGGGAGAATTCTTATTGAAGCTTTTATCGAATCGCATGCTCTCAGACCCTCATCCATTTACATGACAAATCGTACTTTAACGAAGGCATCCAACATTAAAAGTTTTTATCCAAACACAAACATTGTTAGGTCACCTGAAGAGGTTGTTGAACGTTCGGATCTAATCTTCATTTGTGTTAAACCATTAGATATTCACCCCCTTTTGTTAAAATTAAACCCATTATTACTACCCAATAAATGCATTATTTCTATTACGAGTCCGATCAACGTCGAGCAGCTTGAACAGTTGGTCAACTGTCAAGTTGCAAGAGTGATCCCTAGCATTACAAATCGTGCCCTTTCAGGTGTTTCTCTGTTAACCTTTGGAAAGTCATGTCATCGTGAGACAAAAAATATAATTGAAGAGTTGTTAAGAAAAATTTCTACGCCCGTTCACATTGAAGATGAAGTAACGAGGGTTTCTTCTGATATCGTAAGCTGTGGTCCAGCATTTTTCAGTTATATTTTACAACGATTTGTGGATGGAGCAGTGAAAGAAACAAGCATCACTCATGATCAGGCGGTACAATTAGCAAGTGAAATGATTATTGGAATGGGTAAATTACTAGAAACAGAACTGTACACACTACCAACACTTCAAGAAAAGGTATGTGTAAAGGGTGGAGTTACAGGTGAAGGTATCAAGGTGTTAGCAGCGGAAACAGGAGAAATGTTTGAAAAACTTTTCAAAAGTACTCATGATAAATATTATGAAGATATTGAGCATATAACCCAACAATTTGGGAAGTAATTATTGTTCAAGGGTACTATTCTACATCATATAAATTAATTCCTGCAAAAAAAGCAAAAAACCATCGAAAAATTTTCGATGGTTTTTTGCTTTTTTCCTAAATGCTTTTCTTAGCTACAAAAAAAACTCTTTCAGTTGTGGAATGGGGACTAGAAGCAGGCTCAAAATCTGAGTTGATTTCCAGAACATCTAAAGAAGTTGCTTCTAGCCAGGTTTTATATTGCTCAATTGAAAAGGTTCGTTGCTGATGAATTTCATCATAACGTTGATAAGTTGTTCCTTGTTTTACAAAAAACGTCATATCATGTTCAATACTGTTTGGTTCATCGCCTAGGTAGGAATTCCATATAAAACTGATCTCTTCATTTTGATCAGTAAATGTGGAACCTGAAAAGATCTCATGTATTTTATAAAGCGAGTGTACATCAAAAATAAGGAGACCATTCTCACTTAACTGTTGATAGGCCGCTTGAAAGGTATCTTGAACATCCTCTTCACTTTTTAAGTAATTCAATGAATCACAGCAAATCATGATCACATCAAAAGGATCCTGAAATCCATTCATACTACGCATATCTTGTTGTAAAAACAGAATATTCTTCTTGTTTTCTAAAGCTTTATTTTGAGCAACTGAGAGCATTTCTCCGCTTAAATCAATCCCTGTCACAACAAATTGATTCCCAGCCATTTTTAAAGAAAGCTCACCTGTTCCACATCCTAAATCAAGCAACTTATTGCCACCATTTCCATGACGAGAGATGATCGTTAATAAATAATCATTCCATTGCTCATATGGTGCATCTTGCATAAGTTCATCGTAGATATAGGCAAAGCCTTGATAGATCATTGACTTAATTCACTCGTTAAATCCTCTACAGGTGCATCTCCCCATAACCGCTCTAGGTTGTAGTAGCTGCGCTCATCTTTATGGAAAACATGAACAACCACATCACCTAAATCTATTAATACCCACCTAGCTTCTTCTAATCCTTCTAATTTGTTGACATGAATGTCAAGTTCACCAGCTTTATCTTTAATCTCTCTTGAAATAGCCTGTACTTGTTTATCAGAATTTCCGTGACAAATTAAAAAGTAATCAGCAATTAACGAGATTCCTTTCATTTTTAAAGCGATTAAATTTTCAGCACGTTTGCTGTCTGCAGCTTTTGCCGCTGTTGCTAATATTTCTCTACCATTATTCATTTATAGGGTAATCCTCCTTTTATATGAAACACTTACCAAGTTAATGCTTTAAAACAAGTGAATTGTATGTCTCAATCGTATCTGGATAAATCGCTTGATTTTTCTTAAGTAAAAAAGTAATCGTATTTTGTAAGGTTTTAATAAGTGCGGAATTCAACTCTTGCCTGGCAAGCTCACGAACTTCTTCGACACCAGGAAAATGACGTCCTGGCTCAATATAATCCGCAACATAGATTATTTTCTCAAGTAATGACATATTTACTCGTCCTGAAGTGTGATATTTAATTGCATTTAAAACATCAGCGTCTTCAATTCCGACTTCTTTTTTCACAAGATATGCACCCACAGGAGCATGCCATAATTCCGAATTATACTGAAGAAGAATTTGAGGCATTTTTTGTTCCAAAATAATTTTCTTCATTTCATCTTTATTACGGAATTTTGCGTAATCATGGAAAATAGCAGCTTGTTCGACCTTTTTTACGTCTTCTCCGTATTTCTCTGCTAATATAATCGCTGTTTCCATAACGCCTAGAGTATGAGTGTATCGATGGTCAGTTAACTGTCTTTTAACTACCTCTAATGCATCCTTTCGTTCCATCATCACTTTGGTAAATTAATCTTCTTGTTTTCTTTTGATTCTTTATATAAAACAACGATATTACCGATAACTTGAACAAGTTCTGCTTTCGTTCCTTTACTAAGTTGCCCTGCTACAGTGTCTTTATCATCTTCACAATTTTGTAGCACTGTAATTTTGATCAATTCACGAGCTTCGAGTGCTTCCGAAATTTGTTTAATCATATTCTCATTGACGCCACCTTTTCCAACTTGAAAAATTGGATTTAAGTGATGCGCTTGAGAGCGTAATTCACGTTTTTGTTTTCCTGTTAACATGATGTTCCTCCTAGCTTGTCATAAACAATGTTTGTCATAGTTTTGATGTTTGGCTTTTGCCCAGTCCAAAGCTCAAAAGAAAGTGCAGCTTGATGAACGAACATTCCAACGCCATTATGAGCAATTAAGCCACGTTCTTCAGCGTTTTTTAAAAGCGTTGTTTTAATTGGGTTATATACGATATCACTTATAACACAATGTGTAGCTGCTTTTTCTAACTTTATCGGACTTGCAGAAACATTAGGATGTAAGCCTACGGATGTTGTATGAATAACAACATCATAGTTTTCTAAGTGCTCTTGGGCATCTTTTATTGATAACGCTTTGCTATTTACTTCGTAAGGACATTGTTGCACAAGCATCCCTGCGTTTTCAATTGTTCGATTGCAAACATCAATATCACTGCAGCCCTTTGAAGCTAGAGTATAATAAATCGCTCTCGCCGCTCCACCAGCTCCAATGATTAAATAGCGGTGTTCATTCAATGATTTAGTTAGTACCGTTTGCAAGGATTCTACATAGCCATTTCCATCCGTATTATAGCCAATTAACCTACCATTTTCATTAACAACCGTGTTCACTGCACCGATTAATTTAGCTGTCTTATCCACTTCATCTAAAAAAGGTAGGATTGAAACCTTATGAGGAATCGTAACATTAAACCCTTTAATGTTAAGCAACTTTAAGGCTTTAATACCTTCTTTTAGTTCAGTGGGATCAAGATGAAAAGCTTGATAATACGATTGTGAATTTAGTTCTAGAAAGGCAGCATTGTGGATGGAAGGTGACATCGAATGTGCAACCGGGCATCCAATTAAGCCATACACGTTCCCCATGTTTCTCTCTCCTATTTAAATTAACGATTTTCTTACCGTAATGTTTACACCTTTTGGAGCATATGCGACGATTTTTTTCCCTGGCTCATTTACAGTCACCCAACCTAAACCAGAGAAGACGATATCTGTTTTCCCCTCTTTTACCATAAATTCATGAGCGATCAGTTTCGGAAACCCCTCGACATCCTCCATTCGTGGTGGTTGAAGTAAGTCTCCGGCATGCCTTTCATATAGACTATCCGCATTTTCCTGTTTTGTCCGATGAATGGTAAGTTCGTTGGGTATATAGCAAACGATTGACGTTTTGCCTCCCGTCATATAATCAAAACGAGCTAGTCCACCAAAATAAAAGGTTTGTCCTTCATTTACTTGAAAAACCTTTGGCTTTATTTCTTTTTTTGGCGTTAAAATTTTTAAATCTCGCTTATCAACAAAATGGGCCATTTGATGATGGTTTATGATGCCAGGTGTATCATAAAGTGACGCACCATTCTCGAGTGGAATCTCAATCAAATCTAAGGTTGTCCCAGGATAATGTGACGTTGTGATCAGATCTTGCACACCAGCAACTTCCTTAATCATTCGGTTAATAAACGTTGACTTTCCAACATTTGTACAGCCAACAACATAGACGTCTTGCCCTTTTCTATATTGATCGATCAATTCTGCTACTTCAGCTATACCATTACCTCTTGCTGAACTAACAAGGCAGACATCAATTGGTTGCAAGCCTAGCTCTTTTGCTTCTCTTTTCATCCAATGTATTAATTTTTGATGCTTGACCGATTTTGGTAAAATATCAACTTTATTTCCAACTAATAGAATTGGATTATTACCAACAAAACGTTGAATACCCGGTAGCCAACTGCCATTAAAATCAAAAATATCAACGATCTTAACGATTAATCCTTTATTTTCACCGATTCCATGAAGAATCTTTAAGAAGTCATCGTCTGTTAGAGAAACATCTTGAATTTCATTGTAATTCTTTAATCGAAAGCAACGCTGACAGATGATATCTTCTTTTTGAGTAGCACTTTCTGGAGCATAGCCAAGTCCACTCGGATCACCTGTTTGAATCTTTACTCCACACCCAATGCATACGTATTGCTCTTCTAGCACGATCTTATTCCTCCCACTGAATCATACCTTTTCGCTTTAATGTAGCCATAATTCTTCGTTCAACTTTACGATTGAATCTTGTAAATAAGCCATCTGATGATGCAACTGGTACAACAAGAATCGTATGAAACCCATTCCTGTTTCCACCAAGGACATCCGTTAACAATTGATCACCTATTACAACAACTTCTTCTTTTTTGAGATTCATTCTTTTCACTGCACTCAGAAACGCCTTACCCATAGGCTTGCGAGCCTTATAAATAAAAGGAATATTTAAAGGATCTGAAAAAGCTTTCACTCGTTTTTCATTATTATTTGAAACAATTGTGACCTCAATACCCTGTTCTTTTACTTCCTTGAACCACTCCATTAATTTTGGTGTAGCGCTAGGACGATCCCACTCGACAAGCGTATTGTCTAAATCTGTAATAATCCCCTTAACGCCACGTTCTTTTAAAGTTTGTGGTGATATATGAAAGATACTTTTTACATATTCTCCTGGTAAAAATAGTTTTATCAATTGTTAGACACCTCGTAGTTTTATTAAAAAAAGCGCAAGCGCCTTGGGTCAGCCCCGACAAGCATAAGGCGATTCTAAATAGAAGTCGTTCTTTGCCTTCAATTTAGAATTGACTTATGACCTCGAGGCAGTCAAGAACGCGACGTCCTGTCGCATTGACTGCACTAGCACGTCCTGTGCGTCGGGGCTAGGCGCTGGCAGTCAAGAACGCGACGTCCTGTCACATTGACTGCACTAGCACGTCCTGTGCGTCGGAGCTGGATTCAGAAACGGCATACTGAATCTTATAATTATATAAATTCTGATAGTATTAGCGCAAGCGCATTTGTTAGCCATACTACATCATATCTAATTTCACGCTGACTTTCAAAAGAAACTAAGTATTTATGCTGTAAATACGGTAAAATATAAAAACTTTTCGACAAAAATAAAGAACGTTAGACAGTTGTGGATAAAACTATACACATTATCCACCCTTTATTACCATAATTTATCAAACGTTATGAACATCCTACCCACAACTTATCCACCGATAAATGTGGATAAGAGAACGATTGTTCCATTTCTCTATTCATGTTAGATTAGGGTTACTAGCAGAAAATAACATATTAGTATATGCATAATTATAAAGGATAGAACACTTTACAAAACAAAAGCGCAGGCGCCTTGGTCAGCCCCGACAAGCATATGACGATTATAAATAGAAGGTGCTTTTTCCTTCAATTTATAATTGGCTTATGACCTCGAGGCAGTCGAGAACGCGACGTCCTGTGCGTCGGAGCTGGATGCAGAAACGCTATCCAAAGTTTTAAATTTTTATAATTTACTATACCACTAAAAATGTTTGGGAGGTGCTAAAGCCAATACTTGGCTAACCATCATGCGAAAACTTTCTGACGAGTTATTAATCGAATCCTATTATAAAGCAACAGAAATGAAATTAAGCGATGACTTTATTCAATTAATCACAATTGAAATTAAACGCCGCTCATTAGGACATGTATTAAGGGTCTCTTCTTAAACCCCTGGACACGCCCTTGCGGCTTTTTTTTTGCCTTCTTTTTTTAAATTACCCTTATTTTACCACTAACTTCACATTTCATTAAAATCATCTATGTCCTTATCTCTTCTCCTGTTAAAACGAAGCTAAGTAGAGATATATCAACCTTACCAGCTATAGCCAAAGCTCAATTCTGTGCGAGAATGTCGCTTTTAAGAATATTTTCATAAATAAGTCTTGCACCTTTTGGAGTTAAATGATTACCTGATGGATCAATAATTCCAGACTTTAAAAGAGCCTTATCCGTGTCTCCACCTGCTTCATAAACCATATAAGACCAATGATCTACAAGTACAATCTCATTCTTGAATGCCAATTCCCTCACACTGTTGTTATAAGAATTATGCCACTTTCTAGCACCACCTACATCTTCGTAATATGCTTCCTTGTATCTTGTGTAATAAAAGTGATCTGAACCATTTCCTTCAACAATTGGTAAACACGTCATTAACACCGGTTTCCCACCGGATTTTTCTATTTTCTTAATAAAATAAATAAGATTCTCTCTAAATCTTTCCTTACTAACTCTTGGTTTATTTTTCTCAAGAAATGCAGCATCATTTGTTCCAAACATAATTAACACAAGTTCAGGAGATTGTTTGAGTACATCTCTCTTCAATCGTTTTCTCGCATCCTCAGTTGTTTCCCCACTGATTCCTGCATTCATGATAGCAGTTGTAGAATTGCCTTTTGCTCCAGTGATCGATGCTGCAAGCAAATTGACCCACTTGTCAGTTTCTTGATATTTATGGTTTGTCCAGTTAGCTCCTTGTGTGTTGCTGTCACCGAAGGCCACAATTTTGTATCGATCCACTCTCCCACTACACCCCACTAAAAACACTAGTGATAATGTAAGGAAGATTAGTAGTTTTTTCATGTTGTTACCTCCATCTAAAATAAAACATGCTGTTTATTATAACTTCCCCCCGAGTCAAAAGAAATAACTCTTGCACAATTTTTTAGGCAAGTTCAGATGTACAGACACGAACAAGCTAGCTCTTACATACATATTACTAATAGGCACTTGCCTACATATCGAACGTGGAGGTGGAGGGATGTCAGCGGTCTTAACAGCGCTAGGGTATTTTATAAAGGAATTAGTATTCTTAGTATCTTACGTAAAAAACAATGCCTTTCCACAGCCTTTGTCAGCAACAGACGAAAAGAAATACTTGGGTCTTATGGCAGAGGGTGACGAGTATGCGAGGAACTTATTAATCGAACATAATTTAAGGCTCGTAGCTCATATTGTAAAAAAATTCGAAAACACTGGGGAAGACTCAGAGGATCTTATTTCGATTGGAACAATAGGCTTAATTAAGGCGATAGAAAGCTATTCTCAAGGTAAGGGCACAAAGCTTGCAACCTATGCTGCCCGTTGTATTGAAAACGAAATCCTCATGCATTTACGCGCTTTAAAGAAGACAAAAAAAGATGTGTCCCTTCACGACCCAATTGGTCAAGATAAGGAAGGAAATGAAATTAGTTTAATTGATGTATTGAAATCTGAAACTGAGGATGTAATTGATACCATTCAATTAAACATGGAGCTTGAAAAGGTAAAAGAATTTATCGATATTTTAGATGATCGTGAAAAAGAAGTCATCGTGGGACGGTTCGGATTAGATTTACAAAAAGAAAAAACGCAACGAGAAATTGCCAAAGAACTAGGCATTTCTAGAAGCTATGTATCTAGAATTGAAAAAAGAGCTTTGATGAAAATGTTTCATGAATTTTACCGCGCTGAAAAGGAAAAAGAGAAAAGAAAAAAACAAAAAGAATAAAAAGGACTACTCAGTTGTGTCTGCCCCCTTTAGTAACAATCACCAAGAGGAGGGCAGACACTTTACTTGAGCAGCCCTTTTATCTGTAATTAAAAGTATTCAGTAAGAAAATAACTCTCACTACGCAGTATCCTTCTCCAAAGTTAAGTGTATAAGCAATTCCATTTTCAACATTTTAACCACTCCTTTTCTAATTTTTAATTGTGATAATCTTAGAGATCCCTAAATATTTCATGCTGTTTTATTCTTGCTTCATCCATCATTTTTTTTATATGCTGTTCTTTCTCATAATCCTGTAAAGATCTTTTCACTTTTTTAATCGTTAAGGTTACAAATATAAGGTTTATCGTCATTACTTCTCACCTCCTTTCAATTCGAGTGTTACCTTTTAGATTGCCAGCTGGTTCATCTTAAAGGCACAAAAATGCCGCAGGGATTCCCTGTGGCATTTTTAATAGCATACATATAAAACGCCACAGATTGATCTACTCAACCTGTGGCGAATATCACTCAATTAAAAAAGAAGTAGTTACTGTGATACACCGAAGTGGTCGAATAGATTATTCATTTGTAATTTGTTTAAGCCAGCTAGAGTTAATGGAACCATGATCATCTTCTTCGACCTCCTTTTAATAAATTAATTATTCTATTGGTAATTATATCCACGTTTTCGGTAATTGTAAACCCCTTTTTTGGATATTTTTTCATTTGTATTTTTTTACTTAAAATCAATTATAAAAAGGACCTCCAAAATCAAGGAGGTCCTTACTGTTATACTTACAATTTATCGAGTTGCTTTTTGTACTTTAATGAAATTTTAAAGCAAGTAAATGATCCTATTAAGAAAACAAGGGTGGTAACCATTAGAACAAGATCTTTAATGCTCGAATCTTGGCCTTGTTCAGGAATTAGTACTCCTATATATAAGAAAACGCTGACTGCTAATAAAGCATGAGCATATCGTTTAAAGTCTATCATTAATGGGCGTAGCTTCTTTTCATCCATCTAAGATCACCTACTAGGGTTTTTGGTGTGTTAACTACACCTTAACATAATCTAGTAGACTATGAAGCATGTAAATATCGCCAATATTTTAGCTTAAAGCTCGTTTTAAATCTTCAATTAAATCATCAACATCTTCAATTCCTACTGAAATACGTAGCAACCCGTCTGTTATCCCTAATTCTGCACGACGATCAGCTGGAATAGAAGCATGTGTCATACGTGCAGGTGCTGAGATTAAGCTTTCAACTGCACCTAGGCTTTCTGCAAGTGTAAAATACTTAATCTTAGCCAAAACCGCATCTGCCTTTTCTTGACTTCCTACATCAAACGAAATCATTCCTCCAAATCCTGCTGCTTGTTTCTTAGCAGTCTCATGATTTGGGTGATTTTCCAGACCTGGGTAATAAACTTTATCAACAGCTGGGTGTTCGACTAGGAATTTAGCAATTGCATGTGTATTTCCTTCGGTCGCATCCATTCGGAGTGCTAATGTTTTAATACCACGCATCAGTAACCAAGAGTCCTGTGGCCCTAAAACACCTCCTGTTGAGTTTTGAACGAAGTGAAGGTCCTTTGCTAGCTTTTCAGATGAAACGACAACAAGACCTGCTACAACGTCGCTATGGCCACCAATATATTTTGTTGCACTATGAAGTACGATATCTGCTCCAAGTGTTAGTGGTGTTTGAAAATAAGGTGTACTAAACGTATTATCAACGATTGTTAGCAGATTGTGTTTCTTAGCAAGTACTGCTGCTGCTTCAATGTCAGTAATTTTCAACAGTGGATTTGTAGGTGTCTCAATATAAAGTGCCTTCGTATTTTCTTGGACTGCATGTTCAATTGTAGCTAAGTCACTTGTATCCACGAAAGTAGATTGTATGCCTAGTCTATTTAACACTTTTGTCATGACGCGATACGTTCCACCATAAACATCATCTGTTAGAATGACATGATCTCCACTGTCAAAAAGCATCATGATTGCAGTGATAGCTGCCATTCCTGATCCGAACGCAAAACCAGCTGTTCCTTCTTCAAGATCCTTGATTAGTTCTTCTAATGCATGACGTGTTGGGTTACCGGTTCTAGAGTATTCAAAACCCTTAAAATTGCCTACTCCATCCTGCTTATACGTACTCACTTGATAAATAGGAACAGAAACCGCACCTGTATGAGGATCTCCGACGATGCCACCATGAATCATTTTTGTTTTACGTTTCAAGTTAAATTCCTCCCTCATATATTTTCTTACTTAAGTATCTTTCACTGCTATCTGCAAAAATTGTCACGATATTCGTACCAGGTTTTGCATTGGACGCTTCAATCAACGCTGCATGCAAGGCTGCACCAGAAGAGCTTCCAACAAGAAGTCCTTCTTTCTGCGCAAGTTCTTTTACACGCTGAAATGCATCTACATCAAGGACGGTGTGAATGCTATCAAAATAGGTGTCATCCATATATTCTGGAAGAAATTCCATTCCAATTCCTTCTGTTTTATGTGGACCAGACTCGCCACCATTTAAAATCGAGCCCTCTGGCTCAACAATTACTGTTTTAATCTGTTTGTTTTGATCTTTCAAGAACTGAGCAGTTCCCATGAATGTCCCACCAGTTCCAGCACCAGCAACAAAGACATCAATCCTACCTTCAAGCTGTTTCCACATTTCTGGTCCAAGTGTTTTGTAATATGTTTTAGGATTGATTGGATTCTGAAATTGCTGCGGGCAGTATGAATTAGGAATCTCTTTTAATAGCTCCTGGCATTTTTTAATGGCACCTTTAATTCCTTCCTCAGAAGGTGTATTCACAACCGTTGCTCCAAGTGCCCTCATGATGTCCTGCTTTTCAATACTGAACTTCTCTGGAACGCAGACGACTACTTTTATGTTGCGATTAAGTGCCGCTAGCGCAAGACCAATCCCAGTATTTCCTGCAGTAGGCTCAATTATTGTGCCACCTTCACCAATTTTCCCAGTTAAAAAGGCATCTTCAATTAATTCAACGCCAAGGCGATCCTTAATACTGCCACCCGGGTTATAAAATTCAAGCTTGGCAAACAATCTTACATCGTGAGACAAATCAAAATGAGTTAATTCGATCATAGGAGTTTTTCCAATTAACTCATGTATTCCTCTGACAACGTTCATAAAATTCACTCCTAATTCTGGTCCAACACTTTTTATTGATTTACATTTTCTACAATTTTCAAGACAAGATTAGCAGAGTTCTTTGCGGCTTGATCTAAAAACTGTTCAAAAGAAAGGTCAGATTCTTTTCCTGCAATATCAGATAAAGCCCGAATGACAACAAATGGAGTTTCAAATTGATGACATACTTGTGCAATTGCCGCAGCTTCCATTTCAACTGCGAAGAGATCTTGGAATTTAGTACGAATGTACTCGACGCGAACTGGGTCATTCATAAATGAATCTCCTGTTGCAATTAACCCCTTCACAACTTGGATATCGTTAATTTCTTCCGCTTTTTTAACCGCAATCTCGATCAGGTTAAAATCTGCTTTATATGCAGCTGGCAGTCCTGGCACCTGTCCATACTCATATCCGAAAGCAGTTACATCAACATCATGGTGACGAACCTCTGTAGAAATTACAACATCTCCTACATTTAATGCTTCATGAAAACCACCAGCTGATCCTGTATTAATAACACAATTCGGTTTATAACGATCTAATAGCAGTGTGGTACTTAGAGCAGCATTTACTTTACCGATTCCTGATTTAAGCAAAACTACTTCAATGCCATTATAAGTACCTTCTGTGAATTCACTACCTGCAATTACCTCTTGTTTCGTATTTTCAAGTTGATTTCTAAGTATGATTACTTCTTCTTCCATTGCTCCAATAATTGCGATTTTCATTATCTTGTCAAATCCTTTCGTTCTTAGCTTTGTTATTTTTTTACTGCTTCACTCAACCAAACAAAATCATTCATTTGTGTAAATGTGACAGTAAATCCGTTATCTTCGAATATTGTTTTCAAAACGGACAGTGTCGTATAATATTCTGTCTCGAGGTCCTTAGCTAAATTAAAATAATTTTGTTGGGTTGCTTTTTTAATCATTTGTTTGTGAGCAAATTCATCGACGAAAACAGTGTCAGCAAATACTATTTTACCATTTTTTTTGAGCAAGTTACTATAACTTGAAATTGCTTGATTTTTTTCGTTATCCGTTAGGTGATGAAACGCATACGTACTTACTATGGTATCAATATCTTCTAGTGGCTTAGGGAACGAAATAAAATCACCATCAGCTAAGAGTGCATCAGCACTAAGTTTGTTTAGTGCTTTTTCGCGCATAGGTGCAGAAGGCTCAATTCCATATACCTTTTTACCACTAACAATTAATTTTTGTGTTAAGTTGCCTGTCCCTACCCCAAATTCTAAAACAACTAGACCTGATTTGTTTGTTACTGCTTCTAATATTTGATCGTACCGAACGAATACTTCTTTATACTCCGTATCCTGTCCGTTTACCGTTGTATCATAAGTGTGTGCCCAGTTCTCGAATAAATCCAAAAACTCTCTACCCATATTTTTCACTCTCCACTAAACTATACAATTCCTATAAGTATAGTATGAATTGTGAACAGAATTGTTCTTAATTTAACATAAAGTACGGCTTTCTTCAACGAAAAGAGACTTAGTCCTTCTAGCCTTTTAATAAATAATTTGCTAAACTTATGTCAAGAGTTTTAACGTTTTGGAGGAAAAAGAAAATGAATTTCCAGCTCGACTTTTTAAAAGATAAAATAGAGATTTTTGAAGCTGAAAACATAAAAGATTTAGAGAAGAGAATTAATGAACAAATTGTTCATAATCAGGCGATTTTATTGGGTGTTCATTCTGTGACACATCAAATGCATGTAACCGAGGAAGGTAGAAGGTTTTATAGTGCTGTGGTTCATTTTAAAGCAAAGTAAGAGGCTGACCTAGGTCAGCCTCTTACTTTTTATTACCTTAATTTTTCTACCTTAACTGGTTTCCAGCCTTGATTCTCCACCCATGTGATATGGACTTTGTATTTAACTGACTTGTCTTTTGGTGAAATTGTGCCTGCAGCGTCATTTGGGCTACCGTTATTACCGAGGAACCAGATGATCATATCTGATTCTGAGATGCCTGTTGCACTACTTAATGCTTTGGTCATTTCTGCCCAATCTTGTGAACCTTTATCATAGGTTGCAGTGTGTTGACCTGATTGTGATGTGCCCACTGGCTCCCATGCTGGGTTTTCGATTACTTCTTCAACATTTGAATTCGGATCTCCCTCAGTGATTGTTGCTTCTTCATCAGTCGTTGCATCGTCTTCTTCCATGCCTTCTGGAACATCTTCTTCATTATTTAGGTCTTCTTCGGACCCTTTATCTGACTCTTCATTACTCTCTTCTTCTTTTTCATCTATTTCGCTTTCTTTATTCGCTTGTTCGCCAGATAATTTAATTTCTGGTTGCTCATTATACTTACCAGATGCTTTTTCGTTATTGCCACCAAAGAATAATGATGAACCAATGACCCCGATGAGAACAACAACGATAGCAATTAGCGTATTAAGGACTACATTCGTTTTTCTGCGTTTGTCTCTTTTTTCAAAACGAGAAGATTTTCCAGTAAATTTACTCAATTTGGTACACTCCTTTATCCCTCATAGCTCTCAATCTTATTCTAGCATCTCTGCAGAAATCTATCTAGTGACATTGTGATCAAGATTATACAGTTCTTGGACAATGTCATAATAAATGGAATTAGTAACAGACTCAGCGCTAGGTGTATCCATCTCAACTACAACTAACACATATTTAGGGTTTGTTGCTGGAAAAAAGCCTGCAAACCATTTGTTGTAGAGATCAACGCCTTTATTGTTACGCTTCCCAGTTTGTGCAGTTCCTGATTTACCTGCAACTTCATAGGGCAGGGTTTGAAACCTTCTTCCTGTTCCTTCTGTATCTGTTACAACATTTCTCAACATTTGCTGAAGCTTTGTCGCTGTGTAAGGTGAGATTTTTTCGCCATCTAAAGAATTAGACGAAAACTCATACATATTTGTTCCACTTTTATATAATATATTTTCTACGATGCGTACTTGCTGTTTTTGTCCACCTCTTGCTATGGTCGCCATCATATTTGCAACACCAAGTGGAGTTACTTTTACATCAAGCTGACCTATTGCTGTTTGAGCAACTGCTCTTTGTACGCGCTTGTCCCCTTCATCTCCCCAGATGTTGCCAGTCATTTCCTCTGGAAGCTGTTTAAATTGATCATAATGATACACTTCACCCTGCCAACCTACTGGACCAAGTAACCCCAATTTATCAGCTGTTTCCTCAATTACATTTTCATTTTTCGCCACAAGTTCTTTTGCCAACGTTGTAAACGTGTAATTGCAGCTTTTTGAAAAGCTTCGATCAAAGGATAGCGGTCCATCCTCCTGTTTCCCGTCAGCTTCTCCGTACATATTTAAATTACAGTTAAACTCTCTTGATGGACTGTCTAAATCATATTCAATTGCAGCCGCGGAAATGACAGTTTTAAAAATTGAACCTGGAAAGAGTGGTGAAAGCATTTGATTTGTATACGTATCTCTCTGAGAACGGTCAAAATCAGGCTTGCTAACCATCGCAAGAATTTCATTTGTTTCTACGTCCAATAAAACTAAGCCGCCTCGATTCAACTCATGCTTGTTTATCGTTTTCTCAAGCTGTGCTTGCATTTCTTTATGTATCGTAGTTTCTACAGAAACGGGATAAAATGGATTAGAATCTGCAATGTATTTAACATTCACTCCAAACAACGGATTTCCATCACCATCTACATGATAAAGCAATTTTGTTTCTGCATCTGGTAATAAGAATTCATCAAATGCTTTCTCAAGACCAGTAACACCTATTTTGGTTTTGTAAGAAAGATCGCTGCGATCTGGATACTTTTCTCTTAGACGTTCTGCATTTTCACCTGTTATTCCAATGATATGCTCGGCTACTTTCTCATGTATCGGTGATTGTTTAAAGATTCCAAAAACACCTGGGATTTTCAGCTCATTGATTTGATTTAAGTCGGCCTCCGTTAACTCCACACCATCTTCTTTTGTTAACACAAGAGGTTCTTTGGCGTATTGTAGAAGTCGTTCAATCTCATAAAGAGGCATATCAACAATTTTAGATAGCTCCTCTTTTTTCCAGTCAACGTTTTTTAAAAATGGAAATAATACAAGAGAAGGCTGTGTTACATGCAGGAGTGGCTCACCGTTTCTATCAACAAATCTCCCTCGACCATGATCAATCAAGACTTCTTGTGTTCTTTGCTGAACACTTTCTTGAATTAAATTTATCCCTTTACTTGTAAATGATTCTGTGTGAATTAATTGAACATCCGCTAATCTTACTAAAATCAACATGAAGGAAAGAAAAAAGAAAATACCAACAATCATCGCTCGTTTTGTCTGTAACATAAAAAAACACCTCATCTTAGTTTCGACGAGGCGCTGGTAATATAAACCTTTATTATTTGATACTAACGATTTTCACACTCAATTCGCCACCAGGAGTTTGAGCACTTACTTTATCGCCAACTTGACGGCCCATAAGACTTTTGGCGATTGGTGAGTCATTGGAGATTTTTCCTTCCAACGGATCTGCTTCAGCACTACCCACGATTGTATACGTTTCTTCGTCACCATTTGGAAGCTCTACAAACGTAACGGTTTTTCCAAGTGAAACGGTATTTGAGTTAGCAGAATCCTCTTCAATGATTTTCGCGTTTCGAATCATATTTTCTAATGTTGTCACACGACCTTCAACAAATGCTTGTTCTTCTTTTGCAGAATCATACTCAGAGTTCTCAGAAAGATCTCCAAAGCTACGTGCGATCTTAATTCGTTCAACAACCTCTTTACGTTTAACCGCTTTCAAATATTCAAGCTCCTGTTCAAGCTTTTCTTTACCTGCTTTTGTCATTGGAAAAATCTTTTCTTGTGCCATGTTCTTCACTCCTTCTAGTGACTGTCCCCTTAAGTTCTAGTTATGTATAAGTTGGTTCAAGTAAGAAACCAGTAGTATTACGTTATTTTAACACAAAAAATAAATGATGTACTGTAAAACACTAAGGAATTACTTTATATACGTTTGCATTACAAAAAAAGTAAGGGCAAATTAGATTTGCCCTTGCCCACCTACCGGTCTTTTGTACATAGAAAAGGCTTTTGATCTAATTTCACTTTATTTTAGTCTATACATAATATGGTCACAGTACACTTTATCTATGCTATGTTATTACAAAATTGCGTTTTGTTCAAGAATTGTTTGAATTTTTGTTACCATTAAGTCGATTGCAACGTGATTTTGTCCACCTTCTGGAATGATAATGTCAGCATACCGTTTTGTAGGCTCGATGAACTGATTATGCATCGGTCTAACAACTGAAACATACTGTTCAATTACTGAATCAATTGAACGTCCACGTTCTTTGATGTCTCTAAGAATTCGACGAATAATTCGAATGTCTGCATCTGTATCAACATAAAGCTTCATATCCATAAGATTTCGTAATCTCTCATCCTCTAGGATCAAAATTCCTTCAAGAATGATTACATCTTTTGGTTCGACAGGAATAACATCTTCGCTTCTTGTATGCAATTTATAATCATAGACTGGTTTCTCAATCGCATCATAAGTTAATAAATCTTTAATATGTGTAATTAATAAATCATTATCAAATGCCAATGGGTGATCATAATTCGTATTTAAGCGCTCCTCATATGGCAAGTGACTTTGATCTTTATAATAATAATCTTGTTCAATCATTAAGATTGAATGACCTTTGAACTGCTCATAAATTGATTTGGTAACACTTGTTTTACCAGACCCAGAGCCTCCAGCAACTCCAATGACGACGGGTTTCCTTTTCATTACATTAGAACCCCTTTCGCATCATGTTGTTTGGGAATACGGGACTGACCGCTTTAAATTTGACAATTTGTAGCGGGTGACGTGCAGCATCAAGCTCATTGCCTTCTTCGTCCCAAATTGTATCAACTTTTTGTGTAAAGTTTATTATTTCAGGCCCAAAGAATTCCACTTCTTCTCCTGGTTTAAAATAATTACGTTGTTGAAGAGTAACAATACTTGTTTTTTCATCATAGTCGATTACAAGTCCAGCAAAATCATTGGTTGTTTTTTTACTGTGCTGACCAAACATTTGCTCCTCAGTTCCTGGTACGCCCTCAAAGAAAGCCGACGCAGTTTCACGATTTGCACACTTGTCTAACTCTTTTAACCATTCAACGTCTATTTTGAAGTTGTCAGGGTCTGCACAATAGGCATCAATTACCTTGCGATAGACACTCACTACTGTTGCAATATAATGAATTGATTTCATACGACCTTCAATTTTAAGACTATCGATCCCTAATTCAATCATTTTTGGAATGGATTCAATTAAGTTTAGATCTTTTGGACTCATTGCAAAAGCTGCGTCATCTTCGGTAAACAATGCCACCTCTTTATCGTCATCTACTTTAAAAAGGTCATAATCCCAGCGACATGATTGACAGCAGCCTCCACGGTTCGAGTCACGCGCCGTCATATGGTTACTTAAAGTACAACGTCCAGAATAAGCGATACACATAGCACCATGAATAAATGCTTCAATTTCAATATCTACTTTTTCTTTCATTTCTTTAATTTCTTCAGCACTTGTTTCACGGGCTAAAACGACACGTTCTAATCCTTCCTCTTTCCAGAATTGTACCGCTTTCCAGTTAGATAGGGACTGCTGAGTGCTTAAATGAATTTCTAACTTAGGAGCAACTCGTCGACTTGTTTCAATGATTAGAGGATCGGCTACAATAATTCCGGTTACACCAGCACCTTCTATGTCTTTCAAGTAAACGTCAAGACCTTCTATATTCTCGTTGTGTGCATAAATATTTGTTGTCACATAAATTTTCGCGTTATACTTATTTGCAAACGCTACGCCCTCTGCCATTTCAGCTATTGAGAAGTTATCTGCATTTGAACGAAGTCCATATTCACGTCCTCCGATAAATACGGCGTCTGCACCATATTGAACAGCAATTTTCAACTTGTCAAGGTTGCCTGCAGGTGCAAGTAATTCTGGTTTTTTTGTAATAACACGTTTTCCATCAATAATTGTTGAAATTGCTTCGTTTACAGCAACCATGTTTTTCCCCTCCTTGTATAAAAAGCGCAAGCGCCTTGTTCAGACCCGACAAGCATAAGACGATTCTAAATAGAAGGCGTTCTTTGCCTTCAATTTAGAATTGACTTATGACCTCGAGGGTCTAGGCGCTGGAGCTGGACTTGCGAAACGCATACTGAGTCTAAAATTATATAAATTCTGATTTTATTAAAAAAGCGCAAGCGCCTTGTTCAGCCCCGACAAGTTAAACCTCGAGGCAGTCAAAAGCGCGACGTCAATCGCCATGACTGCACTAGCACGTCCTGTGCGTCGTGGCTAGGCGCTGGAGCTGGACTTGCGAAACGCTTACTAAGTCTATATATAAATTGATATTGTTCTAACTGTTCAAAACATAAAAAATGTCTTTAATGTTTCTCTTAATAAACCGTTTCTTTAAAGAAGAATCCTGTATCTAACGGACGATTCATAGGTTGTATCGCTTCAATTTCTTCAAGTAATTTTTCTTTACTGTCGTCATAATCCCCACTGTTGTTTACATATAGATCAATCGCTTTTCTATATTTCTTCGTAACCTCGATAAGATAGTCAGATGATTTTAAAATGCCATCGATTTTGAATGAGTCAATGCCTGCATCAATTATGTCTTGTAGTTCGTCAATAATACAGATGTCATTTGGGCTCATAATATGTGTTCCATTCTTATCTTCAAAAATTGGGTATTTATTATCTCTTTCATTGTCGAACAAAAACATATTTTCTGCTTGCTCGCGATTTTCCACTTGCATTGCTTTTCCTTGATACTCAAAATAGTTACCAAGTAGTGAGCGTTTAGATTGAAACATACACGTCATCCCGTGTACCTGCACTTCAATTTCAACTTCTGCATTTTCCTTCATTTCAATAATGGCATCCAAGTTTAATTCACGAGCAAGAACTGCGCGCTTTGCACCTTTTCTTCCCCAGTAATTACACGTAAAGTAATTCGTAGCAGTTGTTTCTGTGTTCCAATGCAGTTTCATGTTCGGTGCTACTTCTTTTGCGACCATTAACACTGCAGGATCACCAAATACGATTCCATCTACATTACTATCATTAAGGTAAGAGATGTATTCCGATAATTCTGCAATTTTGTCATTGTGAAAAATTGCGTTCATTGCAACATAAATCTTTTTTCCATGTGAATGGGTGATGATTGTTGCTTCTTTAATTTGCTCACAGGTGAATTCCCCCGCTAGACGCAATCCATACTGTTGTTCACCAACGAGTAGCGCATCCGCACCAGCATCAATCAGCAGCTTTACATCTGCTAAACTCGTTGGTGTTAAGAGTAATTCTGGTTTTTTTGTCATTGTTCATTCCACCTCGTTCTTGCTGTCATATAAAATTTTTGGCTAAAGTGATCGGCTTACTGCAATTCCATCTCCAACTGGAATTATCGTTGTTTCATAATTTGGAAGGGTATAAAGCCATTCATTGTACGTATTTATTTTTCTAACAAGTTGCCGAACATTGCGGCTGTCAATTTCACTAACATCTTTGGCGACAATTCCTTTAAACAAGACATTGTCAGTGATGATAAGCCCTTGTTTTGCAAGCATTGGCTCATATAAATTAAAAAAACCTCTGGATTGGCTTTTGGCAGCGTCGATAAAAAGCGCGTCGAAAGGACCTTGCTTTCGAACTTCTTCAGAAATCTCTAATGCATCACCTAATAAAAGATGAATTCTGGTTTCTAAATTGAGTTTTGTTATATATTCTCTCGCTTGTTGATAACGGGTTTCGTCACGTTCAATTGTGATGATTTCTGCCTCTGGCAGTTTCATTGCCATCCGAATTGCGGAGTAGCCAATTGCAGTCCCAATCTCTAAAATCTTTTTAGGTTGTTGCATCGAGAGTAAGAGTAACAATAGCTCAACTCCCGTCTTTTCCATAATCGGCACACCATGAAGCCCTGCGTATTGTTCCATTTCTTCAACGTATGGAGTTCGTCCCGGAATGAGTTTTTCCAAATACGTGAGCACTTCTTGCTTTATCATAGCTGCCTCCTCATAAATAGTTAATATACTTAAAAAGAAGAGCCTCATAAATGAGAACTCTTTTAATCAAAAGCGTAAGCGCCTTAAATATCTAATCGTAATCTATTTTTAATAAGAAGAGTTACTTTCCAAATAAGGTCGTTTCTTGTCACAACTCGATATATTTTAACATAAAGGGAAAGAGAACGCGAATATTAATCACGTTCTCTACACTTTATTCTTGATTTGTAATATGTTCTGCTTTTGCTTTATTATGTTCATCAAGCGTTTTAGTAAAAATAACTTCTCCTTCTGGAGTAGCTAAAAAGTAGAAAAAGTCCGTTTCCTCTGGTGTTAATGCAGCACTAAGTGACATTTCCCCCGCATTTGCTATTGGTCCAGGGGGTAAACCTTTATTTTTATATGTGTTATATGGTGAATCAACCTCAAGATCCTTGTAAAATACACGGTCTTTGTGCTCGCCTAATGCGTATAACACAGTTGGATCTGTCTGTAGCGGCATCTCTTTATTTATTCGATTGTAAAAAACACTTGAGATTTTATCTCTGTCTGCCTTTTCAGTTGCTTCTTCTTCTATTAATGAAGCCATTGTTAAAAATTCATGAACAGACATGTCTCTTTCCTCTATCTGATCATAGTATTTTTGAACGAGTTCATTTGTTTTCTTAATCATTGGTTCAAAGATTTCCTCTAAAGTTGGTTCTTCTTTGTAGTAAGGATATGTAGCTGGATATAAATATCCTTCTAATGCATATTGGACATTTTCTTGAAAAATATCATCCGTTAGCGTTTCTGGATATTTTTTCTTTAGCGAATCAATAAAATCTTTATCTGTGAGTTTCTTTAATATTTCCTCTTCACTAAAAGATGTTTTACTAGACGTAATTCGTGCAATTTCAGTAAGCTTCCTACCTTCAGGTAATGTAAGTTGAAACACAGCATTCTGAGATACCTTTCCCTTTTTCAAGCTTGCAATTATGTCTCGAAAGGTCATGGTTTTGTTTAATTGATACTCTCCAGCTTGGAACCCTGATTCATTTTTAAACTTCACATAATATTTAAAAATACGATCGTCTTTGACGATATGATTTTCTTTTAAAATACTCGCAATAGCTGAAACGGATGAACCAATTGGAATAGATACTTTAACTGGTGTATCGTCTTCTGTATCCACAGGTTCTAGCGCTGACTTTATATAAAGATAACCGCCCCCGAAAATTCCAGAAAAAGCTATAATTAAAACTATAAAAACCGTTAAGACGATTTTACGAACAATTTTTGCTTCTTTTTGTTTTTCTAGGAGCTTCTTGCGAAAAGCATCCTTGCTCGAATCGACATCAGACATTGTATTCCTCCTCTCATTCCAACTATTATACTACAATTTTCTTTTAATTTCGGCAATCTTTTCGGGATGAGTTCGGTGAAAATTTAGTGGCCTAGAAAACCACATAAAAAGAAGATGCTGACACATTTCGTCAGCATCTTCTTTTTGGACGATCGATTTATTCTTCGTTTTCTTCTTCTTCATCAAGGAAAGTGTTTAACATTTCTTCGATCATGTCCCACTCTTCTTCTGATTCAATCGGCTCTAATTCTCCATCTTCTCCGTCTTCATTTGCACTGAAGCTCGAAGCGTGGATTTCAATTTCTTCGTCATCATTCTCATCTGCGCCTAATGGGTAGTATAGGACATATGATTTATTGAATTTATCTGATTCAAATGTGAAAAGTACCTCACAAAGTTGTTCGTTTCCGTTTTCATCAATTACCGTAATTTGTTTTTCGCCGTTTTCCATATTTTACACCTCATCTAATTTTTTTGACAGTTTTTAGCCAGTTAATTAAGACTATCTAAATAGCCTTGTAGGATCATGACTGCAGCCATTTTATCGATCACTAGTTTTCTTTTCTTTCGACTTACATCTGCAGAGATTAGCATTTTTTCTGCCGCCATCGTCGTTAAACGTTCATCCCAGAGGATAACAGGAAGCTTGAAGTGTTCTTCAAACAGTACAGCAAACTGCTCACTTGCTTTTCCTCGTGGTCCGATGGTTCCATTCATGTTTTTTGGCATACCAAGAACGGCTTTTTCGACAGAATATTCTTTGATGAGTTCAGAAAGTCGATCCCAACGATAGTTTCCACTTTCCTCATCTATTTTAATTGTTTCAATGCCTTGGGCAGTCCACCCGAGTTCATCACTTATCGCAACACCAATCGTTTTGGTACCTAAATCAAATCCAATTATTCGCATTTTAAGCCTCTCTGTGGTGTTGAAGATAAAATTTTACGAGTTCCTCGATGAGTTCATCGCGTTCGAGCTTACGTATTAGGTTTCTTGCTTCACGATGACGTGGGATATAGGCTGGGTCACCGGAAAGTAAATAACCAACTATTTGATTAATTGGATTATATCCTTTCTCTTGCAATGCATCATAGACCGTGCCCAGTACCTCGTTTACATTTGTTTCAACCGTTTCATCAGAAAAGTTGAATTTCATTGTTTTATCAAACGAACTCACCTTATGCACCTCTTTCTTCAGATTTAAATTCAGGTGAGAAAAACCTATAGTTAAATCTGCTTGTTACTTCTTACTTTACATTTTACACCAAGATCGCTAATTATTAAACGGATTTAACCCATTCTTCGACAATCCCCAGCGCATCCTCAATTTTTTCAGGATCTTTTCCACCAGCTTGAGCCATATCAGGACGGCCGCCACCACTGCCACCGCAACGCTCGGCAACTTCTTTAATTAGTTTTCCTGCGTGATAACCTTTTTCGACTAAATCTTTTGTAATTCCTGCTACTAAGTTTACTTTACCATCACTTTCTGCTCCGAGAACTACAATAGCTGAACCTAATTTATTTTTCAAGTCATCAAGCATTGCTCGCACACTATTCATGTCTTTTGCGTTCACTTTACTTGCAAGAACAGTTATACCATTCACTGTAACAGCACGATCGACAAGACTTGTTGCTTCAACATTTCCAAGCTTAGCTGTAAGAGATTCATTTTCTCTTTGAAGTGAACGTAATTCGGTTACCACATTCTCAATTTTAGAAACGATGTCTCTAGGGTTTGCCTTTAAAGCTGTAGCCGCATTTTGTAGTGTCGTAAGCTGATTATTAATTAGTTCATAGGCTGCCTTCCCAGTTACTGCTTCAATTCTTCTTGTTCCAGCACCTATTCCTGTTTCAGTTAGAATTTTAAATATTCCGATGGAAGCAGAATTATCAACATGACATCCACCACATAGCTCCAAGCTATAGCCCCCAACTTGGACAACTCTTACTGTTTCACCATATTTCTCACCGAAAAGTGCCATTGCACCCAATTCTTTTGCTTCCTTCAGTGACTTTAATTCTGTAATAACTGCAAGACTGTTCCAGATTTTCTCGTTTACAATTTGTTCAATTTGCGCTAATTCATCCTGATTGACTCCTCCAAAGTGTGAAAAGTCAAAGCGTAGGCGCTCGGATGTTACAAGGGAACCTGCTTGATTTACGTGTTCACCTAACACATCTTTTAACGCTTGGTGTAGCAAATGGGTTGCCGTATGATTTTTTATGACTGCACTTCTTATTTTTTCATTAACGGAAGCATTTAGTTGATCATTTGTTTTTAAAACTCCACTTTCAACAATTACATTGTGTAAGTTTTGACCGTTAGGCGCTTTTTGAACGTCCTTAACTCTGACAAGAACTTTCTCATGAGTAAGTGTTCCCTCGTCAGCAATTTGACCTCCACTTTCAGCGTAAAAAGGCGTTTGATCAAGAATGACTTGAACTTCATCTCCAGCTTCAGCTTGCTGTACAACTTCTCCATTTATTAAAATAACTAACGCTGTAACCGCTTCTTTGTTTAACTGGTTGTATCCAACGAATGTACTTTCGACTGTAATATCTCCGAGCACGCCACCTTGGACTTTCATTGAGCCAACATCTTGTCTCGCTGAACGTGCACGATTACGCTGACGCTCCATCTCTTGTTCAAAGCCGATGTGATCTACTTCCATTTTTTCTTCTTCTGCATACTCTTCTGTTAATTCAATCGGAAATCCGTATGTATCATATAACCTAAAAACGTCTACACCAGGAATTATCGTTTTACCAAGTTTCTTTTGTTCTTTAATAACTGCTCCTAAAATAGCAAGTCCATCATTAAGTGTTTCATGAAATCGTTCTTCTTCATTTTTGATCACTTTTTGAATGAACTCAGTTTTTGCTTGCACCTCAGGGTAAAAGTCGACCATGACTTCAGCGACAACCGGAACAAGTTCATACATAAATGGTCGATTAATTCCTAGTTTTTTAGCATAACGAACCGCTCGGCGCAACAAACGACGTAACACATAGCCACGACCTTCATTTGATGGTAACGCCCCATCTCCAACTGCAAAAGTGACAGTACGTACATGGTCAGCAATGACTTTAAATGCCGTATCCTTTTCGTTGTCATTTCGATATTTTTCACCTGAAACAGCTTCTGTTGCACCAATAATCGGCATAAACAAGTCTGTATCAAAATTTGTTGGCACATTTTGAATGACTGAACACATACGCTCTAACCCCATACCTGTATCAATATTCTTCTTCGGTAGAGGTGTATACGTTCCATCTGGGTTATGATTGAATTGAGAAAAGACAAGATTCCATACCTCTAAATAGCGGTCATTTTCTCCACCTGGATACAATTCAGGATCACTAGAATCATTGCCATATTCTTCGCCACGATCATAGAAGATTTCAGTATTCGGTCCACTTGGGCCTTCACCAATGTCCCAAAAATTCCCTTCAAGTCTGATAATGCGCTCTTCTGGGATCCCAATTTTCGTTGTCCAAATCTCAAATGCCTCGGTATCTTCCGGATGAATGGTAACAGACAGTTTGTCCGCATCAAAGTTAATCCAATTTTCGCTCGTTAAAAACTCCCATGCCCATTCAATTGCCTCTTCTTTGAAATAATCACCAATGGAAAAATTTCCGAGCATTTCAAAAAAAGTATGGTGACGAGCTGTTTTCCCAACGTTTTCAATATCGTTTGTACGGATTGATTTTTGTGCATTACATATTCGTGGATTAGCTGGAATAACACGGCCATCAAAATATTTTTTCAGTGTTGCAACACCACTATTTATCCATAAAAGTGTTGGATCTTCATGTGGAACAAGCGGTGCACTTGGTTCAACAGCATGGCCTTTTTCCTTAAAAAAATCTAGGAATAATTGACGTACTTGTGCAGATGTAAAGTTCTTCATTGTTCTTCCTCCTCCATAAATTCAAAAAACTCCCGTCTCTGTGTAAATTAAATCATTTACACAGGGACGAGAGTTTAGCTCGCGGTACCACCCTGATTATGGACATAAACAGTCCATCACCTCTTTAACCGTAACGTGGTTATAACGGCAGCTTTTTTCTGCACTCAGGATTAGCCTTCTGTTGATCGTATCTAGAATTTCTTTCAGCCAGGGAAATTCATCTCTTGAGATCGATTGCAACATACTCGTTCCATCAACGATTTACTTATTCTAACGTGAATTATAGACAAGAGCATGATGAATGTCAATGTTCCCTTTTTAACTGAACAACGTGAATCAAAATGACTTTTAAAATCACCAGAATTGGTACAGCAAGCATAAGTCCGAAAATGCCGCCAATTTCTCCACCTGCAAGAAGCGCGAACATAATAACAATCGGATGCATGTGAATACTTTTTCCGACAATAAGTGGACCGAGA
Source organism: Metabacillus herbersteinensis (assembly GCF_042433335.1). Classification (NCBI taxonomy): domain Bacteria; kingdom Bacillati; phylum Bacillota; class Bacilli; order Caryophanales; family Bacillaceae; genus Metabacillus; species Metabacillus herbersteinensis. The sequence goes on from NZ_JBHLVO010000001.1 coordinate 257,608, forward strand.
ATATTCCCTTCAAGAAACTGCAAGGAACCAATAATAATGATGACAATGATAATTGTCTTTGTCGACATTGTTGCCGCAATAATAACAGCTGGAAATGCACCGATAATTGGCCCAAAATAAGGGATAATGTTCGTTATTCCAATAAGAAGCCCTATAATAAGGGGATACTTTATTTTAAAAAACCACAGGGACAAAAAAGCAATCGTCCCTATGATAAGACATATCAATAGCTGCCCTCGTATATAACTCCCCAACGATTTATCGATCTCTTTAAGAAACTGGATGGCTTCACTTCTCCATTTTCTCGGTGTGAGATACCATGCTGCTTTTTTAATTGAATCATGATCCTTCAACATATAAAACACTAAGAAGGGAATGATTGCCAAAATAATTAAATAATCAAAAATACCTCTTAAACTGTTAATGAGTCTTTCAATTAGTGAAGCAAGCCCGTTCTCAACTCGAGCAAAGAGATCGTCCACGCGTTCATGAATACCATCAGGCCAACGATTCGTTTCATTTTTAATTTTTTCAATCCAACTGTTGTACGTCTCCGTTAACTGTGGGAAACTCTCTGAAAGATCGCGAAGCTGTTCAATTAAAATTGGCACACCTCTATAAAAACCATAGCCAATCGCCCCAAAAAACAAGAAATAGATAATTATAATAGATAACGACCTCGGCACACCTGTACTATGGAGTTTTTCTATGACTGGATGAAGCAAATAGGTGATAAACGCGGCAATAAGAAATGGGAAAAAGATTGCTTTGAACATAATGAAAAAGGGATCCCAAAGCATTTGTAACTTAAAAAAGAGATAAACCGAAAGCAAGCCCAACAAAAAAATTAAAATGTGTAATATCCATTTTATTTGTCGATCTCGCATCTGTTCAACCCCCTCTTTCCAATTATTGTGGAGAGTTGGAGGGATTTTTATGCACTAGAGGAATCCTCAATAGGGACAAAAGTCAATTCTTTAAATAAAAAATTCATTTTCCTAATTTAATTTAGAAATCGACTAAAATATTTTAATTTTAGAAGAATTAACGAAAATTTGTTTTTTCCTTATTCAAAAGGAGTTGGTCAATAAAAGGAGAATATTCACCCTGAACTGACCCGATTCTCATGCATTTATCCTGATTCTCGTGCAATTATCCAGGTTCTCGTGCAATTATTCCGATTCTCGTGCAATTATCCGGGTTCTCGTGCAATTATCCTGATTCTCGTACAATTATTCGGGTTCTCGTGCAATTATCCTGATTCTCGTGCATTTATCTCGATTCTCGTGCATTTATTCAGATTTCCGTGCAATTATCTCGTTTCTTATGAGTGAATACATCACTTTTCGCGAGAGTGCCAACCCATTTCCACAACACAAAAATGACCGTCATCTCGACGGTCATTACTATTAATTGAACATGTTCATCATACGTTTGCGCACTTTTTTCATTGAACGGTTAGATGTCATGTTTTTACTGCGTGCGTATTGATAGGCAGCAGCTCCTAATCCTAGTGATACTAGTGAGGTCATGGTACGATTCATGTCCCTTCCCCCCTTTTTACATGCTAATTGATCGATCATCTTCTGTGAATAAGTCATCAAGTGAACTCAATGAACCATCTTCCTCTACCTGATGGGTGAAGATTTTTCCATTAGCAACCGAAAGTTCGATAAAGCAACCCCAGCAATAGTACTGATTTACACCAATTTTCCCAAGGTCTTTGCTTCTGCAATTTGGACAATTTAACAAATGGGCACACCTCTTTATAATCTAAAGTCCATGACGATCGCGTCTTTGCTTATTGTTAAAGGTTGTCCGGAAGCTTTAATTACTTTTTTACCTTCCGTTAAATCGGCAAAGAATCCGTTCGTCAGTTCATATGCTTCAATTGTGCCCATTTTTTCTGAAAAATAAACATCATCAAGCAATCCGAGTCGCTCACCTTGTGCCGTTAGTACAGCCTTAAAACGAAGGTGCTCATAGGTTTGATAGCAATAATGTGTTTTTAGGTCTTGAAAAGAAAGGAGGGATTCAACAGCTGAAATCATCACACCATGCTCGCCAATCGCTTGAATGGCTTCAATCGGTGCAAACCGATCCCTCTTAAAAATTCCTTTTCCGTCCATTTTCAGTCCAATTACATAGCCTTCATGAGAAAAGCATAAATCGGATACATAGCCGAGGAGTTCAGCACTTTGGTTACTGTAGATTGGAAGACCTTTCAGCTTAGAAAATGTTCGCAAGGAGATCGCCGCCTTTCCGAACATTTTTATGTTTAGCTTTACTCCATAAAGTCATACGGTGTAAGGTTTTCCATTCCAATGTTTGCATCGTGAATACTGAAGGGAAGCTCTTTTTGCAACTCGTCTTCTTCCTCGTTCTTCAACTCATTGGAACCTTGTAGCTTCATCGTTAGAGACGTTTGTCGGTTAGAGCTATCTTGATTTGATATTCCCCATTCTAGTGCTTCCTTTTCACCGCAAAGAATTAAAAACTGTTTACTTCGTGTGATTGCTGTGTAAATTAAGTTACGTCTTAGCATCCGATAATACCCTTTTACAATCGGCAACACAACGATCGGAAACTCGCTTCCTTGTGATTTATGTATTGAACAACAAAATGCATGTGTGAATTGGTTAAAATCCCGTTTTGTATAAGTTACTTCATTTCCATCAAATGAGATAACAATCATATCTTCTTTTTCAGTATTTTCTTTCGCATAAAAGATTGAAACAACTTCACCAATATCACCATTGAAAACATTGCTTTCAGGCTGATTGACGAGCTGTAATACTTTGTCACCGTTTCTGTAAGTAACATCGCCGAATTTCATTTCCCGTTTCCCTTGTGTGGCGGGGTTGAAGATAGTTTGAAGTAATCCGTTTAACTGATCGATCCCTGCTGCACCTCGGTACATTGGAGCCAGAACTTGAATATCTCTAGCCGTGAAGCCTTTCCCCAGAGCGTTTTTAATTACTTTTTCAACTACCCCTCCCATTTGAGCGCCATTGCATTGAATAAAGGAGCGATCAGATGTTGGAGAGGAAATATTAGCTGGAAGCTGTCCTTTTTTAATCTCATGGGCGAGTTCAATAATCGAAGACCCTTCTGCCTGACGATAAATATCTGTTAGACGAACAGTTGGAACGACATCTGATGCTAGAAGATCGCGTAATACTTGACCAGGACCTACCGATGGTAATTGATCTTCATCACCAACACAAATCACTTGCATTCCTTCTGGAAGAGCCCTAAATAATTGATTGGCAATCCAAATATCTACCATTGATACCTCATCAACAATTAAAAGCTTGCCACTAATTGGTTGATCCTCATCATGCTCAAAGCCATTTGCTCCATTCCACTTTAACAACCGATGAATGGTTACTGCAGGCAGGCCTGTTGCTTCACTCATCCGTTTTGCAGCACGACCTGTGGGAGCGACGAGCAAGATCGGAAAAGGCTCCTCTTTTTTATAATCATTATGGTCTAATGAGCATCCATGAAGATCCGCGTAAAGTTCAACAATCCCTTTAATTACAGTAGTCTTTCCTGTTCCTGGTCCTCCAGTTAAAAGCAACATTGGAGACATTAATGCCTTTTGAATTGCCTCTTTTTGAGAAGGTGCATATTGTACATTTGTTCGTTCTTCAAGCTTCCCTAGTGAAAGTAAAAACTCAGACTCAGGGAAAAGATCGAGATATTCTGTTTGTTGTAACACTCGTAGTATATTGACTGTAAGTTTTTGTTCGGCATAAAAAAGAGTGGGTAAATAAGCTCGATTGTCCTCTATTATTAACCTTTTTTCCTCTGCCATTGCAATGATTTCTGTGGAGATACTTGTTTCGGAAATTGCTTCTTGTTTTGATTGATTCAACAGGGCTTTTGTTTTAAGTAAAAGCTGTTCCACAGTTAGAAAAACATGGCCTTCTTGTAAACACATTTGTTCAATTGTATAGGAACAAGCTGCTTTTATTCGTTCCGAGTGGCTACCTGATATTCCAAGCTGCTGCCCAAGCTCATCTGCTCTTACAAAACCAATCCCTTCAACGTCGTGTACGAGCTGATAGGGGTTCTTTTGAATAACATTTAATGTTTCTTCCTGATACGCTTGATAAATCTTCATGGCAAGCTGTGGACCAAATCCAAATTGATTGAGCGAAATCATAATTTGTTCTATTCCCTGATGTTCAATTAAGGCTTCGGCTAGCTGAGTTGCCTTTTCTTTGTTCACCTTTGGAATATTGTCTAAAATAGCAGGATTTTGGAGTATCTTTGAAATCGCTGATTCGCCTAATTTTTCAACGATGGCTTCAGCTGTTTTTTTTCCGATACCTTTAAAAAGATCGCTTGATAAATATTGAATAACGCCTTCCTTCGTTTGAGGCAATTCCTTGCGAAAGTGTTCAGTTTGAAACTGCCAACCGAATTTAGGATGATTCGATAATGTTCCAAAGAAGGTGTAGGTCTCATCTTCATGCAGGAGAGGAAAGTATCCTGTTACGGTGATTTCTTTTTCTTCAAGCTGTTCATTTGTTTCTTGAACTCTTACTTTGAGAACGGAATACAAATTTTGCTCATTATGAAAAATAACTACCTTGATTAACCCCTTCACAAAGCGTTCTTTTTCATTAAATAAATCTGCTTTTTCCTGCATGAGTTTCCCTCCTTTCTAGTTATATGTACTATTTATTCACTACCATTTGACTGGAGGATTTTCAATGCATGCCCAGCTAGTAAGTGATCAGATTGTACTTCTAATGCTTTCATAAACATTTCTTTTGCATCTTCAGATTGATCATTAAATGCACGGGCAACTCCAAGATTATAATAGGCATCGGCGTGAGTAGGATCTAATTCAAGAACCCTTTCAAACTGAGCAACCGCTGCTTCAATCAATTCTTGGGAGGCAAGGCATAAGCCGAATTGAAATCGAGCTTCTGCATCATTTTCGTTTAACTCTACCGATCGTTGAAAATAAGGTGTAGCAAGTTTCGGTTGATCGAGATGATTGTAGGTCATCGCTAACATGAAATAGAGATCGCTATGATCCATACCTTTTTTTAATGCCAACTCATACATTTTTTTTGCCTCATCATATTGTTCTTGGTTGAAGTAGATATTTCCTGCACCATAAAAAGCCGTAACCGCTTGTTCATCTAGTTCAATTGCTTTTTGGTAAAATTTCAATGATTTTTCTGGTTCACCGACTGCTGCAAGTAAATTCCCAAAGTTAATATATGCTACCGCATCATCTGTGTTGTCCTCAATAGCTGCAGAAAAGTACTTTGCCGCTTCCTCAAACTTTCCTTCACGCATCGCTTCAATTCCGTTTTGATTGTTGTCCATTTCATTGACCTCCAATTTTTTATTGAACTACAAACTAATGGATGCCTAGCTGTTTAACATCAGAGAAAAAACCCCAACTTTTGGTTGCGGCTTCTAATTACATTAAAAGTAAAAACTAGCTAACGTACCACAGCTTTTCACCATTTTTAAAAACATCATCAATCGTTCCTCCACCTAAACATTCATCACCATTATAAAATACAACAGCTTGTCCAGGTGTTATTGCTCTAATTGGATGTTTAAAGGTAATAGTTGCTGTTGCTTCATCAATTACGTTAACCGTTACTTCGTTATCTTCTTGTCGATAGCGAAATTTTGCAGTACAGGTTATTTCAGTTGGTTTATTTTCTGAAACCCAGCTAATATTTGTTGCTGTAATGGAATCAGAGAACAATAATTCATTTTCAAAACCTTGATCTACAAACAATATATTCTTTTCTAAATCTTTTCCTACGACAAACCATGGATCACCACTTCCACCAATGCCAAGACCATGACGCTGACCAATCGTATGATACATTAGTCCATCATGCTTTCCTTTTACTTCTCCATCAAGAGTTTGCATAACTCCGGGTTGGGCCGGTAGATATCCGCTTAGAAATTCTTTGAAATTGCGCTCTCCGATAAAGCAGATGCCCGTACTGTCTTTCTTAGTTGCCGTTGCTAGATTTGCTTGCTTAGCGAGCTCACGTACCCTTGATTTTTCCATGTTACCAATCGGAAACATAACCTTCGATAATTGCTCTTGACCTAACTGATTTAAGAAATAAGTTTGATCTTTATTTTCATCCAAACCACGGAGCATTTTATATTCACCATCGTGGTATTCGACTTGTGCATAATGACCAGTTGCTAAATAATCCGCACCAAGTGAGACTGCATGCTCTAAAAATGCTTTGAATTTTATTTCCTTATTACACATGACATCAGGATTTGGCGTTCTTCCTGCTTTATATTCATCTAAAAAATAGGTGAAAACCTTTTCCCAATACTGCTTTTCAAAATTAACAGCATAGTAAGGAATACCGATTTGATTGCATACGGTAATTACATCATTGTAATCCTCTGTTGCTGTACAGACACCAAACTCATCTGTGTCATCCCAGTTTTTCATAAAAATTCCGATCACATCATAGCCTTGTTCTTTAAGTAGTAATGCAGCAACAGATGAGTCAACTCCACCAGACATGCCAACTACAACCCGTGTATTTTTAGGATCCTTTTTCACCCCGTTCACCTCCATGTCAATTCTATGTTGTTAATCGTTTAACGATTTTAGTTGTTACCTGAGTTGCATGTTCAATCTCATCTATAGTGTTGCCTATGCCAAAGCTAAAACGAACTGACGATGCGATTCGCTCGGAATTCCCCCCGTACATTGCAACAAGAACATGAGATGGATCAATGGAGCCCGCTGTGCATGCTGAGCCACTTGAAACCGCCACGCCTGCTAGGTCCAAATTAACGAGTAAAGACTCCACATTTGTTCCCGGGAAATAAATATTAAAAATATGGGGTAAACTTTGATCTTGAGAGCCATTTATCTCAAACTTCACAGAGTTTTCTTTAAAAATTGTGAGCATCTTTTCTTTAAAGGAATTGTACAGTGCTCTTTTTTCAGCTCTAGATGCATTTGCTAGTTCTGCTGCATAACCTAATCCAACAATGCCAGCGACATTTTCCGTTCCTGCCCGTCGCTTTAATTCTTGTTCTCCACCATGTGTAGAAGAGTGGATTTTCTTCCCTTCTCTCACATATAAAAACCCAACACCTTTTGGGCCGTTAATTTTGTGAGCAGAAACAGACAGCAAATCTATACCTAATGCATTGACGTCGATATCTTCAATACCATAGGCTTGGACAGCATCAGTGTGAAAAGAAGCAGAAGGGTAATCTTTCAACAGTTGACCAATTTCTTTAATTGGCTGTATTGTTCCAACTTCATTGTTTCCGTACATCAATGTAACCAAAATGGTTTCGTCGGTAAGTGCGCTTTTAAGTTCATTAAGAGAAATTTGCCCGTTTTCACCAACAGATAAATAAGTAACGGTGAAGCCCTCTTTCTCTAAATATTTACATGTATTTAAAACCGCGTGATGTTCAATTTGAGAAGTAATGATGTGCTTGCCTTTGTGTTTATTCGCATGTGCTGTGCCAATGATGGCTAGATTATCACTCTCAGTACCGCCGCTCGTAAAAATGATTTCATTTCTTTTTGCCCCAATGCTGATAGCGAGTGATGCTCTTGTCTCATCAAGTAAACGTCTACTTTCCCGTCCGAAAAAATGAATACTTGAAGGATTACCAAAGCTGTTTAGCATAAGTGGAACCATTTTGTTAACAACTTCAGGGTGCATCGGGGACGTTGCAGCATGATCTAAATATACATGATTCAACGTTTATCCCTCCTTATTACCTCATACTATAATTTTTTAGCCATTTACTTTAGATAGATTATATATAGAACATATATGATTCTTGCTCACCATCTGTATAGCTTGCAAGATCCTCAAGAGTGGTGTTGTCTAATACGTCCTTGACTGCGTCACGAATTCGAATCCAAAGCTGACGTTTTGCAGGCTCTTCATCCTCTAATACTTCTACAGGACTAATCGGTCCTTCAAGGACTCGAATGATGTCTCCTGATGTGATATTGGCTGGTTCATCTCCTAGAATATAACCGCCATATGCGCCTCTAATACTTTTCACAAGGCGTGCATTTCGAAGTGGAGCAATCAATTGTTCTAAATAGTGCTCTGATAAATTATGCGTTTGAGCAATACTTTTTAATGATGTAGGACCTTGCCCATGATTTTTAGCAAGTTCGATCATAATTGTTAATCCGTAGCGACCTTTTGTAGAAATTTTCATACTAGCACCCCTATTTTTTATCTAGCAACTTGATGAACATTTTCTTTTTGTCTATTCAAGAGTTTAATTAATAGTTGGTCCGTTGTTTCCTGGCATTGCGGTATCGTTTTGCCCACAATATATCCAACAGTAAGTGTAAGTAGAATCGTTCCAAAAAAAACAGGACCACCGAGGAGCCAACCGACCAACAGTACAAAGACTTCAATACTTCCTCGAATAACAGAGATTGGTTTTTTTGATGTTTCAACTAAAGCCATCATTAAACTATCTCTTGGACCCGCTCCACATCTTGCTGAAATATATATACCTATACCATAGCCCATCACCATCATTCCGATCAGCAGCATAAAAAGCTGTCCAACTATGCTAGTTGGTGTTTTTAGGAATGGTAGTAATAAGTAAAGATCGATAAAGACTCCCACCGTTAGCATGTTAACAAATGCACCAAGCTGTGGCCACTTTTTAGTTAGCAAACCTGATAGTGTAAGGATTACTCCTCCTACAATGATTGCCCATGAGCCAATTGTTAAACCAAACTGATTGTATAGCCCAATATGTAGTACATCCCATGGAGACACACCCAATTCAGCTCTAATTGTTAAGACAATGCCCAGCGACATCGTTAGCAAACCCAGAAAATAAACAGACCATCTAAAAAATAGCTCTGCAGCGCTCTTCCTCTGCTTGTGTTTCATTTATATTTTCACTCCAATTTTAAAAAATGTTCCTCTTAACGCAGTATTGTTCATCAGGCGACAACATCTTGATGTTTCACTGGAGTTACTTTTTTCAGGTAGATAAGTAACTTACTTTGAACCTAAGTCATTATAGCATATTATTATAGATGAAGGCAGGGATTTAGCTCTTCATTTAGTATAAGATCTCCACTCTTTATTTGTTCTTCTTAGCTTAAAATTAGTAAATATCACTTACACCCACAAATACCGTTACATCTGTTAGGAGTTGTCAGAGTGAAACCGTTGGCTTTTCGAATGAGACCAAAAAGTATTGATGAAATAATCGGACAGCAGCATCTAGTAGGTGAAGGGAAAATTATTCATCGAATGGTAAAAGCAAAACACTTAAGCTCGATGATTTTGTATGGACCGCCTGGAATAGGAAAAACATCGATCGCAACTGCCATTGCTGGAAGCACAAGCACTGCTTTTAGAAAATTAAATGCGGTTGTGAACAACAAAAAAGACATGGAGATTGTCGCCCAGGAAGCAAAAATGTCTGGTCAAGTCATTTTAATTTTAGATGAAGTCCACAGACTCGATAAAGCTAAACAGGATTTCTTACTACCTTATTTAGAAAATGGCATGATTATCTTAATTGGAGCAACGACGAGTAACCCCTACCATGCCATAAACCCTGCGATTCGTAGCAGATGCCAAATATTTGAGTTGACACCGTTAGAGGATCAAGAAATTAAACAAGCACTTTCTCGAGCTTTAATAGATGAAGAACGGGGGCTTGGAAAACATCCAGTTCATGTATCTGAAGAAGCTCTGGGCCACTTAGCATCAAGCTGTGCAGGCGATGTTCGCTCAGCTCTTAATGCTCTAGAACTTGCCGTCCTTTCTACTGAAAAAAATGAAGATGGAGAAATCCACATTAATCTTAAGATTGCAGAGGAATGCCTCCAAAAGAAAAGCTTTGTTCATGACAAAGACGGTGACGCGCATTATGACGTGCTCTCAGCCTTTCAAAAGTCAATTCGCGGTTCAGATGTAAATGCCGCGTTGCATTATTTAGGTAGACTTATTGAGGTTGGCGATCTAATTAGTATCAATCGAAGGCTGTTGGTGATTGCCTATGAAGATATCGGACTAGCTAGTCCCCAGGCTGGTGGTCGAACACTTTCTGCAATTGAAGCATCTGAACGATTAGGTCTCCCAGAAGCGCGCATCCCCCTTGCAAATGCTGTTATTGAGCTTTGTTTATCACCTAAATCTAATAGTGCCTACAAAGCATTGGACATGGCCCTTCACGATATAAGAGCAGGTCAAATTGGTGATGTCCCTAAACATTTGAAGGATGCTCATTATAAAGGTGCGAAATCACTTGGAAGAGGAATTGATTATCTTTACCCACATGATTACGAAAATGGATGGGTAAAACAGCAATACTTACCTGATCGACTAAAAAAGAAGATTTACTACACGCCAAAGAAAACCGGTAAATTTGAGCTAGCTTTAAATCAAGTTTATGAGAAGCTAATGAATTCCAAATTGTAATACTTATCAAACTAGTAATTTGAGTAAAACTAACAAGTCCGGGCATTCTAAACCTATTACCCATTCATATAGGGAGGTTCAATGTGAAGGTTAGACAAGATGCATGGTCACATAAGGACGATACACTTCTTGCAGAAACCGTTTTGAGTTATATACGTGATGGTGGGACTCAAATTGCGGCATTTGATGAAGTCGGAGATCATTTAAATCGAACATCCGCTGCATGTGGCTTTCGTTGGAATGCGGAAGTCAGAAAACATTATGTACAAGCAATTGATCAAGCAAAAAAGGAACGAAAGCAGAAAAAGCGTATTCATGATCAAACTACAAAACTAAAAGGTGTAAAACAAAGAGCTAGCATTCAAGTAGAAAATAAAACCACCTCACAAAAGAGCTTGAATTCTGCATCACCACTTAATCAAGCTGATCTTCTCAGCGCGATCACGCTAGATGAGTGTATTGCGTTCCTACACTCATTTTCAGTGGATCAAACACCGGAAGATCAACACCTTAAACTAGAAAATCAGCAACTCAAAGAACAAAATAACAAACTCCTTCAACAAAATAAACAATTAACCTTAAAATATGAGCGATTAATGGAAACACAACACTCAATTGAAGATGACTATAGAATGTTGATGAAGATTATCAATCAAGCACAAAAAGTTATCAAAGTTGATGAATTTGAGGGTGATAAGCGGCTCTATAATTGAAAAATCCAGCTGAACTATAGCTGGATTTTTTCATGACTTTGATAAATTGCAGAGCCCTATTTAGTTTTTAGACAGTTAGATCGCATTGAGCTCTTTAGAGGACACTCGTTTTTTTACGTAGTTTTCACTTTTCGTCTTTTACACGTTTAATGTGAATGTCTTTTAAAAGATCATTGACAACATAACCACCCATGATTAGTCCTGCAACAGACGGAACATAGGCATTAGAGGATGGTGGCATTTTTGCTTTTCTAATTTTTGCGGCATCATTTCCGACTTCTTTTCGTACTTCTTCACGAATGACAATAGGGCTCTCGTCAGAAAAAACAACGTTAACTCCTTTATGAATGCCCTCTTTACGTAAGCGGGTTCGAATTACCTTTGCCATTGGATCTGTAGTTGTTTTTGAAATATCGGCTACTTGAAAACGAGTTGGATCGGTTTTATTGGCAGCACCCATACTTGAAATAATCGGAATGTTACGCTTTAAACATTCCTTTATTAAATGAATTTTATAGGAAATCGTATCAGATGCGTCGATTACATAGTCAATTCCATAACTAAAGAATTTTTCGTACGTCTCTTCTGTATAAAACATTTTTAAAGCGATGACTTCACATTCCGTATTGATATCTGCAACCCGTTCCTTCATAAGATCAACTTTTTGTCGGCCTACAGTTGATAACAATGCGTGAAGCTGGCGGTTAACATTTGTGATATCCACATCATCTTTATCAACCAGAACAAGCCTACCAACACCTGAACGTGCGAGTGCTTCAACAGAAAAAGACCCTACTCCACCAATTCCAAGGACTGCGACCGTACTATTTTTCAAAAGATCTAATCCTTCTTTACCAATTGCTAATTCATTTCTTGAAAATTGATGTAACAAATAACTCACTCCAGTTAGCTCACTTTTAAATAGATAATGGCAGTATTTTTACCTGAAAATGAATATATCATACTGACTTTGAAAATCAAGAGTAAATATAAAAAGCTAAGCGCCTTGTTCAGACATATGACCTCGAGGGTCTAGGTGCTCGAGCTAGATTCAGAAACGCTATCCAAAAGTGAAGAATTTTATAACTTCCTAAGCGACAAAAAAACTGCTCTCAGTATACTGTGCAGTTTGATCCTTCATATGTAAAAAGAAAAAGTCCCAATCGTGCCGTCATAATTTCCCTCGTTTTGAACCCGCACTCAGCAGGTGGGTGCCTTATTTCGAACGTTTGTAAGTCCTCTAGCGAATGAAGAGGCATTTACTCTGAACGAAAACGCAAGCTCCCGTATAAACAATGTTAGGTCAAAACATAGGTGTACAACGAACACATCAGGACTTCTTCTTTTTATGTTAAAAAAAGAATATCATATCAAGAGTCTTTTTTCAAGTCATCTCAGGTTAGAAATTACTCGCTCTTAGAAAGGTTTAATTGTAAGTTTAAATCGTTTAATTGAGCATCACTAACCCCACTAGGTGCATTTGTTAACAAACAGCTTGCACTTGCGGTTTTTGGGAAGGCAATGGTGTCACGTAAGTTTGTGCGACCAGCAAGTAACATCACAAGTCGGTCAAGTCCAAGAGCGATTCCACCATGTGGAGGTGTGCCGTATTCGAACGCTTCAAGTAAGAATCCAAACTGTTTCGTAGCCTCTTCTTCTGTAAAACCTAGAAGTTTGAACATTTTTTCTTGTATTTCTTTTTCAAAAATACGCAGTGATCCTCCGCCTAACTCAAACCCATTTAATACTAAGTCATAAGCTTGTGCTTTCATGCTCGCAGGATTTTCCTCGAACAAATGAATATCCTGGGTAGCTGGCATTGTAAACGGATGATGTGCTGCATAGTATCGGTTCTCTGTTTCATCAAATTCCAATAATGGCCAGTCAACAACCCATAGGAAATTAAATTTCGTTTCATCAATTAATTTTAAATCTTTAGCGAGCTTTGAACGAAGTGCACCAAGTGCATCGGCAACCACTGATTTCTTATCAGCAACAAAGAGCAACAAATCTCCAGATTCTGCTTCTAATGTTTGCGTAAGTCCTTTTTGCTCTTCTTCTGTGAAGAATTTAGCAATCGGTCCTTTTAATCCTTCGTCTTCTACTTTTAACCATGCTAGACCTTTTGCACCGTAAAGAGAGACAAACTCTGTTAATGCATCGATATCTTTTCTTGAGTAGGTAGTCGCAGCACCCTTTACATTAAGAGCTTTAACATCTCCACCATTTTGGACAGTTGAACTGAAAACCTTAAAGCCGCTTTCTTTGACAACTTCACCTACGTTAATAAGCTCCATACCAAAGCGAGTATCCGGCTTATCCGATCCATAGCGGCTCATCGCTTCATCGTAGGTCATTCGTGGTAAAGGAAGAGTAATTTGTACACCCTTCGTTTCTACCATTACTTTTTCCATCATTTTTTCGGTTAAAGCAATAATCTCTTCTTGACTCATAAAGGACATTTCAATGTCGATTTGAGTAAACTCTGGCTGGCGGTCTGCACGTAAATCCTCATCACGGAAGCAACGAGCCACTTGATAGTACCGATCAAAGCCAGCAACCATTAACATTTGCTTAAAAAGTTGTGGAGACTGTGGCAGTGCATAGAACTCCCCTTCATGAACACGACTTGGGACCAAGTAGTCGCGAGCGCCTTCTGGGGTACTTTTCGTTAAAATTGGTGTTTCAACATCTAAAAAGCCGTTTTCATCTAAGAAATTACGAATTGACTTTGTTACATTGTGACGCAATTTAATGGTATCAAACAATGCAGGCCTTCTTAAGTCCAAGTACCGGTATTTTAAACGAACATCTTCTCCTACTTCTTCTGATTTATCTTCAATTAAAAATGGCGGATTTTTAGCAGCATTAATAATAGAAGCTTCGTCAACATGAATCTCGATTTTACCTGTTGAAAGATTCGCGTTAACTGTTCCTTCAGTACGTTCAACAACGGTTCCTTTGATATCGAGCACATATTCACTTCTCACTATTTCCGCGATCTTTAAAGCATCTTCTGACACTTCAGGGTGGAAAACAACCTGCACAATTCCAGAACGATCACGCAAATCGATAAAAATTAACCCGCCAAAATCACGACGTTTTTGAACCCATCCCTTTAAGGTCACTTTTTCACCTATTGCTTTTTCAGTTACTTCACCACAATAATACGTTCTACCAAACATCGTGTTCCTCTCCTTTTACAGTCTCTCTTTTAAATAAGAAACGAGCTTTTCTAGTGAAACATTTTCCTGTGAACCTGTTTCCATATCTTTAATAGCGATCACATTTTGTACTAGTTCTTCATCACCTAACACAGCCACGAATCTTGCATTGTGTCGATCAGCTGATTTGAACTGTGCTTTCATTTTTTTGTCTTCGTAATCTTTTTCAGCTCTTAAGCCTGCCATTCTTAGTTCATGTAGTAGGGTAACTGTTTTATCCTTGGCTTTTTCACCCATTGAGACAAGGTAGCAATCAACCCCTGTTGAGAGGGGAAGCTGGACTCCTTCCGCTTCAAGTGCAGCTATGAGACGCTCAATACTTAATGCAAAACCAATACCAGGAGTCTCAGGTCCGCCAACGTCTTCAACAAGTCCATTGTAACGTCCACCACCACACAGTGTGGTAATTGCGCCAAACCCTTCAGAATCACTCATGATTTCGAAGGCAGTGTGATTGTAATAATCCAAACCGCGAACCAAGCTAGCATCAACTTCAAATGAGATTCCTATGTTCGTTAAGTATTCTTGAACTTTTTCGAAATAAAGCTTTGAATCTTCATTTAAATAGTCAAGAATTTTCGGTGCCGTTTCCAACAGTTCATGGTCTCGGTCTTTTTTACAATCTAATATTCGTAAAGGGTTTTGAGTTAAACGATTTTGACAGTCTGAACAAAATTCATTAATTCTTGGTTGGAAGTGAGCAATTAATGCTTCACGGTGATTCGTCCGACTGTCTCCGTCACCCAAGCTATTGATAATCAACTTCAACTTTTTCAAGCCTACCGATTGATACAGTGTCATTGCGAGTGCAATCACTTCTGCATCAATTGCAGGATCATTGCTCCCAATCGCTTCAACACCAAACTGTACAAATTGTCTAAACCGACCTGTTTGAGGACGTTCATAACGAAACATCGGACCAATGTAGTATAACTTTGTCGGCTGAATTGCGTTTGCAAATAACTTTTTCTCGACAAAAGCACGAACAGTTGAAGCTGTTCCTTCTGGACGAAGTGTGATGCTCCGGCCCTTCCTGTCTTGGAACGTATACATTTCCTTTTGAACAATGTCTGTACTTTCTCCTACACCTCTAGCAAATAGCTCAGTGTGCTCAAATATTGGTGTACGAACTTCTTTATATTGAAATTTATTACATAACTCACGAGCTGTGTTTTCAATGAATTGCCATTTTTCTACTTCTCCAGGCAAAATATCCTGAGTTCCTCGTGGTATTTGAAATGCCATTGCTATTTCCTCCAAACTTTTTAAATAAAAAAAACTCCCGTCTCTACATAAAATGTAGGGACGAGAGTTATTACCCGTGGTTCCACCCTAGTTGAAGCACTGGATATGCTTCCACTCAAACAGTTAACGCCTGTCACGTCCGCCTCCTACTAAACAATGCTGTTTTTCAGAGGGAAACCTAAGGAGTGTTCTTTCGTGTAAGTCATCATGTAGAAATGCTTTCAGCCGCGGCATTTCCTCTCTTTCCATGTGTATCTTACCTACTTTTCTCCATCACTGGTTCGATCAATTTAGTTGATTATGTAAATGTAGAATTAATCTTTGATTTAGAATTATATCTTATCATACGTATGCAATGACAGGTATGTCAAGAACGATTTAATTGTTTTTTAAAATTCTTCACCTCTCTTAGCGATAAACCGAATTCTGAAGCAAGTTCAAAAGATGTGGTTTGCTGTTCGTTCGCGATACAATCATGAAAGTCTACACCAAACTTTTCATTATTCGAATGGGATAGCTCCCCTTTTTGACTATGTCTCATATTTTGTCAACACCCTTTCAGTAAGTTACCTACTAATTATTATTTCCTTTTTTGTAAGAAATATTTCAGAAATTCAAGGTATAACCGATATTAATAGAGAAAATGTTTAGGATGCCTCGTGTTTAACAAAAAAGAAGGAGGATTTACCATTGTTTCGTAAAGTTCTAACTGTTTTTACTTGTTTCACACTATTAATTGCTAGCTTTTTTCTTATACCTCAAAAGACTTTAGCAAGTGATCAGGCAGTCATTAATGTTGATTTGTTAAATGTACGGAGTGGACCAGGGCTAAGCTATTCGGTTGTCGCAAAAGTCAAAAAGGGACAAAACTATGATATTGTCGATAAAAAAAATGATTGGGTTCAATTAAAGCTATCTAGTAACCAAAAAGGTTGGGTTGCCGCTTGGCTTGTTAATCAAAAAAAAGCAAAGGTATCGGTTAGTCAAGGATCTAGCAGTTCAAATACAGTGGAATCTTCTGCAACCGGCTTACGAATTCGCTCAGGTCCCGGAACAACATTCCCAGTAATTGGTGTGTTTGAAAAAGGAAAAAAAGCCAGCTTTGTTGAAAAAAGTGGAAGCTGGATTAAAGTATCCTTGGCTGGCAAACAAGGATGGGTTTCATCAAGTTATGTGAAATACACAGAAGTAAAAGCTCCTCCTGCTTCTAGTCAAAGTAGCACTGGGAAAACTGGAAAAGTGAACGCAACATCCTTAAACGTTCGAAAAACACCATCTACACAAGGATCTGTTCTTGGTAGCTTAAAAAATGGAGCTTCTGTATCAATCGTTACACAACAAGGAAAATGGATCGAAATACACTTTAAAAACCTAAAAGGCTGGGTACATAGTGACTATTTAAAAATAGAAGTAGCAAATACGACAACACCTGCGGCTCCTCCTACAACTACAACTTCTAAACTAGGCAATGGAACGGTCTCAGCAACCTCCATTAATGTACGTAGTAGTGGGGCCATGAATGGAAAAGTTGTCGGCGCTATTACAAAAGGAACAAAAGTAACGTTGCTAGAAGAAGCTAACAAGTGGTACAAAATTTCTTATGGAACAAACAAAACTGGCTGGGTTGCAAGTTGGTATATTACTAAAATCGCTGAAACAAGCCAACCTACTTCAACGAGTGGAAATAAAAGTGTCAAAATTATTTATAATGGAACAAACATCCGTTCAGGTCCCTCAACAGGTCACTCGATTGTTTCAAGAGGAAACTCTGGACAGCAATTTGCGATACAAGAAACAAAAGGAGATTGGTATAAAATTAGCTTGCCAAACAATAGGGCTGGCTATGTTGCAGGGTGGGTCGTCGAAACTGCAGGTGTGTCGGATACAGTAAGTCGTCCCGGTGTGCAGCAGTACTTAAAAAACAAGACAATTGTCATTGATCCAGGACATGGTGGGCGAGATAGCGGTGCAGTTGGTGCAAGAGGATCCTTAGAGAAAAACTTAACTCTGCGAACTTCCAAGCTCATTTTTGACAAACTTAAAGCCTCCGGAGCAAATGTCTTTTTAACAAGATCGAATGATAGTTATATTAGTTTAAACTCACGAATAAGTACCTCACATTACCGAGATGCTGATGCCTTTGTTAGTGTTCATTATGATAGTTTCGCTAACAGAAGTGTTACAGGAGTGACTAGTTATTACTATAATTCATTAAAAGACAAGCCTTTAGCAACCTCACTTCACAACGAGCTTGCAAAGCAGTCAAATATAAAAAACCGTGGTGTTAGGTATGGGAATTTTCATGTAGTACGTGAAAATAAGAAGCCCTCCGTATTACTAGAATTAGGTTTTATAAGTAATAGCACAGAAGAATTAACAGTTGGAACAAATAGTTATCAAGAAAGAGTATCACAAGCTATTTACACTGGATTGGCAAAGCATTTTAAATAAGTAATCGCAAAAAAGGCGTCACACCAATTGTGTGACGCCTTTCTTGTACTATCAGAAATTATATAATTCTATGATTCAGTTTGCGTTTCTGAATCCAGCTCCAGCGCCTTATGCTATGCCTAAGGCTGTTCAAGGCGCTTGCGCTTTTTTTTAACTTTCTATTATTTACTTTCAATAATTAACGTAACAGGCCCGACATTCGTAAACTGTACATCCATCATTTCACCAAAAACACCTGTTTCGACAGTAATTCCTTTTTCTCTCAGCTTGTCATTGAAAAACTCGTACAAAGGGTTGGCTACATCTGGTTTAGCTGCGGACATGAAATTAGGACGTCTTCCTTTCTTACAATCACCATACAGCGTAAATTGCGAGACCGACAAGACTTGTCCATTCAAATCAAGTAATGAGTGGTTCATTTTCCCAGATTCATCTTCGAAAATTCGCAGATTAACTATTTTGTCTGCTAAAAACTCAGCATCCTTTTTTTCATCATCATGCGTAACTCCGACTAACACCATTAACCCTTGCTCAATTTCTCCAACAACCTCTTGATTAACCGTTACACTTGCATTTTTTGCGCGTTGAACTACAACTTTCAAAGGTCAAAATTCCCTTCTTAAAGAATCAGAAAGTATAAATTCTTTTACTTAGTTAGCGTTTCTGAATCCAGCTCCAGCGCCTCAGTCCAGTCCATACGTCGCTAAAGGGGCGCTTCCGCTTTTTATTAGTTCATCACTCGACGAACTGAATAAATATCAGAAATTTGCTTGATTCGTTCGACCACCTTATGAAGATGATTAATATTAGAAATCGAAATTGCCATATTAATCGTCGCTACTTTGTTTCGATCCGATCTACCAGCAACAGACGAAATATTTGTTTTTGTCTCATTTACAGCCTGTAAAACCTCATTAAGTAGTCCGCGACGATCATAACCTAGTATCTCAATTTCTACATTGTATTCTTTACGACCTTGTAGTTGATGCTCCCATTCAACATCGATAAGCCGCTCTTTGGCATCATCTGTGTGTACGTTCGGACAGTCATCTCTATGAACCGAGACTCCCCTTCCCTTCGTAATAAAACCAACAATCTCATCACCTGGTACAGGGTTACAGCATTTTGAAAGCCTAATTAGTAAGTTATCAATGCCTGTTACTTGAACACCTGCATCTCTTTTTCTTGAAGATTGTGGACGGGTTTCGCTTACAACTTCTTGAATCGCTTTTTCTTGTTCTTGATCTCGTTTTTTACGCCACTTTTCAGTTAGACGATTTGCAACCTGCAAGGCGCTAATTCCGTTGTACCCTACAGCTGCATACATATCCTCTTCATTTGAAAAGTTGAACTTTTCTGCAACTCGATTTAAATTTTCAGAAGTCATTACTTCTTTCAACTCAAATTCGAGGTTCCTAATTTCTTTTTCAATCCACTCTTTCCCTTTTTCAACGTTTTCTTCACGACGTTGCTTTTTAAAGAATTGGCGGATTTTATTTTTCGCTTGCGATGTTTGTGCTAGTTTCAGCCAGTCTTGACTTGGGCCATAGGAATGTTTTGATGTTAAAATCTCAATAATGTCCCCTGTTTTGAGTTTATAATCTAAGGTGACCATTTTTCCATTCACTTTAGCACCAATCGTTTTATTTCCGATTTCAGAATGAATTCTGTACGAAAAGTCAATTGGGACAGAGCCTGAGGGTAATTCTAATACATCCCCTTTAGGCGTGAAAACAAAGACCATGTCTGAAAATAAATCAATCTTCAATGATTCCATGAATTCTTCTGCGTTTGTTACATCATTCTGAAATTCAAGAATTTCTCTAAACCATGATAATTTTTTTTCTAACATGGTTCTTTCATCAATTTCTTGCCCTTCTTTATAGGCCCAGTGAGCAGCTATCCCATATTCTGCAATTTGATGCATTTCAAGCGTTCGAATTTGGACTTCAAGAGGATCTCCCTTAGGCCCAATTACCGTTGTATGAAGGGATTGGTACATATTCGGCTTTGGCATCGCAATATAATCTTTAAATCTACCTGGCATTGGCTTCCAGCATGTATGAATGATTCCAAGAACGGCATAGCAATCTTTAATCGAGTTAACAACAATTCGAACAGCCAGTAAATCATAGATTTCATTAAATTGCTTATTTTGTAACACCATTTTTCGATAGATGCTGTAAATATGCTTGGGACGTCCTGAAAAATCGGCTTCGATATCTACTTCGTCGACACGATTTCGTACTTCATCAATAACTGCATCTAAGTACTGCAATCGTTCGGCACGTTTTCTCTTCATTAAATTAACGATTCGATAATATTGCTGTGGGTTTAAGTATCGAAGAGCTGTGTCTTCGAGTTCCCATTTTATTTTTGAAATCCCTAAGCGGTGTGCTAAAGGCGCAAAAATTTCGAGCGTTTCATTTGAAATTCTCCGTTGTTTTTCTTGTGGAAGATGTTTTAGAGTACGCATGTTATGGAGACGATCGGAAAGTTTAATTAAAATGACTCGAATATCTTGAGCCATAGCCACAAACATTTTCCGATGATTTTCTGCTTGTTGTTCTTCTTGAGACTTGTATTTAATTTTCCCTAGCTTTGTCACACCATCGACAAGCATTGCTACCTCTGCACTAAATGCTTCGCTTAGGTCCTCAAGGGTCACGTCTGTATCTTCTACGACATCGTGTAGAAACCCTCCAGCAATTGTTGATGGATCCATCTCTAAATCAACCAAAATACCAGCAACTTGAATGGGATGGATAATATATGGTTCACCCGATTTACGGTATTGTTCACGGTGTGCTAGTTCAGCAAAATCATAAGCACGACGAATAAAAGAGAGATCCTCTTTTGATAAGTAGCTTTGTGCTTTTTCAATTACTTGCTCAGCGGTTAATACTTGTTCGTTTGCCATAGAATCACCTTTTTGGAGGTTGTTCAAAGTGTCACATACAATTTGTCGCGATTCGAACCGCGCATTTATATGACAAGCCTTGAACTCGCAATTATAATGAAAACTTTATTGTAACCATTATCAATAAAAAATAAGCATAAGTAAAGAGGTATCTAGCTATATTACCTGTCCAATAAATGGCTTTCAGCTATAAAGGAAGGTATGGACAACAAAAACGAGGGCAATCTTTACGTAATTGACCATGGGCATTTCTACTAAAAATTCGCGCTTCCTACAAACATTGTTGGTTCTTCTAATTCCAAGATACCTATATAAATAAAATAAGCACCCTTATTTCGAGTGCTTATTGTTTGTTTAGAATTTCATTAATGTTAGTATATCATATTTGTCTAATTTATTTCGACCATCTAAGTAGGAGAGTTCAATCAGAAAAGCAATTCCTGCGACTACTCCGCCTAGCTCCTCAACAAGCTTGATTGTTGCTTCTATTGTACCACCAGTTGCTAGTAAGTCATCTGTGATAAGTACACGTTGACCTGGCTTAATTGCATCTCTGTGGATCGTAAGGACGTCCTTGCCGTATTCAAGGCCATATTCAACTCGAGCGACTTCTCGAGGCAATTTACCTTCTTTACGAACCGGAGCAAATCCAATCCCTAATGAGTATGCGACTGGGCATCCAATGATGAAGCCACGCGCTTCTGGGCCAACGATAAGATCAATCTGTCTTTCGCGAGCGTAGTCAACTATTTGATCTGTTGCATATCTATAAGCATCACCGTTATCCATTAGCGTCGTAATATCCTTGAATTGGATACCAGGTCTCGGATAATCGGGCACAACTGTTATGAATTGCTTTAAATCCATTTTTCCTTTGTCCTCCTCATACATTTACAAGCTTAGAAGTAGAATTCATATGTTCATTAAACCATAACTTCAACTGCTGGTAAGATGTATATAATAACATTTTTTCAAGCTCAATTTGCTGCTGCTTTTTAGCAAATAATATTGATTCGGATAAGTCTCTTTTGGATGACTGTGTTTGAATCGAAATAATGCCATTTTCTATTGTAACAAATTCTAATTCAAAAAACACCTTTGACATAAATTCAATTGTTTCTTTTGACCATCCACGATGACGAGCTAATTCTTCACCTTTGTGTTTCAAATCAAATGGTCCTCGTTTTAACAAGTATCCATAAAACCATTTAAAGTGGTCCCTTGTTGGAATTGTTGCAAAAAAGTTATCATTTTCCTGAAGAAAAATCGCATAAACTCTTTCAGGCTTCCCTTTGTCAAAAAGACTGTAAAGGAGCTCGGTTGATGGTGGAGTATCAACAAAAACAACATACTTATTCGATACATTTATATTCAACGCTTCATCTTTTGATTGGATAAAAGAAACTTCTGCTTTAGAATCGATCTTTTTTACACGTTCATACATCTCGTGTTGAAAGGTTATAATGTGGCTTTGAACTTTTGATATCGTTTGGATGAGCTTTTCGATGTTGTTCGTGCCGCGATGGTCGAAAAGTTGCCACTCATTTACACAAAGATCCTGAAGCATCAATTGTGGTTTTCGAAAGTTGTTCCACTCATTAATTGAAAGCTGCCCAATCGCAGACAATGTAGTTGCCGGAGAAAGCTCATCATGAACATACCCATATCCAAAACCAACACAATCAATAGAGGTACCTTCTACTTCTAATACCATTTTGAGATGATTTTGATTTGTCCCGATTTTGCGAACATTCCCAAGAGTCACATCTTCAATTAACACAACAGGTTTAGGATTTGACATTCCAAATGGTGCTAATAAGTGCATTTCTTCAATTGACTGCACAGTGACTTCCTCAAGTGAACACCTTACATCTACAGTCGTTATCGGTGTAAAATCTTCCTGAGTCATTGTACTGTCAGCAATTTTGATGAGACGAGATCTTAGCTCATCTACGTGCTCCATGTTAAGCGTCATACCCGCGGCCATTGGGTGTCCACCGAAGTGAGGAAGAATATCTCTACACTCTGATAAACTTTCAAATAAATCAAAACCAGCAATACTTCGTGCTGAGCCTTTTGCAATTCCTTTATCATTGTCTATACATAGAATGATCGTAGGACGGTAATATTTTTCGACAAGCTTTGAAGCTACAATCCCAACGACTCCGGGATTCCATCCTTCTTTTGCAATTACGAGGACTGAGTTCTCGCTTATTGGAAAGCTTTTTTCAACTTCTTCGATTGCTTCTTCGGTAATCGTACTAACATTTTTTTGGCGTTCCTTGTTTAGTAGATCAATTCCATTCGCAATCTCGAATGCTTCCTCTTCTAATTCTGTCATTAACAGATCAACGGCAGGGTCGGCAGATTGTAAGCGACCGACAGCATTTATTCTTGGAGCCAATGCAAATCCAATCGTTTCCTCGTTAACCTCGGATTGGTTAGAGCCAGCGACCTTCAGAAGTGCTCTTAACCCGATTCTCTTTGTTTCTTTTAACTGCTGAATACCTCTCCTGGCAATCAATCGATTCTCGCCATGTAGGGGCACTAAATCAGCTATTGTACCAATTGCTGCTAATTCTAATAATTCTTTTGGTATTTCACCAAGTAAAGCATGAGCAAGTTTTAATGCAACTCCTACTCCAGCTAAATCTTTGAACGGATAAGAACAACCTGACTGTTTAGGATGAAGAATTGCGAGAGCATCTGGAAGAACAGGTCCTGGTTCATGGTGGTCTGTAATGATCAAGTCGACTCCAAGTTCCTTTGCAATGCTCGCTTCATGCACAGCCGATATTCCCGTATCAACGGTAATAATTAAGTTTACTTTATTTTCATGTGCTTTTCGAAAGGCAGTTTCGTTTGGACCATAGCCTTCAGAAAAGCGGTTAGGAATATAATAATCTACATCTGCGCCGAGCTTCTGGAGCGTAGTTAGTAATACGGTTGTACTGCTAACACCGTCTGCATCATAATCTCCGTAAACTAATATTCTTTCAGACTGCTTAATTGCATCATTTATTCTTTGGACGGCAATGTCCATATCTTTTAATAGGTAAGGATCGTGGAAGGTTTGTTCTTCAATTTTTAGAAATTCACTTGCAGCTTCTACAGAAGTATATCCACGTTTTACGAGTAATGAGGCAACTAGAGGCGTTATCGATAGCTCATTCACTAAAGCTTGTACTGTTTTTTCATCAGATGGCTGTATTGTCCATCTTGTTTTAGCTTTTAACATACTTTCACCCCTTAACCCCCCTATTATACTAAAGGGGCTAACGGGTTTCAAATGGTGGATTATTGGAGATTACTTTCTTCGTCGATCATTTCTCGTTTTTCTTTGTCTTTGATTTGAGTGGGTTCAATTATGTGTGATTTTTTATTCGATGCTTCAATTTCCATTTTAAGGTGTGCGTTTTCTTTTTCAGCAGCTTTTAATTTTCTTTGTAAAGCAATGATACGGACAACTCCAGTTGATGCAATAATAAATCCTCCCATTAAAACAGAACCTAGAATCACTAGAACTAACGGCCATTGCGATGTTCCGAATAAATAATCGACCTCGACTGGATCAACATTAATAACCGCAAATACTGCAATAATTAGTGCAAATAAAATAGCTAAAATAATACTCCATTGTCGTTGCATGGAGAAAAACTCCTTTCTACATTCTGTTTTAGAAGCCTAGTGTATCAGAGTTAAACGGCATAAGTGTATGTAAGCACTGACGATACTACATTTATCTCCATCTTTTGGTTTTACCCAATTTCAATTTGTATTAAAACATCCTTTCTATTCTATCCAAGTACCGCTCAATTTTCTTGTTTAAAAGAAAAATAGATCGTAAAAAACCACGGAGAGCTAAATCCCCGTGGTTTGCCGTTTATACTTGTGGTTCGTCACTTAGCTCTTTCTTTGGTTCTTTTTTCTTACCTAATTGTTTTCCTTTCCAAACCAGCCATAGCTGAGAGGCAATAAATAGAGATGAATACGTTCCTGCTACTAACCCGACTAATAAGGCAATTGAGAAGTTCCTTATTGACTCACTTCCAAAGATGAGAAGGGCAATAACAGCAATTACAACGGTTAGAACAGTGTTTATTGACCTTGTAAATGTTTGTTGCAAGCTCTTGTTTACGATGAATTCTAAATCTGCAATTGTTTTAACGCGCCTTTTCTTATATAACTCTCGAATTCTGTCAAAAGTTACAATTGTGTCATTAATTGAGTAACCAACGATCGTCAAAATGGCTGCGATAAACGTAATATCTACTTCAAGCCTTGTAATGCTAAAAAAGGCAACCGTAATGAATGCATCATGAAGGAGAGCAACAACTGCGGCCACTGCCATGAATAGTTCAAATCGAATTGATACGTAAAGGATGATTCCTAATGAAGCAATCAATAGGCCAATTATAGCGTTTCTCGCCAGCTCTTTTCCTACTGTAGGTGAAACGGTACTAACATTTGGTTCTGATCCATACTTTTCACTAAAGTGACTTTTTAAATCCGCAATTTCTTCTTGAGTTAAAACACCTAGTAGACGAACAACACCTACTTCATTGTTGCTTCCTGAAAGAACAACATCACTTGCCTCGATATCTAATCTTTCCATTTCCTCGGTTAATTCTTGTTTCGTCAAACTAGAATCTGATAAAACCTCGACACGAGTGCCACTAGAAAAGTCAATTCCCAAATTTAATCGAAAAACAAGTAATAAGATAATACCGACACTCACTAAAATCGTTGAGAACATAAAGAATTTTTTGCGATGCTTTAAAAAATCTACATTGTCGAAGCTAGTTGGAGCCTCTGTATCATCATTCGTATCAACGATATCTAGCATATGCTTCTTCTTTACACCAAAATAACTTTTCTTGTTATCGAGCCAGCGACTTTCAACAAGTAAGCTTAATAGAATTCTTGCTAAAAAGACGGCTGTTAAGAAGCTAACTACAATACTCAAAATTAACATCGTAGCAAAACCTTTTACTGAGCTAGTTCCGAAGAAGAACAAGACGCCTCCAGCAAGAATGGTTGTTATGTTTGCATCAAAAATTGTCGCAAACGAACGTCGATTTCCGGCACGAAACGCTGAGCGAACTGTCCGACCAAGCTTTAACTCTTCTTTTATTCGTTCGTATGTAATGATGTTAGCATCAACTGCCATCCCGACCCCTAGGATTAAGGCTGCAATTCCTGGAAGTGTTAACACACCATTCATCCAGTCAAAAACTTGTAAAATCAAGTAAATATAAGCACTTAACGTAATAATTGCAATTACTCCCGGTAATCGGTAATAGAACAACATAAATAAGAAAATAATTGAAACTGCAACGATACCCGCTAATACAGTCGTCTCTAGCGCTTGTTCACCAAATGAAGCGCCGACTGATGTTGAGTAAAGCTCCGTCAATTTTACTGGCAGAGAGCCCGCGTTTAGTAAATTCGCAAGATCTTGAGCTTCTTTTAATGTAAAATCACCTGTAATCGTGACATCCGTTGTATTAAAGACTTCAGAGACATTTGGAGCAGATAAAAACTTTGGATTTTCTTTTGCAATTTCTGCTTGGAAGGAATCTCCTTCTTTATAATCCAACCAAATGACAAGCTGATTATTTGGCGCATTTCCTACAATTTCTTCTGTTACAGACTTAAACTTGGTCGCATCCTTTAGTGAAACAGCAACATTCGGCTGTCCGTTTTCAGCAAATGACTGCTTTGAGCCACCTTCAACCAAGTCTGATCCATTTAACATTTCTTTATCTTGATAATCTCGGAATGTTAACTCTGCCTGTGTTGATAAAATTTCTCGCGCTTGGTTTTGGTCTTCAACACCTGCAAGCTGAACACGAATTCTGTCGTCCCCTTCAATTTGAATATTCGGTTCACTAACACCTAGCACGTTGGCACGTTTTTGAAGTGCATTGACTGTGCTAACTAGCACATCTTGGTCTATGACATCTCCTTCATTTGAAGGTTTCACTTCATAAAGAATTTCAAAACCACCTTGTAAATCTAAACCTAAAATAATATTATCTGCTACCCTGTTTGTGTTAACTCCAACTAGACTTGCTACACAAAGGATAATCAGAAAAAACGCAATAATGCGTCCACGCTTTGCCATTATGTATCCTCCTTCATACTCTTTGAAACTGCTATGTAGTTCGAATCATATTCCTTATATTAACCCTTCCAAAGGGCTTTTAACTTCATTACTCTCAAACCAGCTAGTTCCTTTATAGGATTCTACAGTTGCGTAGTTCATAAAGTCTCCAACTTTTAAGGAGAGGATATCACGTACAACTTCATGTAAGGCTAATTCGGTTGTTTTTTTCCACTTTTTATTTTTTAAATAGCTCCATAGTTTGTCTTCAGTCACGTCTTCGTATCCTAGTAAGTTAAATTCTTCGAGTTTACTTATAATCGCTGGCTTCACGTGTTGTCTGTAATTGTCAAGTGGTTGCTTGTCCATTTTGTCTCACTCCCTTTTTATAAAGCCTTCTTGTTAACGATTCTTATTTTAATGATGATAACTTGTCATGCTTGGCCCATTTGTCCGCATATATTTAATTGTATATGATATCACCTTTTTTGAGAAGGCAGGGAGAAGCATGTCAAAGCAAACGTTTCTAAAAGGAACGCTTATCTTAATTTTAGCAGGATTAATCACGAGAGTGTTAGGTTTTATTAATCGAATTGTTGTTGTTAAATTTATTGGAGCCGAGGGTGTTGGGCTCTATATGATGGCCGTTCCTACACTTGTTTTAGTTATTACCATTACTCAACTTGGTTTACCTGTTGCCATTTCAAAACTTGTTGCAGAAGCTGAAGCACAAGGTGATCAACGGAAAATAAAAAAAATCTTTGTTGTATCGCTTTCCATCACAGGTACTCTTAGCCTACTATTTACACCGGCAATGATTTTCTTAGCACCCATTCTATCAAGCACATTACTTACAGATCCACGTACCTACTGGCCGTTACTCGCAATTGCACCGGTTGTTCCGATTATTGCCATCTCATCGGTTATCCGTGGCTATTTTCAAGGAAAACAAAACATGCAGCCTGCTGCGATTTCACAAGTTCTTGAACAGGTTGTGCGAATTTCATTAGTCGCCTTATTAACAAGTTTGTTCTTACCTTATGGAATTGAATACGCTGCAGCTGGTGCGATGATTTCTGCCGTAATTGGTGAACTAATCTCACTTATTTATCTAATTACGATGTTTAAATTGAAAAAGAAAATAAGAGTGCGAAAAAAATTCTTTAAATCGATAAAAAACGGCAAAGACACGCTGAATGATTTAATGAAGATTGCCATTCCTACAACTGGTAGCCGGCTGATCGGTTCGATTTCATGGTTTTTCGAACCAATTGTTGTTACACAGAGCTTGTATATTGCTGGGGTTGCAACCACTTTAGCGACAAAGCAGTATGGTGAGTTAGTTGGGTTCGCTCTCCCACTATTAATGCTCCCGTCGTTCATTACCTATTCGTTATCAACTTCTTTAGTCCCCGCAATTAGTGAAGCGATGGCGCAAAAAAAATTATTTCTTGTTGAACACCGTTTGCAGCAAGCATTACGCCTTTCCTTTGTAAGTGGTGGTCTTGCGGTCGTTATTCTATATGTATTTGCAGAACCTCTAATGCAGGTCATGTACGGAAGCAGTCATGCAGCCATTTTTGTAAAAGTCATGGCACCATTTTTTATTTTTTACTATTTCCAAGGACCTCTGCAAGCTGCTTTGCAGGCACTTGACTTAGCGAGAGCTGCAATGATTAATAGTTTAATTGGTGCTGTTGTTAAAACAGCAATTATTTTTGCGCTTGCCACTCAACCTTCATTAGGCATAATGGGGGCTGGTTTGGCCATTGTTATTGGCATTATGCTCGTTACCCTTCTTCACCTGGCTACTGTGGTGAAGGTAGTATCCTATACAATCCACGTAAAAGATTATTTGAAAAGCTTTTTATCGATGATTTTGTCAGGCTTTGCAGGGACTCTTCTTTTTGAAAATGTTTTGGTAACAAGTGCGCTTTCAGTGCGGTTGTTGCTAGCGGTTATCCTAACATCCATTACATATTGCTTCCTGCTACTCGTTTTGAGATTGGTTGAAAAAGATGAAATACAACGCGTTCCGTATATTGGAGGATTTCTTGCAAAATTTATTTTATAATACCGATATTTTAAAAAACAGGTGAAGATCAAAATGATCCTACCTGTTTTTTTGTTTATTTGAAATCGTGCAGTTTTCAGTTTCAGTTTGGCCATAAAATAGAGCTATTTTTTCTCATCCTTAATATCAATAAAAAATATCCCTTTTCCATAACTACATAACGAGATTTTCTTAATATCATTGTAGCCAATTTTTCTGAGTTCCTGCCTAAGCCAAAAATTTGTTTTTCCTAAATGGTGGAGTCCTTCTTCTCGGATAAGTCCATCAACGATTAGCGGCATTTGCAATTCAGGTTGAATTTTTTGATTTTTCTCCTTTTCAACGACTGATAGCTTTCCCGATGATTCTAAGATTGCAAATTCTACATCTCCTACATTTTTAATGTTTTTATCACGTAATTGTGTCATTAAATCATCGAAGTTGTATCGTTGGGTTCGCATCGCATGTTCATCAATTTTCCCACGATCAATAATGATCGTCGGTTTTCCGTCAATCAGCTTGCGGATATTTTGATTTTTTAACGAGAGGAAGGCTAGCAAAATCTGAGTACCCATTAATAGGACCATCGGAATTACTGTATGTATAAGGGGATCCTTTGTATCTTCAATCGCTGTAACGGCCATCTCAGCAATCATGATAAAGACGACTAAATCAAGGATGCTCAATTCCCCAATTTCTCTTTTTCCCATTAAACGAAAAATGACTAAAACTAAAAAGTAGAGAAAAATGGTCCGAGCCACAATGGTGAGATAAATTTCCATATGATGGCCTCCTTTATTACGCTGATTAAATGTAGTTTTTTACGAAGTGAAGCATTTTATGTGTTTATTTTCCCAAAGATGACTTATTAAATCGAATGAGATAAGTACAACAAAATATTTGTAGTCTATTTTTTTATCCTCTGAATAATCTTTAAATAAGACGAGCACAGTCAAGCATAGCTTGGCACAGATAGGAAAGGGGAGGTATCTTTTGGAACCAAAAAGATGGATGAAGGGAATTTCATATGGGCTTATGACTATTTTTGTTATTGCCTTGTTAACTAGCTTAGTTTTTTCACTGTTATTAAAGTTTACAGATTTAACTGAGTCTTCAATTACGTGGCTATTAATAGGGATATCCTTTATTGCTGTATTTATCGGTGGCTTTGTTTCTGGTGGAAAGGGAAAGGAAAAGGGCTGGTTAATTGGCGGGATTACCGCTCTTCTTTATACACTCATCATTTACCTTTTTCAGTTTTTAGGCTACGGCCAAAACTTTACCATTGAGCAAACCTTATATCATGTTGGATTTTTGTTTGTAGCGATGTTTGGTGGGGTGTTTGGGGTCAATTTGTCATCAGAAAGAAGTTAATTATTGTTCTCTACACATAGCTTGTCTTCTCATATAAAAAGTGCGGGTATTATCCGCACTTTTTTACTGAGATTGCGTTTCTGAATCCAGCTTCAGCGCCTAGCCCCGACGCACTAGTGCAGTTACAGCGACAGGACGTCGCGGTTGTAACTGCCTCGAGGTCATAAGTCAATTATAAATTGAAGGCAAAAACCGCCTTCTATTTATAATCGTCTTATGCTTGTCGGGGCTGACCAAGGCGCTTCCGCTTTTTATTTCTATGTAGATTATATTTTCTCTACAACTTCACGAATTGCTTTGCGATCGAACGTTAAGTGTGATCCGTCACCAGCTTTGATAATAATTTTGTCTTCGTCAATTGAATCAAGAGTGCCGTGAAGGCCTCCGATTGTTACGATTTTATCACCTTTTTGAAGGCTTTCTTGCATTGTGCGAACATTCTTTTGTTGCTTCTGTTGCGGTCTAATTAACAGAAAATAAAAAATTGCAAACATTAAAACCAAAGGTAAGACTGTTGTTAACATATCCATTTTTTTCACCCCTTTCAAATGGTATTAGAAGTTTCGTGCGTTCGGTTTGTTGAACCCGTATTGCTCAAAAAACTCATCACGGAAGTCACCTAGACGATCTTCTCTTATAGCTTGTCTGACTTGCTCCATTAATTTTAACAGAAAATGAAGGTTATGATAAGATGTTAATCGAATTCCGAACGTTTCTTCACATTTAATTAAATGACGAATATATGCTCTCGAGTAATTTTTACACGTGTAGCAATCGCAATTCTCGTCTAAAGGTCTAAAATCATTCGCATATTTCGCATTCTTGACTACGAGTCTTCCCTCACTCGTCATCAGAGTTCCATTTCTAGCAATTCTCGTTGGCAGTACACAGTCAAACATATCAATACCACGAATCGCACCGTCAATTAATGAGTCAGGCGAGCCTACCCCCATGAGGTAACGTGGTTTATTAGCTGGCATCAATGGAGTTGTGAACTCTAAAACACGGTTCATAACATCTTTTGGTTCTCCCACAGATAAGCCGCCAACTGCATATCCTGGAAAATCGAGTGATACTAAATCTTTTGCACTTTGTTTTCTTAACTCCTCATATTCTCCACCTTGAATGATCCCAAATAACCCTTGCTCGTTCGGGCGTTTATGTGCAGTCAAACAACGTTCAGCCCAACGGCTCGTTCGTTCGACTGATTTCTTCATATAATCATATTCCGCTGGAAAAGGTGGGCACTCGTCAAATGCCATCATAATATCTGATCCTAGTGCATTTTGAATGTCCATTGCTTTTTCAGGTGAGAGGAATAACTTATCACCATTTAAGTGATTTCTAAAATGAACGCCTTCTTCTTCAATTTTACGCAAATCACTTAAGCTGAATACTTGAAATCCACCAGAATCCGTTAAGATTGCCCGATCCCAATTCATAAATTTGTGAAGTCCGCCAGCTTCCTTAACGATTTCATGTCCTGGTCTTAACCACAGATGGTAGGTGTTACTTAAGATAATCCCGGCACCCATTTCCTTCAGTTCCTCTGGAGCCATTGTCTTGACTGTTCCAAGTGTACCAACTGGCATAAAGGCAGGTGTATCAAAGGAACCATGTGGAGTGTGTACTTTCCCTAGTCTGGCACCTGTTTGTTTACATGTTTTAATAAACTCATAACGAATTGGTGATGTTGACACCTTATTTCCTCCTAACAAACTTTTACAAAATTAACATTGCATCTCCAAAGCTAAAGAAACGATATTTTTCAGCGACAGCTGTTTCGTATGCCTTCATAACTGTTTGGTGACCCGCTAACGCACTTACGAGCATAATGAGTGATGATTTCGGGAGATGAAAATTCGTAATCATTCCATCGATCGCTTTGAATTCATATCCTGGGTAAATAAAAATAGAAGTCCAGCCACTTTCTTCAACAAATGTACCGTTATGCTTCGTTGCAATTGACTCAAGAGTTCTTGTGGAAGTGGTCCCTACCGAAATAATTCGGCCTCCACTCTCTTTCACTGAATTTAACAGCCTAGCCGTACCTTCTGTCATTTGATAAAATTCTGAGTGCATTTCGTGCTCTTCAACACGCTCTGCACTAACAGGGCGAAACGTACCCAACCCTACATGAAGCGTAATAAAAGCAATATGGACCCCTTTTTCTTTTAACTGTTCTAAAATCTCTTCTGTAAAATGCAAACCAGCTGTAGGCGCCGCTGCTGACCCACGCTCGCGAGAAAAAACAGTTTGATACCGCTCTTGGTCATCTAATGTTTCTTTAATATATGGAGGAAGTGGCATTTCTCCGAGTGACTCTAGCACCTCATAAAAAATACCTTCGTATTGAAATTGAAGCAGTCGACCACCGTGTTCTGTCGTACCCACACAGAGCGCTTTCAACACGCCGTTCCCAAATGTAAGGGTTGTGCCTTCCTTCACACGTTTAGCTGGTTTAACGAGCGTTTCCCACACATCATTTTCCTGCTGCTTTAGAAGTAAAATCTCGATGCTAGCACCCGTATCCTCTTTCACACCAAATAACCTTGCTGGCAAGACACGAGTATCATTTAAAACGAGGCAATCTCCACCATTTAACAAATTTAATATTGATTTAAAGGAAGAATGTTCAACCTTACCAGTTTCTTTGTCAAGTACCATTAATTTAGAGGCATCTCGCTCTACTAAAGGAACCTGTGCAATCAACTCTTCTGGAAGATGAAAATCAAATAATTCTACTTTCATTTTGTTCACCTAATTTCTTTATTTCATTCGACCAAAAAACGAAAACAAGACCGACAAGATAATACTGATCACAATTGATGTAATGATTGGGAAGTATACGGTTGTGTTTCCTTTTTTAAAAACAATATCACCTGGAAGCTTTCCAATGAATTGCATAAAGAAGCCCACGAGAAGCAAAACGCCACCAATTATCATCAGTATTTTTGGAAAATCCATCATGTTTCTGGAACCTCCATCTGAAAATGCTTGTAAACCAACTCTGTTACAATTCTTCCTCTTGGTGTTCGTTGCAAGAAACCAATTTGTAAAAGATACGGTTCATACACATCCTCAATCGTGTGTGACTCTTCTCCTATTGTCGCCGAAATTGTATCAATTCCTACAGGGCCACCGCGGAATTTTTCAATTATACCTAAGAGTAGTTTATGATCAATATGATCTAAACCTAGACGATCCACTTGAAGCCTTTCTAATGCGTCATTTGCAAGTAGATTAGAAATACTATTCTCTCCGATTACTTGAGCAAAATCACGCACTCTACGAAGCAACCGATTGGCAATACGCGGGGTTCCTCGCGAACGCCTCGCAATTTCTAACGCACCCTCAGTTTCAATTCCAATCGCTAGGATTTCAGCTGTTCTTTCTACAATGTTGGCAAGCTGACTCTCTGTATAATATTCAAGTCTACTTAAAACACCAAACCGATCTCGCAAGGGCGCTGTTAAAAGCCCAACTCGTGTTGTCGCGCCTACGAGGGTAAAAGGAGGCAAGTCCAATCTAACTGACCTAGCTGTCGAGCCTTTTCCGATCACGATATCAAGACAAAAATCTTCCATAGCAGGATAAAGGACCTCTTCTATTGACCTCTGAAGTCTATGAATTTCGTCTATAAACAAAACATCCCCTGGCTCTAATGCAGTTAAAATAGCTGCTAAATCACCAGGTCTCTCAATAGCTGGCCCCGAGGTTGTGCGGATATTCACACCCATTTCACCCGCAATAATTGTCGCAAGTGTTGTCTTTCCTAAACCAGGTGGGCCATATAATAGAACATGATCAAGCGTTTCACTTCTCATTTTTGCAGCTTCAATAAAGACTTTTAAGTTTTCCTTCACTTTATCTTGTCCGATATACTGGGCAAGATTTTGTGGTCTTAGGCTTTGTTCAAGATAGGATTCGTCCAATTCGGCTTCACTTGATACTAGGCGTTCATCCATTATTTTATCACCTTACTTTAATAGCTTTTGCAACGCTTTTTTAATATATTGATCGGTCGTTAAGCTTTCTTCCATAAGAGCAGGGACGATTTTTTTAATTTCACGTTCTGCATAACCTAGGACTTTAAGTGCTTCTAACGCTTCATTTAAGGCGATATTCGACGTTTCTCTTGCGTCATGATCATCATGTGTAAACAAGTCTGGTGCATAATGTGTTGCAACGTCACCTAATTTTCCTTTTAAATCTAAGATTATTTGACGAGCTGTTTTTTTACCAACACCCGGGAATTTAACAAGAAAGGTTTCATTTTCATTCTCTATCGCTTCAATTACTTGTGTAGGATTACCTGAAGCAAGAATTGCCAAAGCACCCTTAGGACCAATGCCTGTCACATTTAATAATTTTATAAATAAAGCCTTTTCTTCTCTCGTTTGAAAACCGTATAGAGCAAGAATATCTTCGCGAACATGTTGATATGTATAGACAACGATATCTTGGGTATTTTTTGAATAACTGAATGGATTAGGTGTATGAATTTTATAGCCTATTCCTTGATGATCGATGACAACGTACTCTGGAGTCACGTAATCAATTGATCCTCTAATAAATTCGATCATATGTTTCACCTCTCCTGCGACTGTACCCCATTGTATCAAAAATTGAACGCTAGCAGAAGAATTTTTCTATTGAAGGCAAAAAAAGCTAGCGCATGTGCACTAACTTTGTATGCTACTTCACTTCTATTGAAGAATATGATTTAAACGTTTCAATCACTTCTAAGTATTGATCCTTCGTGACGATTCTGATTCCTTTTCTAAGCTCATCGCGTTTTTTACTTTCAAGTTTTTTTACATCTAACTGAAAAAAGGATTGAATCACTTCATCAGAATCTGATGGTTTTCCATTAAAGATGGTTAGTGTGTTATCACCCGTAATTCCAAAGTAACCATTCGCCTTTAAAAGCGGTGATATGTCATCTATTTCTTTCTGAAAAACAATTTGTTCCTCATCTTGATCTATTAATTGCCAATCATGATAAGCTGCCCAAAAATCCTCCATCGACCATATGGTTTCTTGGGTGACTTCTTCGCTAACTTCCCCGTCCAAATAGACCCGTTCTAAAATAACACTAACAGTGAGCGGTCCGTTAACTTCTTTTGCATTCTCTTCTTTTAATTTAGTCCCTTCGGATGCACCATGTTGAGTCGTAACAAAGAATACAAAAGCAGCTACACTCAACCAACAGACGAAAAGAATTTGAATGCGATGAAATTTCATCTCTCTCACCTCTACTAATTTAATAATGAAAATGACAAAAAACTTCTATTTCTTACACATTTTTAGTGTGACCATAAATAGAAGTTTTAACCAAAAAATATCAATTGAGTTTTCAGATTAGGTCTAAGAATCCACTGTGTGAATAGTGAACAATGAACAGGTAAGAGAGCATGAGGATTGAATTAGACTAACCAAAAACTGAGGTCGATTTGAGTAAAAGGCTCAAATAATAAGATTAGTAAAGCGCTTTTCTGTCTCTAAACGTCATTTCGTCACTCTAATCGTTTTTTTCTATGATTTACATGGTGATACGGGGGAATTTCACCTCTAGGATTGTAGCTGAAGGAATACCTTATCTACGAAAAGAGAGGTTTTATCTTCGAAATTTCATTTTATCGACGTTTCAACAAGATACCGCCTTTTCCGACATTTCTTTTATTGATTCGAATATAAAAAAAGTAAGGAGGAGTTCCCCCTTACTTTCCTTAGTCGCGGTCCCCAGTAAATGGACGTTGAATGGCATCTCCAAGGTCATTCATTAATTCTTCTACATCATTGTCAATATCAGTTCTTTCGCCACCGTTTTGAATATCGTTGTTAATATCACGAACACGTGTGAATGTTCCTTCATCTGTGACAACTTGTACATTTCTTCCTTTTACCATTTTACGTACTTCACGGGTAATTTTTTCTTTCATATCTGCATCATTTCGGTCATTAGTGTCGA
Organism: Metabacillus herbersteinensis; assembly: GCF_042433335.1. Lineage (NCBI taxonomy): Bacteria > Bacillati > Bacillota > Bacilli > Caryophanales > Bacillaceae > Metabacillus > Metabacillus herbersteinensis. The sequence goes on from NZ_JBHLVO010000001.1 coordinate 294,131, forward strand.
TTGCCACTAAAACATTGTCATCTGTAACAAGGGTCTGTACATCATTAACATTGTTTACTTTCCCAACTTTGTTCGCCACTTTTTCAGATAATTCTTTGTCGCCACGATTATCATTACCAACTTCTTTCGTATGGTTATGATAATTTGCATCACCATGACTATAACGATTATCTCTGACTAACCCTTCATCATTTGTTCCTAGTGGAACCGTTGGATTATCCATTTGGCCGTTATTGAAGTTGTTATGACGATTATTAACTCGAGTAAAATAATTATTGTTATCTGCTTGACCGTCCATCATTTCAGTGATTGGACCATCATTATCAACATTAGCACCATTCCCTTGGTTAACATTTTCATTCGAATAGTAACCAATGGGTCGTGCGCTATTATCGTAGCGTGTATCCATTGCACCTTCATCAGTGTTACAAGCCACTAAGCTTGTTGACATGATTGCAAGTGCTGCAAATGTAGAAGCTGTCTTCCTCAATGCAAAAACCCCCTTGAAGGTACGTTTAATGAGCAAATTAATATCCGCTCATCAATAGGTTGTACCATTAAGGCAAAATCAATCTGTTAGTTAACGGTAACTCAATAACATATTGGAGAAAATCTTTGAAATATAAAGTGCAACCGTAGATCCAAAATACAAAAAGAGACGATTTGCACCGTCTCATGTCTTTCTTAACTATTAATCATCATCATTATCGTCATCATAATCAGGCATTCCGAACATCTGGCCTTGTGGGCCCATTTGTCCTTGGTTGTAGCCATAACCACCTTGTTGGTTAAAAGGTTGGCCTTGTGCTCCGTATTGTTGTTGCATTGGATAACCGGGTTGTTGACCGAATTGTCCCATTGGATTACCTGGCTGTTGACCAAATTGTTCTCCCATTGGGTAACCTGGCTGTTGGCCGAATTGTCCTCCCATTGGGTAACCTGGCTGTTGGCCGAATTGTTGCCCCATTGGGTAACCCGGCTGTTGGCCGAATTGTCCTCCCATTGGGTAACCTGGCTGTTGGCCAAATTGCCCCATTGGGTAACCAGGTTGTTGGCCGAATTGTCCCATTGGGTAACCAGGTTGTTGATAACCAAATGGTCCTTGTTGATATGGATTCATTTGCCCGTGATGATTTTGTTGATAAGGCTGCTCGCCGCATCCACAATCGTCTTTTCCATTATCATAAACAGGAGAGACTTGATTTGGATATGGCATATTGCCAGCCATCGGTGAGACATTATCGTATTCATAATCATCATCGTCATCATCATCCATATACGGACTAACCATTTGTGGATTCTCTCCGTAAGCTCCCATCACAGGATTATACCCGAAACCTGAACCAGGCATGATTGGACTTACTGGAACACATCCATATGGATATGGATACCCCATCGGTGGTGGATAGTATGCAGGCGCAACTTGACTAGGATATGGCTGATAAGGCATATTTGGCATATTATCCATTGCTCCTGCAACCATTTCTTCATTTTCATTTTCATCTTCATCATATTCAGCTGGACTCACTGCATTTTGAAAAGGTTGATTTGGCATCATTGCAGGGTAAAACCCAGGTGCAGCTTGACTAGGGTATGTCGGATAACAGAAACCATATCCAGGCATAACAGGTGATACAGGTACCATGTATTGTGGTGATTGCATTGCCGGTGCAGTATGAATTGGCATGTTTTGCATTGGTGCCATTTGTGGCGTATTCGGCATATTAGGCATTTTGGCCATATCTTCTAGCTCCTCTTTTTGTTGCGCTGGTGATACAGCATATGGCGGCGTTTTAGGAGCTTCTTTTGCTTTTTCTTCCTGAACCGGTTTCATCATTTCTGGCATTACATTATTCGGCTTTGGCGGAAGTTGTGGTTTCGGCATTTGCGGCATCATCGCCATATTCAACATATAGTAATTATTCACATCAACTTCAGGATATGCGGGCTGTTGAATATTTGGAACTGGTGCAACGTACGGCATATTTGGCTTATTATCCATCGGCATCGGTTTTGTATCTTCTATCTCTGCTACCATCTTTGGTTTTTCCTTCGCAAACGGGTGATCAGCTATTGGCATTTCCTTTTTAGAAGAAAAATTAACCTTCGCATCGTTTTTCACCGGAACGTTCCCAGAAGGTACTTTAATTTTCATGCCAGGCATAATAAGATCTGGATTGCTAAGCTGTGTATTCATGCTTTTTAACTCATCGAAATTTACTCCATATTTTTTCGCGATTTTCCAAAGTGTATCGCCTTTTTGGACAATATGAATTTTCAAGGTTTTCCCCCTCCTATACATCTTTATACAACCATATAAACGATAGGCATGATGCCATTATTCTTCATCACAATTTATGTTCAAGTATTAAGTTTTATGATTACTTTCGTAGTCAAGTTGCTCATTCTGTTTTACAAAATTAAAGATGAAACGTGAAAAAATTGAGTAAGGTCCATGTTTAGAGGGACACTTGAAAGATAGAAAACATAGAAATTCATCTTGAACAAAAAAAACCATAAAAGATCATTGAGATCAATTATGGCTGGCAATTTTTATTTTTTCGGGTAAATTAAAAGTAAATATTACACATTTTCTAACATTCGATTTAGTGCTAGTACAGCATTTTCTTGTATGTCTAATGGTACCGTGATTTGATTTTGAACAACGCCGTTTTCTAAGTTTTCCAAAGTCCATAGTAAATGAGGTAGATCAATTCGATTCATTGTAAGACATGGGCACATACTTGGATTAAGAGAGACAATTTGTTTATCAGGATGTTGCCCGATCAGTCGGTTTACTAAATTCATCTCTGTTCCAATTGCCCACTTACTTCCAGCAGGTGCGGCATTAATTTGGTCAATAATATACTTGGTAGAGCCCGCATCATCTGACAAGCTAACCACTTCTCGACTACATTCGGGGTGAACAATTATTTTCACATCAGGATCTTTTTCACGAAGCTGTTCAATGTTTGCAACCGTAAAGTTTTCATGTACTGAACAGTGACCTTTCCAGAGAATTACGATGACATCCTCAAAGTTGCCTTGATACTCCAATTCATTTGTGATTGGGTTCCAAATTGCCATTTTATCTAAGGGAATGCCAAGGTCATAGGCGGTATTACGTCCTAAATGCTGATCAGGAAGGAACAAAATTCTTTCTTTTTGTGCAAATGCCCACTTTAGCATTTTTTCGGCATTTGAGGAGGTAACGGTTGCTCCACCATATTTCCCAACAAATGCTTTAATTGCAGCAGTTGAGTTTACGTAAGTTAATGGTAAAATGGTCTCCCCATAAAGTTCCTGTAGCTTTACCCAAGCTCGTTCAGTTTGGTCAATGTCGGCCATATCTGCCATTGAACATCCTGCTCTCATGTCAGGAAGAATGACGACCTGTTGATCAGTTGTGAGCATATCAGCTGTTTCAGCCATGAAATGAACACCACAAAAAACAATGTATTCCGCTTTCTTGTTCTGTGCGGCTACTTGCGCTAATTGCAAGGAATCACCTGTGACATCTGAAAATTGAATCACTTCATTTTTTTGATAATGATGACCCGGAATAAAAAGCTTATCCCCGAATTTTTCTTTAATTTCGATTACTCTTTGTACCATTTCTTCCGTTGTTTTTGTTTTATAGGATTCTGGCATCATTTCTTTTTTATCATGGTTCAAGATTTCTAATAAGTTCATTGTGATCCTCCCTACTTAACATTTAAGCTGATATCTAATGATTTATAGGAATGTGTTAACATCCCAAGAGAAATATAATCGACCTTTGTATTCCGAAAGTCTGCGAGATTATTAAGGCTGATGCCTCCTGAAGCTTCAGTAATAATATGATCTGGTGTAAGCTGCACAAATTTTTCTACAATACTTGGTGGACAATTATCATACATAATCACATCTGCACCCGCTTCAATTGCTTCAAGAAGTTGATCTTCAGTTTCAATTTCAACTTCAATTTTCACCATATGTCCAACTTTATTTTTGACCGTTTGAACGGCATTCGTGATGCTACCTGAAAAAGCAATATGATTATCTTTTATCATAATCGCATCATACAAACCAAATCGATGATTAAAGCCGCCACCACAACGAACCGCATACTTTTCAAACATCCTTAACCCTGGTGAAGTTTTCCGCGTGTCACAAATACGTGTAGTACCTGAATCCAGTATCGTTACAGCTTGATTTGTTAACGTCGCGATTCCACTCATACGTTGAAGTAAATTTAAAATCACACGTTCTCCACTAAGAATAGTTGAAACTGAGCCATTGATCCTTGCAATTTCGTCGCCCTTCTTAAGGGTATCTCCATCATTCTTAAATAGCTCCACTGTTGAAGATCCCTCAAATAACAAATAGCCTTGTTGAATAATATTGGCGCCAGATAAAATGCCATCTTCCTTCGCAGAAATTACCGCTTCACCAAGATGATTTTCTGAAAATATTGTTTGACTGGAAAGATCAATTTCTCCAAGGTCCTCTAAGAAAAATTCTTCTAGCTTTTTTTTGAGCTTAATTGAATTCATTTTTTACACCCCTACATGCATGTCAAGTTTTGTTCTAACAATTTGTTTTTTTAGCCAGTTATCATCATCAACTAATGGAAAATCCAACCGATAATGTCCGCCCCTACTTTCAGTTCTTGTTAAAGCAGAAGTTGTGATAAGCCAGCCAACAAGTAACATATTAAGCATTTCAACTTCTTCAAATGTGAAATCATTCACATTAATGTCCCAAAAAGAAAATTGTTGTTGAAAAGTCTCAAACCAGGTTTGTGCAATTTGTAGCTCCTCTTTCGTACGCTGTATCCCAACATACCTCGTCATCATGAATTGAACCTCACTTTTTTGTGGAAGGTTCGGTTTTGCTTTTGTAGGTTGATCAAAAAATAGTTCATGATGAGTAATGGTTGAAGGCTCGATAAATTCAGCTGCTAACATGTGTTCAGCTACGCGACGTCCAAAAACAAGTCCTTCAAGCAATGAATTACTTGCTAATCTATTTGCTCCATGCACACCAGTACATGCGACTTCACCGACCGCATACAAGTTTGGAATTGTTGTTTCTCCGTAACCATTTGTTTGAACTCCACCCATGATAAAGTGCATTCCTGGTGCTACTGGAATTTTCCCCTCTATTAAGGAAATACCGTGTTGGTTACATAAACCTGTAATTGTCGGAAATCTCTTTTCAAAGTCATGAACGGGAGAGATATCAAGGTAAATCTGATTACCCCTGTTTATTTCATCGAAAATTGTCCTGGAGACAATATCTCTTGGAGCCAAATCTTGCTCAGGATGAACGCTCTTCATGATTCTTCTTCCATTTTGATCAATTAGAAAAGCGCCTTCTCCTCTTACAGCTTCAGATATTAAGCCCACACACTCGCCATTTGCGTAAAGCATCGTTGGATGAAATTGAATAAATTCCATATCTGCCAATGCAGCTCCTGCTCGAAAGGCCATTGCGATTCCATCTCCTGTAATCACTGTTGCATTTGAGGTATGACCATAAACAGCTCCGACTCCACCTGTCGCAAGGATCGTTTTGCTTGCATGATGAGATTTAACCTCTCCACTACTTGATATCGTTTTAACACCATAACATTTTCCGTTTTTTACAATTAAATCTGTTGCCAATTCTCCTTCTGTAATGGTGATGTTATTTTTTAATTTATTATAAATAAATTGAGTCATTGCTTTCCCAGTTGCATCACCACCAGAATGAACGATGCGATTGTGTGAATGCGCACCTTCTTTACCCAACAAAAAATCACCATTACGATCTTTATCAAAAGGCATTCCTTTGTCGATCCACCCAAGAATATCTTCTGGTCCCTCTTGAACAAGCTGGATAACTGCATCCTCGGCGTTGTGGAAATTCCCAGCTCGTAATGTGTCTTCAAAATGGGAAAGCCAAGAATCATTTTTACTGAGAGCAGCAGCAATACCACCTTGTGCTAACATGGAGTTACTATTTAGCCACTTGGCTTTAGTTATAATTGTGATGTTTTTCTTATGATGCAGATGATAGGCTGCAGACAGTGCTGCAAGCCCGCTTCCAATAATAATCACATCGGCCCCGGGCATAAAACCCCTCCTGATATATACATGTGTCTTGACACTTATATTTACATAAAATGAAACGAATGACAAGAGTTTTTTCTTTTCTATCCTAAGCTCTGTTAAAGTATAGAAAGAGACTATAATTTACTAGGAGAGGAGTGAGGCAATTGATTTATTTGGACTATGCTGCAACAACGCCTATAAGTGAAAAGGCACTCAACGTTTATATAGAAGTTTCAAGAAAAGCGTTTGGAAATAGCAATAGTTTACATGACGTAGGTGAAAGTGCAAAAGCTTTATTAGAAGGCTCTAGGGAGTTACTTGCTAGCTTAATTGGCGGTGACGCGAGAGGGATTTATTTTACTAGCGGTGGAAGTGAGTCAAATGTACTCGCTATTCAATCGTTATTAAACGGTGTTCAACCACAAAAAAAACACATCATTTCAACAATGATTGAGCATTCATCGATTCATACGTATCTCACATTCCTTCAAACAAAAGGATATGAGGTTACTTTTCTTTTACCAGATGAAAAGGGATCAATAGATTTAGAGTCGATAAAGCTAGCTCTTCGTGAGGATACTGGATTAGTTTCCATTCAGCATGCAAGTGGTGAGCTTGGAACTATTCAAAATTTACAAGAAATTGGCGAATTATTATTACAGCATGGAATCTTACTTCACAGTGATTGTGTTCAATCATTTGGAAAGGTAGCTATCGATGTGAAAGCGTTCAACATAGCTGCTCTCTCATTCTCAAGTCACAAAGTATACGGTCCAAAGGGTGTAGGTGCTGTTTATCTTAATCCAAGCGTCTACTGGACGCCCACGATTCCAGGCACAACCCATGAATCGGGCTTCCGACCAGGAACCGTTAATATACCAGGAGCTGCCAGCTTTGCTACAGCTGCTAAGGAAATATACGACAATATGGAGAATGAACATGCTAGAATCTATCAGCTAAGAACGTACTTATTCGAAAAACTATCAGCTTACCAAAATGAGCTTACGATTCTAAATAATGAAAACCAATTACCACATATCATTGGCATGACGATAAATGGCATCGAGGGGCAATATACGATGCTAGAATGTAATCGGTACGGACTTGCGATATCAACAGGGAGTGCCTGTCAAGTTGGCATGCAAAAACCTTCTCGTTCTTTGCTTGCCCTAGGTATGAAACCTGATCAAGCGAAACAATATATTCGCATATCACTTGGAAAACAAACGACGATGGATCATATGGATCAACTTTCAACTGTTTTGAAAGATTTAATTTCTAAGAATTAATCAAAATGAAAGGATGAAAAACGTGAAGGATGAAAAAATACTTGGAGAAAAACGGAGAAGCCTCCTATTAAAATGGTTAAAAGAAGCAGATACTCCTTTAAAAGGAAGCGAATTAGCCTCAAAAACAAATGTCAGTCGTCAAGTAATCGTTCAAGACATCTCCTTATTAAAGGCAAAAAATGAGCCAATAATTGCAACAAGTCAAGGCTATCTTTTTCTACAAGCAGATGATCCGTCCGGATATTTTGTCGAACGTATCATTGCCTGTAAACATGATCCGTCACGTTCGAAAGAGGAACTGAGTCTAATTGTTGATCATGGAGTAACCGTCAAGGATGTAATTGTCGAACACCCGGTATATGGGGATTTAACGGCATCGATTATGGTTAGTAACCGCAAAGAAGTAGAGGGATTTATCAAAAAAATTCAAAGCTCCAATGCGGCCTATTTATCGCAACTAACTGACGGTCTCCATCTCCATACTCTGACTGCTGACTCTCAAGAAAAATTAGATGCAGTTTGTCTCGAGCTTGAAGAAGCAAAATTCCTTGTTAATGACTAGGTTTAGTTAAATGATATTGCACGAGGATTCTGATCTCGTGCAATTATCTCGATTCTCGTGCATATATCCCATTTCTCGTGCATATATTTCGGTTCTCGTTCATATATCCAAATTCCTGAACGTCCTTCTATAAAAATATTACGATATAGTAAAAGCCTGATAGGATCCTAGCAATTTTACGCTACACCCTAAGGCTTCTAATTCAGCTATTGCCCCTGGAATGAGAATTTCGTCATAAAGCCTATCAATATCAATGATAAAAAAGTAGTTTCCTAATCCTGTTTTCATTGGTCTTGACTCTATTTTTGATAAATTTAATTTCCTCCAAGTGAAAGCAGACAATACTTGATGAAGCGCCCCTGATTGATCTGAAGGGAGGGTCACCATTAGCGTTGTTTTCTCTTTTATCGGAAGTTCTTGATTGTAAGTAAATTTCACATCGTTGCTTTTACTCACAATAGCAAAACGAGTATGGTTGTAATGGTAATCATGAATATGATGTTTTACAATACTGAGTCCATATTCTTTCGCTGCTAATTCATTGGCAATAACCGCGATGTTTTCATTTTGGTGTTCACTAACATATTTTGCTGCTGCCCCTGTTGACGTCGCATATTCATAGGGGATATTAGAGAATGTTTTATGTAAAAACTTATGACATTGTGCAATCGCATGTGAATGTGAATAAACCCTAGTGACTTCTTGCCATTTATCTTTTCTTGAAGGGTGGACCATCAGATGTTGTTGAATAGGTACGATGATTTCTCCAATAATAGATAACTCTTGCTGTTCATGAACTAGGTAATCAACCGTTAAATTAACAGAACCTTCTAATGCATTTTCAATCGGGACAACTGCCAAATCTACTTCTCCATTTGCAACTGCATCCATACTCTGTGGAATTGTTAAATAAGCAACCGACTCTGTTTCACCATTAAAAAAAGTCTGTACAGCAAGATGTGTAAATGTCGCTTTCGGACCTAAAAAACCAACCTTCTTTATCATGAACTATCACTCCCTTAAGCACCTTGACCTAATATTTCGACCTTTTCTACAAATTCTAATCTTTTTAGATTAGCCATTACCCGATTAATATCTTCCGTCATTCCATTCGTACTAAGGGATAGTGTAACATTAGCCCGCCCTTGAATGGGAATGGTTTGATGAATCGTTAGAACATTGCAGCCTGCATTTGCAACAACTGATAAAAGCTGTGACAGCGTTCCAGACCGATCTTCGAGATGAAAAAAAAGAGTAATTAGCTTTTCTTTTACCATTGTGTGAAATGGAAAAACAGCATCACGGTACTTGTAAAACGCACTTCGGCTCATATCAACCCTCTGTACAGCTTCCGCAATAGATTCCGCTTTACCTCTTTCGATCAGTTTTTTCACTTCTAACGTTTTTTTCATTGCCTCAGGTAAAATATCTTCCCGAACAAGATAAAATGTTTCATCCTTCATTTCTCTTCCTCCGTTAGAAATTATTCATAATAATTAGTCTATTACAACTATAAAAATGGAGAGCTAGTAACAGCTCTCACATATGGTTTATTCAATAAACTCAAATTCATACTCAAGTAACTTGATAATATCGCCGTCTTTTGCCCCTCGTTCACGAAGCTGCTCATCTACACCTAAACCGCGCAATTGTCTTGCAAAACGACGAATGGATTCATCGCGTGAGAAGTCTGTCATTTTAAAGAGCTTTTCAATTTTCGCTCCAGATAACACATACGAACCTTCACTATCTCTTGAGATGGCAAAATTCGGTTCTTCTTTTTCAAATTTATAAAGTACTCTGTTTTCAGATGTTTCCTCTTCTTCTTGAAAAAGAGGAAACTCTGGAGTCGTTTCAATTTTATCGGCAACTTCATACAACAAATCACGAACACCTTCACGAGTAATTGCTGAAATCGCGTAAACTTTTACGTCTTCTTCGAGCTTTTCTTTAAATTTCGCTAAATTTTCTTCTGCATCTGGCATGTCCATTTTATTGGCAACAATTACTTGTGGTCTTTCTGTTAAACGCAGATTATATTCACTTAACTCTGCATTAATGGTCAAGTAATCCTCATAAGGATCTCTACCTTCTAGGCCTGACATATCAATGACATGCACAATAACACGTGTCCGTTCAATATGTCGTAAAAATTGATGTCCAAGACCTACTCCCTCGTGAGCTCCCTCAATTAACCCAGGAAGATCTGCCATAACAAAGCTGCGTCCATCTTCTGTCTCGACCATTCCTAAATTCGGTACTAGAGTTGTGAAGTGATATTCTGCAATTTTTGGTCTTGCAGATGATACAACAGATAGTATTGTTGATTTTCCCACACTCGGGAAGCCCACTAACCCTACATCCGCTAATACCTTCAGTTCAAGAACAACACTTCGCTCTATTCCTGGCTCACCATTTTCAGAAATTTCTGGTGCAGGATTGGCAGGTGTAGCAAAACGACAGTTTCCACGTCCACCCCGGCCACCTTTTGCAATCACAGCTTGTTGACCGTGCTCAGTTAAATCCGCAATAATTTGTCCAGTGTCTTCATCTGTGACAATTGTACCCGGCGGAACTTTTACGACCATGGACTCTGAATTTCGACCATGCATACTTTTTGACATTCCATGTTCACCACGAGGTGCTTTAAAATGTCGTTTATAGCGGAAGTCCATTAGCGTACGCAAACCTTCTTCTACTTCAAAAATAACGTCGGCACCTTTACCGCCATCTCCACCTGCGGGACCACCATTTGGTACATATTTTTCACGACGGAACGCAACCATTCCATTACCACCGTCGCCACCTTTTACATATATCTTTACCTGATCGACAAACATCTGTCTTCCTCCGATCTATACTCTGTGAATCAATTACGCTCCAAAAAAAATTAGATGCAGCGTCATTTTTTTATTGCAATCATTGCTGTCAATTCGTATGTACTTATTTCATACTGTTTGAGAAACTTTTGTGCATTCTCAGATTCCAGCCATACCTGTAATTGCTCTTTCTCCGTTATTATGCCATTAAAATCAAAAAAGAAACGAACTTCATCAGAACTTGGTACTGTTTCAATTGAAATACATAGATGATTTTCGCGACTTCGGTCAATCGTTTCGTTTAGCAGATAAAAAAAGGAAGAACACCATTTCGTCATAAATTCATCAAAAGAAGATAAATCAACAACGTCTCCCAATACTTCATATTCTAAAGTGAAATGAGCTTGAATCCAATTATAGGTCATAAGTAAACTTGCAAAAGACAGCATTTTTAAATTACAAAGTTTTGATTCATTTTGAGCTTCAATAACAATTTCTTCTATAATTTCATTTACCCGTTCATATTTATTTAATGATAAATTCCCTTTAATAAGTTGGAGTTTATTCATCCAGTCATGGCGTGAATGACTTAATAAATCAACAGTACCCCATTCATTATGATTTCTTTTCATAAATGCACTCCTATTTAAGAAAATGATCTCAGGTTATGTCAGGAGTAAAGCTAAGAACATGAGATTGTATTAAAAATTATAACAAACATTGAACCTGAACATAAGGCATTTCGTCAAAAATGAAGGAAAAGGCAAAAGCCCAGTCCTACTTATTATTCAAATACAAAGGAAACATAGAATTGTTTCTATCCTTTCTTCGAATTTGATTAATTTAAATGAGAATCATCAATTTAAATAAAAAACTCTAACCGTCGGGTTAGAGTTTTTTAACCTTATGCTTCTTGAGCAACTGGGTATACGCTCACTTTTTTACGGTCACGTCCGTAACGTTCAAACTTAACGATACCTTCTACTTTAGCGTATAGAGTATCATCACCACCACGGCCTACGTTTTCACCTGGATAGATTTTTGTACCGCGTTGACGGTAAAGAATCGAACCACCTGATACTAATTGACCATCTGCACGTTTAGCACCTAAACGTTTAGACTGAGAATCACGACCATTTTTAGTCGAACCTACACCTTTTTTAGACGCGAAAAACTGAAGATCTAATCTTAACATGACTTTCACCTCCTGTTAGTTGATTATTGTTACTTTCATGTATTGTCCATAGTCTCTTTCAATCGTTTGCCATGAAATAAGCATACCTTCTAATAAAAGTTGGACGTTGCTATTCGTTTCTTGGTCGAGATTTCGAGGGAGGTCTACCTTTAGATATCCTCCGTCTTTTCCTTGATCAATCAACGGCTCAATGTTCGTTAAGGCAATTACAGCATTAACGGCACCAAACGTAACAGCAGATGCTCCAGCACAAACGATATCCTTTCCATGCTCATCAAAGTCAGCATGTCCGGATAATATGAACGACGTAATTAGTCCGTCATTAGAACGATAAATCTTAGCATTTATCATTATTAATTACCTTACGCGTTAATTTTTTCAATAACAACTTTAGTGTATGGTTGACGATGACCTTGCTTTTTACGGTAGTTTTTCTTAGCTTTATATTTGAATACAGTGATCTTTTTCGCACGGCCGTTTTTTTCTACTTTCGCAGTTACAGTCGCACCTGCAACAGTTGGGCTACCAACTTGTACAGTGTCACCACCAACAAATAAAACCTTTTCAAACGTTACTGTTTCACCTTGGTCAGCACCAAGCTTTTCGATGTAGATAGCTTGACCTTCTTCAACCTTGATTTGTTTTCCACCAGTTTCGATAATTGCGTACATTCTTTGCACCTCCTATTAGACTCAGACTCGCCAGTACTAGGTGAACGATCAAAAAATGTCATCGTTACTTAAACCTGTCACTGAGCGGTTGTAGCACGGGTGCTACAAACCATAACATATAAATAATAACAGAAATCCTTTGAGCTTGCAACATTATTTTTGATGTTCACTTATACGTTTTGAAATTGTTTCGTAATCTCCTTTGTGCTTAAGGTGATAATAAGGAAAATGTGAATCTTCTATTGTTAATAAAATTTTAAATTTTAGCGTGCGTTCCAATTGCTTGAGATGTTCAACATTATCTCCTTTAAAAAGCTCAACAACATCTTCTGAAGCCTCTACCCATATGGCTTCATCGTCCATGTACTGATAACCCCAAAGCTCTCGCTCAAGTTTAAATGCAATCGACTCTGGTGAAGGAACTCGACCGCTTCCTTTACATGTTGGACAAGTCGCTGTTAAATTTGCTTCAACTGGTTGACGAACTTTTTTTCTTGTAAGCTGAAGGATGTTCAGTTCACTAAAGCCGATGACTTTTGTTTGTACACGATCATTCCTTAATTCTCTTGAAATTGTATCAAGAATCTGTTGCTGGTCCTCTTTAAAGCGCATATCAATAAAATCGATTAAAATCATTCCACTCAAATTACGAAGCCGTATTTGAGCGACAGCCTCTCTTGCTGCCTCTACATTTGTTTTCAATACCGTATCTCTTAAAGAAGATTTCCCAGAAAATTTTCCAGTGTTTACATCAATGATGACCATCGCTTCCGTTCGCTCAATAATGATATACGCACCATTTTTCAGCCATACCATTCGCTTTAAAACCTTGTCTATTTCTTGCTCCAAACCAAAATATGTAAAGATAGACTCCCGTTTATCATAAAGTTCAATTCCAGTATCAGGGTAGATTTTTCTTAAATCTTGCACACGATCAATTGTGTCACACACAATCGAATCAGAAGAGTTCAGGGATAGTTCATGGAGAATTCTTGGTATAAACTCTCGTGCAACAAAGAGACAGGAGGGTGCTTTCACTTTTGCCGTCGTGAGCGATAAGTACTGCTCCTTTAATGAATCGTAAGCTCGGGTGAGTTGTTCCTCGCTAACCCCACTACTCGCCGTACGAAAAAGAAGCCCCTCATGACCAACGCGGAGCTTTTTCGCAAGATGTAACAAACGTTCTCGCTCTTTGCTTTCGTCTATTTTTTTCGAAACAGCACAGTAATTCCCGTGCGGCATATAAACAAGCATTCCGCCACCGAACTCAACATTCGTCGTTAACTTAGGACCCTTTTGTTCATTTCCTTCATTCTGCACCTGTACGATAATTTGTTGTCCTTCATGAACGAAGTGAGAAATCGAGAGGTGCGTCGATTTTTCCTTTTCTGACAATTGATAGTCAACGATGTCTTTGAGTGACAGATACCCATTTTTAGTGTGACCAATATCAACAAAAGCAGCTTGCATTCCAGGCAACACCTTTGTTACTCGCCCCGTATAAATATTCCCAACAATTTCAGCGCGCTGTTGTTGATCATAATGAATTTCTGTGAAGCGGTTTCCTTCAAGAATCGCACAGCGCTTTTCTGACGTTTTTTCATCAATAATTAATTTTCGCAAAATCTTTCCCTCTTTCTAACAAGTGACAAATACCTCTCATCATTTACTCATTTTTTTAGTAGAAGAGCAAGCTTCTTGTTAGAGCCCTACTAATAGGCATATACGAGATCACCCACAGTTGATGTTGTTCGCTTATCGGCAAAATAAGCGTGTAATAGTTCATTTTCATCCAACTCGGAAAGCTTTTGTCCGTTTCGCTCGACGATAATTGGGTGCTTACATCCCCGTTGAAATTGAAGCAACACCCCATACACACTATCTGATTCGTTTACAATAATTGGTTTCAACCGAAAGATTGTCGCTTGCTTTCCGTAGTATCTTTCTAATAAGAATCGAATGCATGTATACATCCTTTGTTTATACTCCAGATACAAGCTATATACAAAAAATGTCGTTATGACCCACAAATTAAGCTGTGTAGGACTAAATATCAAAATGACGAGTACATAAATGGATAAAAAATGGTTGATGCGATCAACATATAGTGATGTGCTAGCTGAAATGATCGATAATAAGAAAAAAGTAAGAAAAGAAGCTTCCCACCGTCTAAAGGCCAGATTGGCAGTAAATTAAAAAATAAAATAGATAGATTATAGAACGTAAAAAGTTCATAATCCGTACCACTAACAACTCCAAAAAGAGACAAAAGAAAGACTGCTGCTTGAAGCCAAATATGTTGAACAGGACCAGATAAAATTACTATAAGCTCTTCTTTCAAGGAACGATTTCCATGCTCATCCACTTCTGCCACTCCACCAAAAGGAAGAAGCATAATACGCTTTATTCTCCAAGAAAAAAATGAGCACTTATTGCATGGCCCATTTCATGTACAAAAACAATCAGCATTAACAGAATAAGTGTTTTGAAGTTTGCTGTTACAACACTAATGGCAATCATTACCCATAATAACGGATGAATATGGACTTTTTGAAATAGCGTTAGAAAATTAATCAAATGACATCACCTGAATGGGGTCAATAAAATTATCGCCCTTTTTAATAGCAAAATAGTATGTGCCTTTTTCATTTTCAGTTGTTTTAATTTTTCCTAGCTCAGTACCTTTTTTAACAAAAGAATAAAGAGTCACGTCTACCTCATTAAGATTCCCGTACCAAGACTTCGTCCCATCCGCATGTTGTAAAACGATTGTTAACCCATTATCCGACTTTTCAATTTTTTCAACCATTCCTTCTTCCGTCGCTTCCACAGAAGGACTTTCTGTTTCAACCATTATTCCTTGGCCATTGTCTTGGAAAGTTTCTAGCACACGTCCCGATGCAGGAACTGAAAATTCATTTGATTCAACTGCTTGCTCTGTTTTTGTATCTTGATTAGGTTGAAAAAGGGCCAGTGGTTCACCAAACTGATCGCTGTACCATTTAGATACAGCTGCAAATTGAAATTCTTCCTCTAATGTACTTTGTACGACGCTTTTTGCTTCTTGAAAAACAGGAGAATCATCTTTAAAAATGATCGCAGTTACTAAAACAAGACATGCAGACAATAAAAGCTTAAAAATAAACACATCAGCTCGGAACAATGGATGTGAGCCATTATTATTCCCCGGCCCTCCCTCGTACATTGGATAAGAACCAGAGCCATATCTTTCTTCATCACTAAGAAATAGAGACGTTCTCTTTACTCCTTCATTAGTAGGCTGTTCCCCCACTCGCTCTCTTTTACGCTTAGCAATTCTTTTTCTTATTTCATCCGCGCGATGACTCATATCCCCATCAATCCTTTAAGTGAGTTTTGTACAAGTTTATGCCTTGTCCAGATGGGATATGAACAAAATGATGTAAAGATATATTCTTTGCACCTTCTTATTTTTTTTACGCAACAAAAAAAGGGGCAGTCACATTGTCTTGTGACTGCCCCTTTAAATCTATTAAACTCGTACTCCAAAAAACCTTTTTAACTTTGTCAGAACACTTTTGTTTTGATCGTCCAGTGAATGAAGTGGTACGGATTCGCCTAAAATTCGGCGTGCGATATTACGGTAAGCAATCGCTGCTCGGTTGTTAGGATCCATAACAATTGGCTCACCGTTATTTGATGCTTTTATTACACCATCATCATCAGCAACTATACCAATCAAGTCAATTGATAAATGCGTAACAATTTCATCAACGTCTAGCATATCGCCGTTTTTTACTAAGTGGTTCCGTATACGGTTAATGACCAAACGTGGCGGCTCTATGTTTTCTTCTTTTTCTAGTAATCCGATAATTCGGTCTGCATCACGCACCGCTGAGATCTCAGGTGTTGTGACCACAACTGCTTTATCAGCACCAGCTACTGCGTTTTTAAAGCCCTGCTCAATACCAGCTGGGCAGTCTATTACAATATAATCATAGTCTTGCTTTAATTCCTCAACTAGTTTTTTCATTTGTTCAGGGTTAACTGCCGTTTTATCACTTGTTTGTGCAGCAGGAAGAAGGTAGAGCAAATCCTCAAAGCGCTTGTCTTTTACTAATGCCTGATGAATTTTACAGCGACCTTCAATCACGTCAACAAGGTCATAAATGATTCTATTTTCTAAACCCATTACAACGTCTAGATTTCTTAATCCTATGTCTGTGTCGACTAAACAAACACGTTTTCCCAAAATTGCTAAAGCTGTACCTAAATTTGCCGATGTCGTTGTTTTACCAACGCCACCTTTACCCGAGGTAACGACAATTGCTTCACCCACGCTAGAATCCCCCTTCAAACCTTGTTAAATTAGGTCGTAAATGAGTCAGTTGCTGCAATCTTTCAATCGTGATGTTCTCATCTTCATCTATGTAAGCACATTCCATTTCATTTCCTTCGTGCTTCGGAATATGATCTGGGGCACGGTTTAATACATCGCTAATACGTAGCTGAGATGGCTTCATCATAGAAGCAGCAATGACAGCATGTGTGTCTCCATCAAAGCCTGCATGTGCAATGCCTTTTAATGATCCTAAAACAAAAATGTTCCCTGTTGCAATCACAGTACCACCTGGGTTAACGTCTCCAATTAAAAGAAGATCACCGATAACCTTTAGAACTTGTCCTGAACGGATAATTTTTGCTACAGATACAACTTCTGTTTCTCGTTTTAGACGGAGACCTTCTTCTTTTGTGATGACATTACTATCAATGATCTCAACAACGAGATTTCTATTTTTACGGATGACTGTTTTTAATTCTTCTTGCTGGTTTTCTGTCACATATCGATTTCCAACTTTTACACTAACACCGATAATAGGCCCATTATCCTGTATATATTGTTTTAAGGATAACATTTCCTCGAGTTCATGAAGCAGTTGTTCAAAAGAACATGAATCATCAAGATGCAACGTTAAACCATCTTTTGTGCCTTTAATAGTGACAAATTGCTGTTTTTGAGCCTTCACGACGTTCACCTCAACGACTTAACATATTCGACAGAAACATTCCAAATCCTTTTTCCTCAGGCGAATTTCTTGAAATTAGAGTGCAAAAGTTGAGGAATGAATCTCTTTTAAACAACTTCTTAATCATTCGTTATTCATCAAATTGCTCAATTTTAAGTTTCGTAAGGAATCCTTTTAGTGGGTAGATTAACAGAATGCCAGCACTCAAGTTTAATGCAAGCGTCGGCAGTAATCGTAATGTCGTAAAATTATACAAAGACATCGTGGTAGTCCCAATTAACAAATGAATTCCATACACATAGAATTCTAGCACTGAAATAGACAATAGTCCTAAAAAAAGAACAATCAACACGTTTCCATGAAGGATTTTCAGGGCTTTTGACATCAAATAAGCAAATAATCCAAATGAAAACAAATATACTCCTATTACTTCTGTGTAGATGATATCAAACAAAAGTCCAAACACAATTCCATAAATCATTCCATACGACTGATTTACATAGGCTGTAACGAAGGTGATTGCTAACATTAAAAAGTGAGGTATAAAAAGTTGGTCATTGTTAGAGAAAGGAACATGGACAAGATCTACGAAAATACTTTCACTAATAAAAATGACCAGCATGATTAAAGGAAGGAATAAACGCCTCATTCCTCTTCCTCCTCTATCAATTCTTCCTCAATATTTACTGTTTCTGCAACACGATTCGCCACCCACACACGATCAATATCATAAAAATCAGCGGCAGGCTTAATATAGGCCATTTGTGTTAAACCATAGGAGTCGGGCTCAATATCCATCACTTCACCAATTACTATACCCTGAGGGAATACTTCACCTTTTCCAGACGTTTTAACTAACTGTCCTTTTTCAAGCTTTGCGTCTGATTCAATTCTCCGAAGTAGTAAGGCTTCTCTTTCCTTGTCATAGCCTTCAATCAAACCAAATACAGGTTCCTGTCCTTCTTCCGGTAAAACTTCTGCAGAGATACGATTTTTACGATCCGGTGCACTTAGCAATTGGACAGTTGAATTAAATTTGGAAGTAGTTTTAATTTTGCCAATTAATCCTTGAGCCGTGATGACTGCCATATTTTCTTCGACTCCATGCTGCGAACCTTTATCAATTGCAATGTATTCGTACCAGCGATCAGGATTTCGCGCAACAACTGTTGCTAGAATCGGGTTATATTCTCTTAGTGTATCAAGTTGTCCAATATCTTCTTTAAGCTCTTCGTTTTCTATCTTATAATCCTGTAAATCAGCTTCAAGCTGCATAAATTCATCTAACTGGCTCTTAAGCAATTTATTCTCTTCATACGTGTTTTTTAGGTCACTCGCATTCTCAAAGAAACCCGCGACATATTGCGCGGGCCGATGGAATACAGTTTGAAAAAGACCTGTTGAATCCTTTAGAAATTGCTCTGGCCAAGTCAGCTTTCTGTCTCCTTTTAAGGAGAAACCAATCAATGCCACTAACACGATGATACTGACTAGCAACAAGATTAGGCGTTTATTTAGAAAGAACTGTGGCATATGATTTACACCCTCTTACTATGAATTTCAGATTAAACCAAATAATCCTCATTTATCAGCGGCTGTCTTTTGCTTTCGTTTTAAATAAGTGAATATGCTCGAGAGCTTTTCCTGTTCCAATTGCAACACAATCTAATGGGTTTTCTGCAATTATTACAGGCATATTTGTTTCTTCACTAATAATCTTATCTAAATTACGAAGTAGTGCGCCACCACCAGTTAAAACAATTCCACGGTCCATAATATCTGAAGCAAGTTCTGGCGGGGTTTTTTCTAACGTATTTTTAACAGCATCCACAATTGTGTAGACTGTGTCACGGAGCGCCTCGGCAATCTCTTTAGCTGTGATTTCAATTGTCTTTGGTAGACCTGTTAACAGATCACGACCGCGAATATCCATGTTATCAACACCCTCTGGAACACCTGCAGACCCTACTTCCACTTTAATCGCTTCTGAAGTACGATCTCCAATCATCAGGTTATACGTTTTTCGAATATAGTTGATGATCGCTTCATCCATTTCATCGCCTGCAACTCGAATTGATTGACTCGTTACAATTCCGCCTAACGAAATGATCGCAACCTCAGTTGTACCTCCACCGATGTCAACAACCATGCTACCTGTTGGCTCCCATACTGGCAGGTTCGCACCAATAGCAGCAGCAAAAGGTTCTTCTATTGTGTATGCATCACGAGCACCAGCTTGTCTTGTAGCATCAATAACTGCACGTTCTTCTACGCCTGTAATTCCAGATGGTACACAAATCATCACATATGGCTTTCCCGAAAAAACGCCTTTTCCTTTTGTAGCTTGTCTTATGTAATATTTCATCATTGTAGCTGTTGTTTCATAATCAGCAATTACGCCATCTTTCATCGGGCGAAGTGCAACGACATTACCAGGCGTACGACCGATCATATTTTTCGCATCATTTCCAACAGCTACAATTTGTTTTGTGTCAGTTTGCAGTGCTACAACTGAAGGTTCGCGAACGACAATCCCTCTTCCTTTTACAAATACGAGCGTGTTCGCTGTTCCTAAATCTATTCCAAGGTCTCTTGTACCAATACCGAACATATAATGTATCTTCCTTTCTGAAACGATTACTTTTTAAGTTGACTACAAGTTTGTCTCCCGAGCTAGATTAGGGTTAACTAGCTCTATTAACTAATCTTAATTTTTCTTCTCATTAATCTTTTCTAATCTAATTGTATATTTAGAACTAAAAAAACTCATAAACTTTATTATAGCTTAATTTATAAAAAAAAACAGTGCTACAAATATCCTTTTTCCTTTAAACTCACAAATTTTTGTTCACCAATGATCAAGTGATCCAAAAGTTCTATCCCTAGCATTTTTCCACATTCTGCGAGTCTCTTAGTGACTTCGATATCTTCTCTACTTGGCGCAGGATCGCCTGATGGATGGTTGTGAATACAAATAAGTGAAGCAGCTGAGCGCTTTAAGGCTTCCTTGTAGACTTCTCTTGGATGAACAATTGATGCATTTAAGCTTCCGATAAACACGGTTTGTTTGTGTAAAACTTGATTTTTTGTGTTCAAGTATAAACATACAAAATGTTCTTGACTTAAAAAGCGCATCTCTTCCATCACATAATTGGCACCGTCTTGTGGAGACCTAATTACATATCTGTCATCATATGTGAGTCTATTCATTCTTCTTCCTAGTTCAAGAGCAGCTAGAATTTGGACGGCCTTTGCTTTTCCGATGCCAGAGATGGTTGTTATTTCTTCTACTGATGCATCCTTCAGCATTCTTAATCCCTCAAACTGATTCAACAATTGGTTTGAAATTTGAACGACCGATTCTTTTTTTGTTCCAGTTCGAAGCAATATGGCTAAAAGTTCATGGTTTGCCAGGCTTGATGCTCCATCATTTAGTAGTCGTTCACGCGGTCTTTCATCTTCAGGGTAATCTCGGATTTTAAAAGTAGCCGTTTCCATGCTTTCTCCTCCTAGTTTTCCCCTCTCTGCTAATTGTTACTTTTTCTCTCTCTATTTTAAAAACTTTTACTTTGAAAGACCTAGATGTCGGAGTTCTCGCATTGTTCGTGCTATAGGTAAACCTACAACAGAAAAATAGTCTCCCTGAATTTCTTTTACAAGCAGTGATCCTAACCCTTGAATTCCATAAGCACCCGCTTTATCCATCGGCTCCCCAGTTTTCACATAGTCATAAATTTCTTTTTTTGTTAATGACCAAAACGTTACATTTGTTCTCTCAGCGAACGTACATTTTTGATCTCCATGAAGAATTGAAACACCTGTTAACACTTCGTGTGTCTCCCCTGACAACATCGTTAACATCGAGATGGCTTCTTCTTCACTTTTTGGTTTGCCTAATAATTGATCGCGGTATACCACAATTGTATCTGCGCCAATTACATACGATTCGCGATAGCTTTTTGCAACGTGTGAAGCCTTTTGGAATGCGAGTGACATTACTGTTGCAGATGGTGTTAAGGTAGAATCAAATGCTTCATCGATATCACTTACGATCACTGTAAAATCAAGTTGAAGATGTTCAAGAAGTTCTTTTCTACGAGGAGACCCAGATGCTAAAATGAGGTGTTTTGTCATGATGAATTCCATCCTTTCGCTCGTTCGTTTCAGATTAGAAGATACACTTCGTATCGTACCAAACTCTTAAGCATGAGACAATTTGCAGAAACTAAATTTTGTCTTTTTTTCAGTTTATTAAGTACAAAAAAAAGAACGAACTCATGATGAATTCGCTTAAGGGCCTAATTATCTTGAACTTATTTATTTTTTGCGCTACTAATCGCATCTAATAGAGCTTGCTGTGCTTTCCAGCCATTTTCTAAGCTCGGCTCTTTTAGTAGAGAAGTTGCTGCTAGTAGTTGTTCTTTTAAGGCACTAATTGCTTCGTCTTTCGTTTCAATTGCGTTTAATTTTGTTTCTATGTCAGCAATTTGAGTTGCATCAGTAGATTGTCCACTTGTTGCTTTGGCTGCTATCGATGACAGTGATCCTACATGTGCTCTGAATTGTTCAGGCAGTTCAACTGAGAAGGTTTTCCCTCCCCACGGCTCGATCTCAAGCTTTCCAATTAAAAGAGTGTTTATTGCTTCGGTTTGCGCTTTCTCACTCCCAACTCCGGCAAACACGTAGAATGCTCCGTCTTCTTCAATAACACTACCTGCAAACCCTTGAGATTTTAAGTCAGTAACAACAGTATCCGCACCTGGTTTAGCAGAAAATTTCCCCGCTTGTACCGCATACAATTGAAGAGCAGTAGTT
Organism: Metabacillus herbersteinensis; assembly: GCF_042433335.1. Taxonomy (NCBI): domain Bacteria; kingdom Bacillati; phylum Bacillota; class Bacilli; order Caryophanales; family Bacillaceae; genus Metabacillus; species Metabacillus herbersteinensis. Next base: position 316,565 of record NZ_JBHLVO010000001.1, read on the forward strand.
GTCACAGGTTTTTTTCTTCAGGTTCAGAACTAGTCCCAGCTGATGTTTCCGTTCCATCACTCACTGGTTCCTCAACACTAGCCGTCGTTGGCATTTCTTCATTTGAAAGAAAATTAAGTGCAATAAAACCAAAGCCAACTCCTAGTACGATTGCAAAGATAATAATTGAAACAAGTTGTTTTAATGGATAAGATGGGTTTTTCTTCTTTGAGGAATACTGATAAGGTGTAATCGTTTGATTTGACGTTTGTTTTTTCTTTTTAAAAGGTGTAACCACTTTTGGATCTTCTTTATACACCTCATCCTCATCAGGCAAAAGCCATGGAAACTCTTCTTCTTGTTTTGCGGAAGCCACTTCATGCTCCGAGTTTATTTTTTCTTGCCAGCTTGAAAAAGGTATTTCCCCTTTTAGCTCTCGATTATTTTTCTTAGACTCTGTGATTTCTCGCTCTTTTCCATTTATCTTAATTCTTATTGGTTCAGAAGACGGTTTGTCCATTTTGTCCACCACCCTTCAAAAGTCTACGAAGCTATGTATTTGGTTCAATGCTAGCATAAGAAAATAAAAAAAAAACAAGACATTTGTCGTCTTGTTTTAAAGGGTTTTCGTCAAATATTATGAATCCTCGTCATTCTTCTCCTTAATATATGGTGTTAAAGGATTTTGTTTGAGACTTGGAGGCGGTGTATCAATTGTAGGGGTTTCTTCGTCTAAGTCGGTTAGTGTCGGAAAATAGAAAGCAGAAAGTTTAAGATCATAAGTTAAGCTCTCAATTTCTTGACTCAGTTCGATAATTTCAGGTGGTCCAGAAAAGGTTAGTTCGTCAACTTTAGTAATTCTTGTTTGATTTTCTAGCTGTTTAATAAATGCTTCTAAATCATAATAATTTGAAGAAGTGACAGTTAGAGAAACTTCCAATAGCTTCAAGCCTTCAAGAGCTAGTGGCAGTGGATCTTTAGTTTCAACTTCGGTCGTAGATGCATCAGATGTCTCTACTGTGTTCTCTTCTTTTTCATCTTCAGATGGTGTCTCCACAAGGGGAATGGTCTCACCTTCTTCTGAAAAAGTAACACTTTGAATCACACTGTTCGAAACAACTTCTGCTTGTTCAAGGTCAAGAACAAACTGTTCGACTAGAGTACTTACCGGGAGCTTGCGTTGAAGTTCAACTGAATTAATAGTCGGTTCTATAACTTTCTCTTCTTTTTGAGAGCTTAACTCCAATTGTTGGTGTGCAAGATTGATAGATGTTTGAAGTTGTTCATTCCCTCGTTTCTGAGGCTCTAAGTAGATAAAGTAAACAGCTGCGTAAAGAAGACCAATAAGTACGATTGCTGTGATGAGTAGTAGTAGATGCTTTTTATGAAGTTGTATGCTCATCATCTTCACCGCCATTTAATAGACTTTCATAATCCTCTTCAAGAAGTATTTGATAGGTTGCATTGGTACGTGGAGTATTCGTGTCAATTTCATTATCCGGTACCTCGGTCCCATCTTCCTCTTTTTCACCAAATTCATTTGTTGTCAGACTATTAAGCTTTACTCCTTTAATGAAGGTAGCTTCTTTCAATCTTGCTAAATAGTGTGCCGCTTCTCTGTTTGTATCAAATTGAATAACTACGTTTAGTTCCCCTGCATCTGTGTGATGAAAATTTAATAAAAAACCTCGATCAGGTAGTTGTTCAGTTAGATAGTCTAAAACTGGGACAATGTTAACAGAAATGGATTCAGCATATGCTACACCACTTTGAAGTGTTTCAATTGAAGTCTTGTTTGTAGAGGTACTATCTTTGGGTGAACTATTCAGAAGTTTTTCTTGGATTACTGCGTATTCTTCCGTTAATCTTTTCCCTTCGTTAATGATGCTTTTGTTCTGAAAAAAGATCATTATTAATGTTATCAGGAGTAATACAGCTAGTATCAATCCAAGAAAATTTCTAGCTTGATTCTTTAAGTCTCTCTTAGGAAGTAAATTAATATTAGCCAGCATTTAGTGCACCTCTTTTAGTGCTAATCCTGTTGCCAAGTGAAAAGTACGTGGAATAGGTGTTTTATCAGGCAGATAGCCTACTTCTTCTGGTATAAGCTGAACATTTTCATTGAGATTTCCTTTTAACTCTTCATAAACAGTGGTAATAAGGGGATGATCACCGCTTAAAATAAATTGTTTGACCTCGTCGGTTCCATTATTTAAAGTGAATTTGTAAAAATTGATCACATGGTCAATCTCTTTTATCACATCATTCAAACGTAAAGAAAACGTTTCTTTAGAATCTTCATCACTATCTTCGTTACTACGGTTTTTCATAAAAACAGGGTTTTGGTCTTGAAAAATACTTAAATTCTCAGAGAACAAGTCGAATTGGATAAAAAGTGTGGTTTTATTGTTTTGAATAAGTTGCTGTTGTTTAAATAAGCGAAAGTAACACAGCGTTGAGATATCAGCTGTAATTGGTTTTAAATGTGCGTCTTCAAATAGATTAGAATACTCTGTTACAAGCTCTTCTGAAGATGCAAATAAAAGGAGGTCTTGGCCTTTTGCATTCTGTTTTAAAACAACATAATCGAAAACAACCTCTTCAAAAGGTAAATGAATAGAAGAGCCAATTTCTAGATACAGATGACCCCTTAGTTCATCTGGTTTCAAATCAGCAGGAACGGTAACCTTTCGGATCACTACATGTGAATCTGGAACCGTAAAACGCACTTTTCTTCCCTTAATTCCCCAATCAGAAACACACTCATCCAAGATCATTGCAAGCGTCTCAGCGTTTTCAATCTTACCATCTTTTATAAGTCCAGGTGGAAGTAAACGTTCTTCACATTTTTGAAGAACGTTTGGAAGACTTTGTTTCAATTCCACATAGCGAATGGAATGATCCTTAATAATGATGTTTCCGATTTTACCTTTAAAAGATAGAAACATGATTTAACCCCCAACAGTATAGCCAATTAAAGACAAGTACCAGTTTAATAGTTGTTCTCCAAAGAAGTAAGCGATTAATGTTCCAATCATGATAGATGGACCGAATGGCATCGGCTCACGTTTCTTATGTTTACCTGCTAACATGAAAGACGCACCTATGATAACACCAATAAACGTTGATAGAAAAAATGAGAGTAGCACTGTTTTCCAGCCAAGCACTAAGCCAAGCAAACCAAATAGCTTAATATCTCCGCCACCCATACCACCTTTGCTAACATAGGCAATAAAAAGTAGCAATGTAAACCCAACAAACGCTCCGATTAACGAATCATACCAAGGATTTAGCGGATAGATCACTCTTTCTACGATGAAAACTCCTAGAAAAAACAAAAGAATTTTATCTGGAATAAGCATGTAGGTCAGATCTGAGACAAAAATAATCATAAACAATGAAATTAACGTCAAGGCAATCAAAAGCTCAAATGACCAACCTACCAATAGAGGCGCGACGGCAAAAAGAACACCAGTCAATAACTCCACAAACGGATAGAGAGGTGTAATACGCGCGCCACAGCTGCGGCACTTTCCTCTCTGGATAACATAAGAAACAACAGGGATTAACTCCACTGCTGTTAAGGTATGTTTACACCTCGGACAAGCTGATCGAGGCGCAACTATTGATTGATTGTTTGGGATGCGTAGGCCGACTACGTTGTAGAAGGAGCCTAGGGTTAGGCCGAATAGTGCAAGAAAGAAAATAAATAAAATTATCATAATTTAATTAGTGTAATTTATTAATTGTTCTTCTGTTGCAGAAGTAGCATTTGCAGCGCTATTAGCTAAACCAACAGATGGATGATCAGAAATTGAGTAATCTCCATTTGCATTTCTGGTTATTGTATAATCTTCATTTTCCACATTTTCAACATAATCACTTATATTTATTTCACCAGTTGTTTCATCCTTATGAACAAAAATAGTAGCATCCGTGTCCGTACTACTTACTATCTTAGCAGCATTAATAATCTGTATAGCTTCAGAAACAATAGCTTTATCTTCTGTATTATCAATTATATTCCCAATACTCGGCACCGCAATCGCAGCAATAATCCCTAATATAACAATAACAGCAAGTAACTCAATTAAAGTCAAACCACGCTGATTTTTTAATAGTTTTTTGATCATTTGTTCGTTTTCTCTCCCTATAAGAAAAATAGTTTAGTAGTCCTAGTAATATAGGCTAAATTAATTATATCACGACAAATTTCGCACAGCATATCTTTTTATTGTAAATTTATTAGCCAATTTGGTTAAAGATATCAAACATAGGTACTAGGATAGAAGTCACAATCACACCAATGATTCCTGCAAGTAGGACGATCATTAATGGTTCAATGAGAGACTTTAGGCGATCAGTTGTTTGTTCAACATCATCTTCGTAAAAATCGGCTACTTTTGAGAGCATTTCATCAAGTGCTCCGGTCTCTTCGCCAATTGCAATCATTTGCGTGAGCAAGGGTGGAAATACCCAATGTTTTTTCATTGGTTCTGTGAGTGACACACCTTTTTCAAGTGATTGACGTGACTCTCTTAGTACTCTAGCAATCACTTCGTTGTCAACGACATTTTCGACAATTGAAATTGCTTGTAAAATAGGAACAGAGCTAGAAAATAAGGAGCTTAACGTTCTTGTCATTCTTGCGAGTGCTGCTTTTTGAATCATTTTTCCGAAGATCGGAATCTTCAACGTGAAATAATCAAGATAATATTTTGATTTCTTCTGACTTTTACTGAAAAGATAAGCAGTGAAAAGTAGACCAAAAGCAACAATAACAATCCACCAATACACTTGCATCCATTCACTTGCACCAAGCACCGCTCTTGTAATCAGCGGAAGTTCTGCACCAAAGTCTGCAAACATTTCAACAAATGTAGGAACGACTGCAATTAGTAAAAAGATCACGACTGCAATCGCTATAAAACCAACAACAGCTGGATATGCAAGTGCTGAAACAACTTTTTGCCTAGTTTTGTGTTGCTTTTCGTAGTGAATGGCCAGTCGATCTAATGTTTCGTCAAGACTTCCACTAGCCTCTCCCGCTTTGACCATGTTCACGAACATCGAGGTAAATATTTTCTTATGCTTTGCAGCGGCTGATGATAACGGATTTCCCGTTCGTAAGTCTTCCTCAATATCTAGTAAAGCTTTCTTAAGTGACTTGCTTTCTGTTTGCCTTGCTAAAATATTGGTGGAATCAACAACTGAAACTCCTGCTTTCAAAAGCGTGGCAAACTGTCTTAAAAAGATCACGATATCCTGAAGCCTAACAGGGCTACCAATCGTAATTTCTTTTGTTAAGAGTGTTTCGGGGATCTCCTCGATTTTTGTAATGCGGATCCCTTTTTCTTGAAGCTTTAAGCCCGCCTCACGTTTCGAACTACTGGTAATTTTCCCAGAAACTCGACCTGCTTTACCTCTGCCTTCGTATTTGAATTTAGCCATCTAATTTAATTTCTCCTGTAAATAAGGTGCAGCTAGCTCTCTAGAAATCTCTCCCGATTGAACGAGCTCTAAAATACTTCCTTCAAGGGTGACCATTCCCTGAGCTTTACTCGTTTGCATCACATTTTGAATTTGATGAATTTTTTCGTTACGAATTAAGTTCGCAACAGCTGAGTTATTGATGAGAATTTCAAGTGCCGCTCGTCGAGATTTTTTGTCCTTTGTTGGAAAAAGTCGTTGTGAAACGATCGCCACAAGAACAGAAGCTAATTGTATTCTCACTTGTGCCTGCTGATTCGAAGGGAACACGTCAATAATTCGGTCAATCGTTGATGGCGCACTTGATGTATGAAGAGTTGCAAGGACAAGATGACCTGTTTCAGCAGCCGTAATTGCGGTGTGTATTGTCTCTAAATCACGCATTTCGCCTACTAAAATAACATCAGGATCTTGTCTTAAGGCGGCACGTAGGCCATTTGAAAAATTTAACGTATCGAAACCAACCTCACGTTGATCAATAATGCTCGATCCATGTTTATGAAGGTATTCAATCGGATCTTCAAGTGTAATAATGTGGCGGCGCATCGTCTCATTCATGTAATGGATCATCGATGCCAGCGTTGTCGACTTTCCACTTCCAGTTGGGCCTGTCACGAGCACAAGACCTTGTGGCTTTTCAGCAATTTTCTTTATAGATTGTGGTAGCTTCAAATCTTCTAAAGTTGGAATTGATGTTGGAATAATACGAACCGCAAGTGCAATACATGAGCGTTGCTTATAAATATTGACACGGAAACGTGAAATTCCCTGAATTCCATAAGAGAAATCTAGTTCCCCTTTTTCTTCGAATTTGCTCCACATGGCTTCGGGTACAATTGCTTTTGACATTTGAAGCGTATCAATGGGAGCTAACTCTGTGTTGCCATACTTTCTCAAATCACCATTGATTCGTAGCATCGGTTGGATTCCAACAGTAAGATGAATGTCAGATGCTTTTAACTCATAAGCTGCACGCATAATTTCTTCAATTTTTGTTTTCATCGTCTTATCACTCCGTAATTGCAACGCGCAAGATTTCTTCAGTTGTGGTAATTCCTTGTTTTACCTTTATTAAGCCATCATCAATTAAGAAAATGGTTTTATTTTTGATCGCTAACTCACGCAGTTTTGAAAAAGGTTCGCCATTCATGATGACCTTTTTCATATCTTCTGACATCACAAGGAGCTCATGGATGGCGATTCTTCCTTTGTATCCCGTCATATTACACGTTCCGCAACCTCGACCACGGGTAATTTTATCAACTTCAATTCCTCTTTTTGAAAAAATCTCGATTTCTCGATTCGTTGGATTGACTATTTCAGCACAATCGCGGCAAACCTTACGAACAAGGCGCTGAGAAATAACACCTGTAAGAGATGAGGCAACTAGGAATGGTTCAACACCCATATCAATTAAACGTGTAATCGTTCCTAATGAATCGTTTGTATGGAGGGTGCTTAAAACAAGATGGCCGGTAAGAGATGCACGAATTGCAACATCAGCTGTTTCCTTGTCACGAACCTCACCAACCATAATGATGTTGGGATCTTGTCTCAATATTGATCGAAGACCTTTTGCAAAAGTCATTCCCACATTTGAGTTCACCTGAATTTGGTTAATGCCTTCTAATTGGTATTCCACAGGATCTTCAATGGTAATAATGTTAACTTCTTCAGAATTCATCTTATTTAAAGCCGCATAAAGTGTTGATGATTTACCAGAACCTGTTGGACCTGTAATTAAAACAATTCCAGATGGCTTTTTGATCATCTGTGTAAAGCGCTGTAAATTCACTTTATGAAAGCCAAGCTGGGTAATGTCGTTAAGTGCACTACCTAAATCTAAAATACGCAAAACCACTTTTTCACCAAAAACAGTTGGAAGTGTTGATACACGTAAATCAACCGGGTGAAACTCAATATTCACTTTAATTCTTCCATCTTGTGGGACACGTTGTTCTGTAATATCAAGATTGGACATGATTTTTATTCTTGCTGTAAGCACACTCTGCATATGCTTTGGTAAAGTCCGTTCTGTTTTTAATACACCATCCACACGATAACGAACAGATACTTTTGTTTCTTGTGGGTCAATGTGAATGTCACTTGCTCTTTGTTGGATAGCATTTTGGAGAATTTGATTGACAAGGCGAATAACTGGAGAGTCTGTTTCTGAAGCCTTCTCTTCTTCGCGTTCATTTTCATATGCATAAGCACTTAAATCAGCGATGTCATCTTCGAGATCATAGTATTTATTTATCGCTCTAAGAATATCGTCCTTTGTAGCGATTGCTGGCTCAATTTGAAAACCAGTCGAGAGCCTCAAATCCTCAATGGAATAAAAATCTAAGGGATCAGTCATTGCAACTAGTAGTTTATTGCTTTCTTTCTTAATCGGAATTAAGAGATTACGTTTAGCGACCTCTTTTGGCACTAAGCTTAGCAATTTTATATCAAATGGATAGCGATACAAGCTTACATGAGGGATTCCGAGTTGAAACTCTAATACTTCGATTAACTGTTGCTCCGTAATGTACCCACGTTGCAAAAGAGTATCCCCAAGCTTTTGATCATCAGGCTTTTCTTTTAATGCAATCTGCAACTGTTCCTTTGTAATCAGTTCCGTTTCAACGAGAAGATCACCTAATCTTTTGCGTGTTTGTTTCATATGAACCTCCTTGACTAGTAAAAGCTTGTTAACAGTAAACAAATTATTTTAAGACTTCTGGTTTTTCCCATAAGCGATCTGTATTGTTTTCTTCTGACGTAGAAGGCCGCGCATCTCCATTCATTCCACCTTGATTACTATTATCCTGTGTCACGTTCGGACTTTGGTTAGGAATTTCGATCTCAGGTGGCAAAAAAGGTTGTCCATTTTCATCTACTGTATTTCCTTCAACTTCATTAGGCAGCGTATAAGATTCTGCCTTTTTTAATCCATGTTTTTCAACGCGATGAATTGGTGCGTAGAAATCTTCTGACAGAACAATCTCAAGTTGACTATTATCATTTTGAACAAGAAGCCTTTTTACCGTAACAGACTGCCCCTTCTTCCCTTCGCTTACAACCTTTTTACCTAACTCTGGAAGTGACGAGTCATATTGAATAATAGTATTAGCTGAAAAAGCTTTCTCGTTTTCAACAACAACTTTGAATTGACCTTCTGTTGTAATACCTTTAATTTGAACGGAAAGCATTTCATCTGTGATCAAAAAAGTTACTTCAATATCGGACGTGTCTGGATTAAAGAAAATCAGATCTCGCTGATTAGGTTTAAAATTCGCCTCTTTACCTAATTCGGCATACTCTGGGAGTTCAGAACTAATATGACGTTCAATTATTTGTAGGTTTGTAGGTAAAATTGCAGTGTAAATAGCAGTAGCCACTCGGTTTAGAAATCCGCTTTCTAGTGCATCCAGCTGATTTTCATCAAGGTAAGACTGAAAAGAGAAAGTTTGACCAGGTTGAACCACAGCACTTTGAAGCTTGTCTTTCAAATCATTACTATTTTGATTATCAAGTCCAATTTTTGATTCACTAATAATTGTTTTAGGAAGTTGATCTTGAAGTTCATAGTCATCTGAATTCACTTCATAAACGGCTGTTTCTAAACTTGAAGTTAGATCGTTCGAAGCATTCATAGTTCCTTGTTTTACGTTACTTCCTTTAAATAGATAAGTGTAAGCAGACGCACCAATTTGTGAAAAGCTAAAAATAAACAGAGTACTAAAGGCAAGGACTAGGAAAGCTTTTTGTTGATTTTTAATTCTCATGAGCGCCTCTCCTTATTCGAGTTGCTGTCTGACAATATTGCATCAAAGTTAATCTCGATGTCATCTTCTTTTGAGAAAGAAAGCTCTGGTATGAAATTATCTTCTATCAAACGAGTTTCAACTTTTTCATCTATAATTCTTGAATTCAAGAAATCTGTTTCGTCTAACTCAGTTAGTTGTAGCTGCTCAGGAGGCGTTAGCGATATTACCTCTTTAATTTGTTCAGGTTTTACTTCATTAAATGTTGAATCACTAATTACTAAACTTTTATTGCTTACCATTTCAAGTTTAGCTTCAAAAAAAGCTTCATCCGTCGATTCTGCAGAAAAGCTTAATCTCTTTAAAACTAGTAAACTTGCTATTGCTATTAACAAGACAAGTATCACCCAAGAAGTAACCACGCTTAATACTTGCAAACTAAAGATGACAACTAAAGAAATACACAGAGCAGTGAAAATTAATATGCTTTTATTTTTAACCGAAAACCCAATTGGTAATAATAGGAGTATTGGTAATAAAAGAAAAAAGCCGATCAATCCAAATACAAGCTGCCCCAAAGTCCCACCTCTTAAAATATAGGATACATAAAAATAAGGAAAAAGCCTCTTCCCTTTATAAAAAAAGACAAATTTCGACTAAGTTTATTGTATAATAGAAATTGAAATAATAGAATACACAAACACTTAATAAATTATGTAGTTTTTGTAATTTTATAAATTAATTAGTTCTGTGAAGAAGGATTTAATAACTTCTGATCTAAAGGATGTCTTTATAATGAAAAATATTTTATCTTCTAATAAGGGGATAACTTTGATAGAAATACTTGCATCTTTGTTAATATTATCGGTTATATTATTAACCTTCCTAGCTTTTTTCACGAATGCTTTTAACTATAACTCTATTAATGCGGATAAGCTAAAAACTGTTAACATTGCTCGTGAAATTGAGACGGAGCTAAAGAATCATGCCGCTATAAGAAACATCATTATAAATATGAAAGTTGGTGGCACAACCAGTTATAACCTTTCCAAACTAAATCCGGAATACAGTGGATTAAACCTAAAGAGTAATATACAACTTGTAACTAAACACGATACTGATTATTTTGAGCTACAATTATATGATCCTAACTACAACGTAATTGTTTATATTAAATCTACTCAAGATTATCCTGATAGTGAGAACGCTCCAATTATATCCAACTCCCTCTATCGTATGATTATCGAAGTCTATGATGATCGCAATATTCTTTCTAAAACGTATACTTATTTCAATTTTAAATAGAAAGGATATACTTACATGCAAAAGCTAGATCAGCGTCAAATGGGAATAACGCTAATTGAACTGCTTGCGGTACTTGCCATTATGTCTTTTCTACTAATTCTTGTCGGAAGTATGCTAATAAATGGCCTAAGCTACTCTAACCGTGCCCAAGCAAATGTGTTACTACAACAAGAAGCCAATTTACTTGTTACAACGCTAGATAGAATTCATAAAACACAAATTTCTTATACAATCCACCTTGATAAAAATCCACATGCTACTTCTATTACAATACATTATGAAAATGGTGAAGCTATGACCTTGTCAAATTCTGACTACGTGTATACCTTATATAATACAAGTGGTGATGTAGAAACGCTTATGGAGCCTATAATAAAAATTAAACAGAATTCTGGAGATTCACTTTATTTCAATACTCTTCCATTTAAATTAGTTGTTCAAAAAAAAGGTGATCCAGAACTTAAATATGAACTTAGAACCATTTTATCTAGAAGAATGTAGGGGAAAAAATATGAACTATCTTCATAACCAAAAAGGCATGACACTTATTATTGTCCTTTTAACTATTACCATTTTCACAGTTCTTGGTTTAGCGGTACTCGGTTCGACAATTAATAACTCTAAACAAATAAAGCAAAGTGAACAGACTGTTCAAACGGGTGATTTAGCTGAAATGGGGTCTAACTATTTTCAAGTTAAGTTAGAAGATTTTTTGCTTAAATTAGAGAAAGAAGGGAAAATTGAAGTAATTATAAAGGATATGATGACTAGTGATTTTGAGGAAAAAGGAACAATAGATTTAAACGATTATCATAAAACAGTCGCATTACTAATAAAATCCGAGCTAGAAACTTTTTTTATCAAAAATACCAACTTATCAGATCAACGTGTAGGTGAAAGTAAGACGATCGATCAAGATAATAACGCTTCCTTTACTGTTTTCAATCCTACTGTTTCAATCGATGACACTAATACACTAGCGGTTACTTTTGAAAGTGAAGGGGTTGTGGGAACTCACGTCTCAAAAGCAATTACGACAAATTTAGAAATGAATTTTAACATTAATAGCAATTCTTATAACATTACTATTTCCGGGGGAGTAGCAGAAGTTAATCTTGATAAAATTATTCAACAGCCAATAAACCTACCTAATTGTATTTATATTGATGCTTCGAAGGAAAATCCTTTTAAGGGTTCTAACTGTCAATTTTCTGTTCCGATTGAAATGGAAAAACACGAAGAGATTTCTAACTCAACTGTTCTGGTTAATGGATATCTCGATGTAGACACTCATTTAAATAAAGGTATTGATTCTACTACACTATACATTACAGGCTCATCCTCATTTTCTAAACATATAAATGGTATAAACAACTCGAATATATACATCGGGGGGGCTCTCGACCTTAATATGGTTAATCAGGGTATTAATAATTCGACCATAGTGGTTAAAGGAAGTGCTACTTTTAACTTTGAAAAAAATGGAAAGATAAAAGGTTTTACTAATTCTTCTATCTATATCGGAGGAGCTGCAAATTTTAGAGATGTTGACATAAAAAAGTTTGATCCTTCTTCTAAAATTTGCGTAGCTGGTACGGTAGCCGGCATTCCAACTGGAAAAGACTACAATGTTTATTCTCCCACCATCAACCAGAGTGACTTCCAGCAATATTGTAGTGTTAGCACTGGGGGCGAAGATGCCTTAGTATTCGATTCAAATGCTGATTTTTTTGACGATTTGAATTTTACCAATCGCCGTACAACCTATCAATAAAGGACGTGCATTATTTTCCTATGAAAATAGAAATCTTATCATGAGAAAAAGGTTAGCACTTTAATTGTGCTAACCTTTTCTTATTTAACATACTCTGCTACCCGATTCCTACCCGCTTGCTTAGCCCCTGTATACATCGCACGATCTGCATGTCTAATTAATGCTAACGCGTCGTCTGCATCGTGTGGGGCAGTTGCGTAGCCGATGCTGGCCGTGATTGGGACGTATTGTTTTATATTGGTGCTGTTTACGATCGCTTGTTCTAGAACGAATGGACGGCCCGCTATTGCTTGACGAATTCCTTCTGCAAATGCATAACAAGATTTCTTTTCATAGTTTGGAAGAAGGACAACAAACTCTTCTCCTCCATACCTCGCTACTATCCCTTTGTCACCGACAATTTTTAAAAGCCTCTTGGCAATTCCAATTAGTATTTCATTCCCTGATTGGTGCCCATATGTGTCATTCACATTTTTAAAATGGTCAATCTCTAATAAAATTAGCGATAGAGAAGTAAGCTTCTTTGATTGAAGCCTTTTAAATTCGTTATCTAGGACCGTTTCTAAATAGCGATAATTGAAAAGACCAGTAAGTGCACAGCGTTCGCTCTGTTTCTTCGTTTTTTCGTAGTTTTTTGCATTATCACTGGCTACACCTAAGTAGGCAGTTAATAAATCAACAATCATTAGTTGATAGTTTTCATAGGCACGTTTTTTATTAGATGCTAGAATAACGATCCCAACAACTTGTTGATTTCTCATAACAGGAACGGCCATGACACTTTCTACTTTTGGTGGCAGCTGCGAATTAATGATATCTCTTCTCTGATCCCTAGTGCGGTATAAGACCCCTTTTCGGTGGGAATACACATACCCACTTATGCCTTCCCGAATTGATTTCGTTTCATTCGGATTATCAATAATCTTGCCATTTTCATATTTACGGACAATTTTAAGATTTTCTTTGTCAATGACATCAACGATATAAGCATAATCCACCTTAATCATCGATGTCATTTTTTCCATGAAAATATCGAGGACATCATCCACATTTAAGCGTTCAGTTAGCTGTTGTCCGATTTCACTTGCTTGCTGCAGGTATGAATTTACCCGCTGACTTGAGTGATATAGGGTAAGTATAATAGATATTCCAACAAATGGGATTCCTACATAAAAAATTGCACTTAAGCCTAGTTCCTTGTAAAGAAAGTATAGAACTACTCCGATGGGAAACACCAAGATTGAAGTAAAGACTTCCCAAAGAAAGTCCTTTGTTACAAACTTGTCTCTTTGTTGATAAAAAACTTTTCTTATAAAACGTAAAACGAAATGATTTGTTAAACACATTGAAAATTCGTATGCGATGACTGCAGCAAGAAAAGCAAAGCTGAAGTTTATTTCACCATGTGTACCTCCAAGTGCATAATACACGAGCGCACTTACAAGCGATACAATTAAAAACATGAGAGAGTTTGTTGGAAAACGAAAGGTATCCTTCCAACTCACTCTAATTTTAATCAGTAAAACAATGACTGTAATTTGCGTTAATACAATTTCAACAAAAACACCATAGTATAGAAAAACAGCTAGTGATACACCTTGTGAAAAGAAGACTGGTGTGTCATTAACGATTATCGGCCAAAAGGTAACTAGACACATTAATAATAGAAAAGAGACAATGTCTAGTTCATATCCAGAAATAGATGGAGGCCATATTTTATAGGTAATGGTTAAAAGGACAGGCGTTAAAATGCCCCAAGTAATCCACAGAATTGCTTTTAACTTCTTGTCCAATTTGCGTGCCTCCAATCTATATGTACACTGTTCTAAAGACTATTTTATCAAATCCCCAGACATCTGTCATACCTTTTTCAGGACTATTTCCCTAATATTAACCAAATGATTTTCGACAGTATTCTCTAACTTCAGAAATAAAATAGAGAGAACCTGTGACGATAAACAGATCATTTTCTCCGTGATCGTACTGATTAATCATCTCAACTAAAGCCACTTCCCAATGCTCATGGTGAGTTTTCTGAGATAAAGGACACATGTTATAAAGCTCTACAGCTGCTGCTGCTCTAGGAAAAACAAAGCTTGTGAAATGCATGCTGCTTGCAATTGTAGAAAGTCTTTCAATCATATGAGAATATTCTTTGTCCATGAGTGCGCTAAACAAAATATGAATTTTTTTATCATGATAGTGACGGTTGATCGTTGCAAGTAAACTTTCAATTCCCTCCCGATTATGAGCGCCATCTATGATAATAGTCGGAGTTTCGACAACCTTCTCGAACCGTCCCTTCCAAATGGTTTTTTCTAGACCAGCTCTTATCGCAGACTCATTGATGATTAATCTCTCTTTACCTGATAAGTACTGAACCGCAGTGATTGCTAATGCTGCATTTTTAACTTGATGCTCGCCTTTCATTGTTAAAACCACTTGTTCCAATTTGCCGAATTTAGTTTGAACTGAAAACACTTCTTTGTTTTGGTGTAGCGTTTTTTCTGATATGTGAATTTGTTCTCCTAGAATGTAAACGGATGCTTTATTATCATTTGCTACATGTTTTAAAACAGATAAGACCTCTACATTTTCCGCACCCGTAATAACTGGAACACCTCTTTTGATAATGCCAGCCTTTTCTGATGCAATTTCACTTAGCGTGTTGCCGAGAATGTTCATATGGTCATAGCCGACATTTGTAATAATCGAAAGCAGGGGTTGGACGATATTTGTAGAATCGAGTCTTCCTCCTAGTCCCGTTTCTAATAATAAAAGATCCGGTGTGTTGATCCGTCCAAAGTAGAGAAAAGCCATTGTTGTGATAATTTCAAATTCCGTTGGGCCGCCTAGCTCTGTTTTTTCTAGTTCATCAACGAGCGGTTTAATGTCGTTCACGAGCTTTAACATCTCTTCATCGGTTATCGGCTGTCCATCTAAACTGATTCGTTCGTTAAAGGTTTCTAAGTATGGTGATGTAAAGGTTCCAATCTTATAGTCTGCTTCGTTCAATATATTTTGCATATAGGCGATTGTTGAGCCTTTTCCATTTGTCCCTGCAACATGAACAATTGAGATGTTTTTTTCAGGGGAACCTAAACGTTCCATCATCCATTCCATCCGCTTTAATCCAGGTTTAATTCCAAATTTCAAGCGCGAATGAATCCAATTGACTGCTTCTTCATAGTGTAAAAACATCTTCAAATCTCCTTTACTCTGACCGTTCCTCAAATGACTTTAAAAACTCGGGTGAACCTTTAAGGCACACCCGAGCATTAGATTTCTTAGGATAGCGTTTCTGCCTTGATTACTCTCCTTTTAATTCACGTATCCGTGCCAAAACGATGTCACGTTTTTCAGCATAGTCGTTTTGTTTCGCTTTTTCTTCTTCTATGACTTTGTCGGGAGCCTTTTTCAAGAATCCTTCGTTTGAGAGTTTTTTCTGAACGCGTTCTACTTCTTTGTCTAGCTTTTCACGCTCTTTTTCCAATCGAGCAATTTCCTCAGCGATGTTAATTAATCCTTCTAAGGGAAGAATTAGTTCAGCTCCAGTTACAACAGCAGTCATTGCTTTTTCATCTGTTATGATGCTCGTTGCAATGTTTAGCGAGCTCGTGTTACAGAATCGTTCAACGTAAGCACGATTCGTTTCAAGTTGCTCGAGAACTTCTTCATTTTTCGCCTTAATTTGCATGCTGATTTGCTTGCTCATTGGCGTGTTCACTTCAGCTCGAATGTTACGAACCGAACGAATCACTTCGACTAACAGCTTCATTTCATTCGCAGCTTTTTCATCCGTAAACTCTGGGTTTACTTGAGGCCATTTTGCTACTGTAATTGACTCTCCTTGATGTGGAAGAGACTGCCATATTTCCTCGGTGATAAATGGCATAAATGGATGAAGCAATCTCATTGTGTTGTCGAGAACATACGCTAAAATCGATCTTGTTGTTTTCTTTGCGGCTTCATCTTCACCATACAATGGAAGCTTCGCCATTTCGATGTACCAATCACAGAAATCATCCCAGATGAAGTTATAAAGAAGTCTTCCTACTTCACCAAATTCATAGCGATCGGCAAGGCTTGTTACATTCTCAATTGTTTCGTTTAGTCGTGTAAGAATCCACTTATCTGCGACAGATTTTTTCCCAGTTAAGTCAATTTCATCGTATGTTAGTCCATCCATATTCATTAAGGCAAAACGGGAAGCATTCCAAATCTTATTCGCAAAGTTCCAAGTTGCTTCAACCTTTTCATAGCTAAAACGTAAATCCTGACCTGGTGAGCTACCTGTTGATAAAAAGTAACGTAGAGAATCTGCGCCATACTTTTCAATTACATCCATCGGGTCTACACCGTTACCAAGTGATTTACTCATTTTCCGGCCTTGTTCATCTCGAACTAAACCATGAATTAACACATCATCAAATGGACGCTTTCCAGTAAACTCTAGACCTTGGAAAATCATTCTAGATACCCAGAAGAAGATAATATCATACCCAGTTACAAGTGCATTTGTTGGGTAGAAACGTTGGTAATCTAGTGAGTCTGTGTCAGGCCAGCCCATTGTTGAAAATGGCCAAAGTGCTGAGCTAAACCAAGTGTCGAGAACATCGTTATCTTGCTCCCAATTTTCGATGTCTGCTGGGGGCTCGTGATCAACATGAACTTCACCTGTTTCTTTATTGTACCAAGCTGGAATACGATGACCCCACCATAACTGACGACTAATACACCAATCGCGAATATTTTCCATCCAGCGCATATATGTGTTTTCAAAACGATTTGGAACAAATTTCACTTTTTCTTCATCATTGTTCTGAAGTTCAACTGCAGCATCTGCAAGTGGCTGCATTTTTACGAACCATTGTGTTGATAAATAAGGTTCAACAACAGCTCCACTTCGCTCACTATGCCCAACAGAGTGCATGTGATCTTCAATTTCAAACAATATACCTTGTTCTTGAAGATCCTTGACAATCTGTTTTCTGCAGTCAAAGCGATCTAGTCCATTGTATTTATCAGCATTAGCATTCATTGTTCCATCTTCGTTCATAACGAGAATGCGCTCAAGATTATGACGGTTTCCAATTTCGAAATCATTCGGATCGTGAGCAGGGGTTATTTTTACCGCACCAGAACCAAACTCCATGTCAACGTAATCATCAGCAACAATCGGAATTTCACGATTTACGATAGGTAATTTTACTGTCTTTCCAATTAGTTGTTTGTAACGCTCGTCCTCGGGATGAACAGCAACTGCCGTGTCACCAAGCATTGTTTCAGGTCGAGTTGTTGCGATTTCAATCGATCCTGATCCATCTGCTAATGGATAGCGCATATGATAGAAAGCGCCTTGAACATCTTTGTGAATGACCTCAATATCGGATAAAGCTGTTTTTGTTTTAGGATCCCAGTTAATAATCCGTTCACCACGGTAAATGAGTCCTTTTTTGTACAAGCTAACAAATACTTCGTTAACTGCTTTTGATAAGCCTTCATCAAGTGTGAAGCGCTCGCGTGAATAATCAAGTCCAAGGCCAACTTTTGCCCACTGCTCTCGGATATGTGCAGCGTATTCCTCTTTCCACTTCCACGTTTCTTCAACGAATTTTTCTCGACCTAAGTCATAGCGTGTTTTTCCTTCTTCACGTAGCTTTGCTTCAACTTTTGCTTGCGTGGCAATGCCTGCATGATCCATACCTGGAAGCCACAATACATCATAGCCTTGCATTCGCTTCATTCTTGTCAAGATATCTTGCAATGTTGTGTCCCACGCATGTCCTAAGTGAAGTTTCCCTGTTACATTTGGAGGTGGAATAACGATTGTGTAAGGTTCTTTTTCAGGATCACCTGTTGCTTCAAAATATTTACCGTCTAACCAAAATTTATATCTGTTTTTTTCAATTGCATTCGGATCGTATTTTGTCGAAAGCGTTGTTTGTTCATTTGTTGTCATTTTAATTCCTCCATCGTTTTTATCCAAATAAAAAAACTCCATTCATCCAGAAAAGGACGAATGGAGTTCATTTCGCGGTACCACCTTTTTTCATAGGCTTAACTAACTCGGGAGCCTATGCACTTCATTACGATAACGGCTTGCAGCCGACTTTTTCTACTTGGATAGTTATTGAACATCCTTTAAAAAAAGTACTCAAGGGCGACCTTCCACCGTAACACGTAAGAAATCTTCCAGCATGTGATTTCTCTCTCTGTAAAGTGTTAAAGATGTACTCTTCCCTATCAACGTTTATATGTTAAATTGTATGTTTTAGATTTGATATATCTATTTTACTAAAAATAAAGTTTTTTCGTCAATCATTCTTGCTAATTTTCTTTATTATTATTCTTTTTTATTATGTAAAGTGAAGATGATTAGCTACTATCATTAGCATTGCCTTTCTTGATAATAAATAATCATTTGAAAACTGAAAACAGGCACCTGCACAGATGACCGATCATATGCTACTCGTAATAGAGAATATGAGGAGGATTCCTTCATGAGAAAACGATTTAACCCTTATTCACTCCCGCCGTGGGTCAGACAGATTCGTGATGTTGGCATTCAAATCATTGTTCCACTAGCCATTTTCCAAGGTATTCGTACTATTTTATTTCCTACCTCTTTTGATGTATTATTGCTAGCTGTCCTTATACTTTTAGCGTTGGCCTATCATTATGACTGGCTCTGAAGGGTGAGATAAATGGAAAGCTCTATGTCGATTGACACAGCTCGACATAAGTTAACTTCAAAAAGAAGAAGCCCGATCCTCACGAAGATTGGGCTTCTTCTTTTTGTTGTTGTTCTAGTTTTTTCTTTTCTTCAATTTCGGAAACCTTCATAACAAAATACTCGACGTTTTTGAATTGCCAGTAAGCTTTTAACAGCTCTTGATTGCGATTTAGCTCACCCAGAGTTCTATCTTTCCCTGCGTTGTTTTTTAAAACACGGACGATTCGATCTGGGTAGGATAAATAGCTTAAAAACAGGAGCATTTCTTCTTCACTAAATGGGAAGCTTTTTTGATACGTATAAAACCAATTCACACAGTCATTGCATTGTTTCGGGTACCCTCTTAAGGTTTTTTTGAAAAAAATGAGCATGTCGTCGATTGGTGAAGAGAGTCTTGCCTGCTCAAAGTTTGTGAAAAAGCCCGTTCCTTGTTCGTCGTAGAGAAAGTGGTGGGCAGATAGTCTACCATGATTCACAACGAGCCGTGTTGCTTCCTTTTCCTTCATTCGTTCTGACCACTCATCTAGCTTTTTCCTTGAAAACTCTGCAGCACGACTTGCTTCAATATAGTATGTTAAGGTCTGAAGTTCAAATGGTGCTAAATAAAGTTGCTTTTCACACTCGTCTACATACTTTTCAAAAAATTCTTTTCCTTCTTCCCACCCTTTGACAATCGCGTCATAATGTATGGTTGCTTCCTGTCCAGTTAATTTTACTTCTCTTACTGTTCTGCGATGTAGTTCAGCTACTTCTCTAAATAAATACTGATGTCGCTCATCTTTCTCACCCTCTGGTTCATTAGGAAGCCATGGCATTAAATAGTAAAGATCATTGTAGTGAGGAGTGAATAGCTCTCTGTTTTTGTTTTGGAAAATTGGTACATAACCAACGTAACCTTTTTCATCAACGCTATTAATTAACTCTGTAAAACGTGTGTTTCGTTTTTTTGATAGTTTTTTTAACACATACGGACCTGAGCTTGTGTAGACCTTTTTTACTTTATTACTTAATGTCTCCACATATTCAGGTGTTAGATCGTATTGCTCAAGTATTACTGATGTCTCATCAACCATCTTTTTCATCACGATGCGTCACACCTCTAGCTTTCATCTATTAAGAAGGCGTTTATCCATACCCATTTCGATACGAAAAAAACAGCTGAGGGTGCAGTAACCTCACGCTGTTCTTTCATCTTTTGTCAATCTCTCTTTAAGTGGTTTACTTCGACGTTGCATAAACGGGGATATAAAGGATTTGCCCTTCCGCTACGTCTTGTTTTGCTCCAAAATCATTGACCCTCATTAACTGCTGAATGGTAAGTTCATAGCGTTCACAAATTGTATCAATTGTATCGCCTTGTTGGACGATACACATTTTTAATTTTGAAAAATCTTCATCTTCCTCTTCACGAGCAAAAAGACTCTTTAAATAGTGTGAGTTTTCACTTTCACTTTTTGATTGATCTTCTTTCTGTTCGGAACGCTTATTTGAGACTTGCTCAACTTCTAGTGTTTTTTCAGGAGCAGAGTATAAAGAGTATTGTACCTCTGGCTTATGATAGACACTTTTTTCTTCAACTTCTTGTGGATACTTTCTTACCTCAACCTCAAATGGCTCATAAAGATCATCTTTGTTGTCGTCTTGTTCTTGCTCTTCTTCACTACTGTTTGCAAAAAGATTTTGAGCAAAGCTCTCGGTTACAAGTTCTTCCTCTTCCTCTTCCTCTTCCACTTCTTCTTCTTCTTCCTCTTCCTCTTCCACTTCTTCTTCGTCTTCTTCAGCTCTTACCTGTTCTGAAAGTTCTTCTTGGAATTCATGAGTTTCTTCTTTTGTTTCCACCACATCATCTTCATACGCCGTTGCTTGTGGTCCACGATAAAGCGCCTCGAACTGCTCCTCTTGCTGTGCTTCTGGTGTAGCTGTTACCTGCACACTTTCCGTACCAATCCCACTAATTGAAAGATCAGCAATAAGCTTTAAGCATTGTGTTTCTGGAAGTTCATAATCAAACGATTCAATCGTCACATATACTTCTTCTAGATTTTGAATACGATTTCTCGGGATGGTGATATCGACTGGAAAACGATGCGTTAAGTAGCTTACTCCATCTTCTCTAGTAGAAATTTCGTTCACATACCGAACATTTGCATAGTGTAAATCTTCTCCTACCTCTTCTTGCTCATCTATTTTGTACTCACCCGTAAGTTGAAGTGCACCTCTAACTGAAATGTACTGATCATGCTCATGAATGGATATATCCGGATCTAAGGAGATAGATAAGAGCTCAGAGACTTCCTGTCCTTTTTGAAACCACACAGATTCCTCTACCGAAAATCGTAACTGCTGTTGTTCCTGTGACAAATCGAATTCCTCCTCTCGAATAGCTTAGTAAATTTACTATGACATTACAGATTTATGTGGGATAGGAGGAAAATATGATTGAAATATCAACTTAATCAAGAACAATCTAAAAAATAAAAAAGCACCCAATGAATGAGTGCTTTTAATAACTGTACTATTTTAACTGTGAAAATGCTTTTCTCGCCGCTTCAATTGTTTGATCAATGTCATGATCAGTGTGTGCGGTTGATAAGAACATTCCTTCAAATTGTGATGGGGGTAAAAACACACCATTATTTGCCATTTCACGGTAATACTTAGCGAAATATTCAAGGTTTGATGTTTTAGCTTCTTCATAGTTTGTTACTTCTTTATCTGTGAAGAAAAATCCAATCATTGATCCTGCTCGATTAATTGTGTGCGGAATTTCATATTCCTGTGCAGCTTGAGATAAGCCGTTCTCTAAACGATCTGCTTTACGGCTAAATTCTTCATAGGATGCAGGAGTTAATTGTTTTAACGTTTGATAGCCTGCTGTCATAGCTAGTGGATTACCCGATAAAGTTCCGGCTTGGTAGATTGGCCCGCTTGGTGCAATACGTTCCATGATTTCTGCTTTTCCACCATAAGCGCCAACTGGAAGTCCACCGCCGATTACTTTTCCAAGGCAAGTAAGATCTGGTGTAACTCCGTAGTAGCCTTGTGCACAGCCATAATCCACTCTGAAGCCTGTCATTACTTCGTCAAAAATTAAGAGAGCACCGTACTCTGTCGTAAGTTCTCTGAGCCCTTCTAAGAAACCAGGCTGTGGTGGAACAACACCCATGTTTCCTGCAACAGGTTCAACGATTATTCCAGCAATATCGTCGCCAAATTGCTCAAAGGCATAACGAATGCTTTCAAGGTCATTATAAGGCACTGTAATGGTATTCATTGCAACACCCTCAGGAACACCTGGGCTGTCTGGTAAACCAAGTGTAGCAACTCCAGATCCTGCTTTAATCAGAAGAGAATCACCATGACCATGGTAGCACCCTTCAAACTTGATAATTTTATTACGACCTGTGTATCCTCGAGCAAGTCGAATTGCACTCATTGTTGCTTCTGTCCCAGAGCTAACCATACGAATAACCTCAATTGATGGAACTCGGTCAATAACAAGTTTTGCAAGTTCAGTTTCAATTAGAGTTGGCGCTCCAAAGCTAGTCCCAGATTCAACAACCTTTTTAATTGACTCTATAACCGTGTCGTTGGAATGACCGTGAATAAGTGGTCCCCAGGAAAGAACATAATCAATATATTCATTTCCATCGATATCAAAGATTTTAGAGCCTTTTCCACGTTCCATAAAAATAGGACTCATTCCAACAGATTTAAAGGCGCGAACAGGACTATTGACTCCACCTGGCATTAACGTTAGGGCTTCCCCAAATGCTGCTTTTGATTTTTCATAGCTTCTCATTATTAAATACCCCTTTCATGAAATTGGGTTATTATTGATCTTTTAACCAACGTGCTATATCTTTTGCAAAATAAGTAAGAATCAAATCAGCACCGGCACGTTTCATTCCAATCATGCTTTCCATAACGATTGCTTTTTCATCGACCCAGCCATTTTGTGCAGCTGCTTTAATCATTGAATATTCACCACTCACATTGTAGGCAACAATTGGAACGTTGAATGTGTTTTTCACATCACGAATGATATCTAAGTAAGCCAATGCAGGCTTAACGATTAGAAAGTCAGCACCCTCCAGCATATCTGATTCGGCTTCTCTCAATGCTTCCATGCGGTTTGCAGGGTCCATTTGATACGTTTTACGATCTCCAAATTGCGGTGTACTATGAGCAGCATCACGGAACGGTCCGTAAAATGCGCTAGAGTATTTTACACCGTAAGACATAATTGCGATATGATCAAATCCGGCTTCGTCTAATCCCTGACGAATCGCTGCAACAAAGCCGTCCATCATGTTTGAAGGTGCAATTATATCTGCACCGGCTTTTGCCTGACTAACTGCCGTTTGCGCAAGTAATTGAAGAGAGGGATCATTTAGGACTTGACCGTCTTTAACAATTCCACAATGGCCATGGTCTGTGTATTGACATAAACAAGTATCTGCAATAACAACTAATTCTGGAAAAGCTTCTTTTGTCTGAGAAATTGCTCGTTGAACTATTCCATGATCATGATAAGCACCGGTTCCAGTTGCATCTTTTTCATCAGGTACTCCGAATAAGATCACAGATTTAATCCCAAGGTCGACAACTTCTTGCATTTCTTTATTCAAATGGTCTAGTGATATATGATAAACCCCTGGCATAGAAGGAATTTCATTTCGTTTATTCTCACCTTCAACAACAAATAAAGGGTAAATTAAATCTTCAGTATGTAGATAGGTTTCGCGAACTAGTGACCTCATGCCTGCACTTTGACGCAAGCGACGATGACGTGAAAACTGTAATTCCATTTTAATAACCTCCCTTAGTTTTTAACGACTCAAGCATGCAGTTCAGCATATCATCTGTTGTATAGTTTTTAGGAACAAGCGCTTCGTAACCGTATTCTTTCAGTGTTTTATATGTAATCGGGCCAATACAGATAAAGGTAGTTTTATTTAGGTGATCTGCTAACTCACTGGTATCTAGCACTTTCATAAAACTATCCACTGTTGAAGAACTGGTAAATGTAATAAAATCCAGCTGATTTTTGAAAATGAGTTTCTTAATTTTTTCTTGTTCTTGCAAATTATGTAGTGTTTCATAGACAACTAAATCTGTTACATCGAAGCCTTTGCTTTTCAAGGTTTCAACTAAAATTGGCCTTGATAGGTTACCGTGAATCACCAATACTTTAGCGCCTTCACTAAGATTGCTGCTAATCTCCTTCGCTAAACGCTCAGCGACAAATTCTTCAGGAATTATGGTAACGGATATCCCGATTTCATCTAATTGTTGACTCGTTTTTCGGCCCACAGAGGCAATTTTTAAATTCTTCAACATTGAAACGGGAATACTCCATTGATCCAGAAAATGCTTAAAAAAGGTAACACCATTCCCACTTGTAAAAACAATGCAATCATATGTTGGCAGCTTTTGAAGAGTTTCTTTGATTAATTTTTGCCCAATCTCATTTGCTTTGAATTGAAGTAGCGGAGTTGTGATGGCCACTCCGCCAGCTTTTTCTATTTTATTAGCAAAATCTTTTGCTTGCTCTTTTGCCCTTGTAATCAGTACCCGCTTTCCCTTTAGAGGAAGCTCGGTATTCATTGTTGATCTAGCTCCTCTTTTACACGGTCAATTAGAGCTTTCGCACCTTGCTCAGTTAACGTAGCGGAAACCCTTTCACCGATAGTCACAGGATCCGTTCCAGTGAATGCTTGTTTATAGATTTCTTTCCCATCTGGTGAGGCAATTAATCCTGTTAGAGTAATTTCATCTTCCGTGACGGTTGCAAAGCCTGCAATTGGCACTTGACAGCCGCCTTCCATTTTATTTAAAAAAGTACGCTCAGCTTGAACTGCTAAATAGGTTGCTTCATCCGTGAACTTTGAAAACAAGTCCAACAATTCCAGGTCATTTTCACGGCATTCAATTGCTAAAGCACCTTGACCTACAGCTGGTAAACATAATTCAGGATCTAAAAATTCTGTGACAACATCTTGACTCCAGCCCATTCTAGCAAGACCTGCAGCAGCTAGAATGATTGCATCATATTCTTCTGATTTGAGTTTCTCAAGGCGTGTATCAATGTTTCCACGAATCCATTTGATTTCAAGATCTGGACGTTCTTTTAACAGTTGTGCACTTCTTCTTAAACTACTCGTACCAATAATTGAGCCTGCTTGCAGATCTGCTAGTTTTTTATGATCCTTGGAAATAAGTGCATCACGGTGGTCTTCGCGTTTTGGTACACAGCCGATTGTAAGACCTTCAGGAAGTACAGCTGGCATATCTTTCATGCTATGTACAGCCATGTCGATGTCACCATCAATCATTGCTTGCTCAATTTCCTTTACAAATAGACCTTTTCCGCCGACTTTAGAAAGTGTCACGTCCAAAATTTGGTCGCCTTTTGTCACAATTTCTTTCACTTCAAACTCAAAGGGCAGACCGAATTCTTTTAAACGATCAATCACCCAATTTGTTTGAGTTAACGCAAGCTTACTACGTCTAGATCCTACGATGATTTTTCTCATGAATATCCTCCTACACCTTTAGCTCTATGAATTCCAAATATGGAATTGTGATAAACTCCCAAACAAGAAGAAATTAATTAACAGGACAAGAAATGATGCGGTGTTCCACACAGCAACTGCCCTACCCTGTAGCTCTCTGACAATGCGATTATATAAGTAAAAGCTATAGACCATTAATACCGTGAAAGACCCTAATATCTTGGCATCATACCAGTGGAAATTCGGGAGCTTAAGATAGGCCCACACGACTCCTAAAATTAAACTTAATAACAGCATCGGTACTCCAATTACTATTAATACATAGGACATATGATCAAGCTTAGATAAATCCTCTAATCGTAAAAGCCGCTTGCCCCATTTTTTCTTTTTCAATAAATTGTATTGAATTAAGTACAGGACTGAAAAGACAAATGAAAGTGAAAACGCTCCATACGATAGTATCGCCATTGTAATATGTATGAATAACAACTCTAATATTAGCTGACTTGAAACAGCAGCGGATTCATATTGCGATGGTGCAAATGTGTGAATGGCCAGCATCATAAAGCCAATTACATTTGTGAAAAAAATAATAAATTCTGCTTTGATTAGTTTATTTAATACGAGTGATAAAGTCACAAGTACCCACGTATAGAAATAAAGCCCCTCAGATACATTTAAAACAGGAAATCTTCCGGTCTCAAACATTCGAGTAAATAAAAAAATTGTTTGTAAGAGCCAAACAATAGAAAGTAACCAGAAGGCAGTTACTTTCGCCTTCCGGTTATTATTTAGAAAATCTATAAAATATAGCAATACACATAAAGCGTATACAAGTATCGTTAATTCATTGATTCTAGTCAAACTCATCTCAATCATAGAAATAGTCCTTTCACTTACGATTGAAGTGAAACTCGATGATTAGCAGTCTTCTCCACGCGGAAGTTGTGCTCTTGGTGTAGATCTATTTCTCTTCTTTTTTGCTCTTCGGTAGCATCTTCGATATCAAAGATTTTCATGAACAGTTCTAAGGATTGCTCAGCATTCGGTTCAGCAGACAATTCTTTCACTTTTACGATAGGATCTCGTAAGAGTTGATTTATAATGCTTTTCGTATGCTTGTTTAGAACTTTCTTTTCACGCTCAGTTAAATTCGGCATTTTTCGTTCAATGCTTTGCATTGTTTCAGCTTGAATCGAAAGTGCCTTCTGACGAAGAGCTGATATGACTGGAACAACGCCTAATGTATTAATCCATTGTTTGAAGTCAACGATCTCCGCTTCAATCAACAATTCGATTTGCTCTGCAGCTATTTTACGCTCCTGAAGGTTTGCTTCAACAATGCCTTGAAGATCATCGATATCATAGAGAAAGACGCTTTCTAATTCCTGTAATTTTGGATCTAAATCACGAGGAACAGCGATGTCCACCATAAAAAGAGGACGTCCTTTTCTCATTTTTTCAACTTGTTGCATCAGATCCTTTGTAATAACAAAATCCTTCGCACCCGTTGAACTGATGACAATATCTGCATCAACTAATCCACATTGCAGTTCATTCATGCCTTTTGCTTCACCTTCAAAGCGAGTAGCCAAAGCTTGAGCTTTTTCAACAGTTCGATTCATTACGGTAACTTTGCGTACGCCATTACCATGTAAATTCTGAACAGCAAGCTCGCCCATTTTCCCTGCACCTAAAATCAGAACATGCTTTGATTTTAGATCCCCGAAAATTTTCTTCGCTAATTCAACAGCCGCATAGCTAACAGAAACTGCATTCGCACCAATTTCCGTTTCTGAATGTGCGCGTTTTGCTAGCGTGATGGTTTGCTTAAATAATTGATTAAAAACCGTACCGATCGTTTGCTCTTCTTGAGCAAGCAAGAAGCTAGATCGTACCTGTCCCAAAATTTGTGTTTCCCCTAAAATCATCGAGTCTAACCCGCACGCTACTTTATAAAGGTGCTCAAGTGCACCATCACTTTCATATATCGTTAAATACGGTGAAAACTCATCTTTATCTAATCCGAACCAGTCCGCTAAAAATGCTTTAATATAGTAGCGACCCGTATGCATTTGATCAACAACCGCATAAATTTCTGTTCGGTTACATGTTGAAACGATGATATTCTCTAGAATACTCTTTTGATTTTTCAACTGTTTCATCGCATTGGCTAGCTCACTTGGATCAAAATTGAGCTTTTCGCGAATTTCAACAGGGGTACTTTTATAATTTAACCCGACAACAAGAATATGCATTTCCCTTTACACCCCCACATGCAAAGATCTCTAGTAATAGTATAACATGACTCTCTTTTATATCTTTTATTAATTGTGAACAGTGTATGAAACCTCTTTAGACCTATGATATAATTTTAAAAACTTGTTTAATAGTTGGTCGTTAAAGCAATTCTACATATTTAGACATGATCTCTCATGTCATCCACTCTGTACATTATCAAAAAATCACATTTCAATCAAGTAAATCGTTTTCATTAAGAGGTGGACTATGAAAAATAAATCACTATTTACAGCAGTCATTTTGCTTGGACTTGGAAGTTATTACTTCTTACAAAAACTTAATATCTTATTATTTGAAAATCAAAACACATGGCCAACGATCCTGATCATTTTAGGTGCAGCTTTTTTAATAAGTGGTCATTTTGAAAAAGACGACAACACGATCTTACCAGGGATCATCTTGGCAGGGCTCGGTATCCATTTTCATAGTCATGGTGATTTTACTTTTTGGCCAGATCATCCAGCTGCCTTTTTATTCATCGTTGGATTAGGCTTACTTTTAAGATCATTACGTACAAAAACTGGCTATGTACAAAGTATTTCCTTGCTCCTAATTGGTGCATTTCTGCATTTTTTCCAGAGGATTATTGAATCACTGAGCTGGATCGAGCAAGGTGTAGGTCTGATTGAGACATATTGGCCACTGTTGTTAATTATTGGTGGTATATACTTATTATTCATTAAAAGGAAGTAGAATATACCATTTCTGTTTACTTAGATTTAAAAACGTGTATTGTAGGACCAATTCAAAATGCGAATTGGTTTTTATTTATATTCTAGAATTGATAAAAGAATTGATTCAGGAGCGTTTTATGTCTAGATGATATAAAGTTTTGTTTGAGTATTATACGTCAAAATTCAGGCTGAATTTCCTAAAAATATTTTTGATTGGTGGTACATTTTAACTAAAAGTTTTACAAAAATAAAAAATCGTTACTCGGTCATTTAACCTTGTAACGATTTTATAAGTTTTACTTATTCCACATTATCTACTAAGAATGTAGCAATCTCTGGGAAGAAGGAAAGTAGAACAATGAAGAGTACCATAATTATGGCGTATGGAATAACCCCTCTTACTATTTCATTGATGGTATTTGATCGATCAATTCCTTTTAGAACGAACAAGTTTAATCCAACAGGTGGTGATATTAATGCTAATTCCATATTGATAACCATGATAATCGCAAACCAAATCGGATCAAATCCTAGAGCAACAATGATTGGATACAAAATTGGTAGGGTAATAACCAAAATCGAGACTGTTTCTAAGAACATTCCTAAAATCAATAGGGCAACATTTATTAGAATAAAGATAACCCAAGGAGAAATATCTTGTTCTGTCGCGTAATTAGTAATCGTTTGTGGGATTTGTAATACAGTCATTATGTAGCCAAGTAACATCGCGCCCACTATAATGAGTAAAATCATAGCATTTGTTTTGACAGTGGAGAAAATAATTTGCTTGAAGTTATCCATGTTCAGATTACGATATACGAAGGCAGAAATAGCAAAACTCAGAACAACCCCTACTGCTGCAGCTTCAGTTGGAGTGAATAAACCACTATATATACCTCCAATAACGATAACTGGCAACATGAGTCCCCAAATAGCTGTTTTGGAAGCTTCCATTCGCTCCTTCCAAGTTGCAGGTACATCTCTAATATGTCTTGTTTGATAAGAAGCAAATATCATAAATGCAATTGTCAAAATGAGTCCTGGAACGATACCTGCTATAAACAATTTCCCAATAGACTCCCCCGTCACAGATCCATAAATAATCATAGGAACACTTGGAGGGATTAAAATCCCTAAAGTCCCGCCAGCTGCGAGTAGTCCCAAGACGTGTCTTTTATTATAACCTCGACGTACCATTTCTGGTAGTGCAACGGAACCAACTGTTAATGCGGTTGCGACACTTGAACCTGATATTGCAGCAAAAATAGTACAGCAAAAGAGTGTCGCAATCGCGAGTCCGCCAGGGAAATGTCTAAACCACCGACTCGCCATTTCGTACAGGTCACGACCTACACCACTAACTAGTAAGATTTGACTCATTAACACATACATCGGTAATGCAGTTAATGAGAAGTCGTCAAGCGATTTATAAGAGATAATAGGAATTTGCATGAAGGCAAATGTTCCACCGTTAAAGAAGTACATACCCGCTACAGCTAATAAAGCGAGTGAAAATGCTACTGGCAGTCCAATTAATAAAAAAGTGCTCAATCCGCCAACGAAAAATATATTCATATATGCTCGCCTCCCTTATGGACTCCGCCGTCTACAATTTGCAATATAAAGGCCAAGCACATTAACACACCACCCACCGGAAGTAATAATTCCGGCAAGTACATCGGGACTCGCAATAACGATGCAGAAGTGACACCCAGTTCCATGGTTTTCATCGAGTGATGAAAACCATAAAAAGTAAAAATGATGCTAAACACTAACCCTAAAGCATTCGACAAGTAAGCAAGAATCGTTTTAATTCGATCATTCACATTAGTTATAAGTATATCTACGGTAATGTGTGAGTATGTCCGCACCGCATAGGCACTTCCTAAAAAACAGCTTCCGATAATCGCATAAATAGATAACTCAGTCGCCCAAATTGTCGGTTGATTAAAAAACGCTCGCGAAATGACTTCAAAGAAAATCATAAAAGTTGTTAGAATGATGGAGAACCCTGATAAAAAGGCTCCCATTCTAATGAGCAGATCGGATATTCTGTAAAGCACCTTCATATAGGATTTTCCCCCTTACTTCTTATCAACCATTTCTAACAGCTTATTTCCTAAATCTCCTGCATTTTTAGAGAATGCATCCCATGCCGGTTTTGCAGCCTCTTTCCACTCTAGTAGATCTTCCTCAGGGACTACGTATACTTCCATACCTTTTTCTTCTAACTGTTTTGCTGTTAACTTATCCTCTGCTTCCGCTTGTAAACGAATCCAATCCTCTGTTTCCTTTGCAGTTTCAGTTAATAGTGTCTGTGTCTTCTCTGGTAAACCATTCCAATAATCTTGGTTTACCGCTAAGATGAATTCCAGGTATGCATAGTTATTAATTGTCAAATACTTCGTTACTTCGTCATATTTTCGTTGTAACATCGCTGTTGTTCCAGAAGTAGCACCATCTACAGTATTACGTTGAAGCGCCATGTATACTTCTCCACCACCCATGAATACTGGTGAAGCACCATACGCTTTAATCATTTCTGAAGGGATATCACCAATACTGCGAATCTTTAGTCCTTCAAAGTCAGAAGGCGATTTCAAAGGGCGCTTGTTATTTGCAAATTGTGCATAACCGTAGTCTGCAAACAATAATACTTTTGCACCTTTTTCCTCCATTGCTGTACGTAATTTATCGCCAAATTCACCGTTTAAAGCTTCACCAGCTTCTTCATAAGTTGTAAATACATAAGGAACATCGAAAATTCCCATAGCCGGTACTGTACTTGCCCATAATGTTGCGGAATTTACACCCATCTCAACACCACCAGACAATATGGATTGGTTCATGTCTTTATCACTTAGTAATTGGCCTGCAGGATACACTTGAACTTTTACTGCTCCATCGGACTTATCGGTAACATCTTTTGCAAATTGTTCTATACCTTTTGAAATGTGATGATCCTGAGGTAAATTGTAAGCTAAACGAATCGTTGTCTCTTCATAGCCATCCCCACTTACACTAGCACCACTCGTTTGAGGTTTTGATGTGTTACACGCTGCCAATATGAGTGTCAACACCATTATAAAAGTAATAGCTTTTATCCACTTTTTCATACCCATTTCCCCCTTTATTGTTTTCTTTCTACGTGCCTGATGCGCCCTAATGGATTTTTAGTAGAAAGACTCGCAGCATGATCTGCAGCTTCGAGCAGTTTTTCAAAATCCAATCCTGTATCAATGTTCATTCTATGGAATAAATACACTAAATCTTCAGTTGCTAAATTGCCTGCTGCTCCCGGTGCAAACGGACAGCCACCTATACCAGATACAGCTGTTTCAAAGATGCGAACTCCCACTCGATAAGCCGCATAAGCATTTGCTGACCCCAATCCCCTCGTATCATGCAAATGAATGGCGACTGGTATTTCACCAGCTATTTCTAAAACGCTTTTCATTAATCTTTCGACTTGATCTGGTGTAGCAATACCTATTGTGTCAGCAATACCAATACGCTCAGCTCCAGCATCTTTCGCACGTTTTACGAGATTCAATACCTGCTCTTCTGACACTTCACCTTCATATGGACAGCCAAAACTTACTGCGATTGAAAAGCACGTTTTAATGCCATCTTTTTTAGCTTGTATGACGAGTGATTCAAATTGTTTAAAGTTTTCATCTATAGTTAAGCCAATGTTTTTTTGGTTGAATGTCTCAGTAGCTGAACTCACCCAATTCACTTCAGAAAGTAAATGTTCTTTAGCTCTTTCATACCCTTTTAAATTAGGTACTAAAGCAATTGCCTCAAGATTCTCAAAAGATGTAACCGCTTTTAAAACGTTAGAAGCATCTGCCATTTGTGGTACTTTTTCGGGGTGAACAAATGCAGTAACTTCAATTGTTCGTACGCCTGCTAGGAGTAGTAGCTTCACTAGTTTTTCTTTTTCATTTGTCGGAATGAGCATCGGTTCATTTTGTAAACCATCTCTTGGACTGACGTCGATAAATTTCACATCTGCCAATTATATGACTCCTTGTTCTTTCAATTTTTTGAAGTCTTCAATAGAGAAATTCATATATTCTGTATAAATTTCTTCGTTGTGTTCACCTAGACTTGGACCATTCCATTTTATTTCTCCTGGTGTTTCAGATAATTTTGGTACAATTCCAGGAACCAACACCTTCTTTCCATCCGGCAATTCTATTTCCTTCAGCATGTCTCTTGCTTTGTATTGCTCATCTGTAACGATTTCTTTAATTCCATAGATAGGTCCGACTGGAACAGATACTTCATCCAATATTCGCTGGGCTTCTTTTAATGGAAACTGTTTCGTCCATTGTTCAATTGTGTGATCGATGAATTTCACATTGTCAGCTCTACCTTGGTTTGTAGAATAAATAGGATCATTCGCTAAATCTTCTCTACCTATTGCTGTCATTAATCGCTGGAATATTTTATCTCCATTCCCTCCAATCACTAGATGTTTCCCATCCGCACACTCGTATGTATTCGAGGGTGCAATTCCTGGTAACGTACATCCTGTCCGCTCTCTCACTACTCCTGTCAAGTCGTATTCAGGAAGAATACCCTCAAGTAAACTAAATACAGATTCATAGAGTGCTACATCAACAAGTTGTCCCTGTTTGTCAGGGCTTTGATCTCTTGCACGTAGTGCAAGTAGCGTACCGATTACTGCATATAACCCTGCAATTAAGTCACCAATCGCAATACCTACTCTCACAGGCGGTAAATCAGGATAACCTGTTAAATATCGAAGACCGCCAATTGCCTCAGCTACACTTCCAAATCCAGGTTTCTGACTATAAGGACCTGTTTGTCCATATCCAGAAACTCTCGTCATGATGATAGACGGATTTACTTCACGTAAATCTTCTAAACCCAGCCCCCATCTCTCTAAAGTTCCAGGTTTAAAATTTTCAAGAACTACATCCACTTTTCCAACCAATTGTTTAATGATCTTCTGGCCTTGTTCATCTCGCATATTTACCGTAATGGATTTTTT
The DNA here is from genome assembly GCF_042433335.1 of Metabacillus herbersteinensis. Taxonomy (NCBI): domain Bacteria; kingdom Bacillati; phylum Bacillota; class Bacilli; order Caryophanales; family Bacillaceae; genus Metabacillus; species Metabacillus herbersteinensis. Next base: position 350,117 of record NZ_JBHLVO010000001.1, read on the forward strand.
ATTCCGTGATTGGACGTACCACCATACCGATGTATCATTATGCATGACCCGCCAATTTCTAAGAGGGTCTCCTTTCGTTGGCTCTTCCACCTTAATCACTTCAGCCCCAAACTCGGCCAATAACTTTCCAGCAAATGGAGCAGCAACTAAATTACCTAATTCAAGAATTTTGACTCCTTCAAGTGGCTTTTTTTTTGACATTTCTCACCCTCCTACAATTGATTACTAAATCTCACGAACAAAATGTAATCGTTTTCAATATGTTCTTTCATTAAGAGCTTAGCTTCATCCGCGTCTTGATCTACAATTGCTTGAAATATTCTTTGGTGTTCATGCATTGCTTTTTCTACGTGAAGCGGCTTTTCTTCCAAAAACGATTTTCGGTAAAAACTATTCACCCCATGAAGCTGTGCAATCATGGAAACCAGAAATGGATTAACACTCGCACCTACGATTGCTTCATGGAAGTTCACGTTTGCATCGTGGACTTTTTTTAAATTATTCGTTTCTGTAATCTTTCCCATTTGTAATAGGTAGGCTTGTATGGTTTCAAGCTGTTCCTGAGAACGGCGTTGTGCAGCATAATAGGAGGCGAGTGGCTCCATTTCAACTCGACATTCATATAAATGTTGAAAATCCTTGATAGTTGGCTGAACAACTGTTACTCCTCCAGAAATATTAACAAGTAATAATCCGTCTTTTACAAGCATGCTAATAGCTTCACGAATTGGGCTGCGACTAACCTCTAGCTCTTCGGAAATTTTTCCCTCTATCAATCTTTCACCAGGTTTAACCGCCCCCATGATAATTTGTTCCCTTAAAAAGTTATATACCTGTGTTTTTAAAGTAGCTCGTTTTTTAACAACCTGAACGATTCGAATCACCCTCTTTTTTCGTCGACCGTATACTGTTTGCTTCTTTATTAGAATAGTCAAAATTTTCTCAGTAGTCAACCTTCTTTTTGAAGTATTTTATTTGTTGTGTTTTACCTATTCCTAATGTTCTTGAGCATGTCTCTGCAGTTTAAAAAAAATGCTTAAAAATCCCTTGCCTACTCGGCAAGGGATTTTTGTTTATAATTCACTTAATATTTCCAGCTTTTCTTATGTTGTCGTTCGCTCGTTGGAGTTGCTTCATGACCGTTTTTCCAAGTGTTGATTAATTCTGGAATTGTTGATTAGGATACCAAGCTCTATGGTCATCTGCGTGATATCCCGCAATGATAAATAATCCAAGTCTATAAAACCGAGTTCAAAAACTCCTGTGTTCGTTTTTCTTTTGGGTGATCGAAAAGCTCGTCCGGGTGTCCAACTTCGACAATTTTGCCGTCATGCAAATAAACAACCCAGTCAGCTACTTCTTTTGCAAAGCCCATTTCGTGTGTCACAACGACCATTGTCATCCCGTCCTTTGCAAGCTCCTTCATTGTAGCGAGTACTTCACCTACAAGTTCAGGGTCGAGCGCAGAGGTGGGCTCATCAAATAACATGACATCTGGCTTCATCGCAAGGGCCCTTGCAATTGCCACTCGCTGCTTTTGTCCGCCTGATAGCTTAGAAGGGTAAACATTTTCTTTGTCTTCTAAGCCTACTTTTTTCAAAAGTGCACGACCTTCTTCTAGTGCTTCTTCTTTATTTTGCCCTTTTACTTGAATAGGTGCTTCTATAATATTTCCAATTACCGTTTTATGTGGAAATAGATGGAAATGCTGAAACACCATGCCTACTTTTTGTCTCACTTTATTAAAGTCATGTGTTTCTTTTTTTATTTCTTCATCTTCCAGAATAACAGTTCCACTGTCTTTTAGTTCTAAATAGTTGAGACATCGGAGCAAGGTACTTTTTCCCGATCCACTTGCACCGATTAAGCAAACAACATCACTTTCTTTTACCGTAAAGTCAATATCTTTTAAAACATGTAAATCACCAAACGATTTATTGAGCTTTTCAACACGTATCATAGTCCGCTTTGACATGTTCATCCCTCCTGATTATCAATCACTTACTGCGAGTTTTTTCTCAACATAGCTGACAAGCATTGTTAATAACAATACGAGGAATAAGTAGTAGACAGCAACGATGAGTAAATAAGTCATGTTATCAAAATTGTTAGCGCCCTCTGTAGTTGCAACATTAAATAACTCATATAAGCCCACAAATGCCGTGAGTGATGAGTCTTTTAATGCAATGATAAATTGGTTACCCAATGGAGGAAGCGCTCTACGGAATGCCTGAGGTAAAATAATTCTTCTCATCGTTAGCGTTTGGCTCATTCCTAACGAACGACCTGCTTCCATTTGACCTTTATCAATTGATTGAATGGTGCCCCTAAAGATCTCTGCAATGTAGGCACCATTATGAAAGGCTAGTCCTAATGCGACAGACCAAAATCCAGATATGTGGAGGGAGGTTAGTCCAAAATAAAACACAAAAATTTGAACGATAAGAGGTGTACCTCGAACAATGTATATGTAGATATCTGCGATAATTGATAAAACTTTAATACCTGAAATTTTTAAAAATGCAATAAAAAGTCCGATTACAATTGCAATAAGTAAGGAAATGGCCGTTACTTGAAGGGTAAGTAGCATCCCGTCTATGAAGATGTCAAACGTACCGATAAATTGTTGTAAGACATGAAGAAAATTTGGCATTGTATTCAACTCCTTCTTTTGAAATAGAAAGAATGTACCATAAAAAGCGCACATTCTTTAAAAAGCTGCATGTCGGTTAAGCGGACTATTCTCCGTCTGGATCGACTGTGATATCTTCTTCAAAGTACTTATCACTGATTTCCTTTAAGGTCCCATTTTCTCTTAACGTTTCAAGTGCCTTATTAATTTCATCTAAGAGCGCTTCATTTTCTTTGGCAACTGCGATTGCTTGGTCACTGTTTCCAAGTCTTTCTTTTGCTTCAATTTTCAAGCCCGCTTTCATTGCTTCGGCACCAGTCGCAAAATCGGTTATCACTGCGTCGTGTTTCCCGTTGTTTAATGCTTCTAAAGCGGTGACATCACTATCATATAAAATAATGTTTTCTGTTTGTTCCTCAGCACTTGTTGCGTATGTTGACCCTTTTGCAACCGCAATTTCTTTGTCTTTTAAGTCGTCGAACGTCTCAAATTCACTGTCCGGACGAACAAAAACTTGAGGTCCTGAATAGTAGTAAGGTGTTGAGAAGCTGACTTGCTCAAGTCTTTCTTCTGTTATTGTGTGACTTGCAACAGCTACATCAAAACGACCTGTTTTAACACCTTCAACAATTCCAGCAAATTTAAACTTGTTTTGAGCAGGCTCTAAACCAAGCTCTTTCGCAACTGCTTCTGCAACATCAATATCAAACCCTGTCATTTCTCCACTTCCACTTGCGACACTGAACGGTTTGAATTCACCTGATGAGGCATATGTAAATGTACCATCCTTTACTAGCTTCATTCCATCTCCATCTGTTGTTTCCTCAGAACCACAAGCTGCTAAAACACTAGTGGTTAAAAGTAGAACAACTAAATACATGATCCCTTTTTTCATGAGTATGTCCCCCTAGTTTTTATTTATCAGAATTTTGTAACCATTTACTATTGTACTATTGATAAGTTTTTATAACAAAAGTGACTGAACTTGATTATCTTTCCTTATCACCCATAATTCTAGGGTGAGAGTAATATATGGAACACATCCTTACATATCCTTTTATATCCTCCTCAACCTTAAGAATATTAATAAAAACTAGTACAATAGTAATTTATTATTTTATATGGGTTTTACCTACAAATATGACAGATGGCTCAGAATTTATGCGTTGGAGCCAGAAGCCGAAACGCTATTCACAGTTTCTAAAAACAATAAAAAAAGCTAGCGGAGTTTATCCACTAGCTTTGATACGTTTCACTTTTCATTTTATGACGTGAATTCCCTAATAACTCTCCATGCTTCCTCTTTTCCTTGTCCAGTTTCGGAGGAGAAAACCACAATTGGATCATCAGGGTCTTTGTTTAAGGTTTCTTTGACAACTTTTAAATGCTTTTGCCATTTTCCTTTTGGAATTTTATCGCATTTAGTTGCAATAAGTATAGTTGGAATTTGGTGATGCTTTAAAAAGTCGTACATCAACACATCATCTTTGGATGGTGCATGACGAAGATCAATGATTAAAACAGCTGCACGTAATTGTTCACGAGTCGTTAAATATGTTTCAATCATTTTCCCCCAGGCTGCTCTCTCTGATTTGGATACCTTTGCAAATCCATACCCTGGAACATCTACAAATGAAAGCATTTCATTGATTAAGTAGAAATTCAATGTTTGTGTCTTTCCGGGTTTTGATGAAATTCTAGCCAAACTCTTGCGATTTAATAGCTTATTGATGAACGAAGATTTTCCAACATTCGATCGACCAGCCAGAGCAATTTCTGGAAATTGCTCATTTGGGTACTGATCTGGTTTTACTGCACTTGTAACGATATCTGAGCTTGTAACTTTCATTTTTTCTCCCCTACTAATGCTGCTTTTAGCACTTCATCTAGATGAGAAACCAGTACAAAAGTGAGATCCTTTCTAACACTTGCTGGTATGTCATCTAAATCCTTTTCATTATCCTTTGGTATGATAATTTTTGTTAAACCGGCACGATGTGCACTTAATGCTTTTTCCTTCAGTCCACCGATTGGTAGGACTCTACCACGAAGTGTGATTTCACCTGTCATTCCTACCTCTTTTCTGACCGGACGTCCTGTTAAGGCAGAAACTAAGGCAGTTGCCATTGTAATACCTGCTGAAGGACCATCTTTTGGGACAGCTCCTTCTGGAACATGAATATGAATATCATTTTTCTCATGAAAATTCTCATCAATTTGAAGCGTTTCTGCACGTGAACGAATATAGCTAAACGCTGCTTGTGCTGATTCCTTCATCACATCACCTAGCTTACCAGTTAAGATGAGCTTTCCTTTTCCTGGTGAAAGGGAAACTTCAATTGATAATGTATCTCCACCAACTGTTGTATAAGCAAGTCCAGTAGCCATACCAATCTGATCTTCTAATTCTGCTTGACCATATCGAAATTGACGCTTGCCTAAATAATCCTCGATATTTTTATCTGTAATGATTATTTTTTTACGTTGTTCTTTTACGATTAATCTTGCAGCTTTTCTACATACAGTGGCAATTTGACGTTCTAGACCACGTACACCAGCTTCGCGTGTATAATAGCGAATAATACTTTGAATTGAATCGTCGCGTAGCTGCAATTGTGATTTTTTCAACCCATGATCTTTCATTTGTTTGTGAAGCAAGTGATCTTTTGCGATATGCAACTTTTCTAATTCTGTATAGCCTGCAATTGTAATGATCTCCATTCGGTCACGAAGCGGACCAGGAATGGTTGATAAATTATTGGCTGTTGCAATAAACATAACCTTTGAGAGATCATACGTTTCTTCAATATAATGATCACTAAAATTGTAATTTTGTTCCGGATCTAGTACTTCTAGCAATGCTGAAGAAGGATCTCCTCTATAGTCACTCGATAGTTTATCAACTTCATCTAATAAGAAGACCGGGTTGATTGTCCCTGCTTTTTTCATTCCTTGAATGATTCGTCCTGGCATCGCACCAACATAAGTTCGACGGTGACCGCGTATTTCCGACTCATCTCGTACTCCACCAAGTGAAATTCGAACAAAGTGACGGTTGAGAGCCTTAGCAACTGAACGGGCAAGGGACGTTTTCCCTACACCAGGTGGTCCAGCTAAACATAGAATAGGCCCTTTTAAAGAATTCGTTAGTTGTTGAACCGCTAAATACTCTAGCACCCGCTCTTTTACCTTTTCAAGACCATAATGATCTTCATCTAGAATTTCCTCCGCGATGTTGATATCAAGGCGATCTTCAGTTGACTGGGTCCAAGGTAATGATATGAGCCATTCGATATAATTTCGAATAACGCCACTTTCAGCTGAACTGGTTGGTACTTTTTCATAGCGTTCAAGTTCTTTTAGTGCTATGGTCTTGACATGATCTGTCATACCAGATTTCTCTATCTTTTCACCAAGTGTGGCAACTTCGCCACTTTTTCCTTCTTTATCTCCAAGTTCTTTTTGGATGGCCTTCATTTGTTCACGCAAATAATATTCCTTTTGTGTACGCTCCATTGATCGTTTAACACGCTGACCAATTTTCTTTTCTAGTTGGAGAACTTCTTTTTCATTATGAATGATGGCAATAACTCGATTCACACGCTCTTTCACATCAATTGTTTCAAGGATTTCTTGCTTTTCTTTTAACTTAAGTGGTAAATGAGATGAAATGATATCAGCCATTCTACCAGGTTCATCAATGTCTGAAACCGTTGCATATGTTTCTGCAGATATCTTTTTGGAAAGCTTTATGTATTGTTCAAAGTATTCCAACATCGTTCTCATTAACGCTTCTTCTTCTACATCTTTGTCCGTACGTTCCTTGAAGGTTGTAATTTCTACTGCATAGTTGTCTTCATCATCTATAAAGCTTTGGATTTCCCCGCGTTCAAGCCCCTCAACGAGCACTCGAATTGTTCCATTTGGCAGCTTTAACATTTGTTTGATTTTTGTTAAAGTTCCAATTGAATAAATATCTTCTATAGAAGGTTCATCTATGGAAATTTCTTTTTGAGTTGACAAAAAGATGTTGTGATCTTCCATCATTGCTTTCTCTAACGCCTGCACAGATTTATCCCTGCCTACATCTAGATGCAGGACCATTGATGGGTATACCAACAATCCTCTTAATGGTAAGAGGGGGACAATTTTACTATCTTTTTTCGCCATGCGTCAACACCTCCATGACATTAATAAGTTCTTGTACAATTCTATCCTATTCTTAAACAAGTGTCTATTTGAAACACCTATCTGCTCTTTGCTAGTATACCCTTTACAGTGAAGATTGAGTTAAGAAAAAGTAAAAAAAGGTACTAACGAAGAACAAAAGCGCAAGCGCCTGGTCAGCCCCGACAAGCATAAGGCGATTCTAAATAGAAGGCGTTCTTTGCCTTCAATTTAGAATTGACTTATGACCTCGAGGGGCTAGGCGCTGGCAGTCAAAGACGCGACGTCCTGTCGCATTGCACTAGCACGTCCTGTGCGTCGGAGCTGGATACAGAAACGTTATCCACAGTTCAAAAATTTTATAATTTCCTACACAACGAAAAAAGAACCCCATCCTGATGAGGTTCTAAACTGACTCTTGCTGTGGAAGATGATGTACGCCTACTCCAGGGACAATTGGATTAACCTTTTCTGTAGGTGGATTAAGTAGCGCTAAGTCAAACACCTCTTGTAGATTGGTGACAGGCACGATTAGAATACCTTCAACTTCTTTTAATATTGATTGCATGTTTTCTGCAGGAATAATAACGGTTTTAACACCAGCATTTTTGGCGGCTTTTATTTTTGCTATTACTCCACCGATTGGTTTGACATTACCGTGGATACTGATTTCACCTGTCATCGCAACTGTATTGTCTATTGGAATTCTATGAATTGCCGAAAAAATACCTGTTGCCATCGCGATACCCGCTGAGGGACCATCAATTGGTGTACCACCTGGGAAGTTAACGTGTATATCATAATCAGACGCTTTGATTCCCATCGATCGTAATACTGTCATAACATTTTCAGTCGACCCTTTTGCCATACTTTTTCTTCTTACTGATTTCCCACGGTCTCCAATACTCTCTTCTTCAATAATACCAGTAATATTAATCGTACCTTTTTCATTATGAGCCGAGTTTACCATCACCTCAATTTCTAGAAGTGCGCCTGTATTAGGCCCATACACAGCTAACCCATTTACTAAGCCGACCTTCGCTTTTTGGTTGATTTTTTTATCATAGCGTGGGGAAAGTTGACTTGAATGTATGACCCATTCAATATCCTCCACCGTAATTTCGTTGCGATCTTCAGTCATTGCCATACCAGCTGCAATTTGCATCATGTTTACAACTTCTCGGCCATTGCGGACGTAGGAAGTAAGTACATATATTGCCTTTTCTGAGACAATCATGTTCACCTTCTGAGCAGCTTTCTTCGCAACAATAGCCAGTTCCTCTTGTTCTAGATCTCGGAAAAATACCTCAAGACAACGTGATCGGATGGCTGGTGAAATTTCACTTGGTGGTCTTGTTGTAGCCCCAATCAAACGAAAATCAGCTGGCAATCCATTTTGAAATATATCATGAATGTGGTTTGGGATTTGCGTATTTTCTTCATTATAATAAGCACTTTCTAAAAAAAACCTTACGATCTTCAAGTACTTTTAAGAGCTTGTTCATTTGGATAGGATGTAGTTCCCCAATTTCATCAATAAAAAGAACACCACCATGAGCATGTGTGACTGCTCCTTGTTTAGGCTGCGGAATCCCCGCTTGCCCCATCGCACCTGCACCTTGATAAATCGGGTCATGAACAGAGCCAATTAAAGGGTCTGCAATTCCTCGTTCATCAAATCTTGCTGTCGTTGCATCTAACTCTATAAATACAGCATTTTTTTTGAATGGAGATTTTCCGTTCTTTTTTGCTTCTTCAAGCACAAGTCTTGCTGCAGCAGTTTTCCCTACTCCAGGAGGACCGTAAACAATAACATGTTGTGGATTCGGGCTACATATGGCAGCTTTTAAAGACTTAATTCCATCTTCTTGTCCGACGATATCTTGAAAGCTTCTTGGTCTAACTCTTTCTGCTAACGGCTCTGTAAGTTTTATTGCTCTCATCTTTCGAAGCTGTTCCATTTCTTTTTTTGACTCACGATCGATTGATACTTTCTGAGTGCGCTGATTTTTCAGTAGGTTCCAAAAATACAAACCAATGATGATCCCAAAAAACAACTGAATAAATAAAGCAATACTTGTCCAACTCATCGAAGTCCCCTCCAGCAATGATGTCTTTGTTACCGCTAAATATTATAATATGTATCTTTTTTCTCACACATTTTTAAGCTGTGAAGTTGACAAAAGGCAAGCGGTAATGCTCGCCTAACAAAAGCAAAGATATGTGAAATCAGAATAGATTGTTTAGAAGCGGTTACTTATATGCTAGTATCTCCTAGCATGTTGTGGAATAAACGTAAAATATAAAAATGGTGCCTGCTCCCTCAGTCTGTTAAAGCACTGGGGTGAAGGCACCACAAAAGTTAAATAAAAGCTGGCACAGGAATAATGTGCCAGCTTTTATTTAAGCTTATTATGCAGATGTTTTAGTATCTTGTTCAATTACAGTACCATCGTTTAAGACGAGTTTAGGTGGTATTTTTTCAGTTACCGTTTCTGCTGAGATGATACATTTTGAGATGTCATCTCGTGATGGTAAGTCAAACATCACGTCGAGCATAATGCCTTCGATTATTGATCGAAGACCACGAGCACCTGTTTTTCGTTCGATGGCTTTTTTAGAGATCTCGACTAGTGCTCCTTCTTCAAACTCTAGTTCTACTCCATCAAGATCTAACATTTTTTGATATTGTTTTACTAATGCATTTTTAGGTTTTGTTAAAATTTCAACAAGTGCATCTTCGTCTAAAGGCTCTAAGCTAGCAATAACTGGAAGACGACCAATGAACTCAGGAATTAATCCGAATTTCAATAAATCTTCCGGTAAAACTTTTGAAAGCAACACTTTTTTATCAAGCTCTTCGTGTTTGTTATTGTTACCAAATCCAATAACCTTATTACCAAGACGACGTTTGATAATTTGTTCGATTCCATCAAACGCTCCACCACAAATGAATAATACATTTGTCGTATCAATTTGAATAAACTCTTGATGTGGATGTTTTCTGCCGCCTTGTGGTGGCACGCTTGCAACTGTACCTTCAAGAATTTTCAATAATGCTTGTTGAACACCTTCACCCGATACATCACGTGTGATCGATGGATTTTCTGATTTACGTGCTACTTTATCAATTTCATCGATATAAATAATACCCTTTTCAGCTTTTTCAACATCATAATCAGCTGCTTGAATTAGTTTAAGTAAGATATTTTCAACATCTTCTCCAACATAACCGGCTTCAGTTAATGAAGTTGCGTCTGCGATTGCAAAAGGAACATTTAGAATTCGAGCTAGTGTTTGGGCAAGCAATGTTTTACCACTACCAGTTGGCCCAATCATCGCTATGTTACTTTTTGAAAGCTCAACATCATCAATTTTACTATTTGAATTGATACGTTTGTAATGATTGTAAACTGCTACTGCAAGCGATTTCTTTGCTTGATCCTGGCCGATTACATACTCATTCAAAATTTCATCAATCTCTTTTGGCTTTGGTACGTCTTTGAACTCTACTTCTTCTTCAGTACCGAGTTCTTCCTCAACAATTTCTGTGCAGAGTTCAATACACTCATCACATATATATACACCAGGACCGGCCACTAGTTTACGTACTTGATCTTGGGTTTTTCCACAAAACGAACATTTTAGTTGGCCTTTTTCGTCATTAAACTTAATCATCGTTTCACCCCTTGTATCTTTATCTCAATCTGCTATCCAATTCCCCATCTTTGCACCAATGCTTGCTTTAGTATTGTTATCAAGACATCACAGTACAAAAATGAACTGAAAAATTTAAAAATGCGGACAATTAAAACAGGTATGTACTGACTGCATTTTATCATACTTGCTAACTGTACAGCTAATAAAACCCCTCTGCGAACTTTAACAGTTGTGAATTTCAGGTTAAACCTAATTAATAACTTGCTAAGTCATAACGTTCTTCTTCGGAGGCTATTACTTCCCCTGAAAAATTCGCCACGTATGTAACCAAATTGCTTGCTTTTGTTATTTATTCCCCTAAATGCTCATTTACTAACCCTATAAATATTGGCTTATGTTTGATCCATTAGAGCAATACTATTACTTAATATGTATGTAAGTGAATGACAGTTATATCGTTCCCAAAGGAACTAAAAAAATTAATCGATTGTAGAAAACAAGGCACGAGAGATTCGCGCCTTGTTTCCTTATTTATTATTATGCAACATCTTTGCTATTTTCTACAAGAAAATCAATTGCTTTGCGAATTTTCAAATCTTCTTTTAGACCTTCATCAGATCCGCCGAGTGCTGCCTTAACATTTTCAGCTGGCATATTGTACATTTCAGCCATTTTGGTCATTTCAGCGCCAACTTCTTCGTCAGATACTTCAATATTTTCTGCAAGTACGATCGCTTCAAGAGTTAAGTTAAACTTAACACGCTTTGCAGCATCTTCGTTCATTTGTTCTTTTAATGCAGCTTCGTCTTGACCAGAGAACTGGAAGTAAAGCTCAAGATTCATGCCTTGCATTTGTAAGCGTTGTTCAAATTCCTTCATCATACGATCAACTTCAGTGTTTATCATAGCTTGTGGAATATCAACTTCTGCATTTTCAGCAGCTTTTTCAACCAATGCATCACGCAAATTGTTTTCTGCTTCAGTCTTTTTAGTTTCTTCTAAGCGCGCTTTTGTTTGTGCTTTTAGTTCTTCAAGTGTTTCGACTTCTTCGTTCACATCTTTTGCAAATTCGTCATCCAAAGCTGGTAATTCTTTTGCTTTGATTTCGTGAATTTTCACTTTGAAGACTGCAGGCTTACCAGCAAGGTTTTCGGCATGGTATTCTTCAGGGAACGTTACTTCTACGTCCTTTTCGGCACCAGCTCCTAAGCCAACTAATTGCTCTTCAAAACCTGGGATGAATGAGCCAGAACCGATTTCAAGTGTATAGTTTTCAGCTTGACCACCTTCGAAAGCTTCTCCATCAACATATCCATCAAAATCAAGAACAGCTGTATCACCGTTTTCGATTGTTCCTTCTTCTTTAATCACGAGTTCAGCATTACGCTCTTGAAGTTGTTTAATTTCGTTATCTACATCTTCGTCTGTAACAGTCGCATTTAATTTTTCAACTTCTAACCCTTTATACTCGCCTAATTTCACTTCTGGTTTAACTGTTACTTTTGCAGTGAAGATTAGGTTTTTACCTTGCTCTAATTGCTCGATATCGATTTCAGGGCGGTCAACTGGGTCAATTCCAGCTTCGTCTAAAGCTTTTGGGTATTCAACTGGAAGAATGATATCTAATGCATCTTGATAAAGTGATTCTAAACCAAAACGCTTTTCGAACATGCTACGTGGTATTTTACCTTTACGGAACCCAGGAATAGAAACCTGTTTTGATACCTTTTTAAATGCTTCGTCTATCGCGTTGTTAAAGTCCTCAGCAGCAACTTCAACCGTAAGAACGCCTTCGTTACCTTCTAGTTTTTCCCATTTTACTGACATATGTGTTCCCTCCAAAAATCTATAGATAGTGTGCTAATCAGTGATAGGTACAACAAATGGGTGCTTTGTCCATTTTAAACATAGTACTTCCTTGTTATACCTTCTTTATGTAGGTGAATGAAAACCGAATGCTCTACATGCATATGATTTCGCATAAAAAATAAAGGTCTATCATCAAACATTTAAAGACCTTAAATACGATAAATCACTATTTTGCAACCATTTAATTATAACACAGAAAAAATCCCTTTCAACAGATAGCCTTAGATTTGCAAATAAGAAATTTCTTCTATTTGATAAATCCGCTTGACTGCATCACCTAAAATTACAATTTCTACATTATATGTCTCGATAACTTCTTCAGATTCTAATGTGATTCCATGCATTTCGTACCCAACTAAATGAAGTGCTGCAGCCCAAAGTGTTGCATCACTCGGCTCTGGAAGAAATGGAAAAAGCACAAAAAGATGTCGAATCCATAATTCCTTTACTGCTTCAAATAAAGTTGGATTTTCATTTCCAAGCGTATCATCTAATATGTTTAATACCTTTTTTGTAAACGGCATTTCTGATAAATCTACTAATTCTGCAGGCTTTATGGTTACTGCTTCTCCAAACTTATGTATGGTAATTTCCTTCTCAATTTCATGTTCCTTCATTAATTGAAGAATCATTGATTTTATAACAGGATGACCTTGTGGATTTTCTAAGATCTTCCTTAGGGCTGATAAGTGTCTGACTATATTCCGGTCTTTTAGTGATTCAATGAACGCAATTTGTTGCGTTTCATTTTCAAACAAATCCTCAATATAGGTCTGTTCTTCCTCAACGTACACTTCTGCTTCTTCGAGATCTTCCGAATGGTTCATCTTACGACTAAATTCTAGCAATTTATAAAAATGTTCGGCGCTCTCAGCTGGCAAGTGATTTTCTTCTAAAACTGCTTCGATGGTTGTTTGAACTTCTTCATATTGACGAAGCTGAATGAGAATTGTTAAATACACTTGAAGAACGGTGAAATAATGGCCAATATCTTCTAGCAACATTCTTTTACAAACCTTTTTAGCATCTTCCAGCTCGCCAAGCTCCATCAAACATAGGGCAATTCCTAGATGAATTTCCGCTTGATCTTGATCAAACTTCTTCGCATCAGAGAACATTTTTAGTGCTTCTTGATAGTTTTTTCCTTTTAAAGCATCCATGCCTTTTTCTAATAAGCGATCTTTTAAATTTGGGAAGGGAATAACATTTGTACGATTCTTTTCACGCATAAACTTGTACCAACTCCAGAAACCTAGCATTTGACATCAAGTTTACCAAGTCATGGTGTAGAATACAAGAAGGTTGGAAAAACATGTTTCATCCTTATAAAAAAAAGCTACACTCATAGAAATGTAGCTCTCCGTTCCTGCTCATATTGATCTATTTTTTCCTCGCAAAGTAATGTAAGATCGATCTCGTCTCTACCATGCAAAAGCATGTCTTTCCAATATGGTTCAATGTCAAAAGAAAAAGTGAATCCAGTATTATCTGTTAAGATTTGGTCTTCAAGAGCCACTTGTAGTTGGAAATTAGGGTCTTCTGCTTTTAAGCGTAAGCTTTCAATTGATTTAGATTCTAGTTGAATAGGTAGTAAACCGTTTTTCAAGCAGTTTTGATGGAAAATATCTGCAAATGATTCAGCGATAATTACCTTGAACCCATAATCAGATAGAGCCCATGGTGCATGTTCTCTAGATGAACCACATCCAAAGTTTTCTCCGGTTAACAAGATTGTCGCATCCTTGTTTTGTTCGAGATTTAATTCAAAATTAGGATTGCTTGACCCATCTGGTAAATACCGCCAATCAAAGAAGGCGTAGCGGCCGTAACCTGTTTTTTCGATACGCTTTAAAAATTGCTTTGGAATGATTTGATCTGTGTCAACGTTTGAACGATTTAACACGGCAACTTTACCTGAGTGTGTTTTGAAAGGTTTCATAGCTCCTCCTTTTGTATGAGTAGTTTTTTAATTGACTTCCAAAGTGTAATCTACTTTATTCAGTTTTCTTACGTCAACGAAATGACCGTACAATGCTGCTGCTGCTGCCATTGTCGGACTTACGAGATGAGTTCTTGCACCCTTACCTTGTCTGCCTTCAAAGTTACGATTTGACGTAGATGCACATCGTTCACCCTCTGGCACAATATCGTCATTCATGCTTAAGCACATGCTACAACCAGATTCTCTCCACTCAAAACCTGCATTTTTGAAAATACTGTCTAAGCCTTCTTCTTCAGCTGCCTTTTTAACGGCTTGAGAACCCGGAACAACGATTGCTCTCACTGATTTTGCAACAGTGTTCCCACGAACAACTTCTGCTGCTTGACGCAAATCAGTTAAACGAGAATTTGTACATGATCCAATAAACACGTGATCAATTTTAATTTCTTCTATTTTCGTATTAGGCTTAAGCCCCATATAAGAAAATGCTCGTTCCGCTTCCATGCGACCTTCTTCATTCTCATAACCCGCTAGATCAGGAGTTTGTTCATCAACAGCTACCGCCATACCAGGATTAGTGCCCCATGTAACCATTGGTGCAAGATCTTCACCTTTTATTGACAAAAATGAGTCATACTTCGCTTTTTTATCAGACTTCAGTGATCGCCAGTATTCTACTGCTTCATCAAAATCCTTCCCCTTTGGTGCGTATTTCCGGTCTTTAATGTAAGCAAAGGTAACCTCATCTGGTGCAATTAGACCTGCTCTCGCTCCACCTTCTATTGACATATTACAAATCGTCATTCGCTCATCCATCGTCAGATTCTCAATTACTTCGCCAGTATATTCGATTACGTATCCAGTTCCAAACTTGATTCCGTATTTTCCAATAATAGCTAAAATAACATCCTTCGCTCCTACACCCTGCTGAAGCTTACCTGACACATGGATATTTAGTGTTTTGGGACGCTGACGCCATAGTGTTTGTGTAGCGAATACATGTTCAACTTCACTTGTGCCAATTCCAAAAGCTAGGGCACCAAATGCACCATGAGTAGAGGTGTGACTATCTCCACAGACAATCGTTTTACCGGGAAGTGTTAACCCTAATTCTGGACCAATCACATGGACAATGCCCTGATCCTCGCTTTCTAAGTTTGCTAACGGAATACCGAATTCAAGGCAATTTTTTTCTAAGGCATTTACTTGTAATTTCGCAACTTCGTCTTTAATAACAAAGCGATTGACTGTTGGGATGTTATGGTCCATTGTTGCAAAGGTTCTCTCAGGCTTTCGTACTTTTCGATTTTTTTCTCGTAGTCCCTCAAACGCTTGAGGAGAAGTGACTTCATGAATTAAATGTAAATCGATATAGAGTAAGTCAGGCTTCCCCGTTTCCTCTAAAACAACATGCTCATCCCATATCTTTTCAATGATCGTTCTTGGCTTCATAACACGACTCCTTTCTGAAAAATGATATAAAGGAGAGGCTGACTCTTTACCACGTCAGCCTCTTAATCAATAATTCACGCATATGCTTCCATAATATTTAAAATCGCATGGTCATCTGCTAACGCGGCTTTTATTTCTTCTGTCATTAATTTGGTTGAGACGTATGGACCGCCCTTCGCAAGGTCAGCTGTTCTTTTTCCTGAACCCAGTACATGCTTGACTGCATTTTCAATCGCACCAGCTTCTTCCTCTAGACCAAAAGAATGACGAAGCATCATTGCTGCTGATAGAATAGCTGCAATCGGATTTGCAACATTTTTACCCTCGATATCAGGTGCAGAGCCGTGAACTGGTTCGTATAAATGAAGGCCACTGGACGAAAGACTAGCTGAAGGTAACATGCCAAGCGAGCCTGTGATCATGGAAGCTTCATCACTTAAAATATCTCCAAATAAATTTTCAGTTACGATCACATCAAATTGGTTTGGTGAAGAAATTAGCTGCATTGCGGCATTGTCGACAAGCATATGTTTTAGCGTGACTTCAGGGTATTCCTTTGCCACTTCTTCAGCAACTTCACGCCATAAACGGCTCGATTCTAGTACATTTGCTTTATCAACAGATGTAACTTGTTTTTTCCGTGTCATTGCTAGCTCAAACGCTGAAACAAGGATTCGTTTGATTTCACTTCTTTTATAAAAAAGAGTATCAACTGCTCCTTCTTCACCGTCTTGAGTCGTGCGCTCACTCGGTTTGCCAAAGTATAATCCACCTGTTAATTCACGGACAATTACAAAGTCCACACCTCTTACATACTCCGGCTTTAAAGGAGAAGAATCTAATAAACTATCAAATGCTTTGATTGGTCGTAGATTAGCAAAAAGATCAAGTTCTTTTCGAATTGCTAACAACCCTCGTTCTGGTCGGAGGAAAACAGGATTACTTTCCCATTTAGGTCCACCAACTGCTCCTAGCAATACTGCATCCGCTTGTCTACACGTTTCAATGGTTTCCTTTGGAAGGGGATTTCCGGTTTGATCGATCGCATCCCCACCAATTAACCCATATTGAAACTGAAACTGATGATGATAATGCTCTTCAATTGTTTTTAGTACATCGACAGTGACTTCGATGACTTCTCTTCCAATTCCATCTCCTGGTAACAATGCAATCGTCTTTTTCATTTCCTTTCCCCCCATTTTTTTATTAATCTCATACGGAGCCGTCATAGTCCATAGGTCTCTAAACGGGCGTTTCCGCTTTTTTTATTAAATTAATGCCTTTAAGGTAATTTCTTCAACAGGAGCAGAATTCACAATGCGATTGGCTGCATTGATATACGCTTTTGCTGATGCTTCAAGCACATCATGTGCCATACCTCTTCCACTTGCTTTCTGTGTACCAATTTGAATGTTAACGAATACTTGTGCTAGTGCATCACGTCCACTACCGTTTGATTGAATTCGGTAATCGAGTAATTTAATTTCTGTATCCATACATCTTTCCAACGTGTTGTAAATCGCTTCAACACTTCCAGCTCCTGTCGCAGCTTCTTGGATAATTTCGTTTTGTCTATTTTTCAATGTGATAGTCGCTGTTGGTATTTGTGATGTACCATATTGAACTTGTAGTGATTGTAATTCATATACATCTTCTCGATTTGCTACTTTTTCTTCAATTAATAGTGCTTTAATGTCATCATCTGTGAGTTCTTTCTTTTTCTCCGATAAATCCTTGAAGGATCGGAATAATTTGTTCAGTTCTTCATCTGTTACGACAAACCCCAATTCTTGAAGTCGTGCTTTAAAAGCATGTCGTCCTGAATGTTTGCCAAGTACCATTGAATTTGTTGAAACACCAACAAGCTCTGGTGAGATAATTTCATAGGTTGTTTTTTCTTTTAAGACACCATCTTGGTGGATGCCTGCTTCATGCGCAAAAGCATTTTTTCCGACAACTGCTTTATTTGCTGGTACAACCATACCAGTAAGATTGCTTACAAGGTCACTTGTTTTCTTAATTTCTTTTAAAAATAAACCAGAGCTAGCTTTGTAATAATCATTGCGGATATGAAGGGCTACTGCTACTTCCTCTAAAGAAGCATTGCCCGCTCGTTCACCAATTCCATTAATAGTACCCTCAATTTGACCGGCACCATGTTCAATAGCTGATAGGGAGTTTGCAACAGCCATGCCTAAATCATCGTGGCAATGAGCAGACAAAATGACGTTTTCAATCCCCTTAACATTCTCTAGTAAGTAGGTAAAAATCTCTCCGTACTCTTTAGGCGTAATATAGCCAACTGTATCTGGAATGTTAATAATTTTCGCGCCAGCTTTAATCACTTTTTCAACAATGCTTGCTAAAAAAGGTAAGTCCGACCGACAAGCATCCTCAGCAGACCACTGAATAACCGGGAAAAACGTTGAAGCATATTTCACTGACTCGACTGCAGTTTCAATTACTTGTTCTGGTGTTTGCTTTAACTTGTATTTCATGTGAATAGGAGAAGTTGCCAAGAATACGTGAATTCTTGGCTCCTCTGAGGATTTTAATGCTTCCCAGGCAGCATCAATGTCCTCTTTTTTTGATCTTGCTAGCCCTGTGACTGAACTGTTTTTGATTTCATTTGCAATTTCTTGTACTGCCAGTAAATCACCTTTTGATGAAGCTGGAAAGCCAGCTTCTATAACGTCCATACCGAGTTTTTCTAGTTGTTTTGCAATCTCAAGCTTTTCTTTAACATTTAAATTCACACCTGGAGATTGTTCACCGTCACGGAGCGTTGTATCAAAAAGGTTAATTTTTCGCACTAGCACTCACCACTTCTTTCTGTTTACGTTTCACAAATGGCATCATGTCACGTAATTTTTTTCCTACTTCTTCGATTTGGTGTTCTTTTTCACTGTTGTTAATTGCGTTAAACTGTGGACGATTCGCTTTGTTTTCTAAGATCCATTCTTTAGCGAATTTTCCTGATTGGATATCTGTTAGAATTTCCTTCATAGATTGTTTGACTCTTTCATCAACAACACGTGGCCCTGAGACGAAATCTCCCCATTGCGCTGTATCTGAGATTGAATACCTCATTCCAGCCATTCCATCTTCATACATAAGGTCAACGATTAACTTCAATTCATGTAAACATTCAAAATAGGCAACTTCTGGCTGATAGCCTGCTTCTACCAATGTCTCAAAACCGGCTTTTACAAGAGAGGTTAATCCACCACAAAGGACTGCTTGCTCTCCGAATAAATCAGTTTCCGTTTCTTCCTTGAACGTTGTTTCTAATACACCAGCACGTGCCGAACCGATTGCTTTTGCATAAGCAAGAGCTGTGTCTTTTGCTTCTCCTGAAACATCTTGATAGATAGCGAATAGAGCTGGTACTCCTGCTCCATCTTCAAATGTTCTTCTGACAAGATGACCAGGTCCCTTTGGTGCTACAAGAAAAACATCGACATTTTCAGGAGCTACTACTTGATTAAAATGAATATTAAAACCGTGAGCAAAAGCCAGTGAATCTCCATCCTTTAATGCATCGCGGATTTCTTCTTCGTACACTTTTTGCTGTTGCTCGTCAGGAAGAAGGACCATGATTACCTCTGCCTGTTCTGCAGCTTCTGCAACTGAAACAACTTGATGACCATCTTCTACAGCCTTTTGAAAGGATTTACCTTGACGTACACCAACAACTACGTCTACACCACTCTCTTTTAAATTTAATGCATGTGCATGACCTTGAGATCCATATCCAATGACCGCTACTTTTTTCCCTTTTAATGCTACTTCGTTTACGTCGCCGTTATAATATACTTTTGTCATTTTAAATCTCTCCCTTTGAGTTTTTAGTTAACTTTTTAAAAAATTATGCTTAGAAGTTGACTTATACAAGTGAAAACGACTTTGCGGAATTTGTACCTCTTTGCGTACCTCTTGTGAATGCAGTCGTCCCAGTTCTTGCAATTTCTTTTATGCCATAAGGCTTTAATAAATCGATTAATGCTTCTATTTTGTCTGACTCTCCTGTTACTTGGACAACGACACTTTCCTTGCTTACGTCAATAATTGAAGCTCGGAATGGTTCGATTATGCCTTGCAACTCAATTCGGTTCGTAGGAGTAGAGGCTACTTTTATCAGTGCTAATTCCCGTGCAACAATTGATTGATTGGTAATATCGTTTACTTTTAACACATCAATTTGTTTGTTCAATTGCTTGGTAATTTGTTCAACCTCTTTTTCTTCTTGAACATTTACAACAAAGGTCATTCTTGAAATTCCTTCAACCTCTGTATGACCGACTGTAATGCTTTCAATATTATAATGCCTTTTTGTAAATAAGCCTGTGATCCGGTTGAGGACTCCTGATTGATTATTAACAGTTAGTGTAATAATTCGCCTCATTTTTTAACACCTACCATTTCATGCAAACCTTTTCCAGGTGCGATCATTGGATAGACATTTTCATTTTGGCAGACAGACACATCAATCAAAACTGGTTCATTTGATGTAATAGCATCCTTTAACTCATCTAGTTGTTGTTCACTTTTGATGCTAACCCCTTTAATACCATAAGCTTCAGCTAGTTTGATGAAGTCTGGCTGTGTGATAAATTTGGAGTGTGAGTAGCGTTCTTCATAGAATATCTCTTGCCATTGTCTCACCATTCCTAGTGCACCATTATTTAGAATGACAATTTTTATCGGTAAATTTAATTCATGCACCACCGAAAGTTCTTGCAGAGTCATTTGAAAGCCGCCATCACCTATGATAGCTACAACGTTGGCTTTCCGATCTGCGAGTTGTGCGCCTATTGCTGCTGGTAATCCAAAGCCCATTGTCCCTAGTCCACCTGAAGTTACCCAGCGATTTGGTTTTGTCAATCGATAATATTGAGCAGCCCACATTTGATGCTGTCCAACATCTGTTGTGACGATTGCTTCTCCTTTTGTCCATTCATGAATGTATTCAAGGATTTTCTGTGGCTTTAATTCTTCGCTGCTATCTTGGTACCAATATGGATAGTTTTGCTTATTTTCAGTTTGCTTTTCATTCCATTCTTCATGTTCACCTTGCTTACCTTGCTGTTCGATTAACTTTTGTAAAACGTTTTTTGCATCGCCAACTAGTGGTATATGCGTATGAATGTTTTTGCCGATTTCAGCTGGGTCAATATCAATATGTGCAACAACAGCCTTTTTAGCAAAATGCTCTAAGTTTCCAGTGACACGGTCATCAAACCTTGCACCTACGCTAATCAATAAATCACAATCATAGAGTGCCATGTTTGCTGTATACGTTCCATGCATCCCTGCCATTCCGAGAAAAAGAGGGTGATCTGCTGGAAACGACCCTAATCCAAGAAGGGTATTGGCTACTGGGATTTTCTGTTGATCTACAAATATTCTTAATTCTTCCGATGCTTTGGCATGTAAGACTCCTGCACCTGCTAAAATAACCAGTTTTTTTGCATTGCTAACTGCTTCTACTAGCTTACGTATTTGTAAGTAGTTAGGCTCTGTCTTCGGTTGATAGCCTGGTAAATTAATAGGAACATCATAGGTGAAAATACCTTCCGCAATGGCAACATCTTTAGGTACATCAATTAGAACAGGGCCAGGTCTTCCTGTGGTTGCAATATGAAAAGCTTCTTTGATAATTCGTGGTAAATCGGTCACATCACGAACTTGAAAGCTGTGCTTTGTGATTGGCATTGTGATTCCAAGGACGTCAGCTTCTTGAAAAGCATCCGATCCAATCACAGAAGTAGCAACTTGACCAGTGAAAACAACTAATGGAAGCGAATCGATCATCGCGTCGGTTAAACCAGTCACTAAATTGGTTGCACCAGGCCCAGATGTTGCAATAACGACACCCGGTTTCCCTGAGATTCTTGCATATCCCTCTGCTGCATGGATGCCACCTTGTTCATGACGAGTTAAAATATGGAACATCCCAGAATCATAGAGTTTGTCGTAAATCGGTAGAACGGCTCCTCCTGGATAACCAAAAATAACTTCGACATTCTCTTTTTTAAGGGATTCAATTAGCATCATGGCTCCCGACATTATGTCCGTACATTTGGCTGTTTGTTCACCCAATTGTACTTTTGTGCTCATCTTCTTTCCTCCTTTAATTGGCTCATTAAGCCGTTCGCGTTGCGTTTTAGATTTTTTTGACATATAAAAAACCTCTCCACCCCTCATAAGACCCACTTCTCGTGTGTCAAAGGGGCGAAAAGGTTACAACACTTTTTCGCGGTACCACCCTTCTTCGTGACCGTATGATCACCTTGCGAACAAAAATTCTGTTCTCTTTGATAACGAGTACCGAAGAATGGGACTCGGTCAATCTTACTTGATTCAGATTGACACTCAGAGGCGAGTTCATCTATTTGGGAGTATCACCGGCTTCCAGCTATCCCGGCTCTCTGTAGATACTTTTCCAAAAGACTACTTATCCTCATCAACGTTTTCTTTATTTTTTTTATTACAAACATTTAAAGTATTTTAGCTAACATCATGTAAACTGTGGTCAGCACTTGAAACTTTCACACCATCAGTGACAACCTTTTTCCGGAACTCTACAAGTAACTTTTTCGTGTGATGTCCCGGCACTCCTTCTCCGATCACACGTCCGTCTACTTTTACAACTGCAATTACTTCTGCTGCTGTTCCAGTGAGAAAGACTTCATCTGCCGTGTAAACATCATGCCTAGTGAAAGGCTCTTCTCTTACGTCATAGCCAAGATCAGCGGCAATTTCAATTATTGCATTTCTTGTAATACCTTCTAATGCCCCAATATAGCCTGGTGGGGTAAGTAGTTTACTACCTTTTAAGATAAAAACATTATCAGCACTTCCTTCTGCAACATAGCCCTGGTCATTCAACATTAATGCTTCACTTACATTTGCTAAGTGAGCCTCTATTCGAACAAGCACATTGTTTAAATAGTTTAATGATTTTACCATTGGACTAAGGACATCAGGTCGATTTCTTCTCGTTGCAACAGTTACGATATCAATGCCAGTTTCATATAAATGCTTAGGGAATATAACAAGTGGTTCAACAATGATGACCAAACTCGCTTGCTTACACTTATATGGGTCTAACCCTAAGTCTCCTACCCCTCTTGAAACGACTAATCGAATGTATGCATCACTGAGTTCATTTTTATCCACCGTCTTCACAACTAATTCAGAAAGCTCAGCTTGTGAATAAGGTATCGTTAATAAAATTGATTTGGCGGATTGGTAAAGGCGATCCATATGATCTTCCATTCGAAAAATATTACCGCTGTAAACTCGAATTCCTTCAAAAATTCCGTCACCATACAGAAAACCATGATCATATACAGAAATTTTCGCATCTTCTTTTTTCACAAATTCATTATTAAGAAAGATCCACTGGTCACCCATAAGAGCACACCTTCCCTTTAAAGTCAAAACACTTTAAACTACTGAACACTTAGGCTAAAAAAATTCCCATATTTGAATTTAATTATGGTTTACTCTGCTAAACCTCACATGTTCGTGTAACTTATTTGAGCTTATATTACGCTCATAAATAACAAGTGTCAACAGCATTTTAGTGAATTATTTGATAATTTAGATTAGTCGATTAATTTGTATACGCTTACATGATTGATATAAACGGAAAGGCAGTCCTCTAGAACTTTTTTTATTTTTTTTAAAAAAAGGCTGGTGATCTAAATCAAACGTTTCGGAGCTAATGTCTTTTCCACTCAAAAATAGACTTAGGAAAGGAAATGGGGAACTATAAAAAAAACAAAAAAACCTTTCGATTAACGAAAGGTTTTACTAAGTTTGACGTCCCAGGAGAGATTCGAACTCCCGACCGACGCCTTAGAAGGGCGTTGCTCTATCCAGCTGAGCTACTGGGACATGATTATTAAATTAGCCATTCATCTCTTAGCGACATTTTTTATTATATAAATTGTAGCCTGAAATGTCAATACAAAACCTAAAACTTTTTTTAAAATTTAGAGGGAGAAGTCTCCCTCCAAATTAACGATCAAAATTAAATGTAGCCGATAAGTCATTAACCACAGTACCATCAACCTCATAAAAGGTCAGCGTCGCTACAAAGTTTTCTACGCTTAGTATAGCATAAGTCCGTTCCTTGCGCATTCTTGGAAGGCGTATACTGCCCGGATTAATAAAAAGAATGTTATCAATCATCTCTGCTCCAGCAATGTGTGAATGTCCGAAACAAACAATATCCGCATTACATTCTAATGCTCTATATTTTACATTCATTAAGGTTGTTTTGATATTGTGAAGGTGGCCATGGGTAATATAAAATTTCACACTCTCCACTTCCGTAATAATCTCCTTTGGAAGTTTAGAATCATAATCACAGTTACCTCTTACAGTATGAAAGCCAGAAAGACTTTCGTGGTCAGAAGCTAATTCAGAATCGCCACAGTGAATCATTGCATCAATGTGATCTGCATGTCGAGCCTGAATTTTTAGAATTTCTTCCGTTAAACCGTGACTATCGCTAATAATTAAAACATTCATTCCTCAAAACTCCCATTGTTAAAAGTACTGTGCAATTCCCTTTTCTAATTTTTTCAGGGCATCTGCTCGGTGACTAATTGTATTTTTCTCTTCTTTCGGCAACTGAGCCATCGTTACTTCTCTACCTCTGGGTTTAAAAATCGGGTCATACCCAAAGCCATTTTCACCCTCCATTTTCTCGGTTATCATCCCTTCACATATTCCCTCAACTGTGAACGTCTCTTTTTCAGGCGACGCAATTGCTAGAGCACAATGAAATCTAGCACTTCTCTTTGCTTCAGGAACTCCTTTGAGCTCAGTGAGGACTTTGCTGAGGTTTGCCGCATCATTTTTCTCTTCCCCTGCGTAACGTGCAGAAAAAACCCCTGGTGCACCGTTTAAATAATCAATGGATAAACCCGAATCATCAGCAATAGTTATTTTTCGATAGTGTTTAGAAATTGCTTCTGCTTTTAAAATTGCATTTTCCACAAAGGTTACACCTGATTCTTCCACATCAACAGAGTCAGGGTAATCTAAAAGAGACGTAACCTGATAGCCACTTCCATTTAACATTTCTTTAAACTCATTGACTTTTCCTTTATTTTTCGTTGCAATGATGATCTCTTTCATTTTATGCATTCTTCTTTTCAATCGTGTCCATTACTAATAAAGCAAGATCACCCAACGCTTGTTTTTGTGTTTCAATCAGAGAAAATATTCCTTTTTCAGCTAAGTCAAGCATTTCATTTAACTGATTTCTAGAAAATGTTGCTTCTTCTCCTGTGCCTTGTATTTCTACTAGAGAGCCGTTCGAGGTCATAATGACATTCATGTCTACTTTTGCAGATGAATCTTCTATATAGTTTAAATCAAGAATCTCACCATGATCGGAATTTATCCCGACAGAAGTAGCTGCTAGAAAATCTGTGATTGGTAGTTTTTTCAGCTTTCCACCTTCGACTAGCTTCCCAAGTGCCAGAGTCATCGCAACAAACGCCCCGGTAATTGAAGCAGTTCTTGTTCCGCCATCTGCTTGAATAACGTCACAGTCAATCCAGATCGTTCTTTCTCCCAAGCTATTTAAATCAACGACCGCTCGCAATGCACGTCCAATTAACCGTTGAATTTCCATCGTTCTTCCAGTGATTTTTCCTTTAGACGATTCACGAATTGTTCGTTGCTCAGTTGCTCGGGGAAGCATAGAGTATTCAGCAGTAATCCATCCTTTCCCTTCCCCTCTCATAAATGGGGGGACACGGTCTTCCGCACTTGCGTTACAGATTACTTTTGTGTTTCCTACCGAAATAAGAACAGACCCCTCTGGATGTATAACAAAGTCTGTTATCATTTCTACGTTTCTTAATTGATCATTTGTGCGTCCATCATGCCTCATTTTGTTCCCTCCAATATAAATTTCGTATTCTTTTTTGTTCCATATGTAATTTTTAATCTTATATAGAAAATAAATAAGAGGTAGCTTTAAAAGCATACCCCTTATCAATACCCACTATTTAGTATATCAAAAACTAAAAGATTAAAAACTATCTGTGTTCACATTCTCTGGTCTCGTCACTGGTTCAGTTAATTTTTCACCTTTTTCATTTACAAGATCTGTTTTTCCATTTACTTTAATCGCGACACTCTCAATTCCTTGTTGCTCTGTTAACGACAGTACAAGCGACTGAAGAACACTTGTTGAAATCTGCTTCTCTTCTTCATCAAAGCTGCCATAAATTGAGTCGTTAAAGTCTAAGGTAACTTTACCGTCTTCGTATTCTGGAGCACTTAATAATTCTACACCATCCTGGAATTCTGATAACAACCCACTAGACATTGAAGGACCTGTAACAAGTTCGTTAACCGTTGCTACAATCGGATCTGTTTCTTCATTACTAACCCGTTTTGTGACAGGCACATAATACACTTGATCATCTTCTTGTGCCATATAATACACTGTTAATGGATGTGTGTTAGTAAAATCAACCACATCACCTGAGTCAAAATTTATACCATCTGCTCGGCTCACACCATCTTGGATCGGTGTACCATTTACAGGCATTTCTTTTTGCTCATGTCCGTTAACCCAAATTTTCACTGTCTTTACAGAATCAAATTGAGTCAGAGTCCAGGTAATGGCTTGAAGAATTTTTGCTTCATCTTCTTTGTTGTAGCTAGTAAATTCTTTCGAGAAATCAGCAACCGCTGTGCCATCTTCTTTAATATTTACACCTAATACCTGTGTATCTTGAGGAATCACAGCTCTAAAGCCGTCAGGAAGCTCATTTGAAACGGGTCCACCCTCTACTAAGTACTCCAGTGACTGTTTTGCGCGACTGTCCGTTTTTGGAAGCTCCATTGCATAAGGTACAACTAAGCCATTTTTATCAATTAAAAACAATTGACTTGTCATCGTTTCAGTTGCTTTTCCACCATCAATGCCTTCTGTGCCTTTTTCCTCTGAAACCTCTTCACCTGTTACTTGTTCTCCATCCTCTGTATATGTCACATCTTGAGGAGGATCCATTTCTTTTGCTGTTTGTTCTCCACCAAATAAACCACAACCAGAGAGTAACATGGATGATGCGATTACAACTACTGCAACCTTTTTATTCGTGTTTTTAGACATTCAAATCCCTCCAAGGCAGTTTGTACTACTATGTATACGAGCTCTTTTCTTTTTTAGACCGCTTTTTTGTAATACACAAAAAAACACGGCTATTCAGATGATAGCCGTGTCCATTTTATAGAATATTTAATGCAGTGTAATCGTTTTTACATTAAAAGCTGTTTGTTGAAATAGCTTGGAAGCAATTTTTTGGAAAAGCTCTTGAGGACCTGTTGTTAAAAAATGATGATGCTTAACCTCAGGTGACTGATTTAAAGCATTTTTATAAGATAAAATTGTACTAGCTTCCCGTGCAGTTTCATCACCAGAAGAAATAATCTTCACTGCTTGTCCCATTTGTTTTTCAATTAACATTCGAAGAATAGGATAATGGGTGCATCCTAAAATAAGAGTGTCAATAGTACTTCCGCGGAAAGGTAAGAGTGCTTCCTTGACAATCTGAGCAGCATGTTCTCCTTCAAATTCACCACTCTCTACAAGTGGAACGAAGCTTGGACATGCTAAACTTTCAACAAAAACAGAGTTTTTAATTGTTTTTAGCGCAGTATCGTATGCACCACTTTCGATTGTATTAAATGTTCCAATTACACCGATTCGGTCATTTTTCGTTACCTTGATAGCAGTTCGTGCACCTGGAAAAACAACCCCAATAACAGGAATATCAACTGCTTCTTGGATTTCTTGTAAAGCAATAGCGGTCGCAGTATTGCAGGCGATTACAAGCATTTTAATATGATGGTTTGTTAATAAGTACTCCGTCAACTCCCAAGTGAACCTTCTAACCTCATCAATCGGTCGTGGTCCATATGGACATCTAGCTGTATCTCCTAGATAAATAATCTCTTCTTTAGGTAATTGTCTCATAATTTCTTTCGCAACAGTTAGACCGCCGACTCCAGAATCAATGACACCGATAGGTCTTTTCAAAAAATCGCCTCATTCTTCTTTCATTTCACGCTGTAACTTTTTTAAAGATTTTTCCAAAGAAAGTAATTCGTCTTCTTCGAAATTGATGAGTGTATCTCTTAAATAATTTTGTCTTTTTTCAATGACCTCTGCGATAATTCGTTCGCCTTCGCTTAGTAGATGAATACGAACAACTCTTCTATCTTTTGGGTCCTTCACTCTAAGGACGAGTTCGTTTTTTTCCATTCTATCAACTAAATCAGTTGTCGTGCTAAAGGCTAGATACATTTTGTTTGAAAGCTCACCTATTGTTAAATCTCCATGCTCAAGCAACCACTGCAAAGCGACAAATTGTGGAGGTGTAATGGTATATTGACTTAGAATTTCTCTACCTTTTTGCTTTATAATACCCGATATATGACGTAGCGATTTTTCAAGATCCGCTACGGTCTGGACATTCATCATCATTTCTTGCTGGTCTTTTGTCATCGACAAACCCTCGCTAAAATATAAGATTACACGTGTATAAACGTGTATATTACTCCATATTTTCCACGTTTTTTGTCAAAATTGCAAGTTAAAAAGTGGTGGCTGTCCTCTAGCGCTTTAAAGCAATATGGAATAGCCGCTACAAAAAATAATAACCGGCCATCCTCATTACAAGGTCGACCGGTACTTTTTAAAGCTCAAGTTCACCCATTCGAAGGAGCTCAACAACCGCTTGAGAACGCCCCTTGACTCCAAGCTTTTGCATCGCATTCGAGATGTGGTTCCGAACCGTTTTTTCGCTAATAAAGAGCTCGCCTGCTATTTCTTTTGTTGTTTTATCTTGAACTAACAATTCGAATACTTCTCTCTCTCTTTTGGTGAGTAAAGGTTTTGATTGAAACTCTTTCTCCTTCAAGTATTGTAACCCTCCTTGCTAAGGTGAGAGCTGAACTAACGGTTAGGTATAGTATTAGTCAACTTATTGTATGTGTTTCCAAGGTTACCGGTGACAGCAATTATGAAGGAAAAGGTGTTTTACCTAAGTCTATTTTTAAATTGTGAGTTCAACTTTTTCAAGTAATGTCGCTTTATCTTCTATAGCCCATGTAATGCTTCTGCCAGTGTGCTTAGAAATTTGGATAATGATGCCCCTCAAACAGACTCTCTCCAGATTGGTTTAAAGCTAAGTAGAGAAATTTAATCGATGAATTTCCTACTGTATTTACTTTTTCAACTAATTCTGTCCTTCCTTCTTCAAAGTATGTTGGAACTGTGGTTTTGTTCATATGTCTAAAAAAGATCACTTTCAGCAAACAAATTTATATAACTAAAACACCTTTCCCATAAGGAAAAGGTGTTTTTGTAGTTATACTTGGTCGCTTCCAAAGAAGTTTCGGAATGATTGAATCGTTGTATCACGGTTTAATGCAGCAATCGATGTTGTCAAAGGAATTCCTTTTGGACAAGATTGAACACAGTTTTGTGAGTTTCCACAGTTTGCTAATCCGCCATCACCCATGATTCCCTCAAGACGCTCTGCTTTGTTCAAAGCACCTGTTGGATGAGCATTGAAAAGACGAACCTGCGAAAGTGGTGCCGGTCCAATAAAGTTTGATTTACTATTTACGTTAGGACATGCTTCAAGACATACTCCACATGTCATACATTTAGAAAGCTCATAAGCCCATTGGCGTTTCTTTTCAGGCATACGTGGTCCTGGACCTAAATCATGTGTTCCATCAATTGGGATCCAAGCCTTTACTTTTTTCAATGAGTCAAACATACGACTACGATCAACTTGTAGATCACGAACGACAGGGAATGTTCTCATTGGCTCAAGACGAATTGGTTGCTCAAGCTTGTCAACAAGAGCCGTACAGGATTGGCGTGGTTTGCCGTTAATGACCATCGAACAGGCTCCACATACCTCCTCTAAGCAGTTCATATCCCAGTTGATTGGTGTCGTGTCTTTTCCCTTAGAGTTTACTGGATTACGTCTAATTTCCATAAGAGCAGAAATTACATTCATATTTGGGCGATAAGGGATTTCAAATTCTTCCTGATAAGGGGTTTGCTCAGGTGTTTCTTGTCTTGTAATAATAAAACGAACAACTTTATTCTCGCTCATTATTAATTATCCCCCTTTTTCTTTTTAGAATAATCACGCTTACGCGGTGCAATCAATGAAACGTCAATTTCTTCGTAATGGAACTTTGGTGCAGCTTTTTCACCAGCAAATTTTGCAACTGTAGTTTTTAAGAATTCCTCGTCATTACGCTCTGGAAAGTCGGGTTTATAATGGGCTCCACGGCTTTCATTTCGATTGTATGCACCAAGGGTAACTACGCGTGCCAACTGAAGCATATTTTTTAATTGACGTGTAAAGGCAGCACCTTGATTGCTCCACTTTGCTGTATCATGAATATTAATATTTTCATATCGTTCAAGTAACTCTTGAATTTTTTCATCTGTTTTTAAAAGCTTTTCGTTGTAACGAACAACTGTAACGTTGTCTGTCATCCATTCTCCTAATTCCTTATGAAGAACGTATGCATTCTCATCACCATCAAGCTTCATGATGTTTGACCATTTTTCTTCTTCTTGTTTCACATGATCTTCAAAAATAGTAGCAGGTAAATCTTCAGCTCTTTTTTCAAGTTCATTTATATAACTAGCTGCTTTAGGTCCAGCAACCATTCCACCGTATATCGCCGATAATAAGGAGTTAGCTCCTAAGCGATTGGCTCCGTGCATAGAATAGTCACATTCACCAGCTGCGAATAAACCAGGAATATTTGTCATTTGATTGTAATCTACCCATAACCCGCCCATTGAATAGTGAACAGCTGGGAAGATTTTCATTGGTACTTTACGAGGATCATCACCCATGAACTTTTCATAGATTTCAATGATTCCACCAAGCTTAACATCTAGTTCTTTCGGATCTTTATGAGAAAGATCTAAATACACCATGTTTTCGCCATTAATTCCTAGCTTTAAGTCTACACATACATGGAAGATTTCACGTGTTGCAATGTCACGCGGTACTAAGTTTCCGTATGCAGGGTACTTTTCTTCAAGGAAATACCATGGCTTTCCATCTTTATATGTCCATACTCGTCCACCTTCACCACGAGCAGATTCACTCATTAGACGAAGTTTGTCATCTCCAGGAATTGCCGTAGGATGAATCTGAATGAACTCACCGTTTGCATAATGAGCACCTTGTTGGTAAACAATTGATGCAGCCGAACCAGTGTTAATAACTGAATTGGTTGATTTACCAAATACGATTCCAGGTCCACCAGTTGCCATTATAACTGCATCAGCACGGAATGATTTGATTTCCATTGATTTTAAATCTTGTCCAGTAATTCCGCGACACACACCCTCTTCATCAATTACTGCTCCTAGGAACTCCCAGCCTTCGTACTTCGTTACAAGGCCTGCAACTTCATAACGACGCACCTGTTCATCTAAAGCATACAACAACTGCTGACCTGTCGTTGCTCCAGCAAATGCTGTCCGGTGATGCTGAGTTCCTCCAAAGCGACGGAAATCTAGTAATCCTTCAGGTGTACGGTTAAACATAACACCCATACGATCTAATAGATGGATGATTGATGGAGCAGCGTCACACATTGCTTTTACTGGAGGTTGATTCGCTAGGAAATCTCCTCCGTATACTGTGTCATCAAAATGTTCCCAAGGTGAATCCCCTTCACCTTTTGTATTTACAGCACCGTTAATGCCACCCTGTGCACACACAGAGTGAGAACGTTTAACAGGTACTAATGAGAATAAATCTACTTGAACGCCTTCTTCTGCGGCTTTAATTGTTGCCATTAAACCGGCTAGACCTCCGCCGACAACGATAATTCTGTTACTCAATTAGCCCACTCCCTTTATAGTACGTTTTCTGGATTAGACGAAAGCAAAAATTGTGCGTACGCCAACGAATGAAAGGGCTACAAAAATCCCTAGTGTTACATACGTTGAAATTAATTGTGAGCGAGGTGTTACAGTAATTCCCCAGCTTACAGCGAAAGACCATAAACCATTTGCAAAGTGGAAAACGGTTGAGATGACACCAATTAAATAGAATGCTAGCATAAATGGACTACTTAAGATGGATGCCATCATGTCATAATTCACTTCTGCACCAAGTGCTGCTGCAATTCCCGTTTCCCATACGTGCCAAACAACGAATACAAATGTAATAACTCCAGTTACACGCTGTAGTACGAACAACCAATTTCGCAGATACCCATAGTTACTCACATTGTTTTTTGCGGTGAATGCAATATACACTCCGTAAATAGCATGATATAAGAGCGGTAAGAAAATGATAAACGTTTCTAGTACAATCCTGAATGGAAGGGCTTCCATGAAATGTGCAGCATTGTTAAATGCTTCTTCGCCCCTAGTTGCGAAGTTGTTCACAACGAGATGCTGAATTAAGAAGAGCCCAACCGGAATTACTCCTAGTAATGAGTGTAGCCTGCGATTCATAAACTCTTTGTTTCCAGCCATTTAAAATTACCCCCTAGTATCAATAATGCGCTCAACATTAGGACTCTATTTCTCCATTTTCCAGCCCCAAAGTCTTTAAACTGATAAAATGTGACAAATATATTCTACTCTCATCCTGAATAAGCGTCAAGAAAACGTGTTCATAAATTATAATTTTTAGAAAAATCATAATTATAGTAGTTCCTATTAATTTTTATTTTATCAATATATTGATAGAAAGTTAATCTATATTTTCATTTTTTACTTATATTTCATGTTTTTCTCATCGGTACTTGTTATATAATACTTCATGAAAGAGGGGAAAAACGTGAAAAAACATTCTTATTTGGCTGATTATCAAGAATTAAAGGATTTGCAAATGCCTGCATTTGGGTATGAACTTCTACGTGAAGTTTTACTTCCTGATATTCTAGGGCAAGATTATCCACAAATGCTGTATTGGGCGGGTAAAAGCTTGGCGCGGAAATACCCTGTTCAAACTACAGAAGAGCTCATCTCCTTTTTCTTGGCTGCTGGCTGGGGAAACTTGGATTTAGTTCAAAATAAAAAGAACGAAATGGAATTTGAATTAAGCAGTGATATGATTCAACTCCGCATTAAAAAATCAAACGAAATTTCGTTTCAGCTAGAAGCAGGCTTTGTTGCCGAACAATTACAGCAAATGAACAATCATATTACCGAAACATACGAGCAAGTAAAAAAACGAGCAAACAAAGTTGTTTTCACTGTTAAATGGGATCAAAAAGATGAGATCGCCTCACCTGTAGCTGTTTTTGGAAAAAGAAGTCAAAGATAATATCGTCTGTTTTTTTGTGATTTATCGCACGCTTATGGGTCTGACATTAATACAGTCAGACCCTCTTTAATACGCATTTTATCTGCAATTATTTTATCCTGAATAAGAAAACTTTTTATACTGTTGCTTCTTGTTTAGATAGTTGAAACGCTTCATGTAGTGCTTCAACTGCTTGTACCATATGCTCCTGTGAAACGACAGTTGAAACTTTAATTTCTGACGTACTGACCATTTTCACTGATATCCCTTTATTTGCTAGTACATCAAACATCTCTGCTGCTACGCCTGGATTTGAAATCATCCCAGAACCTACAATTGAAACTTTCGATAATCCACTTTCAGATTCGATTTTTTTGTAGTTAAGTTGTTGTTTGTATTGTTCTAGGACTTTTATCGTATCCTCTAGATCACTAGTTTTAACCGAGAAAGAAATTGACGTTGTCTCTCTACTTGTTGTACTTTGAATGATAATATCAACGTTAATACTATGTTTTGCTAATGTGGAAAAAATAGTCGAAAGCGTTGTTAATTCGTTTGGAAGACCCAAGATGGATACTCTTGTTACTTGATCTTCAAATGCAATTCCTCTTACTACAAGGTTTTGTTCCATTGATGTTTCCTCCTCAATAATTGTCCCTCGTTCATTCTCCATGCTTGAACGTACCTCTAGTGGAACTTGGTAATTCTTCGCAAATTCAACAGCTCTTGGATGTAAAACTCCTGCACCTAAATTCGCTAGCTCAAGCATTTCATCATAGGATATCGCTGAGAGCTTTCTAGCACCTTTAATAAACCGAGGGTCGGTTGTAAAAACTCCTGTTACATCCGTATAAATATCACATTTATCGGCTTTTAGTGCTGCTGCAAGTGCAACTGCAGTTGTGTCAGAGCCTCCTCGACCTAATGTCGTAATTTGCTGTTCGATTGAAGCACCTTGGAATCCAGCAACAACTACAATTTTTCCATTGTTTAGTTGCTGTTGTACTTGATTTGAATCAATATGTGTAATTCTAGCATTGCTATGAACTGATTCTGTTTGAATGCCAGCTTGCCAACCAGTAAATGAAATGGCATCGTATCCTTTTTCAGTTAGCGCCATTGATAACAAAGCAACTGTGACTTGTTCACCTGTTGTAAGTAACATATCCATTTCTCGTTTGTTTGGGCGATCTGTAATTTCTTTTGCAAGAGATACAAGATGGTCTGTCGTTTTCCCCATGGCTGAAACCACAACGACAATATCGTGACCGTTTTGTTTCTCTTGAATAACTCGACTCGCTACGTTACCTATTTTTTCAGGAGAACCTACTGATGTACCACCAAATTTTTGAACGATAATTCCCAACGACAACCTCACCCTTCACCTTTTTATCATAGATCGAACTGTTATGATTCGGACTAGTCCCTGACTTTTTTATGAAATACAAAAAAGCAATGAGATTTACTTATCCCATTGCTTACTAAACGAAAAAAATATTTTCGTTCACACAATGAGATAGCTCTCCAAGAATAAATATCCTTGACAATCTTACACTTTTTCAGTGCAAAACCAGCAATAAAGGAAATGGAACTTTATCACTTCGGCGAAACTTCCCTTTCAACAGTCTTCTTCGGAGTCCAATCTCCTCTAACTGTTTACTATTGAAGCTCGCACCTCTACCATCATTAACGAACTTGAAACGATCAAATATGAAATTAGTAAAAATTGTATCAAATAAATAAAAAAAGCGCAAGCGCCTTGTTCAGCCTTATGACCTCGAGGGGCTAGGCGCTGGATTCAGAAACGCACACTTATTCTTTAAAATATAAAAATTCCGTAAGTAATCTAGAAATAACAATAGCTTATTCTTTTAATTTTTCTAGTAAGGCTTGAGCCGTTTTTGGAGGGATACCCGCTTCCCTCAGCTCATCTAAGGTAGCATCCTTCATTTTTTTAACGGAACCAAAATGTTTCAGGAGCATTTTTTTCCTGTTCTCACCAATACCAGGGATATCATCCAATATGGATTGAAAGGCTGTTTTACCACGTATTTGTCGATGAAACGTTATCGCAAAACGATGAACTTCGTCTTGTATTCTTTGTAATAAATAAAATTCTTGGCTATTTCGTTCTAATTGAACAATAACTGGTGGGTTACCAATCAACAACTCAGAAGTTCGATGTTTATCATCTTTAACTAATCCTGTAACAGGTATTTCTAGAGCTAATTCATTTTCCAATACGTCCTGTGCAGCTGCTAGATGACCTTTCCCTCCGTCGATAATAATTAAGTCAGGTAGGGGCAAGGATTCCTTTAGAGCACGGCTATATCTTCTTCTAACGACCTCGCGCATGGATTCATAATCATCGGGTCCTTGAACGCTCTTAATTTTATACTTCCGGTAGTCTTTTTTTGCTGGCTTTCCGTCAATAAATACAACCATTGCAGAAACTGGATCCGTTCCTTGGATATTCGAATTATCGAATGCTTCTATACGAAGTGGTGTGTGAATACTCAACTTTTCCCCAATGTTTTCAATTGCCTTAATTGTCCGTTCTTCATCTCGTTCAATTAAAGAGAACTTTTCCTTTAGGGCAATCTTTGCATTTTTATGTGCTAATAAAAGAAGGTCTTTCTTTTTACCACGCTTTGGCTGGATGGTAGAGACTTGTAATAATTGTTCCACTAGCTCATGTTCAACACTGTCTGGAATGAGAATTTCTTTTGGAAGAAAATGATTGTTTTTTGAGTAAAATTGACCTAGATAAGTGAGAAATTCCTCGTCAGGAGTGTCGTAAATAGGAAATGTTGAGACATCACGTTCAATTAGCTTTCCTTGACGAATGAAGAAAACTTGAACACACATCCAGCCTTTATCATACGCATAAGCAAAAACGTCTCGATCAACAAAGTCATTCATTGTCATCTTTTGCTTTTCCATTGTTGCTTCAATATGAACAATTTGATCCCGGTATTCCTTTGCCCGTTCAAAATCAAGCTCTTCAGAGGATTTACTCATTTTCTCGGATAAATCTTCTTTAATCTTTTTAAAGCCACCATTTAAAAAACGAGTAATTTCCTCTACCATTTGACGATTCGTCTCGTTCGAAACATCTTTCACACATGGTGCTAAACATTGACCCATGTGGTAATAAAGACAAACGCGATCTGGCAATGTAGAGCATTTTCGTAGTGGATATAAGCGATCTAACAGCTTAATCGTTTCCCGTGCAGCCTGTACATTAGGATAGGGTCCAAAATACTTGCTTTTATCTTTTTTCACTTGACGAGTAACAATTAAACGAGGATGACGTTCATTTGTAATTTTGATAAAAGGATAGGTTTTATCATCTTTTAACATGACATTATATTTTGGATCATGCTTTTTAATTAAGTTTAATTCTAAAATGAGTGCTTCAATATTAGAAGATGTAACGATATATTCAAAGTCTGTAATTTCATTTACTAAACGCAGCGTTTTTCCATCATGTGATCCTGTAAAATACGAACGCACTCGATTTTTAAGCACCTTCGCTTTGCCTATATAGATAATTGTCCCTTGGCGATCCTTCATAATATAACAGCCAGGCTGATCAGGAAGAAGTGCAAGCTTTTCTTTAATAATCCCTTTCATCTGCAGACACTCCAAATAATATGATACTGTCATTGTATCACTTAAGAACACTTTCGTCCTTTGTCAAAAACTCGAAGTTACCACAATCATTTCCTAAGCAATAATTGTACTATTCTGTCTAATGTTGGCAAAATAAGCGCAAGCGCCTTGTTCAGCCCCGACAAGCATAAGACGATTATAAATAGAAGGCGTTCTTTCAATTTATAATTGACTTATGAGCTCGAGGCAGTCAAGAACGCGACGTCCTGTCGCATTGACTGCACTAGCACATCCTGTGCGTCGGGGCTAGGCGCTGGAGCTGGATTCAGAAACGCATACTGAGTTTAAAATTCATATAAATTCTGCTGATGGCAAAATAAAAAGCTGACATTAAGTCAGCTTTTTAGATTAAGCGTGTTTATTTAGTAGGTCTTCTAAAGCTTCTTTAGGTTGGAAACCTACTGCTTTATCGACAACTTCACCATTTTTAAAGACAAGTAGTGTTGGAATACTCATTACACCGTATTTCCCAGCGGTTTCTTGGTTTTCATCAACATCTAATTTAGCGATTTTTATTTTATCACCCATATCAGCATCTAGCTCTTCTAATACTGGAGCGATCATTTTACAAGGTCCACACCAAGGTGC
Organism: Metabacillus herbersteinensis; assembly: GCF_042433335.1. NCBI lineage: Bacteria > Bacillati > Bacillota > Bacilli > Caryophanales > Bacillaceae > Metabacillus > Metabacillus herbersteinensis. The sequence goes on from NZ_JBHLVO010000001.1 coordinate 387,456, forward strand.
CCAGAAGTCTACTAGTACAACACCTTCGTTTGTTTCTGTTGAAAAATTTTGGTCTGTTACAGTTGTAATTGCCATTGAAATTCCTCCTAATTAAGCTTTAAATTATGTTTAAAGTATAGCACCTAAGGAAACAAACTAGCTAACAATATGCCTCAATATTACTTTCCCCTTTCTTTCCTGCAAAAAACATGCAGGAAAGAAAATAAAAGAGGGCTTTTTATGTATTACTTCGTTCGTAGTGTAAAAGTATTTTTTACTAACTACTTTGTTCGTTCATTCCATCCCTCTTTTTGGATTTGCTTTGAGGAGCAGTTAGTAGTTCATTTTAACAGCTACAATTAGAATCCAGAAGATTATTTAAGAGCAAGGGTAAAGCACGCCTTTGGCGTGCTTTATCTTATGAATGTACTTTTAATTTTTTAAATTCTTCTGTTAGCAGTGGGACTACTTCGAAAAGGTCTCCTACGATTCCATAGTCAGCTACTTTGAAGATGTTTGCTTCTGGGTCTTTGTTAATTGCAACGATGATTTTAGAGTTGGACATCCCTGCTAAATGCTGGATAGCACCTGAAATTCCACAAGCGATATACAAGTCTGGAGTTACAACTTTACCAGTTTGACCAATTTGTAGCGAATAGTCACAGTATTCTGCATCACATGCTCCCCGCGATGCTCCAACAGCTCCGCCTAGAACGTCTGATAGTTCTTTTAAAGGGTTGAAGCCATCTTCACTTTTAACACCACGACCACCTGCAACAACGACCTTTGCTTCAGAAAGATCGACACCTTCTGTTGCTTTACGAACGACCTCTTTCACAATTGTACGCAGATCCTTAATTTCAACTGATAGTGAACTAGTTTCTCCACTTTTTGCTTCATCTTTATCAAGTGGAGCGATGTTATTTGGACGAATAGTAGCAAAAATTGTTCCATCTGTTACAATTTTCTTTTCAAACGCTTTACCAGAGTAGATTGGACGAGTGAATACGACATTTCCTCCAGCCACTTCAACATCAGTTGCATCCGAAATTAATCCAGAATTTAAGCGTGCTGCAAGTTTCGGTGATAAATCTTTTCCAAGTGCAGTGTGCCCAAAAATAATTCCTTCTGGTTTTTCGCTATCAACAACAGCTAAAACAGCTTGTGAAAAGCCATCGGGAGTATACGCTTTCAATTTTTCATTTTCTACAGTGACTACACGGTCTGCACCGTATTGAATGAGTTCGTTTGACAGAGTTGCAACTTTATCACCTATTAATACAGCTACGATTTCTCCACCTTCAGAAATCGTTTTACCTGCTGCGATTGCTTCAAATGATACATTACGTAGAGTTCCTTCACGAACTTCTCCTAGAACTAAAACTTTTCTTGCCATTATATGTTCCCCCAGTTCTCTTAATTTTAAGTTCAGTTAATTTCTCCTGTTGTTAGATCACTTTTGCTTCTGTACGAAGAAGCGTTACTAGTTCTTTTACTTGATCTGCTAAATCACCTTGAAGAACTTTCCCTGCCTCTTTTTTGGGAGGTAAATAAATTTCGATTGTTTTTGTTTTCGGTTCTACTTCATCTTCTTCTAAATCTAAATCATCAAGCTCTAATTCTTCAAGTGGTTTTTTCTTAGCCTTCATAATTCCTGGTAGTGATGGGTAGCGTGGTTCATTTAACCCTTGTTGTGCAGTGACTAATAGTGGGAAAGATGTCTCAATTACTTCAGAATCTCCTTCAACATCACGTGTAACGATTACAGTTTCGCCATTAACTTCTAGTTTTGTAATGGTTGTTACATAAGCAATGTCTAATAGTTCTGCTAATCGTGGTCCAACTTGTCCTGAACCACCATCAATTGCAACATTACCACCTAGAATGATATCGACTTTTTGTTTTTTAAAGTACTGTGCTAAAATTCTTGCAGTTGTATATTGATCTCCTTCTTCAAGATCATCTTCTGTATTAATTAAAACCGCTTTATCACAGCCCATTGCTAATGCTGTTCTTAATTCTTTTTGCGATTCTTCCCCACCAATGGTTACAACTGTTACTTCCCCGCTGTTTGCATCACGAAGTGTAATCGCTTCTTCAATTGCATACTCATCGTAAGGGTTGATGATGAATTCAGCACCATCTTCGTTTATTTGGCCATTTCGAACAGTAAGCTTTTCTTCAGTGTCAAATGTTCTTTTCATAATTACGTAAATGTTCATGTTCAATCCTCCAAGTTCATTTTAATTTTTATCAGTTTCGAATAGTATAATAATTCACCATAAAAAAATGAAAATCGTTATTAACCTTTAAATTGAGGCTTACGCTTTTCAAGGAAAGCTGAAATACCTTCTTTCGCATCAGAGCTTTCAAACACATCACCAAACCATTTAGCTTCGGCTGCAACCCCTTGATGATACGATGGAGTTTTTGAAGCATTTAAGAGTGAAATGGTTGCTTTAACTGAAATCGGGCTTTTTTGTGCAAATTTTTTCGCTAGCTTCAATGTTTCTTCAAGAATTGTTTCATTTGTATAGGCGTGGTTAGCAAGTCCAAATTGCACAGCTTCTAAACCTGTAATCGGTTCACTTGTTAATAGCATTTCAAGCGCTCTTGCAGTGCCTACGTATTTTGGCAGGCGCTGTGTTCCTGCAAATCCAGGTACTAAGCCTAATTGTAATTCAGGTAGACCGAGCTTAGCGTCCTCTGTTACAATTCTTAAATGACAGGACATCGCAAGCTCTAAACCTCCACCAAGTGCGGCTCCATGAATGGCAGCAATCACAGGCTTATTGAATGTTTCTATTCGTTCAAAAAGTTGTTGTCCACTCTCAGCTAATAAAGCAAATTCCTCTCCATTAGGTATGCTGACAAATTCTTTAATATCAGCACCTGCTGAGAAGAAACGTCCTTCACCATGGAGGATAATCGCCCTTACTGCTGAATCATGTTCTAGTTGATCTAGCTGCAATGAAAGCTCTTTCAAAACAGAAGACGATAATGCGTTTGCTGGTCCATGTTGAATAGTGATAATTGCTACATAGTCTTCTCTCGTTACTTTTAAAAAGTTCATAATCGACCCTCCACATATTCACTTACAAGCATTTGCTGATCAGGTTTGACGAGTAGGATCGAAAAGGCCTTTTATGCAGGCCTTCCACACCCATAAATAATGAGTTCATGAACTTGACTAGCTAGTTCTTGTAAATTAAACCGATGTTCGTTCATTACCCATGTCGTAACTGTTTCATCAATCGTGCCAAAGATCATTTGCCTAGCAAGTCGAAGATCTAAGTTATCTCGGAATTCTCCGGTTTGCTTTCCTGTTATAACAATCTTGTCTACAACATTTAAGTAACCTTTCAGCACTTCATTAATTCTTAATCGCAATTCCTTGTGAGATTGTCTTAACTCTAGCTGGGTTACGATGGCAAGGTGATCATCTGCAGCAAGTAATGCAAAATGTTTTTCTATCAACATATATAACTTCTCCGAAGCTGTTTCTTTTCCTGCTATTTCTTCTTCAATTTTTTCAATGAACGTTCCCATTTTCTCTTGAAATAAAGAAACGAGAATGTCTTCTTTATTCTTGAAATAGAGATAAATTGTCCCGTCTGCTACACCTGCTTGCTTAGCAATCTTCGAAACTTGTGCTTGATGGTAGCCATTTTCAGCGATAACAATGACAGCCGCATCAATAATTTGTCTGTATTTTGGTTTTTTATGTTTCAATTCATACTCTTCCCTTCAAAAAATGAATGAATAATCATTCATAAATTAATCATAAGATTTTCTTTGAATGATGTCAAGCCTATTACGTTAATTTAAAACATTATAACATTAAAAGTTAGAAAGCTCTCAAACTATGGTGGAAAAGCGCAAGCGCCTTGGTCAGCCCTGACAAGCATAAGACGATTATAAATAGAAGGCGTTTTTTGCCTTCAATTTATAATTGACTTATGACCTCGAGGCAGTCAAGAACGCGACGTCCTGTCGCATTGACTGCACTAGCACATCCTGTGCGTCGGGGCTAGGCGCTGGAGCTGGATTCAGAAACGCATACTGAGTTTAAAATTTATATAAATTCTGGTGTATGGAAAACCAGAGCCACCTTACCACTAGGCGGCTCTGGTTCAAACAAACTTTCGATTATAGTGAACTACTTAGTTTGCATTTTTTAATTTTTCTTTTTCTTCATCAACAAGTGCACGTCTAAGTATTTTTCCGACTGCTGTTTTTGGCAATTCTTCTCTAAATTCGTAAATTCTAGGAACTTTATAGGCCGCTAAATGTTTACGTGTAAACTCATTCATCTCTTCTTCAGTTGCCGTTTGGCCGTCTCTTAAGACGATATATGCTTTTACTGTTTCTCCGCGATATGGATCTGGAATTCCAGCGACAACGACTTCTTTAACTTTTTCATTTTCATATAGAATTTCTTCAATTTCTCGTGGGTAAATATTGAAACCACCAGCGATAATCAAATCTTTTTTGCGATCAGCGATATAGAAATAGCCATCTTCATCCATATAGCCTATATCTCCAGTTAGGAGCCAACCATCCTTTAAAACAGCGTTTGTTTCGTCTTGTTTATTCCAATAGCCCTTCATTACCTGTGGACCACGAATGGCTATTTCTCCGAGCTCATTCGTTGATGCAATTCCACCATTTTCCATTGAAAAAATAACAGATTCTGTATTTGGCCAAGGTACTCCTACACTACCTTTTCTGCGTTCTCCCCATAGGAAATTCGAATGGGTAACGGGTGAAGTTTCTGATAAACCATATCCTTCAACTAAACGGCCACCTGTTTCTCGTTCAAAGCGTTCTTGGACCTCAACCGGAAGGGGAGCAGAACCACTAAGACAAGCATCAATAGAAGACAGATCATAATCCTTCAAATCAGGATGATTTAAAAGGGCAATATAAATGGTTGGTGCTCCTGGAAAAAGTGTTGGCTTATGTTTTTGAATGGCTTTCAATGTATCGGTTGCATCAAACTTTGGAAGAAGAATCATTTTAAATCCTTGCATCACCGATAAATTCATAACCGTTGTCATTCCATACACATGGAAAAACGGTATTATTCCTAGAACCACTTCTTCGCCTCTTTTACTTTTATACATCCATGCGGAACACATCGTTGTATTAGCAACTAGATTTTCATGTGTCAGCATGACCCCTTTAGGAAAACCAGTCGTGCCACCTGTATATTGCAAAAGAGCAATGTCTTCTTTTGTATTAACTTCAACTTCTTTTACCTCTGGTTGCGCACGTTTTAAAATCTCTTTAAACAGATGGTTGTCACCACCGTGTTCAACTTTGACAACTAGCTGGTTTTGTTTTTTTTGTACGAACGGATAAAGAACATTTTTCGGAAAAGGCAAATAGTCCTTTATACTTGTTACAATGACATGTTTTAATCCTGTTAACGCTTTCATTTTTGAAACACGAGGATAGAGTAAGTCCAACGTTAAAATGTACTCCGATCCACTATCTTTCAACTGGTACTCAAGCTCTCGTTCCATATATAAAGGATTTGTTTGCACAACAATTCCTCCTGAAAAAAGAACACCATAGTAGGCGATTACAGCTTGTGGGCAATTAGGTAGCATAATTGAGACGCGATCTCCCTTTTGCACACCAATACTCTGCAAGTAGCTTGCAAGCTTCAAAGATTGCGTGTAAAGCTCTGAAAACGTAATCTCTTTGCCCAGGAAATTAATCGCTGATTTTGATGGGAATTCTGATGCGGCTTCTTTTAAATACTGTTGGAGCGGTTTGTTTTCGAAGCTAAGATGATGAGGCAGATCTTCTGGGTAATGTTGTAGCCAAGGTTTTTGTGTTTCCATTTCTGATTCCTCCTTTGACCGAGTATAAGACTTTTGACTTATCCTTTATAAAAAGAGTATAGCAGAATTATATTCAGAAATATAAGTATTTTCGGTTTTTATAAATTATTTATATTTTATAAAAGACAAAAAAAGAATCTAACAGCTCTCATTAGATTCCTTTTTCTTCATCCATCTTTTAAAAAAACATTAAATAAATGATGCCAATCAAAATAAATACTCCACAAAATCCAAGTAATACTTTTGCTAACGTTTCCACAGTTTTCTCTCTCCTTATATACCAGCACCAATGACAAATGAAAGACCAATTGAGATGACCATTGAAATGAAACCGACCGCACGATTGTCTTTTTGAATTTCATCATCAATTTTGAACTTTGGTGTTAGAAATTCATAGATGAAATAGCCAAGTAGAAGGAGGATAAAACCGTATAATCCCCAACCAATCATCTGAAGCAAGCTGTCGTGTTGGCCAATCGAAAAACGAAAAATGTTTGCAATCCCGAAGATTTTTCCTCCTGTCGTCATTGCCACAGACATATTGCCTTTTTGTATTTCTTCCCAATTTTTGTACTTGGTTACGAGTTCAAAGATGGTTAAAAATACAACAATACACAGAATGACGACACTATAATACGCTGCCGTCTGAACGAGTTCATTTTCCCAAAATTGGTTCATACTTGTCTCCTTTAGCTTACTTTAATTCGACTACGGTTACACCATTTCCGCCTTCACCTGCTTCACCAAAACGAGTATTCTTAACACTGCGGTGGTTTTTAAGGAATTCTTTTACACCCTGTCTTAATGCACCTGTTCCTTTTCCATGAATAATTGAAACTCTCGGATATCCTGCTAATACTGCGTCATCTAAGTATTTTTCAACCTTTAGGAGAGCGGCTTCAAAACGTTCACCGCGGAGATCTAACTCTAAGGAAACATGGTAGTCTCTTCCCTTTATAGTCGCGAGCGGCTTCGTTTCAACTTGTTTAGGCTTACCTAGATAAAGCAAATCCTTTTCCTTGACCTTCATTTTCATGATTCCAATTTGCACTTGCCATTCTTTCTCGTTCGCTTTTTCAATCAAATGACCTTTTTGATCAAAGCTTATCACTTTGACTTCGTCTCCAGGTGAGAGAACCTGGTGATTAACCGTTTTTTTCTCAGCCTTCTTACTTTTTTCAAAAGCTGGAACAGCTTCTTCTAGCCTTTTTCTTGCGTCAATTAACTCATGCTCTTTCACGTTGGCATGTTGCTCTTTTCTCAATTTCCTTAGCTCACGAATGACTTCTTCGGCTTCTTCCTTTGCTTGATCCACTTTTTCTTCGGCAAGTTTTTCAGCCTTTTCGTATAGTTTATCGCGCTGTTCGTTAAACTCAAGAATTTGCTGTTGCAGCTCAAGGTGTAGCTGCTCGGCTTCTTTACGAATGGTTTCCGCTTTACTTCTTTCGCTCTCAACACGTTTTTGAGTGGTTTCCAAGGAAGCAATCATTGTGTCAACTTCATTACTTTCAGAACTCATTTCAGATTTAGCACGTTGGATAACTTCTTCCCGAAGGCCTAATCGCTTCGAAATTTCGAATGCATTGCTTCGTCCCGGTATTCCTATTAATAGTTTATAAGTTGGGCTTAGTGTATTGATATCGAACTCCACACTAGCATTAATAACTCCTGGTCGGTTGTATCCGTAGGCTTTTAATTCCGGGTAATGTGTAGTAGCGACAACTCTAGCACCTCTTTGGTGCACTTCATCTAAAATAGAAATAGCTAAGGCTGCACCTTCCTGAGGATCTGTTCCTGCACCAAGTTCATCAAATAAAACAAGGCTGTTGTCATCTACCCGCTCAAGTATATCCACAATGTTTACCATATGTGATGAAAACGTACTCAAACTTTGTTCGATCGATTGTTCATCTCCAATATCGGCGTACACCGAATTAAAAACAGCCATTTCAGATCCGTCGAGTGCAGGAATTTGCAAGCCTGACTGTGCCATAAGTGTGAATAATCCCAAGGTTTTCAACGCAACTGTTTTTCCCCCAGTATTTGGACCTGTTATCACAATCGTCGAAAAATCCATTCCGAGCTCGATATCATTAGCTACTACAACCTCATCAGGTAACAAGGGGTGGCGGCCTTTAAAAATTTTCACAATACCTTGATTGTTAATGGCCGGTTTCGTGCCTTTAATTTGCTTTGCATACTTTGCTTTTGTAAACATAAAATCCATCTCGGCAAGGCAAACAACATTTTCTAGTATTTCTTCAGCGTGTAGGGCAACTTCTTCTGTTAATGCTCGTAAAATTCGGTCTATTTCAACTTTTTCCTTCATCTTTGCCTGCTGTAATGTGTTGTTTAAGTCCACAATCACCTGGGGTTCAATAAAAAGAGTTGCACCTGAACTTGATTGGTCATGAATGATCCCGCCGTAAGCTGAACGATATTCCTGCTTTACGGGAAGTACAAACCGATCATTCCGAATTGTAATCAGGGCATCTGAGAGCATTTTCCCGGCAGAGGATGAGCGAATCATCGATTCTAGCTTGTCACGAACTCTCGCTTCAGTTGTGCGTAGTTGCTGTCTTATATTCTTTAGCGTATCACTAGCACTATCGAGCATATTTCCATTGTCATCAATACATTGATTAATTTTTCTTTCAAGTTCTTGCAAAACGACAATTCGTTCAGCCAGCAATGGAAGATGGACAAGCTCAATCCCACTTTCAATCATATCTACGATAAACTTTTTCATATTTCTTGCAGCATATAATGTCCCTGCAACTTCAATTAACTCGAAACTGCTTAACATGCCACCGATTTGCGCTCTTTTGATATTCGCACGAACGTCAACTAAACCTCCAAGTGGAGCGTGACCCTTTAATCTTAGTACATTGGCGGCTTCATCTGTTTGTTCATGTTGCCTTTTCACTTCTTGATAATCTGTTGATGGAACAAGCTTTTCCACCTTCTCTTTTCCTAAAGAGGACGAGGCGTGCTTTAGTAACTGTTCCTTTACTTTTTCAAATTCTAACACTCTCATTACTTTTTGTTGCAATGAATAAAACCTCCTGTATAGGAACCTTCCAATGAAGGGGTTTTCCTGCTATTTCTTTATAAAATCAGATTTAATGATGTCGATTCAAAAAACTTTTTACCTTCTCGAGCTCCCAAGTATTAATAACGTTTTCGCTTTCAACCCAACCTTTAATTGCAGTTGAAACGCCAATTGGCATGTGACCGAGCATTTCTTTGTTATGTGCGTCTGTGTTTATAACAATTTTAACACCCGCTTGATGTGCTTTTCGAATATGTTCAGCACTTAGATCTAGTCGATTTGGATTTGCATTTAACTCAAGTGCAGTATCCGTCTCCTTTGCAAGCTGGATCAGCAGATCAATGTCAACGTCATAGCCTGCTCGGCGACCTATCAAGCGCCCTGTTGGATGGGCAATGATATCCACATGATGATTCTCGAGTGCATTTTTTAACCGCTCCATGATCACTTCTCTTGGTTGTGAAAAGCTAGAATGAATTGAAGCAATGACAAGATCCATCTCTCCTAACAGCTCATCGTCGTAATCAAGAGTTCCGTCAGGTAGAATGTCCATCTCAACACCTGTTAAGATCGTAAAGTCCTCAAATTCTTCGTTCAATGCTTTCACTTCTTCTTTTTGTGCACGTAGTCTTTCCGGTGTTAATCCATTCGCAACCTTTAAGTAGTGTGAATGATCGGTAATCGCCATATAGCTGTACCCTTTTTCTCGGCAAGCTTCAGCCATTTCTCTAATTGTGAAGGCTCCATCACTCCATGTTGAGTGCATATGTAAGTCGCCTTTAATATCCCCTAATTGAATCAGTTTGTTGTCTTTTTTTATTAAATCGACTTCATCCCCAGCTTCCCTCGATTCTGGAGGGAAGTGCGGTAAGTCAAAATATGCGTAAAAAGCTTCTTCGGTTTCAAACGTTTTAACTTCAGACGTTTCATTGTTTTCGACACCATATTCACTAATTTTTTCTCCACGTTCTTTTGCAAGCTGACGCATTCTCACATTATGATTTTTTGATCCTGTAAAATGATGAAGTGTTGTTGCAAACTCAGCTGCACGAACGATACGAAAATCGACGCTCACTTCGTATTCATAGCTAAGCTGAAGTGAAATTTTTGTTTCACCGTTTGCAATTACGTCAGAAACATGTGGAATTTCAAGCAATTGTTTTTGTACTATTTCATAGTTATCTGTAGCGATAATAAAATCTAGATCTTTAATCGTCTCTCTCATTCTACGTAGACTACCCGCTCTTGAAAAAGAAAGAATTCCATTACACGTTTTTAAATAAGCTTCAATTTCATCTGCAATTGGTAGCATAAAGCTTAGTGGAAGTCTCTCAGGACGCTTTCCCACTTCTTCAATAGCTGCTAGAATTTTTTCTTCGGATTTTTTTCCAAAACCAGCAAGATCTTGAATTTTATTGTCGTCACATGCCTGCTTTAATGCATCTAGACTATCTATTTTTAATTCTTTATATAGCTTTGCTATTTTTTTACCACCTAAGCCTGGTAGTTTAAGAAGAGGCAGTAATCCTGTTGGCACTTGCTCTTGTAGTTGATTTAGCATCTCTGATTGGCCTGTTTTTAAATATTCCTCAATAACCGAGGAAGTTCCTTTTCCGATTCCTGCAATCTTTGTAAAGTCATCAATTGTTGCAAGACTTCGATCATCCAATTCAAGTGCATTTGCCGCTTTACGAAAAGCTGAAATTTTAAATGGATTATCACCCTTAAGCTCCATGTAAATAGCAATCTTTTCTAACAGCTTTATCACGTCTTTTTTATGTAGTTCCAAACGACTCACCTCTAGTTAATGACTTACGTAAACCTTCTATAAAAATGATACAAATAAATGCTTGAAAAGTACAATAGTTAAGAATGAAAAAACTTCTCTATTTCTATAGAGAAGTTACGTTCGTATATTGAATCCAAAGCTCATTTACTTTGTCTGAGAAATAAGGAGTATGATTGACAATTAAGTCTGCTAACATAGATTGTTCCATCGCACTTTGTAACGGCCCTATTGGCATTAAAGCACCGATGAAAAGTAAAATAAATACAATTAAGTAGATTTCTACAAAACCTAATATAGAGCCTGCCCATTTATTAAGCTGTTTTAAAATTGGCAATAAGGCAACAAAATCTAGCATGGACCCAATAATTTGCATAACAATTTTTGTCCCAATGAATAATAGCACAAATGCCACTGCTCGGTAAAAGGAACCTTCTAAATCATCTCCACTCAAAATCGACAGCACAGCTGGACCATCGCTAGTAGAAGGATAGGGAATCCACAGCTTTAACTTCGGGGCTAACGTCTCATAATATTGATATGCTACAATATAAGCAATAATAAATCCGGTTAAATGAACGAATTGAAGAATAAAACCGCGTTTAAGTCCAACTAGTATTCCAAATAATAGAATGATAATAATTACTAAATCTAGCATTTCTTTACTTCAATCCTTTTCTGTAAATTGTCTCTCTAACTTCTCGTAATCTTCTTTTAGTTTCAGATAATCATGCACAACATTTACAGCAGTTAATACTGCCAGTTTATTTATATCGAGGCTAGAATTCTTACTATTTAGGTCTCTCATTTTATCATCAACAATGGAAGCAACCATACGAACATGGCTAGTGCTTTCCGTCCCTATAACTGAGAATTGCTGTCCATATATATTGACTGTCGTTTTCGTTTTTGGGCGATTTGACACTGAAAATCCTCCATTCCCTGCAAATCCTTTAAAATACATAATACCATAAGTTTTTCAGCTTTGCTGAAAAAACACGGTCTATTTTTGGGTAGCGTTGTTACGTCCCGTGACTGATTTAAATTTAGTTTTAGAATAGTACGGTTTATTAAGCCTTGAGAAAAATAAAAATACTAAAAAAGAGGGTTGATTGGTTTGGGTCATGCAGTTATTAAGGTAGATAATTCGACAATAAAAAAAATGGAAAAGCAATACGCTTCATTTCTGAGTGTTAAAGTACCACCAGGAGCGGTGTTTACAGCTAAGTTAACGGGTTGCACGATTACTGCCTATCGTTCAGGGAAAGTTCTATTTCAAGGTCAGGCAGCTGAAATAGAATCTGGTAAGTGGGGCACTCAAAAAGAAGAGCCACAGAAGAAGGCTCTACAAAAACAAACGTTTTCTCGTTACCAGCCCCCAACAAACATCGCAACTATGTCGATTATCGGATCCGATGAAGTGGGGACTGGCGACTTTTTTGGGCCGATTACGGTTGTTGCTGCTTATGTAAAAAAAGAACAGCTTTTATTGCTACAAGAACTTGGGGTTAAAGATTCAAAGCATTTAAAAGACCCTCAGATTATTAAAATTGCTGAAAATCTCATTCATACTATCCCCTATAGTTTACTTGTCTTGAATAACGAAAAATATAATCAGCTACAACAAAAAGGAATGTCACAAGGGAAAATGAAGGCTTTACTACATAATCAAGCCATTCAGCATCTACTAAAAAAGCTCGATCCAGAAAAACCAGAAGGCATGCTCATTGATCAATTCGTTGACCCGGCTATTTATTTTAAGCATCTACAAGGTAAAACATTTCAAACAGAGCACACCTACTTCTCTACAAAAGCGGAGGGTATTCACTTAGCAGTCGCTGCCGCTTCAATCATTGCTCGCTACTCTTTTGTGAAAGAGTTTGATAAACTTTCACTAACAGCAGGTGTAACGATACCAAAGGGAGCTGGCGCAAAAGTAGATCAAGTAGCCGCCGAAATCATCCGATTAAAAGGAATCGATTTTTTAACAACTCTTACAAAAAAGCATTTTGCTAATACAGAAAAAGCAATTCGACTCTCACGTTGAATAAGGTTGGAGGATTAAAATGGATATACTTGCAACGCAGACCTATTATATTACAGATCGATCCATCCATTGGAATGAGCAGCTTTATGTAGAATCAGAGTATCGGTTACAATTATCAGAAGAAGTAATTAGAACAAACTCTCATATTTTTTCTTTTAAAGATGTTTGGGATATGTCTTATAAACCTATGAGTGATAATAAAGGCATTCTTTATCTACATACGATACAAGGAGTCTTCTCTTTCTATATAAAAACAAGACCCTTTGAATTTATTGAAATTTACCAAGAGATAAAACTAGCTCAAAAGAGGGAAAATAACAGCGGGTAAAAAAACAAAACATGACCATCTCTGCTCTTGCTTTAAGCTATATCAAAAAGGCAGGTTACATTTTTAGTAACCTGCCTTTTGCTACCTATATAAGCTAAACTTTATTTATACATCAAATAACCTTTTCTCACCTTTTTAAAATCATTAAGTTCAGTCTGATATTCGCTTATAATTTCACTAACAGAGGCACCTTCTAAGATCATTGTTCTTACCCAATCATTACCGACTAATAAACTGAAATTATTTGCAGCAAGAAATTGAAAGTCATTTGGATACATGTCATGAATCGTTTTAATGATGTGAAGCCCAGTTGGGACTGCCTCAAATTTATCACGATCTGTTACGTAAATTTCGACACCATGACTAAGTTTGCCAGCATGTTTTGAAAAAGTGGGTGTAAAGGAAGCCGCTCTAAATTTTACACCAGGTAAATTTAATTCGTTTAGTTTTTCAGAAAGGTCAGTGCTGTTGATGTAAGGTGCTCCAATCAATTCAAATGGTTTTGTAGTTCCTCTACCTTCAGACACATTAGTACCCTCAATTAATCCTGTTGCTGGGTAAACAAAAGTTGTTGAAACAGTTGGCATGTTTGGAGAAGCCAAAACGAATGGTAGACCCGTATCATCAAAATCCATCGAACGTTTCCATCCTTTCATTTTGACCACCTCTAAGTCAGCTCCTATTTTGAACTCTTTATTGAAAAAAGAAGCAAGCTCCCCTACCGTCATTCCATGCTTTAACGGGATTGGGTACAATCCTACAAAAGAAGAGAATTCGGGATCAAGCACTGGTCCATCTACTGATAAACCACCTTGTGGATTCGGACGGTCAAGCACAATAAACGGAATGTTATTTTCTTTTGCGGCCTCCATTGCATAAGCCATTGTATAGATATACGTGTAGTACCGTGTACCGACATCTTGAATATCAAAGACGAGAATGTCGACATTTTTCAACATTTCTGGAGTTGGTTTTTTTGTTTTTCCGTACAAACTGTACACAGGTAGACCTGTTTTTTCATCGATGTAAAATTCAACGCCAGCTCCAGCCTGTGCATCTCCACGGACTCCGTGCTCAGGACCGTACAAAGCGGTTAATTCAATATCAGGATCATCATTGAACAGGTCAACAATACTTCTTAAACCCGAATCGATCCCTGTTGGATTTGTGATTAATCCCACTTTTTTTCCTTTAAGCAACTCTTTTTGATCTCCTAAGAGGACTTCAACTCCTGGAGTAACCTTGTTCTTGTTCTTTTCTTTATCGGCTGAGACTTCTCCTCCACTAGAGATGGTGCTTAAAGCTATCATAAAAATGATCATTAACATTAGAATACGTTTCAAGATGATTCCCCCGTTAATTAAGTTGTTTTCCTGTTCGAATGTCTAAACCATAGCCAAATTGATATAGAACCTGATTCGGATTTGTTACGGAAGGGATATCGACAGGTAGTTTCCCTTTTGGTCTGGATTCACCGAAAATGGTTTGTATTCCGGCTGGTATATTCGGCTGTCTGTAGCGGCCGTTTGAATAGCCTTTAAATCCGTATACTGCGAGAACTGCTTTTGCTTCTTCAAAATTAGCTGCATCGTAAGGGTTTCGCAAGCTCATTAAGACAAATTCTTTATCCTTAGTCTGTGCATCCTTCATGACAGCCCTTGGAAAAGCTGTCGCCCACTTGCTTGAATCTTGGATACTGTCATCAATCACGCCATCATTTACAGCAGGATCGTTTTTAACCACGTATGACCCTGTTATGATATAGTCGGCTTCATCAATAAGCCCAGCAACTTCATCGTTAAATGATTTTCCTGAAAAGCTATACCCTGTTACAGTTACGTTCTTCATTTTCCTCTTATCCGCTAATTCATTTATGGTTCTAGTCATTGATTCAACTTGATCTGCAAATGGAGCTAGGACGAGTATCGTTTCATCCTTCTTTGGTTTGAAAGGTAATGTTTTATCTTCATTTTTCAGAAGAGTAACGGCATCCTCTGCCATTTCCTTTTCCTTTTTGAGATGATCTTTGTTTCCAACTACTTTAACAGCATTTTCAACCTTTTCATCAATCGGAGTTTGATCAACTTCTTCACTTGGCTTAAAAATGCCTCGTTTCACCTTCAGCTCTAGGATTCTTTCAACAGATTGATCGACTTGCTCCATCGGTAATTCTCCATTTTCTATTGCGGCCTTTACTGCATTAAAAACGGAGCTTAAATTCTCTTCCATTTGTAGAGAATTAACCTGTGCAGGCATTAGCGCGATATCTACTCCTGATTTTAGGGCTAAAACGACTGCATCCTCTTGACCAAAATTGTCAGCAATTGCTTTCATGTTTAATGCATCTGTTGCGACAACCCCGTCAAATCCCATTTCTTCTCGCAATAGACCTGTAATAACCTTTTTTGAAAGTGTGGCGGGGACCATGATTTCTTGTCCGTCTTTTTTGCTGATATAGGTTGTATCATCAAATGCAGGGAATTGAACGTGTGCAGTCATCATCATATCTACGCCAGCATCGATTGCCTTTTGAAAAGGAACGAGCTCGACAGCACGCAGTCGTTCTTTATCATGTGAAACAAGTGGAAGACCGTAATGACTATCAACAGCTGTATCCCCATGTCCTGGGAAATGCTTTGTCGTTGCTGCCATATTCTGACTTTGTAATCCTTTGATTGTTTGAATGCCAAGCTTCGAGACCAACTCAGGATTCGAACTGAAAGAACGTACACCTATGACAGGATTTCCAGGGTTATTATTCACATCAACCGCAGGACCGAAATTCACATTAATGCCAAGTGACGATAGCTCACTCCCGATGATTTCGCCAGTTTGATAGGCGTATTTTTCGCTTCGGGTTGCTCCAAGTGCCATGTTTCCTGGAAGGTTAGTCCCAGTTTGAAGGCGTGTCACGATCCCGCCTTCTTGATCAATTGTCATAAACAGCGGAATCTCTGGGCTTGCCTGTTGCAATCCATCAACAAGACGGACTGTTTGCTCTGTCTCTACCACATTTTCAGCGAATAAAATAACACCGCCTAAATGATATTTTTTAATGATACTTGCGACTTCATCGTTCATGACTGTAAATCCTGTCGCCTTGCTCTCATCAGCTTTTTTCCAATTTCGGAAATCCGGCATTAGCATTTGCCCGACCTTCTCATCAATCGACATGTTAGTTACAATTGTTTGCACATCAATGGTTTCGGCGGATGCTGTCTCTGACTTAAAGCCCGGAATCGCTGATAGTACCAGGACTCCAGCTAAAACAGCGGATACCCATTTCCTTTTATTCATTCTTCCTTCCCCCTCGCTTTTCTATTTAGTCTCTAAAGCATCATAAATAGTAGTTACGACACTTCCATAGCTGCCTGTACTGAAAAGGTCACCAAAGAATTGATTAGAGTTAACTTCCGGATTTACAAGAGGAGAATGTTTTTTGTTCGTGAGCAGCACGATACCTAAATCTAATTCAGGATCAATAATCGTCACAGTTCCTGTCCATCCCGTATGACCGTAAGCGTTTTCACTTGCGTGGGGACCAAACATCCACTCCATGCTCTCATTACCATTTCGTCTCCAACCAAGTCCATAAGTCGAATTCATTTCAGATGGTGCTACAAATTCGTCGATTGTTTCTTGATCAAATAGGGTATGTTTTCCATATCCTCCGCCATTTATCATCGCCTGTAGTAGAACAGCTAGATCACCGGTTGTGGAGAAAAGACCTGCATGACCAGAAACACCCTCCATGGAATAAAACGCTTTTTCATCATGAACTTCTCCTTGAAGTGTATACGTTCGAATATTTGGAAAATCAATTACGCCATCTCTCGTATTTCCAAGCAGCTCAGTTGCAGCAATATTCTTGGGCTTAAATCCTTTTTGAAGTGGGTTGAACTTTGTATCTTTTAAATGAAGGGGTTTATATATTTCATTTTCAACATATGTGTCCAACTGCTGACCCGTAATACGCTCAATAATTGCTCCAAGAAGCATGTAATCAACATCGCTGTAGACATTTTTTGTACCAGGTTCATACGTAAGTGGTGTTTTTGAAATAAACTCAATCGTTTTCGTTTTTTCCTGCGAGTATAGCTCCTTTGAAACACTTGGATTATGATATTGTGGATCTGGCTTAAATCCAGCCGTATGGTGGAGAACATCAATGATACGCAGTGTATCTTTTCCTTTTATGACATCTGATTCAGTATCTTTAAATTCAGGAATATACTGCTGAACCTTTGCATGAATATCAAGTTTACCTTCACTAACAAGCTTTTGAAGTGCAAAATTTACTGCATACATTTTTGTATTTGAAGCAAGATCAAACAGCGTGTCGTTTTCCATTTTCAGAAACTTTCTAAGCGGTAAATGTCCATCAAACTTTTGCTTATAGCCATAGCTATCATTTTTAACGATTTTTCCGTCCTTTATAACAATTAAGGCAGCTCCTGGAAAGCCGGCAGCAACTTCTTTTTCAATCAGCTGATCCACTTTTTTAAGTTTTTCGGAAGAAAACCCTACTTCTTCTGGTTTTTTTGCTTTCGATAAAACAGGGTACTTGGTAATTGATTCTTTCTTCACTGCAGTAGCATTATGGTCACCATTTGTTTGAGCTAAAGCTACTGAAGGTATGAGCAAAGAGAGAGTAAGTACAGTACCTATCATACATCTTGTCCATTTATTCATCATTTTTCCCCTTTGTTAGCTTATTTAAAAGAACTATTAGTCTATTACATGTAAATCATCATCTTAGCTCCTACGTATACTAGTCTTCCTCCTTTCTTTAACGATTCATACGAAATGTCAACCGTGGCTAATTTATGATTTCACAATATTCAGTATATTATTTTACGGACTAAATTTCATTTTTTTTAAAATATATTTAAAATATCGTTTCAAATAATATTTAACGATAGTGCTTTTCTACCAAATGGTTTTAACATTTGAAAACTCCATTTAATTACACCGGTACCAATTCGCAATCACTCAATAGTCTGAATGACCTACTAACATCTGAGTTTGAACTTATCATTAGTTAAATCGGTACAAATATTTCAAATATATTTATGAATAATAGTTATATAAGATTAACTTTGCATTCAAACATATTAAACTGCTTTTTATACAGAGAAATACCCCATTCAATAGTATGAATAGGGCATTTCTCTGTATAGATATTTTATTGGTTTACTTTTGCCTGAGAAGCTTCTGCTAATTTAGTTCTGCTCATTACTATCCTCTAAGTACAGCTCCGAATTTCTCTTCCACAGCTTTTAACACTTTTTCATGTGCCTTTGTAACATCTTCATCTGTTAACGTACGCTCTGGGTCAAAATAACGCAGTGAGTATGCGACAGATTTTTTATTTTCTTCTAAACGATCTCCTTGATAGACGTCGAAAACCTCAACGTCTTGTAACCATTTACCACCAGCTTCAATGATTGCTACTTTGATATCGCCGGCAATGACCTCACTGTTTACAACAAGGGCAATGTCTCGCGTGCTAGAAGGATGGCGAGGAATACTTGCAAAACGAACTTCCTCGAGATTTACTGTTAATAAATCGACTAATGAAAGCTCAAATACAAATGTTTCTGATAGATCTAGTTCTTTTTGAACAACAGGATGAGCTTGACCTACATATCCTACGAGATTGTCTGCTACAAACACTTCAGCCGTTCTTCCTGGATGCATCCCTTCACGCTTCGCTTGTTTATAGGAGATAACATCTGTTAAACCTAGTACATCAAATAAACCATCCAAAATCCCTTTTACAACATAAAAATCTACAGGCTTTTTCTCACCTTGCCATGCGTGAACATGCCAAAGTCCAGTAATTGCACCTGATAACCGTTCTTTTTCAGTAGGCTGCTTTCCTTCTCCATTTGATATGAAAACAGATCCCGTTTCATAAAGACTTACTTGATCAATTTGTCTCGCAATATTGTATTTTAATGTTTCTAATAGATGCGGAATTAAGCTTAGTCTTAGCGCACTTCGCTCTTCACTCATTGGAAGCGATAGTCGAGTAACTTCAGACTGTTCTAGCGCGAACTTTGTAGCTTTTTCAGTGCTTGTTAATGAGTAAGTAATTGCTTGACATAAACCAACACCTTCTAAGTAACGGCGGACTTTACGACGTTTTGCTTGGTATTCGGTTAATTTCCCAGGAATTGATGCCCCAACTGGTAACGTTGTTGGGATATTATCATACCCATAAAGTCTTGCAACCTCTTCAACTAAATCTTCCTCAATAGTAATGTCTCCTCGTCTCGATGGCACAGTGACAGTGATCGTCCCGTTATCACTAGTAACCTCGAATTGAAGACGGTCAAAAATTGCTTTTATTTCTTCTGAAGAGATATTCATCCCGAGTACAGCATTGATTTTCTCAACGGTTGTTGAAATAACTGCCTGCTCTTTGTTCACTTCATCAAATATGGCAGATCCTTGTAAAACTTCACCACCCGCATACTGTGCAATAAGCTGTGCTGCTCGTTCTGCTGCTGCACGAACACGGTTGTGATCAACACCTTTTTCAAAACGTGCACTTGCTTCACTTCGTAGTCCATGATCTTTTGAAGATGTTCGAATTGTTCCACCATCAAATAAAGCAGATTCAAGTAAGATCGTCGTTGTATCTGAATGAACTTCTGAATTTGCACCACCCATTACACCAGCTAATGCAACTGGCTCTGTTCCATTTGTAATCACTAAATGTTCTTCTGTTAATGTACGTTCTTGATCATCTAGTGTAACAATTTTTTCACCAGCTTTTGCACGACGAACCAGAATTTCTTTTGACCCTAAACGATCGTAATCAAAAGCATGTAGAGGCTGGCCGTACTCTAGCAAAACAAAGTTTGTTATATCAACAACATTGTTATGAGGGCGAATCCCAGCAGCCATTAATCGTGTTTGCATCCAAAGAGGTGATGGAGCAATTTTTACATTTTTAATTACTTTTGCAATATACAATGGATTGTCTTGCTTCGCTTCAATGGTAAGGGAAATCGCTTCCGATGCTTTTTCACTTACAGTCTCATACGAAACCTCTGGATATGTTACAGATGTTCCTAAAATAGCTGCTACCTCATGCGCGACACCTAGCATACTTAAACAATCAGAGCGGTTCGGCGTTAAACCTAGCTCTAATATTGAATCATTAAGATTCAGTTGTGCTAATGCGTCTGCTCCCACTTCAACATCATTAGGAAATACAAAAATACCTTCAGAATATTCCTTAGAAACAAGTTTAGATTCTATTCCAAGCTCTTGAAGAGAGCAAATCATTCCGTGTGACTCTTCTCCACGAAGCTTTGCTTTTTTAATTTTAAAATTACCTGGTAGAACCGCTCCAACCGTTGCAACTGCTACCTTTTGCCCTTTGTCAACATTCGCAGCTCCACAAATAATTTGAACGGTTTCACCATTTCCAAGATCAACTAAGCATTTATTTAGTTTGTCTGCGTTTTGATGTTGCTCACGCTCTAAAACATGACCAACCACTACACCTGAAATACCTTCGTTTAGAACGTCAACACCTTCTACTTCGATCCCACTGCGCGTTATTTTTTCTGCAAGATCTGAAGGAGTAATATCTGAAACATCTACATATTGCTGTAACCATTTATATGAAACATACATGAAGTAGCCCTCCTATTAAGCTCGTTTAAATTGTTTTAAGAAACGTAGGTCATCTGTGTAAAAATGACGAATATCATCGATTCCGTACTTTAACATTGCAATTCTTTCTGGACCCATACCAAAAGCGAAACCACGGTATTTCTTCGAATCAAATCCAGCCATCTCAAGTACATTCGGATGTACCATACCAGCTCCTAAAATCTCGATCCATCCTGTTCTTTTGCAAACGCTACATCCCTTACCACCACATGAGAAGCATGACACATCAACTTCAACAGAAGGCTCGGTAAACGGGAAGAAACTTGGGCGTAAACGGATTTCACGCTCGTCACCGAACATTTTCTTCGCAAAAACTTCAAGCGTTCCTTTTAAATCACTCATTGAAATGTTTTCATCCACGACAAGTCCTTCAATTTGTGTGAACTGATGTGAATGTGTCGCATCATCATTATCACGGCGATACACCTTACCAGGACAAATAATTTTAACTGGTCCTTGACCATTAAACATGCCAAGAGTCCTTGCCTGGACTGGTGATGTATGAGTACGAAGCAGCAGCTCTTCCGTAATGTAAAAAGAATCTTGCATATCTCGGGCAGGATGACCTTTTGGAAGGTTTAGTGCTTCAAAATTATAATAATCTGTTTCAACCTCTGGTCCTTCAGCAATGCTATAGCCCATCCCTAGAAATAAGTCTTCAATTTCTTCAACAACAGCTGTGATTGGATGGTGATTTCCGACTTTTACAGTTCTACCAGGTAACGTCACATCAATTGTCTCAGAGGATAATTTCTCTTCGACAGCTGCTAGTTCAAGATTTTCCTGTTTACTCGTAATCGAACCTGCAATGCTTTCACGAACATCGTTTACCAACGCTCCCATGACGGGTCTTTCTTCAGCTGATAATTTACCCATCCCTCTAAGTACTTCTGTAATAGGACCCTTCTTACCTAAGTAAGCGACACGAATGTCATTTAGCTCCTTCAAATTAGAGGCCTGCTCTACTTTCTCCAATGCTTCTAGTTGAAGCTGTTTTAATTGCTCTTGCATGAGATTTCCTCCTTCATCGGATCTTAAATGGTAGATCTATTTTTTGAAAAACAAAAAACTCGCCCCCAAAAAGGGACGAGTTGATATCGCGTTACCACCCTTGTTAACAATACAAAAGAATCGTGTATTGCTCACTTCATTTCAATAACGGTAAAAACCGGAACACCTTTAGATGCCATTTTACCAGCATGGTCCTAGTGTCAACTCCAGAGGTGAATTCATTTACGGTCAACCATAAAAGTGCTTGCAGTCACGACACTTTCTCCCTAAGATGGCGATTTTGGTAAATTACTACTCTCTATCATCGTTTCTTTTCATATGTAACTAACTGTAGTTTATTATAATAAATAGATTTCGTTCTCGCAAGGTTATCCACGTAAATGATAAAGTAAAATTCCAGTAGCTATCCCTACATTAAGAGATTCGGCTCCACCATAGATTGGAATATAAAGATTTTGATCTGTTTTCGCTAACAAATCCTGACCAACGCCTGAACCTTCATTTCCCATGATTAGGACAAAAGAGGTCGAAGGTTTTATTTCCTTATAGGATACTCCATTTTGTAATGAAGTTCCATAAATAGGGAATCCTTTTTCTTTATATATGTGAAGCATTTCTTGTAGGTTCGCCTTTTTTATCGCTAAGTGAAAAATAGATCCTTGGCTAGAACGCACGACCTTTGGGTTGTATAAGTCTACTGTTCCTTTACCTAAAACGACTCCATCAATGCCCGCTGCATCTGCTGTACGAATAATCGTTCCAAGATTCCCAGGGTCTTGAAGAGCGTCAACAAACAATAATTTTTGCCAAGAATCAATGTTTGTTGGAATTAGTTCTTCACAAATGGCTGCAACTCCTTGAGGTGTTTCCGTATCACTTATCGCCTTCATGACTTCAGTAGTCACGATCGTCATTGTTAAATCATCAACATTCCAAGAAGAAGGCAAGCTTACTTCTTCCGATACGATTAATTCTCGGATAATCTCTTTACGTTTGAGAGCCTCTTCCACTAGATGAAAGCCTTCAATAAGAAAGGTACCTGTTGCTTCTCGTTCTTTTTTTGTATGTAGTTTGCGCCACTGTTTCACTTTTGTATTTTTAACAGATTCTATTCGATTCATGTTACGTACTCCTTTACTTACATTATTCCCTTCACATCATACATAATAAGCGTGTATTTAACAAATACTATAACTATGTTCGTTAATTATGAAGGAGTGGAAAAAATGGATTTAAATTTACGAAATGCAGTTATCACAAATGTGACAGGAAACACTCAAGATCAACTACAAGACACGATTGTTGACGCAATTCACAGCGGTGAAGAAAAAATGCTACCAGGACTAGGCGTTCTCTTTGAAGTCATTTGGCAAAATGCGGATGAGCAAGAAAAGCAAGAAATGTTAGATACATTAGAAAATGGATTAAAGAAACAGTAAACGGCTCGGCACTAAGTGCCAAGCCGTTTTTTTAGTTATATTAGAATTTAGAGCTGGAAACTAAGACAACGGGATGATTATAGTTGTTGTGTCTAGCTCCAGGCGCCTTGCGCTTTTCTAATTAAAAGTTAGTGTTTTAACCGCTTCACTATCTAAACGTTTAATAACTTCAGTAATCAATTTCACTGTATTTTCGTAATCATCACGATGTAGCATTGCTGCATGTGAATGAATGTAACGTGTTGCTATTGTAACTGATAAAGCTGGGACACCATTTGCAGAAATATGAATCGCTCCTGAGTCTGTTCCGCCACCTGCTAATGAATCATATTGATAAGGAATTTCTAGCTCATCCGCTACGTCTGTAACAAAATCTCTTAGTCCTTTATGCGAAACCATTGACGCGTCATAAAGAATAATTTGAGGTCCGTCTCCCATTTTACCCATTGCCTCTTTTTCAGAAACCCCTGGTGTATCGCCTGCTATCCCGACATCTAAACCAAATGCGATATCTGGCTCAATAAGATTTGCTGACGTACGTGCACCACGTAAGCCTACTTCTTCTTGAACGGTTCCAACACCGTAAACTACGTTAGGGTGGCTTTCGTCTTTTAGTTGTTTTAATACGTCAATCGCAATCGCACAGCCTATTCTGTTATCCCAGGCTTTCGCTAGGAGCATTTTTTCATTTTTCATTACCGTGAACTCAAAATACGGAACAATTTGATCTCCTGGCTTTACACCAAACTCCATTGCTTCCACGCGACTTGAGGCACCAATATCAACAAACATATCCTTAATTTCAACAGGTTTTTTTCGAGCTTCAAGCGGGAGGATGTGTGGTGGTTTTGATCCAATTACGCCTGTTACATCTCCTTTGTTCGTTACAATTGTCACACGTTGTGCAAGCATAACCTGTGACCACCAGCCACCCACTGGTTGAAAGCGAATAAAGCCTTTATCATCAATCTGAGTAACCATGAAGCCAACTTCATCTAAATGGCCTGCAACCATAATTTTAGGTCCATTTTCATCGCCAACTTTTTTAGCAATTAAGCTTCCTAATCCATCTGTGTAAACTTCATCTGAGTATTCAGTTATGTATTTCTTCATGACTTCACGTACTTCGCGTTCATTCCCTGGAATCCCTTTTGCATCTGTTAAGTCTTTTAGCATCGTTAATGTTTCATCTAACTTTGTCATTCCATTTGCCCCCTTGATTTAACATCTATGTTCATTATACTAAACGAATCCGTCATTCACAAAATTGAAAATCTAATATCCTTGTTGCTGTCTTTCATGATTAATTTCATTTTTAGATACATAAGCAGATTCGATATCTTCCTCTGAAAAACCTAACAATTTTCCTAAAAGTAAATATTCTATAATTACTTGACGATAATTTTCTAATGATATATTTGATTGGAAAATAGTGATCGTTTGAAAGACTGTTAAAAATTGTTCATTCAAATTACAGTCAATCAGCTCAGGTTTAATCTGTAGTTCTCTGCATACTTCCAACTCTAGACCAAGTGACAGAATGAAATGAATGCCATCAACATACTCTTCTAAAATCACTTCAATGGCTGACGGTTCCTTTAAACTCCAGAATTTAAAGCAGCGTGTTTCATTTGCAAGTTCAGCTACCTCAACTAGTAATGCAAGAATTTTGCGGTCAATTAACGATTCACTTTCTAAATGATGCTGTGACTGGATTTTAGCATCTAGCTCATGTTGCATCTCAAATAAATTGTTTAAATTCATTTCATACACCCTCTTATGCTTAATTTTCTACCGAAACATGTAGTGATAAAAAAAGTATAACAAATTTCACAAAAGTTG
This sequence comes from Metabacillus herbersteinensis, assembly GCF_042433335.1. Lineage (NCBI taxonomy): Bacteria > Bacillati > Bacillota > Bacilli > Caryophanales > Bacillaceae > Metabacillus > Metabacillus herbersteinensis. Next base: position 412,484 of record NZ_JBHLVO010000001.1, read on the forward strand.
AAACCTTATCTGCTACTCATACGTATATAAGCAAATTGCGTCCGGAGGCGTTGAATCATGATTGTACTACTATTAAGAGTTCTATTAATTGCTGTTATCGTTTTCCTTATGTATACTGCGTTTAAATATTTATTTAATCCTAGACGAAAACTCGAGCGTGCACATGAGCAAAAACAATTTTACTTGCTAGATGATCGAGACAATGTTCGGAAAAACTTTCTGGTTACCTATAAGGGAGCATTATTTGAAGGAGAAAAATATTTAGGAACCACCGAACGCTCATTTGAAGTCATTTCTATTTTCATTTGGACAAAAACAGAAAGTAAGCTACAAGGACTAGATATCTCAGACTTTAAGTATATTGAGGAAAAGCTAAAAGAGCACTATCCACATACAAAAGTTGAGTGGAAGAGTCCTGTTAAAGAGTTTCTACAAAAAAAGCCCCATTAGGGCTTTTTTTGTTACCTTAGAAGGTAACAAAAGTAAAGGATTAAACAGATTTGTAGAACCGTCACAAGCGGAAGCCCTATTTTGAACTTTGCATGTTTTGTTTTATGGCGGAACTTATTCATTCCAACCGTAAGTCCTAAAGCTCCACCTATAACTGCAACTACCCAGAGCGTATTTTCACTTATTCTCCACTGATTACGTTGGGCTTTCTGTTTATCAGAGCGCATTAGAAAAAAACCATATAAGTTAATAAGTAAATAGAACCCTAGTAGAAAAAACAACTAAATCACCCCATAGCAGAAAAGGTCATCCTCTTTATCGAGAATGACCTTTTGTGGATAAATTATTTATCAAGTTTTGCTTTAGCAGCATCTGCTAATTGAGCGAATGCACTTGCATCAGCAACAGCTAGGTCTGCAAGCATTTTACGGTTAACTTCGATACCAGCAAGCTTTAATCCGTGCATTAAACGGCTATATGAAAGACCGTTGATACGCGCAGCTGCATTGATACGAGTGATCCATAATTTACGGAAGTCACGCTTTTTCTGACGACGGTCACGGTAAGCATAATTACCTGACTTCATTACCTGTTGATTTGCTACTTTGTATAATGTATGTTTTGAACCATAATAACCTTTTGCTAATTTAAGTACCTTTTTACGACGTTTACGTGAAACGATACCGCCTTTTACTCTTGGCATATAAATTCCCTCCTATTTAACGAACTACTTTACTTATCTAAGATTGTCTAATAAATGACGAATGCGTTTGAAATCGCCTTTACTTACTACAGTAGATTTACGTAGTTTGCGTTTAGCTTTTGTAGATTTGTTAGCAAATAAATGGCTTGTGTAAGCGTGAGAACGTTTCAGTTTACCAGATCCGGTCTTTTTGAAACGCTTTGCAGCGCCACGATGAGTTTTCATTTTTGGCATAAGGTATTCCTCCTTAGGTACATTACTTTTCGTTTTTAGGTGCTAAGACTAAGAACATGCTACGTCCGTCCATTTTTGGGTGGGACTCGATTGTACTCAAGTCAAGACATTCTTGTGCGAAACGATCTAATACTTTTTGACCGATTCCTTTATGTGTAATCGCACGACCCTTAAAGCGAATAGAAGCTTTTACTTTATCGCCTTTTTCAAGGAACTTGCGAGCATTACGAAGCTTTGTATCAAAGTCATGTTCATCAATTGTTGGGCTTAAGCGAACTTCTTTTAAATTGATAATCTTTTGATTTTTACGCGCTTCTTTGTCTTTCTTTTGCTGTTCAAAACGGAATTTTCCGTAATCCATGATGCGGCATACAGGAGGCTTCGCTGTTGCAGCTACCATAACTAAATCAAGGTTAGCTCTTTGTGCGATTTCTAACGCCTCTTGTCGAGATTGAATTCCAAGCTGATCTCCATTTGCACCAATCAAACGAACCTCACGAGCACGAATTCCGTCATTTACCATCATATCTTTGCTAATAATTAGCCACCTCCAAGGTATATTAAAAAATTGAATCATCTCACTATATAGTCCTTTTTCGCATCCACAGGTTTTATTATTTTATCTGAACAAAATAAAAAAGTGTGGGTGCACAATGCACCCACACTACGATTTTATACATAAATTAAAGTACAAAGTATCGTGACCTGTTAACTACATTCGGATGCGTCAATCAGGTGAGAAGCGGGTGCTTCTGCTTGCTATATGAAACGACTATTCAATTCACCTTAAAAAGTATACCATGCTAAATCAACTATTGCAAGTTGATATAAGTTTTTCACAACAAAGAGTATTCTATCAAAGATCCTGAACATGTGCAACCATTTTTACAGAAATTATCTTTTTACCTCTTCAAGAATTCCACTTAAAAACTGTTGAAATGAGACCGTTTCTGATTTTTGTTCACCATACTTACGGACATTTACGGCTTGTTCAGTTACTTCATTGTCCCCCACAACAAGCATGTATGGAGTTTTCTGCATTTGTGCTTCTCGAATTTTGTAGCCCATTTTTTCATCACGAGCATCAAGTTCGACACGAAGTCCAGCATCCTGAAGTTGTTCTTGAACTTTTTTCGCATAATCAAGGTGAATTGAAGGTGAAACAGGAATCACTTGAACCTGCACAGGTGCGATCCAAGTTGGAAATGCGCCTTTGTATTCTTCGATTAAAAAGGCAACAAAACGTTCCATTGTTGAAACAACACCACGGTGAATAACGACTGGACGATGCTGCTTACCATCTTCACCAACATATGATAAATCAAAGCGCTCTGGAAGTAAGAAGTCTAATTGAACAGTTGAAAGTGTTTCGTCTTTTCCTAATGCAGTACGAACTTGAACATCAAGCTTCGGACCATAAAATGCCGCTTCACCCTCTGCTTCGAAATAGTCGTGACCTAGTTCATCCATCGCATCTTTCAACATGCTTTGAGCTTTTTCCCACATAGCGTCATCATCAAAATATTTCTCAGTATCTTCTGGATCACGATAAGACAGTCTGAATGAGTAATCGTGAATTCCAAAATCTTTGTAAACAGCCTCTACTAAACGAACAACACGGATAAATTCTTCTTTAATTTGATCAGGTCGAACAAATATATGCGCATCGTTTAGTGTCATTCCTCGAACACGTTGCAAACCAGATAGTGCTCCAGACATTTCATAGCGATGCATCATCCCTAATTCAGCAATACGAATCGGTAGCTCACGGTAGCTATGAATATCATTTTTATAAATCATCATATGATGTGGACAGTTCATTGGACGAAGGACAAGTTCTTCGTTGTCCATAACCATTGGTGGAAACATTCCATCTTGATAATGCTCCCAGTGGCCAGAAGTTTTGTAAAGCTCAACACTACCTAGTACAGGTGTGTAAACATGTTGGTAACCCAGTCTTTCTTCTTTGTCAACAATGTAACGCTCAATAACACGGCGGATTGTCGCACCCTTTGGAAGCCACAGTGGAAAGCCTTGCCCAACTTGCTGAGAGGAAGTAAATAAATTAAGCTCTTTACCAATCTTACGGTGATCGCGTTCCTTTGCTTCTTCCAGTAAACGCAAATGCTCATCTAGGTCAGCTTTGTTAAAGAAAGCTGTTCCGTAAATTCGTTGTAACATTTTATTATTACTATCACCGCGCCAGTAGGCCCCAGCAATACTTAACAGCTTAAACTCTTTAATCTTACCTGTTGATGGAAGATGAACACCACGGCACAGGTCAAAAAATTCACCTTGTTCGTAAATGGACACTTTCTCTCCTTCAGGAATTACCTCGAGAAGTTCAAGCTTTAACGGATCTCCGAGTTCTTCAAGTCGTTGTTTTGCTTCTTCACGGCTAACTTCTGTGCGAATAATTTCTAAGTTTTCATTCACGATCTTTTTCATTTCTTTTTCAATCGTTGGAAAATCCTCAGATGAAATACTATGTTCCATATCAATGTCATAGTAGAAACCATTTTCAATTACCGGTCCGATACCCAGCTTCACATCTTTATATAGCCGCTTAATTGCTTGTGCCAAGAGATGAGCTGTACTGTGACGTGTAATTTCTAATGCCTCCTGCCCAGCTTGTGTGACAATTTCAAACGCACCGTCCTCAATAATCGGCGTGCGTAAATCAATAAATTTGCCATTCAACTTACCTGCAATTGACTTTTTTCGTAAACCAGGGCTAATGGATGCCGCGATTTCTTCTGTTGTCGTGTTTTTTAAAAACTCCTTTACAGCTCCGTCAGGAAAAGTGACTTTTACAACGTCTGACATCCTTGTTCACTCCTTTTTATTTTAGAAAATAATAAAACTCGCCCCTTAAAAAAGGGACGAGTTAATTAACTGGTCGTGGTTCCACCCAATTTCCCATGTTGGCGAATGATAAGCTTCATTCGTCAAAATCTGTAAAAAATAACAATTGCATAGTTACAGACATGGCTTCAAGATCGATAACGGGATGGCCGTCAGTAATTACTAAGCTACCTTAGCTGTTCACAACTGAAGTTTAGAGGTGGTAAGTTTGTTATTCATGTTAGGAAGGTTTCAGCTTAGCCCTTCCCTCTCTGGGAACCGTGATTACAAGCTCATGTCCTCGTCATTACTTTAAAAGTTTGAAATTTACTCGTATTATAGAACGTTTCAGTTAGAAAATCAAGGTAACTTTTCCTGAGCAATTGTGATCGGCTGAAAAAATTGTCAATGAAGCATGCTCCCTAATAAATCTTCACTCGTTCTTGAAAGATGTTTTGAATGGTTTGAATCATGCCATGATCAGGATCATTACTATATAAATGAATCATTTTAGGAGCAATTGAAACGATCGGTGCTAAAAGATTTGAATCTATGTACATCGGGTGTTTATAAATAAATGTCCGATCAATATAATTTTTTATGTCGAGCTCTGAAATTTCATTTAGCTGTTCATCATATAGGATAAACCGTTCTTGATGATGAATCGTTAAAGTGTCAATTTTACTTTCCCGATCTGTGATATAGTCTCTTAGACTTTGGATAAAAGTTTGATATTCCTGTTCTAGCTTATATTCCTCAATTGCCACTTCTACATATTCTCGCAACCTTTTTACATAGTGCTGCAACCTAAATTGTAGAAATGATTGAAATGTGAAGGAAAGAGGTGGAGTTAGAAACTGTCGAAGAGCTTCTAAGATAAACTCTTCTCTCGGTTGGAACTGATTGACTCTTGGAATCTCTTTTCTTTCACCTTCTATAATGGACTGAGCAATATGTAAAATTTGCTGCTGCTCTTCATGTTCTATAAAATAATAGTTTTCTCTTATGATTGAAAGCATGATTTGATGCTCTTTATACTCAAGGATGTAGTGAACAAGACTAGGAATTACAGCTTGTTCGATTACATTGCTCCATTTTTTTTGACAAATTTGAACGCCATTCGAATAAAGCAAGCGAATTTCTGAGTCATTTCCCTTAGACTTGGAACGAAAAATTGACACCATCGTTTCCGCCTCTCTCGGAGACTCAAATAAAATCTCAAGCATGTTTGTCCCCCCTGTTTCCAAATACCTGATTCTATGTATATGGGCTGGGAAAACTTTTTAGAAGTCAGGAAGGGATTTTCTGTTTTTATTTTTTTGTGATAGTAAAGTGGTGCTGGCCGAGCTCGTAAACCCTACCTTTGTTTTCGCCTTTGTAGGGGAGATTCATTGAAGTGAGTATTCTAGTTGATAATGCGGGTGAAGAAATGTCAAGGAATTCTCTTAATTCTTTATTAGTAATTTTAGAACCAATGAGGAGGAAATAGTCATATAGGGAAATAAGGTGTGCATCTTTGAAGGGAAGTGAACACTTAGGACACATCCATGTATTATAAAGTCTTATAATTGAAAGCGTCTCGCATCTTGGGCAATAAACTCCTTTGCGTAAATCATCCTTGGAGATTTGATAACGTTCGAGAATCTGTTTATCTAGAGGAGTGTCCCGCTTAACTAAAATTTTAGCTAGTTTTTTTAATTCCTTTTCAGAGAGTCTCTGTTTTGGATAAATGACTTCTAGTTGACTCAGCATCTGTGGTAGGTATTCTTTGTGAATTACTTTTGGTTGAGGTGGTCTTTATCTACATTTGTTTGAATTAATGTGTAAGGGCTACTAATTACAACTAGTGAATGCATGAGGATACCAGCGAAATTTTTTTTGCTAACCAAGATCTCAATGGTCTTCATGTTGTTGAATTTGAACTAAAGGATATGGATATGACTCTTGCTTACCATCTAGCGTTCTAATTAGTTGCTTAAACTTGTTGTCAAAGGGTAAAGTCCCGGACATATTTTTAACCTCTAAAATTAATAGATAGCTTTGAGATAAAAGCAGTGTATCCATTTGGAAATAATGTTGTTTATTTTGTAGGCGCATGTCATGCAGAATGAGATAGTTTTTTTCAGGGAGGGGGCTAAGTGGATAATCAATTGCTGCTTCACCTTTATAACCTGCCAAACTTTTCGCAAGATTTTCCTTTATTAGTTGAAATTTCGGGTGGTCAGGATGTGTTCTTCGAGCCAAAGCTTGTAGTTTGAGGATGGAAAGAGGGACTTTGCGTTCTTTTACAATCATTTAAACACTCCAATCGTAGGTTTGTTTTATGAATTCGAGGTGAGAGTTAAATATCCTGCATAAAAGTAGACATTTCTTCAGAAAATACGACAAAAATCTCCAGCTCTCGAAATATATCAACGAGTTGACCATTTATATGATCAAGTTGAGAAATATATCATCAAGTTAGTTACTTTTATAATCAAGTTGGGACATATATCGATTTCTCGACAATTTCACTTAAATTTCGACAGTTACTGTCCACAAAAAAAACTGCTTCAAAAAGAAACAGTTTAATCTCGCCGATTTCTACCCGTTAGTTCCACGGGAATCGCCATATGCTTGATACGTTCCATGATACGTGACGCTTTTACTTGCTCTTCTTCCCCTCGTTGAGTGAAGGCTAGGTGATGTTTTAGTTCATCAAACCCAAAGTTTGATGTGAAGAATGTTGGCAAGTTTTCGAGCATTCGATATTGTAGGATTGTTCCTAAAATATCGTCTCGCATCCAGCTTGACATTGCTTCGGCACCAAGATCGTCTAGCATGAGAACTGGGATTTTTTTTACCGCTTCTAACTTTTGATCAATTGAATGATCGTGGAAGGAGCCTTTTAGCTCGCGCATAAATTCTGGTACGTAAACAAGCATGGATGAAACCTTCTTGGCTGCTAATTCATTTGCAATTGCCCCTAAGATATAGGTCTTACCAACGCCAAACGAACCGTGAAAATAAATTCCTTTAGGATGATTGGTTTTACTGTAAAGCTCAACAAAATCTTGTGCTAAGCTGACAGCTTTCAAACGACCTGGTTCATCAAGTGAGATGTTATCAATTTGAGCCTTAAGAATGTCTTTAGGTATATACATACTTTTTATTAGGGATTCATGTTTCTTTCTTTCATCATGAGCTTCCTTGTTCGGGCATTTATCATATTGAAGGTCAATTGACTTTCCTTGAATTACAAGCCTCGGATGATAGCCCTCTAGAAGATTTTTGCATTCAGCTAGCGTAGGACAATCCTTACAATTTTTACTCTGAGTTGTAAATTCATATAATTTAACTAAGCTTCGATCGATCATACCTTCTTCGATTTCAAAAGCATGCTCTTTTAAAAAAGCTTGTACTTCTGGATCATTTTTCACTTGTTTCTTTTGATGATCATATCGTTCTTTGAACTCTGGTCTTTTAATTAAATCACGAAATGATTTGCTCATATATTCCACTGTATACACCTCACTTCACCTATGAAGTTTATTGATTATTTTTGAACTTTTGTATTCGTTCGGCGAGCTTTTGCTTTTCGGCTTCAAAATTTACTTGCTCAGAAGCATTGACTTTCTTTTCTTTCGGTTCGGTTTGTTCATCTTTTAGCCACGCTGGAAGAAGTTCTTTTCGAATTGCCGCTTTTTTAGGCTTAGGTTTATTTTTCGTTTCTGCCCATTCTTGGTATTGACGATGTTCTTGTTTCGCGAGATCCATAGCTGCTTTAACCGTTTTTAATTCTTTTCTCGACCAGTGACTTGCGATTTTTTGAACGTAAGCTCTTGAAAGCTTCATATCTGTTTTAAGCATAACATAGTAAATTAAAACATTAACGACTCCAGCCTCTAGTTTTTGCTGAAACATTGTTTCCTCGATAATTTGCAAGTCTGATGCAGTAGGATTAATTCCGCCAGAAACATCTTTTAAAAATCGTCTTGGTGAGATGGTCTCTAATTGATAAATTAATTCTTCTTCTTTCGTGCGATCCTTCTTATCTTGTACTGTTCTTAAAGTAGCTGGCTGCGTTTTCTCCGATAATGCTGGTAGCTTATCACCATGTTGAAACTGATACCAATCTCTTGCAGACTTTCTTAACAATTCAAGATTGATGGAATCATCATGTTCAATCGCACTCATCAGTACATTTTTCATCTCAATGGCATCTATTCCATATAAGTAAGAGAGTTTTTTTATTGTTTCTTGAACTGCTGATGTAATTGATTTTTTTGGAATAATTGCTTCTGAGATTCCATTGTACAGTAAATCGAAATTGAATTCAGTTGAGCTGATGATAATTTCTCCTGGGTCTTCCGCCTGAACATATTGGGTGTTTGCTGTATTCGATATGTCTTGAATGGATTCTTCGGTCATTCTTGAAGCCATTTCTGCTGGGTGTAAGGAATGAAAGACGTCATTAAATGTACGAGTCACTTCTTTAACTTCTTTATCAACTTGCCGATCAGAGAAAAAACGTTTTAGCTGTTGAAATTTACTTTTGCCAATTCGATTATAGAGATAAATATTTAATACCCCATCTTGAAAAAAATCATTTGGATTTAGTGGGGATTGTAACTCATAGACATACCTTTTGTATTCGCCTTTGTCTTCAAAGTACGTTTTTAAGAGACCGATGCCTTCTAATTTAAGCCGCTCCTGATAAATACCGTTTAAATTACTTTGCATCATTACCATCAAGCTATGATGAGTGGTCTCTTCTCCCCACAATCGATCCTGCTCCATCTCACTCCAAAGAGTCATAAAAAGACTATAAGCCATTGATCCAATAAGCGGTTGATAGAGCATGGTTAATATTTTCCGATCAAAATCTTGAAGGACGCAGTTGCTCCGAACAACATAACGATCAATTGCAAGTAGTTCCTTCCAATGTTGACCCATTTCACTTCAAACCTTTCACATACAATCTATTTAATCGAGAAGGTTACACACTATTTAATTGAAAAAAAAGAGCTAGAAGCTGTATTCTTCACGCTCTTACCTAACTTTTTTAATTAAGTCGGTTAATTCTTCTATAAACACATTTATGTCTTTAAACTGACGATACACAGAGGCGAAGCGGACGTATGCGACTTCGTCAATTCGAGCAAGCCTGTCCATTACCATTTCACCAATAAGCTCACTATTTATTTCAGATGACCCTTGGTTTCGTAGATCCTTTTCAATATCGTGAACGATGTCTTCTAAGTTTTGCAATGGTACAGGGCGCTTTTCACACGCTTTTATAAGACCTCTGAGCATCTTTTCTCTGCTGAATTCTTCTCTTGTACCCTCTTTTTTCACAACAATTAGCGGAATTTCTTCAACCTTTTCAAATGTTGTGAATCGATATTGACATTGCTCACACTCACGACGGCGGCGGATTGATCTCCCATCATCTACTGGTCGTGAGTCAAGTACTCTTGTTCCATTATGTTGACATGTAGGACATTTCATATAGCTAGCTCCAATCGTGAAGAGTTTACCCTGTCTTATCGTTTTTTCTATCATAGCTTAGGCCACATAAGATGGGGTTACTTGTTTGAATGCATTCCTGTCCCAATTAGTTCATTTGTGCTGTCTAATCTTTTATATAAAGAAATGATAACCTTTTTGCTTAATCCAAAGGAAGCAGGTAATAACCGGTCAGATGTGACTGAAAAATCAACTGCCGTTTCAAATGGTCGAATCGATATAACTGTGATTACCATAAATGCTTTTTGAGGTTTGGTAATATTTACACTAACCTCGCCGCGGTCTTCTGAAACAGAAGTGATTGTGTAACCAGGTATTTGTGTAATTATATCTTGAACAGCAGCCAGTGCCTTTTTCGGTGTCGTTTTGTAATAATGGCTTCTTAACTGAGGATCCCGATGGTTCTCAGAGGTTTCCTGATGGGTAGAGAAAAAATCTTGTACATTGCGTATCATACTCATTCTAATGATCTCCTTTTAAACAATTCGATCAGTTTTGTCGAATTGTGCATATACTCCTATGATACAGAGTTTTACACATAATAAAAAGAGGTGCTGATCAATTAATCGGCACCTCGAGCATTTTTAATAGAATATTTACGAATTTATAAAGCTTTAACTTGAGCTTGCTTTACTTTTACAGGTCCCATTCCACGTGGAATTTCAATATTTTCACGAGTTTGTGCACCTAAAGCTTCTGCTATATAATCTGCAGCAATATTTGGATTCATATCACCACATGTATAAACATCAATGCTCGCATAGCCGTGCTCTGGAAAGCTGTGAATAGTTAGATGTGATTCAGAGATAATAACAACTCCGCTAACTCCTTGTGGAGCAAACTTGTGGAATGCAACCTCTCTTACTTCAGCACCTGATTTTAAAGCTGCATTTACAAAAGTCTTTTCAATAAAATCCATATCATTTAACTTATCAAAATCGCATTCCCATAATTCTGAAATTACGTGACGTCCCATTGTTTCCATATTCATGGATCCCCCTTTAACATTTTTATACATGAATTCTTTGTTATAGTCGTGTTTAACTACCACGGGGGAAAGTTAGTCCAGAGAGGTCCTAACCCTTTAAGTAGCCACATTGCCATAACTTTCATAAGAAGTTCACGAAAAATAGTATACTTCCTTTACTTTATTTTTGCAACACACTTTTCGAAAAAAAATAATGTAAGCACTAACAAAAAATAAAAAAAAATGAAGCAATTATTTGCATCATTTTTTTACCATAGTTTATACAGTTGAATAGTTCTTCATTTTTGTTGAAATCATGCTAGCTAAATCAACAACTCGACATGAGTAGCCCCATTCGTTGTCATACCATGCTAGAACTTTTACTTTTGTTCCTTCAATGACCATTGTGGATAATCCATCAATTATTGCTGAGTGAGAATTTGAATTATAGTCAATTGATACAAGCGGCTCTGTTGAAAAATCTAGGATTGATTTTAACGATCCTTGTGTTGCTGTTATAAATGCACTATTAATTTCTTCTAGAGTTACTTCTCTCTTTAAATCAACAACTAGGTCGACAAGCGAAACATTTGGAGTTGGAACGCGTAATGCCATACCATGCAATTTACCTTTTAAGTGTGGTAAAACGAGCGATAATGCCTTTGCTGCTCCTGTTGAGGTTGGAATTATTGATTGCCCACATGCTCTGGCTCTTCTTAAGTCTTTATGTGGATTATCAATGTTTTTTTGATCATTTGTATAGGAGTGGATCGTTGTCATCAGTCCATTTTCAATTCCGAATTGCTCATCTAATACTTTTACTACAGGTGCTAAACAGTTTGTTGTACAAGATGCATTTGAAATAATCGTATGCTTTTCAGTATCGAAGGCATCATCATTTACACCCATTACAATCGTAATATCCTCATTATTACCTGGGGCCGTCAAAATGACCTTTTTGGCTCCCGCTTCAACATGTAGAATTGCTTTTTCCTTTGAGTTAAATTTACCTGTTGCTTCAATGACAATATCAATATTTAATTCATTCCATGGAAGCGCGCGAGGGTCACGATTGTTAAGCAAAAGAACCTTGTTACCGTTTACAATTAAATGATCATCCTTAGCAATAACATCCCCTTGAAATGCCCCGTGATTTGTATCATATTTTATTAAATGCGCTAATGTTTCTGCTGGATAGCTTGCATTTATCGCCACGATATTCAAGTTTTCCTCAGAAATTGCTTTTCTAAAAACCATTCTACCAATACGGCCAAAACCGTTAATTGCTATGTTGACCCTCATCATATTACCCCTTCCAGCCTATGTGTTATACTTATTAAGTGTTTTGATGTAATTAGTATATCATATTAACCGAATAATGGAATGATTAATTAAAATATTTATTTAAAAAAATACTGAGTTAAGTAAGCGCACAAAAAAGAGGACATATAAAATGCCCTCTATTACTACAACCACTTCTCCAATATCCTATTCAGTTGCTGTCTAGTTTCATTAATGGTTCCGTTGTTGTTAATCACTTCATCAGCTAGCTCTACTTTTTCCTTAAGTGGCATCTGAGACTGAATTCTACTTAATGCTTCTTCTTTAAGATAGCTATTTCGGTTCATTAAGCGTTCTAATTGTGTGTTTTCATCAACGTATATAAGAAGAGTTTTTTCGACCATTTGAGTTAGCTTACTTTCAAAAAGGAGTGGGATATCCAAAACAACGGCACGTTCTTTGTTTCTCTTTGCCATCCCTGTTTGCTGAAGCATTTCTTTGCGAACCGCTGGGTGCACAATTGAATTCAGCAGATAACGTTTTTTCTCATCTTGAAAAATGATGCTGCCTAATTTTTCTCGATTAATTGTTTCATCTTCATTTAGAATGGAAGAGCCGAAAGCTTCTTGTATTTGGTGATAAGCTGGCTTTCCAACCTCGACTACCTGCCTTGAAATTAAATCGGCATCAACAATAGGAATTTGTTGTTCTCTTATCATGTTGGAGACTGTGCTTTTTCCACTTGCAATTCCACCTGTAAGTCCAATTACCATTGTCACGATTTGACCTCCCGTTGGTTTCGGAGACTATAGTTTCCATATACCTATAATAATAAGTAATATACCAGGGAGGCAAGAAAATTTGTCCATCCAGTCAAATTCAGAGAAAATATAACCTGATTTTATGCCAATTGAGACAAATAACGAGCTCATGCAGGCGACAAGAATGCTCATCACGAGAGGAGAATAGCCCAAGAGCGCAGCTCCAATCCCAGCTCCAAATGCGTCAAGTGAAAGTGCCACCCCTAATAAAAACGCTTCGATTCCTGTGATTGTACCAGATTTATCAATATCCGCTGTTGTAGGTTTTCTTAAGATATTGATCACAATGCCAAATGTCTTAATTTCTAGGTTCAACAAGGTTTTTTCAGTATCTTCCTTCGTCATTTCTTCTTTAACTGGTTTGAAAAATTGATACAATACCCAAGCACCGATGAGTACGAGAATCGTGCCACCTAATTTTTCTGTCACATAAACAGGAAAAACCATCGTTAAAATATTCCCAATCATCATTGCAACTAACAACGTAACAGCTGAACAACAGGCAATAATAAAAATTGACTTCATCGGCATACTCATTTTACGTAATCCGTACGTAAAACCGACAGAAAAACTATCTAAGCTTACTGCAAACGCTAATAATATAAGTGAAACATATTGAACCATTAGCCTAGCCCCTTCCTACCGATTGCTAAAACAGTATATGAAGATAGCCCAGAAGTGGTGAAAGTGAGGGGCAATAGTGGTAACCTACCTTATGTTTATACGGATTGAGCTGTCCATATGGCTATTTTATTAATATAAGCTCGTGATTGACGACAAAAAAGGAACCAGCTAGAGCTGATCCCTTTTCTGACAGTTTGTACAATAGTGAGTGCCTCTTCCACCAACAACTGTTTTGGTTAATGGTACACCGCATTTCGTACAAGGTTCATTTGTTCGACCGTAGACAAAAAGTTGATTTTGAAACATTCCGATTTGACCTTGTGTGTTTACATAGGATCGCACCGTACTCCCACCTTGCTCCACAGCCTCTGATAATGTTAAGACAATTTCTCTTTGTAAGACGGTTAATTCCTCTTCTGTCAACTCTTTCGCCAGTCGTTCAGGATGAATAGCCGATCTGAACAAAGCTTCGTCAACATAGATATTTCCCAACCCTACCACTATGCCTTGATCGAGAAGAGCAACTTTTATCTTTCGATTGGTCTTTGCCAACTTCTCTTGAAGATAATTCAGTGTGAACTCCTCTGAAAAGGGTTCAATTCCAAGCTGAGAGAGAGGGAGCGATGAGTCTTCCTCTCCTTTCTTAAATAAATGCATCGTACCAAATTTCCGCACATCACGATATCTAAGTTGAGATTGGTCTTCAAAAGTAAAGATAACATGCGTATGCTTGTCTAATGGTTCGTCAGGCTGATGGACCCCATAGCGCCCTTCCATACGAAGATGAGAAACAAGAACATAATCAGTTAAAATGAATTTTAAAAACTTGCCTCTGCGATCAATATCAAGAATGGTTTGTCCAACTAAAGCATCTGTGAATTGTTCAATTTCCAAAGGTTTCTTAATAATTTTTGGCCAGCGAACCTCTACATTGTCAATGGTTTTTCCTTTTACAAGCTGTACTAACGTTTTCCTTACAGTTTCAACCTCTGGTAACTCTGGCATTAACTCACTTCCTTTTATTTTGCTTCATACCATGAAGTCCCATATGCATAGTCTACTTTTAGTGGCACATTTAGTTTCACAGCATTTTCCATAACTTCTGGTACAATTTTCTCTAAAATCTCAATTTCCTCTTTAGGTGCTTCAAAAATTAATTCATCGTGTACTTGTAGAAGCATCTTTGTCTGCAAATTATCTGCCTCTAATCGTTCTGCCATATCAATCATTGCTTTTTTAATGATATCTGCAGCACTCCCTTGAATTGGCGTGTTCATTGCTGTTCGTTCTGCAAAACTGCGTACGTTGAAATTTCTACTTGTAATTTCAGGAATGTATCGTCTTCTGTGAAGTAACGTTTTTACATAGCCTTTGTCTCTAGCTTCTTGTACGGACTCTCCCATGTAATCTTGTACACCTTTAAAGCTTTCAAGATAGCGGGTGATAAACTGACCAGCTTCTTTACGGGTTATCCCTAGGTTTTGAGATAATCCGTAGTCACTAATTCCATAGACGATTCCAAAGTTAACGGCTTTGGCTTGCCTTCTCATATCAGAAGTAACTTCTTCCTTATTCACATGAAAAACGTCCATAGCTGTCTTTGTATGGATATCTAGATCCTGTCGGAATGCTTCCACTAAGTTTTCGTCATTTGCAATATGTGCTAAAACACGTAGCTCAATTTGAGAGTAATCAGCTGCGAAAATAACCCAGTCTTTTTTTGAAGCGACAAATGCTTGACGAATTTTCCGTCCTTCTTCTAGTCGAATCGGGATATTCTGAAGATTAGGGTCTGTAGAACTCAATCTACCTGTTTGTGTGAGCGTCTGATTATATCGGGTATGAATTTTATCTGTGTCTTTGTGAACAACTTTTAGCAAACCTTCAATATAGGTTGATTGAAGTTTTCCTAGCTGACGATAATGTAGAATTTCTTGAACAATCTCGTGTTTTTCCGCTAATTTCTCGAGCACTTCTGCAGAGGTTGAAAAACCAGTTTTTGTTTTTTTCAAAGCCGGGAGCCCTAGCTTTTCAAAAAGAATTGTAGCTAGCTGTTTTGGAGAATTAATGTTAAACGATTCACCTGCATGCATATGGATATTTTGTTCATGCCGAGCAAGATGCTCTGCTAATTCTTTTCCCATTTCTTTTAAACGATTCACATCCACCTTAACACCTGTTGCTTCCATATCCGCTAAGACGATCGTAAGTGGCAATTCTAATTGATAAAACAAGTCAGATTGATCATTTTTTTCAAGATCTTGTTCAAGTTTCTCTTTTAGGTGTGATAGAGCAAGACCCTTTCGCACAAGATGCTCAGCCAGTTCATCTTTGTTTGGGACAGCTCTTTTTGCACCTTTCCCATAAATAGCTTCATCAGTTTTTGCAATATGAATGTTGCTACTTTTTGCGATACTTGCAATATCGGAATATGTTTCAGATGGATTTAATAGATAGGCTGCCATTAAAACATCAAACACGACACCTTCAAGATAAACCTCTTTCCAACGAAGTGACGCAATCGATTTTTTCCCATCATAAACCGTCTTTTTCTTTGACTCATCTTCAGCCCAGACTTTAAATTTGTCGGATTGTAGTGCTATTTCAGTTGACAAGTAATAATGGCCCTGTTGATTAATGATCGAAAACCCAATAATATCGGCATTATGGTAGCTTTCTTCCATAACCTCAACTAATAATACTGCTTCATCTGATAACATTTCGTCTGTCACACTCTCAGCAACAATGAACGATATGTCTTCAACCTCTTCTTCTTCGACTTCTATTTCGTCAGCGAGCTTATCAAGCAGTGAGTTAAAGCCTAGTTCTTTATAAAGGGGAACAATCTTATTCACGTCATATCCTTCGTACAGCACTTCGTCGAGTGTGATTTCAAGTGGGGCATCACAATCAATTGTCGCGAGCTCCTTACTCATTAATGCTTGTTGTTTGTTTTCTTCTAGTTTTTCTTTTAACTTATTACCTGAAACTTGATCAATAGATTTCAAAACATTTTCTAATGTGGTAAATTCCTTTAACAGTTTAATTGCTGTTTTTTCTCCAACACCAGGTACTCCTGGGATATTATCTGAGGAATCTCCCATTAGTCCTTTCATATCTACGATTTGGCTTGGTGTTAATCCGTACTTTTTCTCAATAAAGGCTGGAGTGTAGGAATCAACATCGGTTATCCCTTTTTTAGTAATATCAATCGTTATTTTATCTGTTGCAAGCTGTGTTAAATCCTTATCACCTGTAATAACCTTAACTTCATATCCGTCTCTTTCGGCTTTTTGGGAAAGCGTACCAATAATATCATCTGCTTCATAGTTCTCTAACTCATATCTTGAAACGCCATATGTATCTAACAATTCTCGTATAAAAGGAAATTGCTCAGAAAGCTCTGGTGGCGTTTTTTGGCGTCCTCCTTTATATTCACTAAACGTTTTATGACGAAATGTCGTTTTTCCAGCATCGAAGGCCACTAAAAGATGTGTAGGCTTTTCATCCTCAAGGATTTTCTTCAAAATCATGGTAAAACCATAAATTGCGTTTGTATGTACACCTTTATCATTATTTAATAACGGAAGAGCAAAAAAGGCACGATAGGCAATGCTGTTTCCATCGATTAGTACAAGTTTTTTAGTCAAAGGTTTTTCCTCCTTATCGTATCTTTTGGAATTTTAAGACAAAAAAAAGGCCGTTAGTTTTCTTCTTCTATTCTATCATGACTACAAATAGAATGAAAAACCACGGCCTTTCTACTTCAATTTTTCTTACTCGGTTTCTCCCATTAACAATTTTGTATAAGGAGAATCAAATGGCAGGATAATTACTGTTTCATCTTTGATTGTTTTCTTATATGATTCTAATGTTCGATACATTTCATAGAACTCCGGATCCTTTGAATACGACTGATTATACACTTTAGCAGCTTCCTGCTCCCCTTGACCGCGGATCACGTCTGCATCTGCACTTGCTTTTGCTAATAGTTCTTTAACTTCTCGATCAGTATTGGCAATTATTCTGTTCTTTTCTGCGTCACCTTTTGATAAATACCCTTGAGCAGTTGATTCTCGCTCCGAAATCATTCGAGTATAAACGGACTGCTCGTTTTCAGGCGGTAAATCTGTCCTCTTAATTCGTACATCTGTTACAACAATTCCGTAATTTGCTCCTTCTAACAGTTCATTTACGATTCCAGTGACTTGATCATTTAAGCTTCCACGTGAAGATTTCTCATCATTAATGATTTCGTCATAATTTAAATTTCCTAACTCTGCTCTGACTGTAGAAAATACAAATTCAGCAACTTTTGTTTCTGCATTTACGAGGGTACGGGCATTAGAAATCATTTTCTTAGGATCTTCAACTCTCCAGATGGCAAAATTGTCAATTAGCATACGTTTCTTATCCTTGGTGTTAATTTCAGCCTCTTTTACATCGTAGATCATTTGATACTTAGGTAGTGTTGTCACAGATTGTATAAATGGAACTTTCACGTTCAAACCTGGTTCTTCAATGATTCGCACAACTTCTCCAAATTGACGAACAACACGGTATTCATTTTCTTTGACGATAAACAGGTTCGTGATTAATGTTATCAAGAGGATGATCGCCAGTAAGAGAAAGAGACCACCGCGAATATATTTTTGCAGTGAAAAAGGTTTTTTACTTTTCTCATTTATATTCACAACATTTTCATTGTCCATTTTTGTCACTCCCTTCTTGCTCAATCGGTGCAACAGGTTTTGTTGAATCTTTTAGCGGCAAATATTTCATCGTATTGCCGTTATCCTTCATAATGTAAATCTCAGCATTAGGAAGAACTTCTTCGATTGTTTCTAGGACCAGTCGTTTTTCTGTAATTCCTTTTGCATTTAAGTATTCATTGTAAACAGCGTTGAATTTTGCAACTTCCCCACGTGCTTGTTCTGTTCGCGCTGTTTTGTCACCTTCTGCTCTTGAGATAAGAGCATCTTTTTCACCAAGTGCTTCTTCTGTCCGTTGATTTCTGTATTTATTGGCTTCATTGATTTTTGTATTCATAGTTTCTCGGGCGTCTGTTACATTTGTAAATGCTTTACGTACATCTGCGTTAGGCAAATCTACATCTTGTAGCTTTACCGTGATAATTGTAATTCCGATGTCATAGTCTGCCATTAAAGAAGTAAGCAATTCCTGCACATTTGTTTCAATTTCAACTTTTCCAGATGTTAAAGCATCATCGATTTTAGATCTTCCGATAATACTTCGTAACGATGCAGAAGTCGCATCAAGTAAAATTTCTTCTGGATTTTCTGAGTTAAATAAATATTTCCCAGGGTCTGTAATTTTCCAGCCAACAACTAAGTCTGCGAGAACAATATTTTCATCTCCAGTAATCATCTTTGTTTCTTTAGGAAACGATTTGATTTCTCCATTTTCTTTCTCTTCATATCCAAACTGTAAGCTAAATGTTTCTTTTGAAAGAACTTCTACTGACTGAATCGGCCACGGCCATTTAAAATGAAGACCAGGCTCACTGATTCCATCCTCTACTTCTCCTAACGTGATCATAACAGCTTGCTCAGACTCATCCACTGTGTACCATGTTGTAAATGCGACAAGACCTAAAACACCAATTAATAATGAAAAACCAATGATTGCTCCCACTCGTTTTAAATTCAAGCTATATCCCCCTCGTAATAATGAGTCACCCTTTTACTAATGTACGAACTCTTTTATGTTATATGCTTATTTATATACGGTTCTGATTAGGCAAAGGTTTCAAAAAGGTCCAATTTCGAAAACAAAAAAAGGGACGAGAACATAAATGCTCTCGTCCAAAAGTTTGGCTCCTTGGATGAAGGGGTTTTCACTTGTTATCTTACCAACTGTTTATTAAGATAGCTTTAATAAGTTGTAAAGATATTGTAAAAGTGCCTAAAGGTGGACAATTTTTAACTAAATAAAGGTAACTTATAGATAGTAAATGATAATTTCCTTACAAGTAAGCTATTTTTCTATATAATTTTTATTAAATTTAACTGTGAAGGTAGTACCTTGTCCAACCTTACTCGTTACGCTTATATGCCCTTTATGCGCTTCAATAAGGTGCTTCACAATTGCTAGCCCTAGGCCTGTTCCACCCGAATTTCTGCCCCTTGCTTTATCTACGCGATAAAATCGTTCGAAAATTCTTGGGATTTCTTCTTCGCTTATACCAATTCCCGTGTCATTGACAATAATATTTGCACTGTCATCTTTGTCATCGACTACAACTCTTACTTTTCCGCCCTTAGGAGTATAGGTCAACGCATTATTGACTAAGTTAATAAATACTTGCTTTAATCGATTTAAATCTCCTAATATGTAAACTTCCTCATCTGGCGTGGCTAACAGTAGTTCTACTTCCTTTTCTTCTGCTTTGCATTTTAACATAAAAATAATTTCATTTAACATTTCAACTACATCACATGGCTGGATCGATAATTTAAATCCTTGTTGTTCAATTTTAGACAAATCCAATAAATCTTGAATGAGGGACTGCAAGCGATCACTTTCTTTTAAAATAATCGCAAGAAAGTACTCAGCTGTTTGGCGATCTGACAATGCACCATCTAATAAGGTTTCACTAAACCCCTTTATTGATGTAATAGGTGTTTTAAGTTCATGTGAAACATTGGCAACGAAGTCTTTTCTCATTTGTTCAAGTTTCTTTAACTCGGTGATATCATGAAATACGAGAACAATTCCTTTCCATTCATCATTCGTCCCAATAATTGGAGCACCATATACTTCAAAATGTCTTCTCTCAATTTTAAGTGGTAGATGTAGTTGTTTCCTTACTTTTACCTCTGTCATAAATATTTCTTCAACAACATCAATTACTTCTTTATGCTTGAAGGCATCATAGTACAAGTGATAAAGAAAATCACCAGATTCTACTTCAAATAGTTCCTTATAACCTCGATTGACAAGATTGATGTAGCCTCTTCCATCAATTAAAATAAGGCCACTCCCCATATTTTCAATTAATGTCTGTAAGCGGTCTTGCTGCATCTCTTGTGCTCGTGACATGTCTTGGAGATTTCTAGCTAATATATTTATGGACTGACTTAACATTCCTGTTTCATCAAGATGATCTTCATAAGTTCTAGCTTTATAGTTTCCTTTTGCCAATTCCATGGCCACTTTTGTAGCTGATTCTATTGGTCTTGTATATTGAGCCGTAATTCTTACTCCTAATAGTAATATAACAACAAACGCTAATCCTAAACTAGCAACTAGCAAAGCCCAAATTTGTTGATTTACTTTTTTTAATGAATCTATTGGAGCACTTAAAACGACAATTTCTTTTAGTTCTCCATTTTCGAAAATTGGTAAGCCATAATAGGCTAATTCTTCCTCTGCATCAGTAATGTGAAACCCTTTTTTCTTTTCCATGTGTTTTTCGATGCTTTCTTTTGATAGTGCAAAATCACTTTGATCACCTGAATGATAGGTAATTTTCCCTTCAGGACTTAGGATCGTGATATTAGATTTAAATGTCTCACTCAAATCTTCTAACAATACGTTGATATCTAAAGTACTTAATCCTTCTTCAGAGATAAATAAATTTGTTAACCGGGCATCACGTTCAATACGTTCTTTAAAGCTATTCATATAGAAACTATTAAAGATTTGACCCAATATTAAGCCTAATCCGACTAGAACGACAATTATTAATGTAATAAGTGCAAAAAGTAATCGAGAGCGAAACCTATTCATCCATCCTTGGCTCCTCTAGCTTGTAGCCTAACCCTCGTATTGTTTTAATGTAAACAGGTTTTCTTGAATTATTTTCAATTTTCTCGCGAAGATGACTGATATGAACATCCACGATTCTTGTATCCCCAGAAAAATCATAATTCCATACTGCGCTTAAGAGTTGATCGCGTGTTAATACACGACCTTTATGTTTAGCTAGATAAACTAGTAGTTCAAATTCCTTTGGAGTCAAGTCAAGACGCTCACTACCATAATAAGCCTCATAATGTTCTGGTAGTATTTTTAAGTCGGCAATCATAATCCGTTCAGAAGACTCACCGTCTGAAACATCTAGCTCATTTGACGTTTTTGTTCTTCGTAAAATTGCTTTTACCCTAGCAACAACTTCGCGAGGACTAAAAGGCTTTGTCATATAATCATCTGCACCTAGCTCAAGACCTAGTACTTTATCAAATTCATCGTCCTTAGCAGTGAGCATTAAAATTGGTACCATAATTTTTCGTTGTCGAAGTTCTTTGCAAACTTCAATGCCATCCATTTTTGGTAACATTAAATCTAAAACCATTAAATCAGGCTCTTCACTGATACAACTAGCTAATCCTTCTTCTCCATCCGAAGCGGTTATTACTTCATACCCTGCCTGTATAAGATTATACTGAAGCAACGTAACGATTGATTGTTCATCATCTACTACTAAAATTTTCTTACTCATATATGCCTCCAAGGTTACATTTTACCTTCATCTATTACAGCCAAATTTTTCATCTTTTAATTCTATTATAGACGATATGGAGGGAATAAAAAAACACAAAAGAATAAAGAACCCCTAAGAGTTCTTTCTTTTGTGCTTTTTACATTAAAAATGATTGAATGTAGCGATTAAAAATTTTCGAGAGCTTGACCATCCATTGATGAAAGCTTGCATGGCGGACATACAGTAATTTTCCCATCAATTACTGTTTCCTCTTTGTCATTTCGTGCATATACGTCAACTACGATTTCGTTTGATGTTGCTTTAACTTGACTAACTTCAAAGAAGAATTGAATGACACTATAATGACATACAGGTAAAAGAAATGATAAATCTTGCTTAATAATATGACTTCCCGGTCCAGGTAAATACTTCGATATGGCTGAAGTAATTATTCCTGTTAGCATAATGCTTGGAACGATTGGCTTTTCATAGGGTGTTTGTGATGCATAGTCATGCTGAATATATAAAGGGTTTGCATCGTTTGTTAAGCCAAGATAGAGTAATAAATCTTTGTCCTCTATCGATTCAGTGAGTGTTAGTTTTTCACCTACAGATATCTCCTCAATATGCCTTCCGAGCTTTCTCTTTTTTCCTAGCAACATTTTCGTGCACCCCTTTCTTTACTGTTGAAAACGGTTACATTTAGTAGTAAAAAGAAAATTGAGGAGCTCCCCAATTTTCTTTCATTAAAATTTATGATAAAACTTTCATAACGTTTTTCACGGATTCTGCTGACTTAGAAAGAGCAGCTTTCTCGTTTTCTGTTAGTTCTAGTTCAATGATTTGCTCTATACCGTTGCCACCTAACACTGTAGGAACACCTAGATAGATACCGTCATATCCATACTCACCTTCTAGGTAAGCAATCGTAGGAATGACGCGACGTTGGTCTTTTAAAATTGCTTCAGCCATTTCTACTAAAGACGCTGCAGGTGCATAATAAGCACTACCGTTTCCTAGTAGATTAACAATTTCCCCGCCGCCTTTACGTGTTCTTTCCACGATCGCATCTAAACGATCTTTAGGAATTAATGTTTCTAGAGGAATTCCTCCTGCATAAGAATAACGCACTAGTGGTACCATGTCATCTCCATGTCCACCTAATACAAATCCAGTTACATCTTTAACAGAAAGGTTTAGTTCCTGAGAAACAAATGTACGGAAACGAGCTGTATCTAGCACGCCTGATTGTCCAATAACACGCTCTTTCGGGAAGCCAGATTCTTTATATACAGTATAAGTCATTGCATCTACAGGATTTGTTAAGACAATAATGATGCTGTTTGGTGAGTATTTTACAATCTCACTTGTTACGCTTTTCATAATTTTTGCGTTTGTTTGGACAAGATCATCACGACTCATACCAGGCTTTCTCGCAATACCTGCTGTGATGACAACGATGTCAGAGTCTGCAGTATCTTCGTAGCTAGATGTACCGATAATATTTGCATCAAACCCTTGAACAGGACTTGCTTGGAGCATATCTAATGCTTTCCCTTTAGTAGGGTTATCCATTTGTGGAATATCAACTAAAACAACATCTGAAAGTTCTTTTTGAGCTAGTAAAAACGCTGTCGTTGCTCCAGTGAAACCACCACCAATAACAGAAACCTTTTTACGTTTCATACCCATTATTAACATCCCCTTAGTTAGTATCCTAGTTTAGTAACTGAAGATTAACCCATGTTTTTAATTAATTCATCTGCAAATTGAGAACATTTTACTTCTTTTGCACCTTCCATCAGGCGAGCAAAGTCATATGTTACAACTTTAGATTCTATTGATTTTTCCATTGAATCAGTGATCAATTTCGCTGCTTCATTCCAACCTAAGTGTTCAAGCATTAATACACCAGAAAGGATAACAGATGAAGGATTCACTTTATCTAATCCAGCATACTTTGGTGCTGTACCATGAGTTGCTTCAAAAATAGCATGTCCTGTTTCATAGTTAATGTTTGCTCCTGGAGCTATGCCAATTCCACCAACTTGTGCAGCAAGTGCATCTGAAATATAATCGCCATTCAAGTTCATTGTTGCCACTACATCAAATTCGCGAGGACGAGTTAAAATTTGTTGTAAGAAGATATCAGCAATGGAATCCTTGATAATGATTTTACCAGCAGCTTCAGCGTCCGCTTGTGCTTGATTTGCTACGTCTTTTCCATCTGTTTCTACGATTCTGTCATATTCAGCCCAAGTAAATACTTGATCTCCGAATTCTTTTTCAGCTAATTCGTAACCCCAGTTTTTGAAGGCACCTTCAGTGAATTTCATAATATTCCCTTTATGAACGATTGTCACTGATTTACGGCCTTCTTTAATTGCATAATTAATTGCCGCGCGCACTAAACGCTGTGTTCCTTCTGAAGAAATAGGCTTAATTCCAATTCCAGATGTTTCAGGGAAACGAATGTTGGTTACACCCATTTCATTTTGAAGAAAAGAAATAAGCTTTTGAACTTCTTCTGATCCTTGTGCATACTCAATTCCTGCATAAATATCTTCAGTGTTTTCACGGAAAATAACCATATCGGTATCTTCAGGACGTTTAATTGGAGAAGGTACACCAGTGAAATAACGAACTGGACGTAAACATGTAAACAAGTCAAGTTCCTGACGAAGTGCAACATTAAGTGAACGAATTCCACCACCAACAGGTGTTGTTAAAGGTCCTTTAATTGCAATAAAATATTCACGAATTAAATCCAATGTTTCACTTGGTAGCCATTCGCCTGTTTGATTGAATGCTTTTTCTCCAGCTAATACTTCTTTCCATACGATTGATTTTTCACCGTTATATGCCTTTTTAACAGCAGCTTCTAAAACGCGAGACGAGGCAGCCCAAATATCTGGACCAATTCCGTCACCTTCAATAAATGGGATAATTGGATTGTTTGGAACGTTTAATACTCCACCTGAAACTGTAATTTTTTCGCCTTGTGTCATGATTATTCCTCCCGAATATGTATTCACCATTATTACTTAAGTTTTTAGTCATGGTGATGTGTCTACTTTTCACATTTTATAATGAAAAGTAGACATTCAATTATAAGTTTTTCATAAGTATTTGTAATATGCAAGAATAGCGTTAAAATATCCTCTTATTTGCCGCGTTGTTCTAATGGAACGTAAACCTGCATATCAGGTCCAGTGTAATCTGCACGTGGGCGAATTAGACGGTTATTTTCATATTGTTCACGAATATGAGCTAACCAGCCTGAGACACGGCTTACTGCAAAGATTGGTGTGAATAAGTCATGGTCAATACCTAAACTGTGATAAACAGACGCAGAATAGAAGTCTACGTTTGGTGGAAGTGGTTTTTCAGAAGTAACAATTTCTTCAACCTTCGCTGACATTTCATACCACTTAGATTCACCTGTTAATTTTGATAGTTTTTCAGACATTTCTTTTAAGTGTTTAGCTCTTGGGTCGCCATTACGATAGACGCGGTGACCGAAGCCCATGATTTTTTCTTTATTTGAAAGCTTTTCACCAATATATGATTCTGCGTTTTCAACTTCTCCTATTTCAGTTAGCATCTTCATTACCGCTTCATTAGCTCCACCATGTAATGGCCCTTTAAGTGCACCGATTGCTGCAGTAACACCAGAGTAAACATCAGACAATGTGGCCACACAAACACGGGCAGTAAAGGTAGACGCATTCAATTCATGATCAGCATGTAGAACAAGTGCTTTGTTGAATGCTTCTTCAGCTATCTCGCTAGGCTCTTCCCCGGTTAGTGTATAAAGAAAGTTTGCTGCCATTGTTAAATCAGTTCGTGGAGTGATTGGATCTAATCCTTTACGAACGCGAGCAAAGGTTGTCACGATTGTAGGGATTTGTGCTTGAAGACGAATCATTTTTCGGTAATTCGCATCAGGATTCATCACATCTGCTTCCTCGTCAAATAAACCAAGTAATGACACAGCTGTTCGAAGTGCGGCCATTGGATGCACTGAATCAATATCATACGATTTGAAATGTTCAATGACTGCTTGTGGAATCTTTGCGTTCTCAGCAAGTTGTTGTTTCACTTCTGCTAATTGTTGTTTTGTAGGTAGTTTTAGATGCCATAATAAATAAATTACTTCCTCAAAACTCGCATGTACTGCTAAGTCGTCAATGTTATAGCCGACATATGTAAGAGTATCGTCAATGATTGAACTTACTGACGAAGTAGTAGCTACTACCCCTTCAAGCCCGCGTGTTGCTGTCATACTAACCCTCTCCTTTATTAATAATTCCTCTGCTTAACTAGTAAAAATTAAAGAAACTGAGCGCTTGCTCATATGCAAGCCTTCAAAAAGTAAATGCTTACATTTACAGTTAATAGAATAGCCACAACTATTATCATTTGTGGCTTTTATAAAAGAACAAGCTTAGATAGTAGTATCCCTACACCTATTATAAACAATTATCAGAACTTTGTGAATGGAAAGAACTCAATCCGAAAAAAAAATTTGTTAGAAAAGTGTTTTTTAAAAGATTTCAATTCTTTTTTCCACCTTGCTATATAACTATATCATGCCAATTCATTAAAATTGTTATAGTAATGTATGTTCATCTGTGATACTTATGGATATTTTAGATTAATTGAATAGGTTCATAAACTTCATTGCTAGGTAGGCAATACCTGCTCCAATTAGTGGGCCTACAGCAACTCCATTAAATAAAGCAACAGCTAAAATCGTTCCTAATACAATAGCTGTTGTAATATGGGGATCTTCTGCTAGTAAAGTAAGTCCATTCTTTGCGATTAATGCGACTACAATTCCAGCTCCTAGGGCGATCCATGCATATGAGGATTTTGCCGCTTCTCCTAATTGTTTAAATCCTATTTCCCCGGTTGCGATTGGAACAAGAACGGAGATTGTGATAATCGTCACTCCCCAATTAATTCCCTTAGATCCGATAACAGGAAACAGCTTACTCTCTAAACCGACTAGTTTTATAACAATTAAACAAACAACCGCAAAGATAAGCGATTGATTTTTAGCAATTATTCCAATTCCGAGTAGAATCAGTAAAAAAACAGTTGCTTGATTTAACATATAACTACTACCCCCTTTCAAAATTGTTTTCTTAAAAGGAATTTGTATTCATTTTCATAAACTTGGACTACTGATAATAAACTCTATAATACAGTGTGAAAGACCCTGTAAAAAGGAGGATAAGATGTTTAATTTACACTTTTTATATAGCTCTCTAAGACTTCTATTCATCGTGGGGTCAGTTTTTCTAGGGTTCTTAGCTTGTTACTATCTCTCAACCTTAACGTATCCGTTTATTATAGCGATATGTACTGCTTTTCTAATCAACCCTATTGTTAATGCTTTTGAGAGAATAGGAAAATTGCCACGTGGCTTAGCGGTTTTCTTAAGTATTACGATTCTATTTTCACTTATAGCAGGAATATTAACCCTTTTAATTGCTGAAATTGTCTCAGGGTCCACATACTTAGCAAAAGTCGTACCTAGTCATTTCGAAAAACTTATTGTTTATCTCGAAACGTTATTCGCTAATCAAATTATCCCACTATATAATCAATTAACAAACATGTTTAACAATCTCGAATCAAATCAACAAGAATCAATTGTGAGTAACATTGAGAACGTAGGAGAAAGAATCGCCTCAAGTGTTGGTGAATTCATAAAAAGTTTCTTAGAAAATATTCCAGCCATCATAAGTTGGTTACCTGACGCTGCAACGGTTATCGTGTTTTCATTGTTGGCGACTTTTTTTATAAGTAAAGATTGGTATAAATTTAAAGCAGCACTTCAAACTGTTTTACCTGCAAAAGCGAAAAAGAGTGGTAGAACGGTACTTAAAGAATTAAAGAAAGCATTAATAGGGTTCATACGTGCTCAAGCAACACTTATAAGCATCACAGCCATCATCGTATTAATAGGACTTCTCGTGCTTCGTGTCGACTATGCCATTACAATTGCCATGATTATCGGTTTAGTTGACCTCCTCCCTTATTTAGGGACAGGTTTAATCTTTTTACCATGGATTATCTATTTAGCATTAAGCGGAAATATCCCATTGTCAATTAGTCTTGGAGTTTTGTATATTGTCGTCCTGCTGCAACGTCAAATTATGGAACCAAAAGTACTCTCATCAAGCATTGGCTTAGATCCTCTTGCCACGCTAGTCGCCTTATTTATTGGATTCAAATTGATTGGATTTCTTGGGCTAATCCTTGGACCTGTTGTACTAGTTGTTCTCAAAACACTTCATGAAGCAGGTGTTTATCGTGATACATGGAATTTTATAGTTGAAAAGAGGGACTAGAAATTAGTCCCTCCTAAAAATTTATCGAATAATCGTTATTTGGTTTCGTTCAATTAGTTTACGGATGATTCGTTGAATAAGCGGTTTGATCCTATTTCTACTAATTGGTAGTAGAAGCAAAAGCCCGGAAAGGTCTGTAAAAAATCCAGGTGTTAAAAGAAGGACTCCACCTACAAGAATACAAATTCCGTCTATAATCGAGTCTCCTGGTATTCTTCCATACTGCATTTGTTGTTGTGCTCGTCGCAAAGTTTCCATGCCTTGTTGTTTTGCAAGCCAAGCTCCTATAACTCCAGTTAAGATGATTATTAGAATTGTTGGAATTACTCCAAACGTTTTCCCGGAAAGGATTAATACTCCGATTTCTAAAGCTGGAACTACGATAATGAGTAAAAGTAATAAACGCACTAGCCCACCTCTTTCTACCTTCCATGTACCTTAGTATATTCAATATAAATAGAAAAGAGAAGGGAAAACCCTCCTCGAAGTCTGTTCATAATACTATAGATTAAAGTACGCTAGCGTGTCCTTCATAAATTACGCCACGAACTGAGTCAACCGTGATATCTTGGCCATCCTTAAGGATTGTTGTCGCATCTTCTACTCCAACAATGACAGGAATTCCAAGGCTTAAGCCGACAACTGCTGCATGACTGGTTAGGCCGCCTTCTTCAGTTACAAGTGCTGAAGCCATTTCAAGAGCCCCCATCATATCGCGATCCGTGCTTTGTGATACAAGGATTGCACCTTGTGTCATTTTATCAAGTGCGTCTTTTCCAGTACTAGCAATGACAACTTTACCAAAAGCCGTTTTTCGTCCGATACCCTGGCCTTTAATGATAACATCACCTACTACATGAACTTTCATTATGTTCGTTGTACCAGCTTCACCCACAGGAACTCCTGCTGTTATGACAACTAAATCACCATGAGTGACAAGTCCACTGTTGATTGCCTCTTGAACAGAAAGATCGAGCATTTCGTCCGTTGAGTTTGCAGGTTGACCGTTACGAGGATACACTCCCCAAACAAGGCCTAACTTACGTGAAACAGATTCACATGAAGTTACCGCAACAATTGGTGCTTTTGGACGGTATTTTGAGATCATTCGAGCCGTATGTCCACTCTCTGTTGGAGTCACGATTGCTGCAACACCTAAATTTAAAGCTGTATGTGCAACAGACTGACCGATTGCATCTGTAATGGTTGTATTTGCTTGCTCACTGCGTTTTGATAAAATTTGTTTGTAATCAAGAGCTGTTTCGGCACGCGCCGCGATGTTATTCATCGTTTTAACTGCTTCTACTGGATATGAACCTGCAGCAGTTTCACCAGATAGCATAATTGCATCTGTTCCATCAAAAATCGCATTTGCAACATCACTTGCCTCTGCACGAGTTGGACGTGGGTTACGTTGCATACTATCTAGCATTTGAGTAGCAGTAATAACCGGCTTACCTACTGCATTACATTTTTTAATTAATTCCTTTTGAACAAGCGGAACCTCTTCGGCTGGAATTTCTACTCCTAGATCTCCACGAGCTACCATCAAGCCATCAGACACTTCCAAGATTGAATCAATATTGTCTACCCCTTCTTGATTTTCAATCTTAGGGATGATTTGAATATGTGCGGCACCATGTTCTTCTAAAAGCTCACGAAGTTCTAAAACATCTGTTGCACGACGTACAAATGATGCAGCGATAAAGTCTACATCTTGCCCAATTCCAAAAACGATATCTTTTGCATCTTTTTCAGTAATTCCAGGAAGTTTCACACTTACACCTGGAACATTCACACCTTTTTTATTTTTTAATGTTCCACTGTTTAGGATTTTTGTTTTAATCTCACCTTTAGAAAAGTCAATATCAATTACTTCTAAGCCGATTAATCCGTCATCTAATAAAATGATTGACCCAGGGTGTACATCTTCAATTAATCCTTCATATGTAATTGAGAACTTTTCTAGTGTACCTACTACTTCTGTCATCGAAATAATAATTTCCGAACCAGCAACCAATTCAATTGCACCGTTTTCCATTGTATTCGTACGAATTTCAGGTCCTTTTGTATCTAAAAGAATCGCTACATTTTTATTCAACTTTTCAGCAGCAGCACGAATATTTTTAATTCTGGCACCATGTTCTTCAAAATCTCCGTGTGAGAAGTTAAGTCGCGCAACATTCATCCCAGACTCAATAAGTTCAGTAAGTATTTCAACGGATTCACTTGCAGGTCCAATTGTACAAACTATTTTAGTTTTACGCATTATTTTTCCTCCAGTTAAAAGTTATGGAATCAATTCCATTCTCTATTGGTTAGATTGATAGTTCTTGTGATAATTGATACATGCTCTGATCGACTGTATGTTTGCGATCAAGAATTTCTAAAATATCGTGATCGACAAGTTGATTACTTTGAATACCAACACAACGTCCACCTTTGCCTTGTAAAATCAGTTCAACAGCAAAAGCACCTAAACGGCTAGCTAACACGCGATCAAAAGCAGTCGGGGATCCTCCACGTTGGATATGACCGAGTACCGAAACTCGGGTTTCAAGTGAAGTTGCTTCCTCAATCTTTTTCCCAAATTCAACGCCACTTCCGACACCTTCAGCAACGATAATAATGCTATGCTTTTTCCCACGATCGTGTCCGCGGTTTAATCGTGCGACAACATCATCCATGTCATAATTAACTTCCGGTATTAAGATCGTTTCAGCACCACCAGCAAGTCCTGACCATAAGGCAATATCTCCTGCATGTCTGCCCATTACTTCTATTACATATGTACGCTCATGTGATGTCGCTGTATCTCGAATTTTATCAATGGCGTCAATTACAGTGTTTAATGCTGTATCAAAGCCAATTGTAAAGTCTGTTCCAGGGATGTCATTGTCTATCGTTCCAGGAACTCCAACACACGGAAAACCGTGCTCAGTTAATTTTTTCGCACCCATATATGAACCGTCACCACCAATAACGACTAAGCCCTCAATGCCATGCTTTTTTAACTGTTCAATCCCTTTTTTCTGCCCTTCAATTGTTTTGAATTCAGGACAACGTGCTGTATAGAGCTTAGTACCACCACGATGAATAATGTCACCAACGGATCCTAATTCAAGTTTTTCAATTTG
Organism: Metabacillus herbersteinensis; assembly: GCF_042433335.1. Taxonomy (NCBI): domain Bacteria; kingdom Bacillati; phylum Bacillota; class Bacilli; order Caryophanales; family Bacillaceae; genus Metabacillus; species Metabacillus herbersteinensis. The sequence goes on from NZ_JBHLVO010000001.1 coordinate 443,861, forward strand.
TCCTTCAATTAAGCCAGCATAGCCATGGAAAACTCCGTACACTTCTACATCATGATAAATTGCCTTTCGCACAACCGCACGAACTGCAGCGTTCATACCTGGAGAGTCTCCTCCACTCGTTAGAACCCCAATTCTCTTCATCATTCCTCACCCCGAATTTCAATATAGTGTCTTACATTATTTGCAGGTAGTAGATAAAATATGGATAAACTATTAACAAGGAACTCGACTTTTGTCGAATATTCACGTTTTCTTTCCCTTTTACATTATACAATAAATTGTTGACTTTGGAGAAAGAAATATGTAAAAACCAAAAGAAAACGTGTATCCTAAAGAGGATAGCACGTTACTCTATTTTACCCCAAGTAAATCTTTAGCAAACGATACTTGTCCGATTCTTTTATATTTATTATAGCGATGTTGAATGAGTGCATCAGAATCCATTTCTAGCAATTCTCTTAGTGAAGATTTAAGCACTTCTTCGATATTCCTTGCTTGCTGTGCGATGTCGCGATGTGCTCCACCTTTAACCTCTGTAATAATCTCGTCAATTACACCTAGTTCTTTTAAGTCCGGGGCAGTGATTTTCATTGATTCGGCTGCTTTTTTTGCTAAACTAGCATCCTTCCATAGAAGTGCCGCAGCACCTTCGGGGGAGATAACTGAGTAGGTTGAGTTTTCAAGCATATGTATGTGATTTCCCACTCCTAACGCAAGAGCTCCCCCACTTCCGCCTTCACCAATAACAATGCAGATTACAGGTACAGACAGACCTGCCATTTCGAATAAGTTTCGTGCGATTGCTTCACTCTGTCCACGTTCTTCCGCTGCTTTTCCAGGGTAAGCTCCTTTTGTATCAATAAAACAAACAATAGGTCGATTAAATTTATCTGCTTGGTTCATTAAACGCAATGCTTTTCGATATCCCTCTGGATGAGGCATACCAAAATTGCGGCGTATATTTTCCTTTGTATCTTTACCTCGTTGGTGACCAATAACTGTTATTGGTAGACCATGGAATTTTGCAATGCCACTTACGATTGCTTCATCATCCCCATAAAAACGATCACCATGACATTCAAAGAAATTGGTGAAGATTTGTTCAATGTAGTCAAGTGTTGTTGGTCGACTAGGATGTCTGGCAATTTGCACTCGATTCCAAGGACTTAACATCGAATAGATTTCATTTTCTAGCTTTTCTAAACGTGCTTCAAGTTTTTCAATTTCAGATGTTAAGTCCACATCTGACTGTTGAGTAAACTCTTTTAATTCAGTGATTTTCTTGCGAAGCTCAATCACCGGTTTTTCAAATTCTAGTTCGCCTACCATGTCTTTCCAACCCCATTTCGGTGAATATCGAGGATGTTTGAGAGCGTATTTTTTAATTCGTGACGATGTATGACCGCATCAAGTTGACCATGTTTTAACAAGAATTCAGCTGTTTGAAAGTCTTCAGGTAATTCCTCACGAATCGTTTGTTCGATGATCCGTCTTCCTGCAAAGCCGATAAGTGCTTTTGGTTCTGCAAAATTATAATCACCTAACGAAGCAAAACTTGCTGAAACTCCTCCTGTTGTTGGGTGCGTCATAATTGAGATAATAAGCCCTCTATTATTGCTAAAAAGCTTCAATGCAGAGCTTGTCTTAGCCATTTGCATTAGGCTTAACACACCCTCTTGCATTCTTGCTCCACCTGAAGCAGTAAAAATAATAAATGGCAATCCCTTTTCATTCGCTTGCTCAATCGCTCTTGTTATTTTTTCACCAACTACTGAACCCATACTTCCCATTCGGAAACTAGCATCCATAATCGCAACGACAGTTGGATTGCCGTTTATCGTTCCTTCTCCTGTCACAACTGCTTCGTTTTGATTTGTTTTCTTACGATCTTTTTCTACTTTTTCCATGTAACCAGGGAAATTTAGAGGGTTTTGCGATACCATCTCTTTGTCATATTCCGTAAAGGTATGTTCGTCGATTAAGCTTTTGATTCGCTCCACAGCATTCATTTGATGGTGGTGTCCACAATTAAGGCATACCTTTGAATTTTTGATTAATTCTTTCGTATACATGATTTTTTTACAACCTGGGCACTTGGTCATAATCCCTTCAGGGACATCCTGTTTCGCATGCTCTGAAGGAATGGATGCATATTTTATCTTTTTCTTAAACATGTCTTTTAACAAAAATGGTACCTTCCCTTCCATATAGATTGATCTTTACTATTAATAGAGTAAATTATTCTTTTAAAACAAAATACTTTCACTAGTTTAACGAAAATATTTCGTTTTTATTGTAAAAAGGTGTCATGGATTCTTCGACAATTTTCAATCCTTTTTCAGCCGAATTTGTTGATACAACCGGAAGACAGACTCACTATCTTTTTCCAAAAGACCTTGAAGGATAGATAAATAGGTTATTTGGGAGTGATATTCTTGATGCTCACGTTTACAAACAACACTCATGTATTGATTAATGATCATCCAGATTCGATACAGCAAATGATTGTCAGTCACCCTTACAATTTCCTCCATGAATTCATTGAGTGATAAAGTGGTCGTGTCCATCCTACTTTGTAGCATTTTTAATTCTTCTTCGATTTGTTTTTCTAGTAGTAATTGCAACGCATTCTTTTCGAGTAAGGAGTTCATCTCGAATAAATCGGCAATAGCTTTGGGATCTTGCAAAATAAACGTACCTAGTAGTTCTACTAGATGGTTCTCGCGGAAGTCTTTAATATACGTCCCCTCACCACGTTTTGTTTCAATCATCCCTAGGAATTCTAGTGCACGTAAAGCCTCCCTCACTGAAGACCTTCCGACATTTAGCCTATCAGCAAGCTCTCTTTCAGAAGGAATTTTATCACCCGAAACAAGCGAATCTTGGTCGATGATCTCGCGAATTTGGCGAAGTATTTCAACATAAATCTTCGTTTGTGGAGGTGTCACTTAAAGAATCACTCACTTTTCACCAATTGTAGCAAGCTGTCTTGTTTTTTCAGCTATTTCCTCAGGATCCATTTTAATTCTAGCTACTCCTGTTTCCATCGCCGCCTTTGCTACAGCTGCCGCTACTGCTGGTGCAACTCGTGGATCAAAAGGACCTGGGATTACATACTCAGGACTTAAATCAGTATCGCTCACTAAGGAAGCAATCGCTTCAACTGCAGCAATTTTCATTTGTTCATTTATATGAGTAGCTCTAACATCTAGAGCGCCACGGAAAATCCCTGGAAAAGCTAGGACGTTATTCACTTGGTTCGGGAAATCTGAACGACCAGTTCCTATAACCATTGCTCCCGCTTCTTTCGCATCTTCAGGCATAATTTCAGGAACAGGGTTCGCCATTGCAAAAATAATTGGATTCTCATTCATTGATTGAACAACTTCTTTTGTCAGTGCTCCCTCAACAGAAACACCAATGAACACGTCCGACTTCTTTATAATATCCGCGAGTGAGCCCTCAGTAAGATCACGATTTGTGAACTTTGCTACTTCTGTTTTCACATTGTTCATACCATATGGACGGCCTTCAAATATTGCTCCCTTTGAATCACACATAATAATATCTCTTACACCATAACGGTAAAGGAGCTTAATAATGGCAATTCCTGCTGCGCCTGCACCATTCGCTACAACGCGAATATTTGACATGCTCTTTCCAACCAATTTTAGTGCATTCACAAGACCAGCTACTGTCACAATGGCTGTTCCATGTTGATCATCGTGAAAAACTGGTATGTTTGTCTCTTTTTTTAAGCGCTCTTCAATGACAAAGCAATTGGGTGCAGCTATATCTTCTAGGTTTACTCCACCAAATGTTGGTTCTAGTAGCTTAACTGTTTCAATGATTTTTTCTACATCCGTTGTATTTAAGCAGATTGGAAACGCGTCAACTCCAGCAAAACTCTTAAAGAGAACAGCTTTTCCCTCCATAACTGGAAGTGCAGCCTCTGGCCCTATGTTTCCTAGTCCTAGGACCGCTGTTCCATCCGTTACTACTGCAACCATATTTCCCTTCATTGTATAATCATAGACTTTATTTTTATCATCATATATATCTTTACAAGGTTCTGCGACACCTGGAGAGTATGCTAGGCTAAGATCTTCGGAATTTCGGACAGGTACCTTTGATGTGGTTTCTAATTTCCCTCTATTAATTCGGTGCATATGTAATGTTTCTTCTCTCAATGACATATCTAATTCACTCCTCTACGATCGACCATTTCAGTGGTCTGACCACTAATAATCATTAATAAATGATAACACAAATCCTACTATTGTAAAGACTTGCCTTTCTTAACTTCCCTACTAGTTTGAGGTGAAAGCAGTTACTCTTCCTTTAAAACAACATTAGCTTCTCCAAGTACGTCCTTTAATTGATTTAGACAATTAGTAGTTGGAAAAACTAAATAATCGCCCTGAAGCTGAACCGTTTTCTTTTCTTCCTCATAATAAAGGTATACAGGTGTGGATCCTTTAAATTCTTTTATCTTCAATTTCACTTGATGAAGCTTCCCCTCCGTAAGAGAGCGTTCGTCAATCTTTAAAAATAATTTAGTTTTAGGCGAAGGCACACTTAAATTTGATGGAGGCTGAACGTGTTGGATGATTAACTGCTTCCGATCGTCGCGACTCTCCATTTTCCCTTCAAATAGGAGAATCACTCCCTGCTTCAATAATTCACTATGCTTCGTGTAGGTTGTAGGAAAAATAACGGCTTCCACCTCACCACTTTCGTCACCAATCTCTAAAAAGGCCATTACCTCTCCTTTTTTGGTTCGAATTGTTTTGAACGCTGTAATAAAGCCAGCTGTTTTCACTTTGCGAGCTATTTGTTGTGATAGGTCAATAATTGATTTAGCACCAAGCTGTTGAAGTGCGGGTCTTAACGGAGCAACTGGGTGACTCGAAAAATAAAAACCTAATGCTTCTTTTTCAAACTTAAGCTTATCTTCAATTTTAAATGCTTCTACCTCTACATACTTAGGCTTTAGTGTAAGTTCTTCTTCTAAAAATAAATCAAATTGATTGTCTTCATCAGATGAAAACAATTCTGAATGCTCGAGTGCAACATCAAGACTTGCAAGCAATGTCGCCCGATCAACATTGAATTCATCCATTGCTCCAGAAAACACTAACGACTCCAATGTTCTTCTATTTACAGCTTTTGTTGAGACTCGTACACAAAAATCAAATAAATCAGCAAAGCGCTTGTTCTTCCGTGCATGAAAGATTTCCTTAATTGCAGCAACACCGACATTTTTTATCGCAGCAAGGCTGTATCGAATTGCCTCTTTTTCCACTAAGAACGGATAAGCACTTTCATTAATAGACGGAGGTAGAATAATCAGCTGCATTTGTTTTGCTTCTCGTACATATTGAGCGATTTTGTCGTCATTTCCATTTACACTCGTAAGGAGAGCAGCCATAAAATACAAAGGATAGTGTGCCTTTAAATAGGCGAGCTGATAGGCAACCATGCTATATGCAACAGCATGACTTCGATTAAAACCATAATTTGCAAATTTGACAATGAGATCATACACATTATGAGCAATTTGTTCACGGTAGCCCTTTGCTATACACCCTGCCACAAAATGATCGCGTTCCTTATCAAGAATTTCCTTCTTTTTCTTACCAACAGCTCTTCTGAGTAAGTCCGCTTCTCCTAGTGAAAAGCCAGCCATTGTAGAGGCGATCTCCATTATTTGTTCTTGATAAACAATTACACCATGGGTTGTTTTTAAGATCGGCTCTAAATCACTATGAAGATAGTGAACAGTCTCTTCTTTATGTTTTCTACTTATAAAGGACGGAATATTTTCCATCGGACCTGGTCTGAACAGAGCATTAACTGCGACAATATCTTCTAAATTTGTCGGCTTTAGCCTTCTTAAAACACTTCTCATACCTTCTGATTCGAGTTGAAATACTCCTGTCGTATCTCCTTTTGAAAGCAGTTCGAATGTTTTAGAATCTTCATAAGACTCTTTACTAAAATCAATTTTAATTCCTTTAGCCTTTTCAACTGAGTGCTTAATCGCATCTATTAAGGTTAAGTTTCGTAAACCTAAGAAGTCCATTTTCAAGAGACCAATGTCTTCTAAAAAATCCATTGAGTATTGCGTTAGGTAAATTCCATTTTGCCCATCTTGAATTGGGATTACTTCTGTTAACGGCTGCTCACTAAGAACAACACCTGCTGCATGTGTTGAAACATGCCTTGGTAATCCTTCAATTTTCATAGCTGTATGAAAAATTTTAGCTAGTAGTTCGTTTTCGTCTAGTGCCTTTCGTAAGTTGGCTGATTCCTTAACCGCCTCTTGTAGCGTTATTCCTGGTCTTGATGGAATTTGTTTGGATAGGAAGTCGGCATCCTTACCTGACACCCCCATCACACGACCAATATCACGAATCGAAGCTTTCGCAGCAAGTGTTCCGAAGGTAATAATTTGTGCAACATGCAGTTTGCCATATTTGTTTGCAACATAGTCAATTACTTCATCTCGTCGATTATCAGGAAAATCAATGTCAATATCAGGCATCGATATTCGCTCAGGGTTTAAGAATCGCTCAAACAAAAGACGATGTTTCACCGGATCAACGTCGGTAATTTTAAGGATGTATGAAATAAGCGATCCTGCAGCAGAGCCTCGACCTGGTCCTGTTAAAATACCTTTCTCATGCGCGTACTTCATAAAATCCCAGACAATTAAAAAATAATCACTGAACTTCATCTTTTTGATAATATCGAGTTCATAGGTTAGTCTCTTATAATATGTATCTTCTGGTTGTTGAAACCGCTGTTTTAATCCGTCATAACAAAGTCTTTCTAAATATTCGTCTGCGGGTGTGTTTTCAGGTGTAGGGTAGCTTGGGAGATGCGTTGTACCAAGCTCTAATGTCACATTACATCGCTTTGCAATGTTCAGCGTGTTTTCTAGTGCATCAGGATAGTTTTCAAATAGAGACACCATTTCCGTTGCAGGCTTTAAATAATATTCACTTCCCTGCTCCGAATCATGATTGTCTTCTGACAGCTTTGTCCCGTTTTTAATCGCGAGTACGCATCTATGTGCAAATGCGTCATCTTTTTCAATATACTTTACATCGTTTGTTACGACCAAAGGTACTTCAGTCAGTTTTGACATACGCACGAGTGAATCAAGAAGCAATTTCCCTTCACTGCTTTGGTGATTTTGGATTCCAACGTAAAAAGAATTCCTTCCAAAAATGGACTGATAATTTTTAATCGTAAGAATGGCTTGCTCTTCCTCGCGCTGGAGTAGCAACTGTTCGACTAGACCACTTACTCCGGGCGTAATCGCAACCAAACCATTACTATACCTTTTTAACCATTTTTCTGGTAAACCTTCAGGTGATTTTGTTTGCAGTACACTGCTGATTTTTAATAAATTTTGATACCCTTGATTGTTTTCAGCAAGAAGAATTAGTGGATAGGACGGGGTGCTTTCTTCGTGATCTCCCTTGATAGAAGCCGTAAGTCCGATAACTGGCTTCACACCATATTTTTGACATAGCTTATAAAACGCGATAGCCCCATACATTACATGAAAATCGGTAATTGCTAATGCATTAAATTGTAGTTCCTTCGCTCTTTGAACGAGCTTGTCTAATTTTGCAGCGCTGTTTAACAAACTATAAGCGCTCTGAACTTGAAGGTGAACGAAAGGCATTTTTCTCACCCACCTTTCTATAAGAATTTCTATTATATTTATTTACTCTATCATATCATTCATCCTTTATTATATTCCTAGAATTAGAGCGACACAAATAAGACTTTGAAAAGAATGTACTTTTCTAAAACATATCTGTAAGGGTTCGTCCATATATATATAGTGTTAAGAAAGGGTGATATTGATGGAAAAAGAGGCGTTTATGCCTGCTTTCATAAATGGTTATTTTATTGCTCTAGGTGTGTTGCTTGGTGGGACAATTATTGGTGGAATCGGAGCTTTTTTGGCTGGAGATCCTCCACTATCAAAAATGTACCTATTTGCCAACCGTCTAAAGATTTGGGCTCTTGTTGCTGCGATTGGCGGAACCTTTGATGCATTTTATAGCTTTGAACGAGGAATCTTTGAGGGTGAAACACGAGATGTTGTCAAACAAATTTTATTAATTATTTCAGCAATGGGTGGGGCTCAAACTGGATGGTTAATCATCTCATGGCTTACACAGGAAGATCCAACATGAGAATACCACCTTACTACCGATTACCTACATGGCAACGCTTCTTTGCTGGCATGATCATTGGCGCAATTGTGAGTTGGTGTGTGTTTTTATTTATTTTCGGAATCTTACAGGAGGATCAGGTTAAAACCATTCAAAAGCAAAAAGACATCATTCAAGTTCTTGAAAATCAAAACAAAATATGGAGGGAAGATGTAGACCTTCTTAATAAAAAAAATGAAGAAAAACTTACAGTTAAAGATATTCGCGTTAAGCTTATGAATGGAGAACGGTTTCACTTCAACACCCTTATGACATACAATGTTGAAAAAAGGGTAAAAGATGATTTATCTGATGTGATTGCCAAGGACATCGAAAGTGTTTATTCGAATCGAAAATTAATCAAAAAAGCGATTGAGAATACAATATATAAAATGGATGCTAAAGAATACAAAGTAAAGGTTACTGAGTTTGTCTTATTTACAACCATTTATATCGAAATTGAAGTAGCTTTTGCTAAGTAATGTAAATGTTTTTTGAATTTTTCATAAATTGATCGCGTTTCTAACTGTCATTCGATAAAATAAGAATATGTAAAAAAAAAGAAGTTACGATTAAAAACGAATGATGGAGGGATCCACATGTATATTTTAAACCGTCGGAGGGTTACACAAGAAAAAATGGATCGAATTCAAAGTGGCTATTCTGCTTATGTTGAGTCCGCGGAGCTTGCTGATTTAATAAAAAAAGAAATTCAATTATTAAAATTGGATGTACATGAAGATATTACGGATTTTGGATTTTGGTTTATTCCAAATCGGGTCAGAGAATAAAGTGCTTTATCACTTTTCTCAGTAATTATCTTCAAGCTCTCCATGTTAAGTCCTCAATCTGACATCCATCAAAAGTTATTTCATTTACTAATAGAGGGCTACGAGCCCTCTACATTTATACTACGCAAAGTTTGATTAACTCAGAAAAAACAATATCGGCTTCCTCCCAGGTATAGACAGATGCTCCTGCTGCTAGTGGATGACCACCACCATTGTAATCCTTCGCTAACCCGTTAATCACAATTTCTTTTGAGCGAAGCCTTACACGAATTTGGTCTTCTTCTTCAACAAAGAAGACCCATGCTTTTACACCATCTATGTTACCGAGCATACCAACAAGCTGTGACGCTTCAGAAGCAGTTACCTCATATTCTTCTAGTAGCTGCTTTGATAGCTTCATTGAGGCTGCACCTGATGAGTTTAAATGAAAGTTTTGTAATACATATCCGCTAAGTTTTGCTACATTTGCCTTTGTCCGATACAGCTCGTCATAGAGTTTTGTAAATGGGATACCCTCTGCGATTAATTCACTAGCATATCGAAACGTTTTGTTCGTAGTACTAGGGAATAAAAAGCGACCTGTATCTCCAACAATTCCTGCATACAAAAGCTCTGCTGCTTTTAGGGGGAGAATGAGTCCAGATTCTTTTCCATCAAGATATAACTCATAAATCATTTCACTTACGGAGCTTGCAGACGTTTCAACCCAAAGTAAATCACCATAAGGATCTTCGTTTGGATGATGATCAATTTTTATGATCTTGTCCCCGAGTGTGTATCGTTGATCACAGACACGATCTACGTTTGCTGTATCACAAACAATTACTAGGCTGCCTTCGTACTGTTCATCAGAAATCTTGTCCATTTTGTAGAGAAATTCGAGTGAAGGCTCACCTTTACCCGCTACATAGACATTTTTCTCAGGATAAGTTGCCTTAATAATTTCAGCTAATCCACATTGAGATCCATAAGCATCAGGATCTGGTCGTACATGGCGATGCAAAATAATCGTATCATACTCTTGAATTGTGCTTAAAATTTGTTTTTTCATCGTAATCTCCTTTATGTACTTCTTACTCATTATTAAAGCACAAACTATATGATGAAGAAAAGGGAGAATGTCTAAGCATGTATATCGCTTTTCTATTTTTCCATGGTAAAATAAAAGAGGTTATTTTGACGATTGGAGGATTTACATTGCCTATTTTTGTTATTTTGATTATTTTTTCGTTATCCTTTTATCTTTACTATAAAGTGAAATTTTATAGAAGCAGAAAACCGTATGAGAAACAGTGGATTTCATCTAAATCGAGTATTGCTTTAGGTGTATTCGTGTTATTTTTTGGACTCAATCAGCTGTTCATGTATCGATCAACTGTCTCGCTAGTGATTGGCATTGTTTTTGTGATAGTCGGAATAGGTAGCTGTTGGGCAGGATACCGTGCATTCAAGCATTATTCACCACTTGCAATCAAGGAAGCTAGTGAGAAGAACTGAAACTGAATTATATTGCTAAAAGAAAAAACAGACCAGCTTGTTTACACAGGCTGGTCTGTTTTCACTTTACAGAGTATTATCTTTCAATTAGCTGCACCATCATCATGGCTTTTCCAACGACGGTACCGTTGCTGTAGGCCTCTACATCAATTTTTCCGAATTTACGCCCTACTTCAAGGATTTTCGGTTGAATTTCGAGGATCATTTCCATTTGAACTGGTTTAATAAAATAGATTGTAATGTTTTCAACTAAGATGTCACCTTTTTTCTGTGAACGAAGGTAACGATTTACTGCTTCGGTTACGAGTGTTGTAAAAACACCATATGAAATCGTCCCGAGATGATTGGTCATTTGGGGAGTTACTTCACAGCGGAAGGTGCTACCACGGTTACTTTCATCATCAACCGATACAAATTGATTTGTGACAATGTCGTCAATTTTCTCTCCAATTTGTGGCTGCCGTTGAATCATTTGTAAAGCTTTTAGAACGTCTTGGCGACTGATCATTCCTTCAAGACGGTTTTGAGCATCCACAACAGGAAGAACCTCAATACCTTCCCAAACCATCATTTGAGCGGCAGATGCAACTGATGTTTTTCCATTTACGGTAATTGGGTTTTTGGTCATCACCTTGTCGATCGTGGTATGACGGTCATACCCCATGATGTCTTTTGAAGTTATAATCCCCTGTATTTTTAAATTTTGATCAATAACCGGGAATCGACCATGTCCACTTTCTGTATTGTACTGAAACCATTTCTCTACCGTATCTGTTGTATTTAAACACACCGTATTCTCGAGAGGAGTTAAGATGTCCTCTACTTGAACAATTTTCTTTTTTATCAATTGATCATATATCGCTCTATTTATCATGGTCGCTACTGTAAAGGTATCATAGCTTGTTGAAATAATTGGCAACTCTAGTTCATCAGCGAGCTTTTTTACAGAATCATCTGTGTCAAAGCCACCTGTAATAAGTACAGCAGCGCCCGCCTCAATTGCATAACGATGAACATTTGTACGGTTACCAACGATTAGTAGATTCCCTGGACCTGTGTACCTCATCATGGCTTCAAGCTTCATCGCACCAATGACAAATTTATTTAACGTCTTATGCAGGCCGCCACGTCCACCAAGGACTTGTCCGTCTACAATATTTACAACTTCGGAGTATGTTAATTTTTCAATGTTTTCCTTTTTCTTTGTTTCAATTCGAATCGTACCAACACGCTCGATTGTACTAACATAGCCCTTGTTCTCAGCTTCTTTAATTGCTCTGTATGCCGTTCCTTCACTTACATTAATATCTTTTGCTATCAGCCGAACGGAAATTTTTTCACCGACTGGTAGTGATTGAATATATTGGAGAATTTGTTCATGTTTTGTTGTCAAGCTCTTTCACCCTTTATTAAAATGGCGTCCAAGCGCCCCGCTAGGTTGGGGTGCTGCGATTCTAATGTGTTTGAAGTCTTTCAAACACACATTTCCAATTATAATTATAAGGGTGATGTTCATTTATATCAATGAAGTGCTCGTTGTTTTTCCTTTTTAGAGTAACGGTAAAAAGAATTGTTAAGCTTCACTACTCGCTTTTTCTTAAAGTACAAATGATGAACCAAGTTTCCTCCAATAACAAAAATAACCAATCCTATCCAGCTAAAAATAAACATACTTTGTGCTGTGTCGCCAGTAAACGTTAGATTTGTTAATCCAAAAAATAATAGAAACATGGCTAGTACCGTATAAACTAAGTTTTTCACTTCTTCTTCCTCTCCTTTGTTTAGCTTGCCATAGTTTATTTTTATGCTAAGAGGGCAAAAAAAAGAAGCGAATGAAAACACTCACTTCGAATACCCATTTTATAATTTTATACTTTCTCCAACTTCAAGAACTTTACCTATTCCCTCTGGCAACCGGTCAACAAAGGCACGTGGATCTTGTTCGATAACTGGGAACGTATTAAAGTGAATCGGCACCACTCGCTTTGCCTGTAGCCATTTCGCTGCATCAATTGCGTCGTCTGGTCCCATCGTAAAATTATCTCCGATTGGTAAAAAGGCGATATCAATTGAATTGCGTTCTCCAATCATTTTCATATCAGAAAATAGCGCTGTGTCTCCAGCATGAAAAATCGTTTTCCCTTCATTGCTTAACAGGATTCCTGCGGGCATTCCAGTGTAGACAATTTTCTGGCCTTCTTCTTCGTAGCTTGAGCCATGAAAAGCTTGAGTTAACTTAACAGTTCCAAACTCAAATGTATGAGCTCCTCCTATATGCATCGGATGAACGTTCACACCCTGCCATCCAAGGTATGCAGCTAATTCAAACGGTGCAATAACAAGCGCATTGTTCTTTTTAGCAAGTTCAACTGTATCCCCGACATGATCATTATGTCCGTGTGTTAATAGAATCACATCTACTTTTAGTTGGTTAGCTTTTAAATCTGTTAATCCATTTCCAGTGATAAAAGGATCAAAGATAATTGTTTTTCCATTTGTTTCAACCTTCACAACTGAATGACCATGATATGAAATTTCCAATTTACTCACCCCACAACATTTGATACTAGTAATGGTACTAAAATTGAGATAGATTGTCACAGGATAAGCAATTTAAATGTGCTGAAAAGATAGAGAATGAACGTCTAACAATGCTTAGGTACAACCCACCTATACGCCGAGAAAGAGACTTCTTGCATCTGAGTAGGAAAGTCCGTGTGATTCGGCAACCGCTTTATAGGTGACGAAACCATCTAGCGTATTGATTCCTTTTAAGAGTGCTTCATTTTCTAAGCATGCTTGTTTGTAGCCCTTATTTGCAATTTGTAAAGCGTAAGGAACCGTCACATTTGTCAGCGCAAACGTTGATGTTCTTGGCACAGCTCCTGGCATATTTGCTACAGCATAATGTAAAACCCCATATTTTAAATAGGTCGGATCATCATGGGTTGTAATTCGATCGGTCGTTGCAAAAATTCCACCTTGATCAATGGCAATATCGACAATAACTGATCCATCTGTCATCGATTTCACGACCTCTTCTGTAACTAGCTTTGGTGCCCTTGCTCCCGGAATTAAAACCGCACCGATGACAAGATCTGAGTCAATGATCGATTCAGCAATGTTTAGCGGATTTGACATTAACGTTGTCACGTCTTTTCCAAAAATATCATCTAATTGACGTAATCGCTCTGGATTAACATCTAAAATGTTTACTTCTGCACCAAGTCCAACAGCAATTTTTGCAGCGTTAGTTCCTGCTACTCCACCACCTATAATCGTAACTTTACCTCTATTGACACCTGGCACACCTGATAAAAGGATTCCTTTTCCACCTTGTGGCTTTTCTAGAAACTGTGCGCCAATTTGGGAAGCCATCCGCCCTGCGACTTCACTCATTGGTGTTAACAGTGGCAGTGAACCATTTGGTAACTGCACTGTTTCATATGCAATCGCGACGACTTTCTTTTCGATAAGTGCAATTGTAAGTTCTGGTTCTGGTGCAAGGTGTAAATAAGTAAACAAAATAAGTCCTTCACGAAAATAGTCATATTCTTCTCTTAGAGGCTCTTTTACTTTCATGACCATGTCCATCGCCCATGCCTGTCCGGCAGATTCAACAATGCTTGCTCCAGCCACTACAAAGTGCTCATCTGTGAAGCCTGAACCCTGGCCAGCAGTTGTTTCGATGTAAACCTCGTGACCTGAATTGACTAAATGAACGACGCCTGCTGGAGTCATCGCTACACGACTTTCATTATTTTTGATTTCTTTTGGGATACCGATTTTCATCTTGTTACCTCCTTTTCTAACTAGCATTTACGATAAAACACAATACATTCAGTATTACCGTAATGTATCTTATGAAAACTTAAGTTAGAAGGAAAGCTTAAAATGTAGGCTATTGGTCACTTTTAACAAAATTTCACTTATTAGGAGTGGAATCGGTGAATGACATTCGCTCCCCCTGTCACTTCAATAACAGAACCAGTAATCATATCTGAATTATCTTCACATAAAAAGGCTATCGTTCTAGCGATATCTTCCCCAGTGCCAGAACGACCAATTGGTGTTTGTGAATCTCTTATTTCTCTAGATAATTGGATGGTTGCTTCTTTCATCTCCCCGACTATATTTCCTGGGCAGATCATGTTTGCAGTAATTCCAAATTCTGCTTCTTCAATGCTAATTGATTTAGTAAGAGAAACTAACCCTACTTTCGCCGCACTAAATCCAGATCGATGCAACCAACCAGGCGAAGACTCTGCGCCTTGAAAACCATATGTAATAATTCTGCCAAAATGTTGCGAACGCATGATTGGAACAACCTTTTTAAACAAATGAAACACTGAACTCAAATTACCCTCGATCATCTCATACCATTCTTCATCAGTGTAGTCTGAAAGTTTTTTTCTCTCAAAAATATACGGTCCTGCATTATTAATTAAGCAATCGATGCGTCCAAATCGCTCCATCGTCACATCAATCATTCTGACTAAGTCCTCTTTCTTCGTAACATCTCCCTGGATGAACAGCATTCGTTCACTAAGTTGTGAAAAGTTGCTTCTCATTTCTTCAACAGTTTCTGAATCACTTCGGTAATTAATTGTGACCGAATATCCCCTTTGTAAAAACTCTTCTGTCACTTTTCTACCCAATCCCTTTGCACCTGCCGTAATAAAGGCATGTCTCACAATATGGATCCTCCCCAACTACTTGCTCAAAATAAAATAAAAACATTTATATTCCTATTTAATCTATATTCTATATCTATTATTTTCACTACTTCTATTGTGCTGATTTCAAATCAAATTTACAATAAACTTGTTTAAAAATAATTAAAATAAGAGTAATGCATCTTAAAAGGCGGACATTATGAATACTTTACTTGACAGAGTTCCTGATCATCTAAACGACAAAAAAAGGGTGAAGCGATAAGGACTATATCCTATCGTTTCCACCCTCTCTTACATTTCTTTAAGCAACGTAAGTCTACTCTAACTATCTTTTCTTACTTGAAAATGCTCTTGAAGAAAGTTTTGCTCGTTTTGTTGTTCAACTACTCCACTTGAATAAGAATCAGTGATTTGTTGCATGGTTTCCATATCGCCCTCATGATCGTAGTAATACGTTTGTCTGTTGATTCTTCTTTCTTGCAAATTATTTTCTCCTCTCTTTAACGGCGAAGTTTATTCATTTCTATTTTCTCGTTAAAGTGAGGAGCTTATACTTTTTAATTAGTAAGAGTTGCTTTCGCTTTCTTAATGGCTACTTCTATCATCTCAAATCCAGTGCCACCTTCACTCATACGTTTTCTTACTGCTTCATACGGATCAATCACTACAAATAAGTCTTCTTCAAATAAGGAGGATGCTTGCTGGTACTCAGCTAAAGACAGATCTTTTAAGTACATATCTTTTTTTGATACATTCATAAACAAGTGTTCCGACCACCTCATGTGCTTCGCGAAAAGGCATACCCTTTTTAGAAAGGTAATCTGCTAATTCGGTTGCATTTGAAAAGTCCTCTGTTGTTGCCTTTTTCATCGTGTCTTTGTTTACCGTTAAAGTTTCAATCATTCCCGTAAAGATTTGCAAGCTTCCCTCTACCGTTTTGACCGTATCGAACATTCCCTCTTTATCTTCCTGAAGGTCTTTGTTGTAGGCTAACGGCAGTCCTTTTAATATTGTAAGTAAAGAAACTAAATTACCGTATACTCTTCCAGTTTTCCCACGAATTAACTCTGCCATATCTGGATTTTTCTTTTGTGGCATCATGCTACTTCCCGTTGCATAGGTGTCATCTAATTCAATAAACTTAAATTCTTGTGAACACCATAAAATCAGTTCCTCGCAAAAACGCGAAAGGTGCATCATAACGAGTGAGCTATTGCTAAGAAATTCTGCAATAAAATCTCGGTCACTTACACCATCTAAACTGTTTTCATAAATTCCTTCAAAATTAAGCAGTTCTGCCGTATAGTGGCGATCAATTGGAAACGTGGTTCCTGCAAGAGCACCACAACCTAGTGGCGAGATATTGATTCGCTTTAATGATTCTGTAAAACGCTGTTTATCACGATTTAGCATCCAGAAGTAGGCTAATAAATGGTGTGCAAATGAGATTGGCTGAGCTCTTTGTAAATGAGTATATCCGGGTAAAATTGTTTCGATATGACTCTCAGCTTTTGTTAAAAGAATTTGCTGAAGTCCCTCTATTCGCTCAACAATTGAATGGACGTGCTCCCGTAAATACAAGTGCATATCTGTTGCAACCTGATCATTCCGGCTTCTTGCTGTATGAAGCTTTCCTCCAACAGGTCCAATTTCGTCAATGAGTAATTTTTCAAGATTTAAATGAATATCCTCATATTCAATCTTAAAGGTTAGTTGGTTTTGTTTTGCTTTTTCTAAAAGAGTATGAAGGCCGTCTTTAATTTGTTTTGCTTCTTCTTTAGTAATTATTTCACATTTTCCTAGCATTGCTACATGCGCTAGACTTCCTGTGATATCTTCTTCTACTAGTGCCTGATCAAAGTGAATCGATGCTCCAAAGTCATCAACCCACTCTTCAGGTGTTTTCTGAAAACGGCCTCCCCACAATTTTTTCATGCGTTCACCTTATTGTTTTTCACCATGCTATTTACCTTTGTTGGCAGACCCCAAAGTGAAATAAATCCAACTGCTGCATTATGATCAAACGCGTCTGCTTTTGTATAAGTAGCCAGCTTTTCGTCGTAAAGAGAATACTCCGACTTTCTTCCGACAACAATTGCATGACCTTTAAATAGCTTCACACGCACAACACCTGTAACATGCTTCTGCGTTTCTTCTAGGAATGCTTGCAATGCAGTTTTTAATGGTGAAAACCACAATCCGTTATAAATAAGCTCTGTTAGCTTTTGTTCAATTTGCGGTTTGAAATGGGCCACTTCTTTTACGAGAGTTAAGTCTTCTAATTCTTTATGCGCTTTGATTAACGTCATTGCTGCTGGACATTCGTAAACCTCACGCGATTTGATTCCAACAAGACGATTTTCAACATGATCAATTCTTCCAACACCATGTTTTCCTGCAAGTTCATTGAGCTTTAAGATAAGTGTGTGTAATGGATAATAGTCATTATTTATTGCTACAGGTACTCCCTGTTCAAAAGAAATTTCAATCATTTCATGATGATCAGGTGTATTTTCAAGTGGTGTTGTTAATTCATATGCACCCTCTGGTGGCTCAGCCCACGGATCTTCGAGCACTCCACACTCATTGCTACGTCCCCATAAATTTTGATCAATAGAGTAAGGACTATCAAGCTGAATTGGAATTGGAATCTGATGTTTCTGTGCATATTCTATTTCTTCTTCACGAGACCAGCTCCACTCTCTAACTGGTGCTAGTACCTCTAGATCAGGGTTTAACGCTTGGATTGATACTTCGAAGCGCACTTGGTCGTTTCCTTTTCCTGTGCAACCATGTGCAACTGCAACCGCTCCTTCTTTTTCAGCAACCTCTACTAGTTTTTGAGCAATTAAAGGACGAGATAATGCTGAGACTAACGGATATTTGCCTTCATAGAGTGCGTGTGATTGCAAAGCCAGCAAAGCATACTCTTTTGCAAACTCTTCTTTTGCATCAATTACAAATGATTTTACAGCACCCACTTGTAATGCTTTTTGTTGCACAAAGCCAAGATCCTTTCCTTCTCCAATATCAAGGCAACATGCTATAACTGCATAGCCCTTTTCCTCAAGCCATTTAATTGCAACAGATGTATCCAAACCACCCGAATAAGCTAACACCACTTTTTTCATTTATGATTTCCTCCTTATTTGTATAAAAATAAATTTAAATTTATAATAATACATTTTGTATGTATCACTTTATCAATTTGTTCTACTGTTCGTCAATACAATTTTCTATTTTTTTTCATAGAACTTTCGTAGAAATTCTAAAAAAATTGATGTAGAATGAGATGTTAGAAGGGTTGGAGGGTGTTTCAGTGGAGAAATATTTCATCTATAATTCAAGATTAAAAATAAAAATTCCTGACTTAGATTTGGACTGGAACCTGTATGATCATAGCAAACAACAGGCAATTTTATTGGAGTGGGAAATCATTCGCGGTAGCATCCCAGATCGAATTGCGGAGCTTGAAGATGAAATTAACGGTAAACAAGAACAGTTAAACAACGAAGACGACTTTAAGAAATCCTGTGAAATAAATGAGAATATCTCAGAACTAGCCTCCATCATCAATGATTTATGGCTCTGGTTTCGAATGTCGCAAAGTGTGTCTTTTGAGAAAGCACATAATTAAAGAACAGACCATCTTAGAGTCTGTTCTCTCATCACAAGTCTTTCTTTACTTCTCTAACCACATGGCCCAATTCAGGTAGGATTAACTTTTCCATTGCTAACTTTACCGCTCCTGTTGAGCCTGGCGTTGCAAATATAGCAGTATTGCCAGCCACACCTGCAATTGCTCTGCTTAATAGTGCTGCAGATCCAATGTCATATTGGTAGCTTAACATTCTAAAAAGCTCTCCAAATCCAGGTATTTCTTTCTCAATTATTTTCCCGACAGCTTCAATGGTCACATCTCGCTTGGCAATTCCAGTGCCTCCATTTGTTAACACAACATCAATTTCCTTCTGCTCACAGCCTTGAAGAACGGCTTCACGAATGTGCATTTCTTCATCTTTTACAATCATATGCTCTACGATCAAGTGGCCGCTACCTTCTATCAGACTTCTCATTAATGCTCCGCTTTTGTCTGTTTCGATCGTTCTCGTGTCACTAACTGTAATGATCTTACATCTCACTTGGGAAGGCGCTTCACTTTTATGCTCAATACTGCTCAACTTTAGTTCCTCCTTTTTAGTAATTATGAAGTTGATCTAATTCTGAAGTTTTTAAAATCAATCGATATTGATAATAATTATTTGCAAAATCAGTCACTTGTCGTGTGAGACGATAATTCATACTGGCACCAATTACAATGCTTAGCAACGGAATTCCTTGCAAGGTTTTCTTTTTCACTAACGAAATAGCTGATAGTTTTACGATTTGCTTTGCTAAAAATTCTAGACTCGCTTCATCAGCTAACTCTTCAATTCCTTCATAAAAATAACGTGAATACTCATTTTCATTCAATTCCTCTTTCAAGGAAAGCCACTGTTTGTATTTTAGATGTTTTGGCATGAGGGAAGCATGATAAACTTTTAATGAAGTCATCATTTCATATGGTGTGTTCACTTCAAAACCGTAGCACATCGAAACCATTTGTACAGCACGCAGGTTTAAAACAGTTTGAGCGGGAACATCTACACCTGCTAGTAATAGTCCACCTGTTCCTGTTAGCCCACCTTGCATAAGTGAATATAAGCGATGCTTGGAAGTTTGTAAATCAGATATGTAATGTAGTTGATCGAGTGATAGACTTTGTAAGTCCTCAAATGTTTTTATATCTTGGTTTAGTGCTCGAGCAGACAATAAAATTTGATTTCTTGCATCTTGCTGTATTTGAGTGTTTTGAATGAAGGAGTGAAGATAGAATAAACTTTTATCGAAGGTTTCTAGAAATAATTTCTTTGCAGATTCTGGGATGTTTTCCATTTTGTTATTTAACCATTTATTAAATGTACGTATAAAATCGGATCTGTGATCTTCTTGTAACCCTGCTTCCCAAGCATATATCTCATTTAAGATTTCTTGATTTCTAGTAGAATCCATTGAAATCTTCGCCTCCCTTAGCAACCGCTTTTTTTACGTCTAGTTTCCCTTATTATAACATAAATAGGCAGCCACTTAATTGTGGCTGCCTTTACTTATGAAGACTTTTAGTTTGATAATCGCACGACATCACGTGCAATCATAACCTCTTCATTTGTCGGAATTACAAGTACTTTTACGGGTGAATGTGGGTAGCTTAAAAACGCTTCTTCACCACGTACTTTATTTAGTGCCGGATCCCAATAAACGCCCATGAATTCTAGGCCTCTGAGTACTCGTGCACGAATTTCAGTACTGTTTTCACCTATGCCAGCTGTGAAAATTATCGCATCTACACCAGACATTCTCGCTGCATATGAACCAATGTATTTATGGATTCTGCTAGCAAACACTTCAAGCGCAGTTTTTGCTCGGTTATCCCCATCTTCAGTCGCTTGCTCGATATCACGCAAATCACTAGATAAACCAGATATTCCAAGAAGTCCACTCTTTTTATTAAGTGTATCTAAAACTTCGATAACACTATCCCCTGTTTTTTCCATGATATATGGAATGAGAGCCGGATCGATGTTACCAGAACGAGTACCCATTGCAACACCTGCTAGTGGAGTGAATCCCATCGAAGTATCTATAGATTGTCCGCCTTCAATTGCTGCGATACTTGCACCGTTACCTAAGTGACAAGAGATCAAACGCAAATGCTCTACAGGGCGACCGAGTAATTCTGCCGCTCTTTCTGAAACATACTTATGGCTTGTACCATGAAACCCATATTTACGAATTCCATATTTTTCATAATAGTCATAAGGTAAGCTATATAAAAATGACTGCTCAGGCATTGTTTGGTGAAACGCCGTATCAAAAACGGCTACTGACGGTACATTTGGTAATACTTCCTTAAATGCTTTAATTCCTACGACATTGGCTGGGTTATGAAGTGGTGCAAGATCAGATAAAACCTCAATTTCCTTAAGCGTTTCAGCCGTAATCGGAACAGAGTCTGTGAATTTTTCTCCACCATGAACAACTCGATGACCAATCCCATCGATTTCATCTAAACTTTTAATAATACCAAGATCCGTTAATTTAGCTAAAAGAATTTTAACAGCAACAGCATGATCTGGAATATCCGTAACGTCTGTTTGCTTTTCTCCAGCAACACTTATGCTAAAAACCGCATTATCTAAGCCGATTCGTTCTACAAGCCCTTTTGTTAAAACCGTTTCACTGGGCATATCAAAAAGCTGAAATTTTAAAGATGAGCTTCCCGCGTTAATTGCTATAATTTTTACCATTTTAGTTACCGCTCCTTTTTATAAAACCAGTCCATTTTGTCAATTTCTTAATCTCTTATAGTCTTTACAAAATGAAACCGAATATTATCTGCCTTTCTCATTTAAACACTGCCACTGACACTTTTCAAGAGTCGAGTATAGATGCAATCGGTTACAATAAAAAATCAATGAATTCGCATAATTCACCGAATTTAGATCGGTTTATATGATGGCTTGGTGTTGAAAACAAAAAAAAGAGAACCATTTAATTAGTTCTCCATTCTTCTTATGATTATTTTATATTTTTATTCACTTGAAACCATTCCTCGATTTGTTTCATGATTGATTGCATGGCTTCTTTGTTTGAAAACTTTGGAAGGTTAACGAGCATTGCGTGTTTAGGTGCTGATACACCGTTTCCTTTTTTCTGTAGTACTAATATGCTTTTGGCATGTTGTTCTTCTTTAAATAGGTTAGATGGCAATTGAATGAAGCCTTGGATGTAAGCTTGCTCTCTAATTAGTTCGTTTAACTTTGGTGCTTCTTTTGTATCGAACAATGAGTTCGGAACGATTAAAAACAAATATCCAGCTGACTTTGTATAGTTTAGGCTTTGTTCAATAAACAGATGATGTGAATAGGAATGACCTTCAGACGCTTTTAAAGCATACTTTTTGGCACCTTCAGCATTTGGATAGTATCCAACTGGAAGGTCACTCACAACAAAATCGACTGGATCCACTAGCAAAGGTTCTAAGCTATCTTGATTAAAAAACTGTACAGGGTGTTCCTGTAAATTTGCATTAATATAGGCAAGTCTAACGAGAAGATCATCAACATCAATACCAAAACTATCAACCGTTTCAACCGTCAGCGAATTCAGGATTGTCGTTAATAAATTACCTGTTCCTACTGCAGGATCTAATAACGATATTTCTTTTTTTGACCCGATAAATTTATTCACCAAATAGCCGAGGAATAAACCGATCGTATCCGGTGTCATTTGATGATTTGGATGGGCCCCTTCTTTTAGACCCTTTAAGATAGCCAATTGATAGGCCTTACGAAGCTCTTCATTTGAAAATAAATCAATCTTCACACTTTCATATCTACGCTTTAAACCTTTCACTGAAATCTCGCTCAGTTCCTCTTGTAAGATCGAACCGTGGAAGATGTTTTCTCCTGTTTCTGAAAGTGCTTCTATGTATGCTACATTCAGTTCTTTTGCAATAATTTCTGCGGTTTCATTTAAAACTGCAAAAAGATTCTCGACATTCGAGATCGCTTGCATGGTAAATCCTCCTCTAAGCTTCATGTCTTCTCTTTATTTTATCCTATAAAAGGTATATTGTATCATAACGCTAATGCTATTATCGCAGACATTATTGTGATTTTCCCACCACTTTTGCTACTTATCCGATCACTTTAACTGACATTTGACCAAAATTTTAAACTTGACTCGCATCTCATCCTTGCAAAAGTGTTTCAGTAAAAATGAAAAACCCCAGCAAATGCTGAGGTTTGCAGGACGGTGTCCTATTGTGCAGACTTGGCTGCTTCTAAAGCTGCTTCATAGTCCGGATGGTTTGTTGCTTCACTTACATATTCAACATAAACCACTTTATCATTGCCATCTACAACGAATACAGCGCGTGCAAGTAAACGTAGTTCTTGAATGGCAACTCCATAAGCTTCGCCAAAAGAAAGGTCACGGTGATCTGATAATGTTTTTACATTTTCAAGTCCGTTCGCAGCACACCAACGTTTTTGTGCAAATGGAAGATCCACACTAATCGTTAAAACTTGTACATTGCCTAACTTTGAAGCTTCTTCGTTAAAACGTCTTGTTTGTGCATCACAAACTCCAGTATCAATAGATGGTACAACTGAAATTAGTCGAACAGTACCTTTAGAATCAGCCAAAGTCACAGGTGATAAGTCATTCGCTAAAACTGTAAAATCAGGTGCTGAATCCCCCACTTTTACCTCGTTACCTTTCAATGTTACAGGATTGTTTTTAAACGTAATGTTTGCCATGCCGTTATTCCTCCCTTTTAAGTATGTACAGTGTAAATATAGCGTTAATTTTTTCATTTATCAATTTTTATGAACTAAAAAAAAAAACTGCCTGGTCGGCAGTTAAATATCTAAATCTTGTTTAGTATGTTGTGCGGTTGTGTTTTGGCTTGGGTTTAGATCAGGTTGTTGGTTATTTTTTTGACCTTTTTTAAACATACCTTGAATCTTATCAATTGTTTGCGGCGCTGCTTCCAGGATTTTTTCATAAAGATGTGTGCTTTCATCCAAATGAAGCATCTTAACACCGTTTGTTCCTACGATTAAAAAGGCAATTGGAGTAATAGAGACTCCGCCACCACTACCACCACCGAATGGCATCCTAGAACCTTTGTTATCGCCTTCGTGTGATTTTCCGTCATTTCCGTTTGCTCCAAACTCACTTCCACCTGCTGCAAAACCAAACCCTACTTTTGAAACAGTCAAAATGACACTGCCATCTGGTGTTTCAACAGGGTCACCCACGATTGTGTTTACATCAATCATCTGTTTTAAGTTTTCCATCGCAGTCTTCATTAATCCTTGAATTGGGTGATCACTCATGTAAGTAGCCTCCTTTAAACTGATTTGTTTTTCTTATCGTCGCCAAAAATAAAGGAAAAAGGTCTGTTAATAAAATGTGGACGACCGCCCTTCCAATATTTGACGAAACGTAAACCCGCTACCATAGCATTCCCGATTCGAAAGTGAAAAATACATTGAAGCTTTGTCCTTGAGCACATTCGATTAAATTCCGGTGTAATTGTCAAGATCGGATTGGATTTAAGTTTCATATAGCTACTGAATAAAGCGGTAACTCCACCTTTTATTGACCAAGCCGCACCTATTAACATTCCCGTATAAGCAGCATCACCGATTCCAATTTGTGAATGCCATTCAAAACGCGAGATGCTTATTTTTTTCAAGAATTTACTCACAATTTTATGTAACCCGACAATATGCTGAACAAATTCATTTATATCTTTTAAATCAGTTAACACATCTTCGGGGGAAATTTCATCTTCGTTTTCTGAGGATTTTTGATTACCTTCCTTCCCAAGCGTCTTTTCTTTCTTGACAATTAGATTCGGGCTATCATCGTTAACTTTAACAAGTGGAATGTTAATTGTATAACGAAGTAAACCAAACCAAGCTCTTAATTTCACTTTAAAATGATCATCATCTCCAACGTGATTTAAATCCAAAGTTACTGTAATCTTTGTTATGATGATTAAAATGAGGACAAATAAGAGAAAAGAACCAATACCGATTATCCATGCCACTTGAATACACGTCCTTTCAATCTACCATTATCGCCTCATGGTAAAGAAA
Source organism: Metabacillus herbersteinensis (assembly GCF_042433335.1). NCBI lineage: Bacteria > Bacillati > Bacillota > Bacilli > Caryophanales > Bacillaceae > Metabacillus > Metabacillus herbersteinensis. Next base: position 468,775 of record NZ_JBHLVO010000001.1, read on the forward strand.
ATATTCTAAGTGGATTTTTTTTCAATAAAAAAAGCGCAAGCGCCTTGGTCAGCCCCGACCTCGAGGGGCTAGGAGCTGGAGCTGGATTCAGAAACGCTTACTATATCTTAGAATTATATAAATTCTGGTGTATGAAAAAAAACCTGTTGATTTTACTCAACAGGTTTTACTTCTTTGCGACTTACTGTATAAAGTTTTTCATGAACAACGGTTGTATCTGCGAATAAATCGTGTAACCCTTGTTTTTTGTTAGTGAAGGCTACAATTAAATAACCAATCCAAATAACTTTTGAAATATAACGTCCAACGAGCTCTCTGAATAGAACCGTACTCCAAGGAAGAGGCTCTTTTTCTTTTAGAACTGAGACTACTTTTAAACCGAAAATCATTTTTCCAAGCGTTTGATTAAAGTATTTTGTCATTAACACAAAGTAAAGAAAAAACGTAATCGCTGTTACAATTTCAATTGGAGAGAAAATACCGGCTCCAGATGTATTTATTCCCATTAACGCAAATAAAGGATAAATAATTATTCGATTTACACTTCCCACCACAAGTAAATCAAAAAGATATGCCCAAAAACGCATCCAGAATCCTGCGTAATGATTTATTGTTGTTACTTCGCTGTAGTGCTGTTTTTCAAGAGGCTGTTCGAACTCATTTCCACCTTCTAGTGTAGTATCCACGATTAGCCCCCCTTATTCAGAATATAAATACATCAATCTAGGCGAATTTGGCCTGGAGATGAGTTGGTATAAACCAGACAATTCAAATTCGTTTTTAAACACTTTGCTAGCACCCATTGAGAACAGAGAATCAAAACCAGCACCAGAATTGTATTCAATTACCTGTGCATCTTCAAGTTTTAAATCTTTTTTCATGCCTTCGACTGTATCATCAAAGTAGCCTAGTTCATCGATTAAGTTTAATTCCTTTGCTTGACGTCCATCATAGATTCGTCCGTCGGCAACTCGACGAACTTCTGACTCACTTAGCTCACGACCTCCAGAAATAACATCTACAAAACCTTTATAGGCATTATCCACCATTGATTGAAGAATTTTGCGTTCATCGTCCGTCATTTCACGTGTTGGAGAAAAAATGTCTTTGTAAGGACCACTTTTAATGGTTTCAAATGTAACACCATACTTCTCCGCTAATCCTCCGTAATTCACACTCTGCATAATAACACCCAATGAACCTGTTAACGTATCAGGTGCTGCAAAGATCTTATCGGCAGGTGTTGCTATATAATAACCTCCTGAAGCTGCAGTTGTTCCCATTGAAACATAAATTGGTTTTTTATTATCTTCTTTTAACTCAATTAGTTTCTTATGTATTTCAGCACTTTCGACAACCCCACCACCAGGAGAGTTGACTCTTAAAATGACACCTTTTACGTTATCATCTTCTCCTGCAGCCTCAACCATGTCTAAAAATTGTTGATGCTGATACCCTGCTGTTTCAAAAAATGATGTGACGTTTTCACCCGTATCTTGAATGACTCCATTCACATTAAGAACTACGATTTTTTTCGAGCCTGAGCCTTCTTCAATGATCTCTTCTGAAAAAGTATCGTCTGTTGATAACGCGTCCGCAAAGGTATCCGTTTGGCTTAGGAACATTTGTGTTGCACTTGTAATAACACCAAAAACCATCAGTACTCCTGCAATGATTAAAGCTCCCCATCGTTTTCCATTCATGAAAAAACCTCCTTTTTACACTACAAGTTGTTCATCGGGACAACTACCATCTTAGATTACCTCATTATATTGAAACATTTAATTTCACAAAAGTGGTAAACTAAACACCATAAAGTATTGTATCATCTTTAATAACGAATGTGGAGAAACTTTCCAACCAAAAGGAGGACTACATATGACAAATCGCCGTAATGTTTACTTTTTTTACAAAAAAGAGGATGATCTAGTAGAAAAGGTCGCTTCTTTAGTTGAGCTAGCAAAGCAACACAACTTTCATGTTGTTAATGACCAGAAGGATGCAAATATAATCGTTAGTATTGGCGGAGATGGTGCTTTTCTTCAAGCCGTCCGGAAAACAAACTTCCGTGAAGATTGTCTTTATGCCGGAATTGCGATACCTGGTACAATCAGCTTGTATTGTGACTTTATCCTTGACGATACAGATAAAATGATTCAAGCAATGACAGAAGAAAACATTGAAGTAAGAAAGTACCCGCTTATTGATGTAAAGATTGATTCTGATACGATCTTTCATTGCTTGAATGAATGCTCGATTCGATCAGGCATTATTAAGACCTTTGTGATTGATGTTCATATCGATGACCTTCATTTTGAAACCTTCCGAGGCGACGGAATGATCATCGCCACACCAACAGGTAGTACCGCATACAACAAATCAGTAAATGGAGCAGTTGTTGACCCAATGCTTCCTTGCTTACAAGTTAGTGAACTCGCTTCAGTTAATAACAATCTTTACCGTACACTTGGTTCTTCCTTTATATTGAGCGGAAGTCGCAAACTTAAGTTAAACATCGTTCAAGATGGAAACGATCACCCAGTGATTGGGATGGATAATGAGGCATTGAGCATCAGTCACGTGAAGGAAATCGAATTTGGATTGAGTGAGAAGATGATTAAAACGGTAAAACTAAAAGATAATTCGTTCTGGGAGAAAGTGAAGAGAACGTTTCTATAAAAAACAGGAAGCCTATGCTTCCTGTTTTTGTCTGCTTATATTTTCATACATGACAGTGTTATCCACAACTGTCATACTTACCTTTGTAGTTAGTATTTCCTCATGTGGTATCGTAAAAATATCTTTGTTGAATACAGTAAAATCAGCAACATATCCTTCTTTAATGATGCCTCTTTCGTTTTCTTTATGTATGACAACTGCGCTGCCTTTAGTAAATAGTTCCACTGCTTCAAAAACTGAAAGACACTGTTCAGGGTAATAGGTTATATTGTCATACATGCTCTTTCTTGTAACGGCTGCATGGATACCTAGTAATGGATCGACCGGTTCAATCGGTGCATCCGATCCCCCTGCACAAGCAATTCCTTTTTCAAGAAGCGTTTTCCACGCATAGCAGTATTTTATTTTTTTTTCATCAATACGATCTAAAATCCATGGAAAATCACTCGCAACAAATCTCGGCTGAATGTCTAGTACAATTGGAAGTCCAATCATTCGTTCAATTAAATCTTCTCTTAAGATCTGTGCATGAATGAGACGGTCGTTTTGGCCAGGCTGTGGTGGGCAAATCGTGATGGCATCTAGTGCCCACTCAAACGCTAAATCTCCAATAACATGAATGGCAACTTCCATTTTGTAAGACCTTGCTTTCCTAACGAGTCCGACTAACTCTTGTTTTGCATGAATGGCAACACCATTTGTTTCTGGGTCATCTTTATACTGTGAGCTTAATAGTGCAGTTCTTCCACCAAGTGCACCATCTGCGAAAATTTTCATTGCTCCTAATTCTACAAAGAGTCCAAGGTTACGGTTCTTGCTATGTAGTTCATCAATAATCGAATGATGTGCTAACAGATTCGTTCTGAATTTGCGATTGTGATTAACCACTTCTTCAAAGGTAGTTAATGTTTTTTCCAAGTCCCCATAATAAGCTAAATCTTCAGAATGCCCTCCAACTAAACCTTTTTCATAGCAGTCTTCAATCGATGTTTTTAGCGCATTCTTCAGATAGTCTGCTGAAACATTTGGTGTAACTTGAAAGATTAGTTCTTGTGCACCATCGAGTAAATATCCGGTTGGTGTTCCATCGTGATCACGTACAATAACCCCATCAGATGGATCCAGAGTGTCACTCGTAATACCTGCAAGCGCAAGCGCCTTAGAGTTTACAATTACTGCATGTCTACAAATACGTTTTAATAATACAGGATGATCAGGAGCAATTAAATCCAGCTCTGTGCGGTGGATTATTTTTCGATCAGTTAATTGATTTTCATTCCATCCTTCCCCAATGATCCATTCATTTTTGTTCAAAAAGGGAATTTTTCTTTGGATAGCCTGCAAAATCTCCTCTGAAGAATTCATATCAGAGAAATCTAATCGCAATAACTTCTCACCATGACCTATTAAATGAAGATGACTGTCAACCAAGCCCGGTATCATCGTATTCCCTTGTAGATTTATTTTCTTTTCTACTTTGTGTTTAAATTTAGCTAACAACGTTTGATAATCTCCAACTGCTTCTATCATGCCATTTTCTACGTAAACAGCCTCAACCTTTTCATACTCTGCTTCTAACGTATATATTTGGCCTCCATACCAAAGCGTTCCCACAGTACAGACCTCCCTAATTCTTTTGTCATATATAGTAGCATAATTTTATGTTCGACACCTTTTCTATTAGAAAAACCAGGCATATAATCAGCGCCTGGTTTGTAAGCTCATAAGTTAGCTTGTTCTAGTTCACGTTGTCTTAACTCTATTCTGCGAATTTTTCCTGATGTTGTTTTTGGCAATTCAGGGACAAATTCAATTTTTCTAGGATATTTGTAAGGTGCTGTTAATTGTTTAACATGTTCTTGAAGAGCAGAAATCAACTCTGGATTTTCTGAGTCGATTTCATCTTTAAGAACAATATACGCTTTAACAATGCATCCCCGGATTTCATCGGGACTTGCTACAACTGCACACTCTTTTACTGCCGGGTGCTTTACTAGAGCATCTTCTACTTCAAATGGCCCGATTGTATAACCCGAGCTGATGATAATATCATCTCTTCTCCCTTCAAACCAAAAATAGCCATCTTCATCTTTTCTAGCTCGATCACCTGTGACATAATAGTCGCCTCGGAATTGCATAACTGTTCGTTCTTCATCCTTAAAATATTCTTTAAATAGTGCAGGTGTATCCTTATGAACAGCGATGTCACCGACTTCATTGGCTTTACAAGGCTCTCCATCTTCGTTAATTACGTCAACATGATTACCAGGAGTTGGTTTTCCCATTGATCCGGACTTTATTTCCATACCCTTCATCACGCCAACGAGTAGCGTATTTTCTGTTTGTCCATAGCCATCGCGAACATCCACTTGAAAATAACGCTGAAACGTTTCAATTACTTCTCTGTTTAGTGGTTCTCCTGCCGAAACAGCGCTATGTAATGCTGGAAGTGAATAACGATCTAATCCATTTACCTTAGCCATTAAGCGGTATTCAGTAGGTGTGCAGCACAATACGTTTATTTGATAGTCTTGTAATAGTTGAAGATATTTTTCGGGATCAAAGCGACCCTCATATATAAATCCTGTTGCCCCTGAGCCTAGTACGGAAAGGAATGGACTCCAAATCCACTTTTGCCAGCCTGGTCCTGCTGTTGCCCATACAGTATCAGCGCCTTCTATTCCCAACCAATTTTTTGCAGCTGTTCGCAGATGAGCAAATCCCCATCCATGTGTATGTACGACTCCTTTTGGATTTCCTGTTGTTCCCGAAGTATATGATAAAAACGCCATGGAATCTCGCATTGTAGGTGAAAAAGCTAATTTTGAAGTCTGCTCTAGCATTAAGTCTTCTAGAGACAACCAGTTCTTCTCTTTTCCCCCAACAACGATCTTCACAAGTGAATCAAATTCGTTTACTCCTGCAAACTCGTCTGTAAACTTGTGAAAGCTCACAACCCCTTTTACATCTGCATGTGTAACTCGATATTGTAAGTCTTTTGTTCGAAGCATTTCTGAGCTTGGAATAACAACGAGACCTGCTTTTAATGCTCCGAGGTAAACAGCGTAAGCCTCGATTAGTCTAGGGATAACAACGAGAAGCCTATCACCAGCTTGTAGCCCCTGATTTAATAAAGCGCTTCCAATTCTGTTTACATTTTCTAATAGTTCAGCATAGGTAATTTTTTTTTGTTCCCCTTGTTCATTCTCCCATTTTAACGCAACTTTAGATGAGTCTTTTGCATACTGCTCAACCTCTTGTACTAAATTATATATTTCAGGTGCAATAAGTTCTTCTCTTAACATGCATACCCCTCCTTATTTGCTGTTCAAGTAAATTATACATAATTTTTAAAAGTTTTTGAATATTATTTTAATAAATTAAATTTTGGTAAAAAAAAGAACTGCCAGTAATGACAATTCTTGATTTCATTATTTATATACAGCTTAGAAAACTTGAGTTTAGCTTTGTTCATTTGATTCTTGAGCGTTTTTCGGTTCGTTTCTACGCTTTCTTCCTTGCTTTCGTGCCTTTTGAAGCTTCTGATCCTGCTCTTGTACACCACCGATTTCTTCAGCAAATTCCTGGTTGTTATTTTGACTTTTAGTCATATTTTGTGCCTCCTTATTTAAAAATTAAAAAGTAGAAAAGTTAAGAGTAAGTATGCGTTTCGACATCCAGCTCCGACGCACAGGAGGTGCTAGTGCAGTCAATGCGACAAGGACGTCGCGTTCTTGACTGCCAGCGCCTAGCCCTGAGCTTTTGTTTAAAAATCAACATACAAAAAGGGCGGGGTTTGATCCCCACCCTCGTAGCCATTCTCTATTTAATTGTAATTAGAATGTAGAACCACCACTCATGTGTTGTTGACCGAAAGATACTAAACGTTTTGTAATTTCACCACCAACTGAACCGTTAGCGCGTGAAGTTGTTTCTGCTCCTAAGTTAACTCCAAATTCAGAAGCGATTTCATACTTCATTTGGTCGATAGCTTGTGCTGCACCAGGAACTAATAATTGATTTGAGCTGTTACCGCCGTTTTGTGCCATGTGTTTTTCACCTCCTTGTGAGTATAGATTGTGTAAAAACACATGGCTTCATTCAATTTTCAAAATGGTAATTGTTCACAAATTCAGATTTACAATAAGTCCTCAAATTCTCTTTTTTTACGTTCATACTCAATTGTAATCGTTTCAGTTTCTTGAACTGCTGTTTTGATTAGTTCGTCAAAGTCAATAAAGCTTTCAAAACGAGCAACCTTTTCAAGCTTTGGACGAGTTTTTGGGGAAGCTGGAGTGAAAATCGTACAGCAATCTTCGAAAGGTCTTATTGAAATATCGTGTGTTCCAATATCCTTAGAGATTGTTATAATATCGGTTTTATCCATTGTGATTAGCGGTCGCAGAATAGGAGTGTTCGTTACTTCATTGATTGCAACCATGCTTTCTAGTGTTTGACTGGCCACTTGTCCTAGGCTTTCCCCAGTAATTAGTGCAAGCGCCTGTTTATTTTCTCGAATTTGATCAGCAATTTTTAGCATCATTCTTCTTGTAGAGGTCATCGTATAGTTTTCAGGTACTTGCTTTTGAATCTGCTCTTGAATGGTTGTAAAAGGAACGATGTGCAGCTTCATTTTCCCACCGTAGGATATAAGCTCTTTACACAAATCAATCACCTTTTGCTTTGCACGTTCACTCGTATAAGGAGGGCTAAAAAAGTGAATTGCTTCTATCTCGAGTCCTCTTTTTAACGATAAAAAACCAGCTACTGGGCTATCGATTCCTCCTGACAGGAGCAGCATGGCTTTGCCACTCATTCCAACAGGTAATCCACCAGCACCCTTATAGTCGTAGCAAGTTAGATATGTAGCTTCCTTCCTAACTTCGACTCGTAAATTAATTGTTGGATTTTTAACATCGACGGATAAATCTTCAGTGTTGATTAAAACATAGCTTCCAATTTCATAGTTCAATTCATTGGTATCTAAAGGAAACTGTTTGTCAGCTCTTTTCGTAGTAACCTTAAAAGAATCACCAGATTTATATAATCCTTGAACCGCTTGAAGAGCTGATTTTTTGATTTCGTCAAGTTCACTCCGACATTTCATTGCTAGACTATAGGATTGAATTCCAAAAACATCTGCTATATTTTTAACAACACCTTCATGATCTGTTTCATTAAGAGTGATATAAAGACGATCTCGTGTTCCATGGTAAGTAAGCTCTGGGTAATCGGTTAAAACATTTTGTATATTTCTTTTTAAACGCTCAACAAACAGTCTGCGATTTCTCCCTTTTGTAGAAATTTCTCCAAACCGTATTAAAATGTGATCAAACTTCATCTAATCTACCTCGTTACCTTTGTTAGTTTTTTTAAACCGTTCTTCAAATGAATGATAAAAGGTTCGATAATTTCTTCCGTTTGTTCTAGTGAAAAGCTTAACCGTATAGCACTAGCTGCAATATTTCCACCTTTGTTCATAGCAAGTAAAGTTGTACTTTCTTTTACTCTTTTTGAGGAACAGGCAGAGTTTGTTGAGACAAAAATATTTTTCTCCTCTAAAAAATGAACAAGAACCTCTGCTTTCAAACCAGGTACTGAAAAATTAATGATGTGTGGTGCGCCCTTTGAAATCGGTGTATTTATGACAACACCTTCAATCGTACTCAACTCGTTTAAAAGTTTATTCCGCACTTTAGTTAATATTGCTAGGTTGTGTGTGCTACTCTCTATTGCCATTCGTAGTGCTTTTGTCATCGAGACAATTCCTGGCAAGCTTTCAGTTCCTGAGCGTAAATTGCCTTCTTGAGAGCCGCCAGATAAAATTGGCGTAAGCTTAACACCTTCTCTTACATATAATGCACCAGTTCCATTTAACGCATGAAATTTATGTCCAGAGATCGTACATAAATCAATAGAGGAGCTTTTTATGTTTAAAGGAATTTTCGTTATTCCTTGAGTGTGATCTACATGAAAGAGTACATTGGGATAATTCAATAGTAAATTCCCAATACCTTCGATAGGCTGAATTGAACCAATTTCATTATTTACTGACATAATTGAAACGAGGATGGTTTCGTTACACAGTTCATTTTTCAAACGTTCAAGCGAAACAAATCCATTCTCGTCAACGGGCAAAAATGTGACATCAAAGTTATGGATTTCTTTTAGCTGTTTTACAGACTCTATTACAGAAGGGTGCTCAATCTCGGTTGTGATAATGTGATTTCCTTTGTGTTTATTCGCAAGAGCAGCTCCCTTGATCGCAAGATTGTTTCCTTCCGTTCCACCTGATGTGAAAATAATTTCACGAAAGTTCACGCCTAAAAGCTCAGAGGTTTGTTTTCTCGCTGAAGTTAACAATTTTTCTGCATCGCTTCCTAGTTTATGAATAGATGAAGGATTTGCAAAAAATGTTTCTGCTACTTTTAAATACGTATCCAGAACTTCTGGATAGGGCTTTGTTGTTGCACTGTTATCTAAATACAACATATATTTCCACCAACTATTCTTTATGAATTCAAAATTATTATTGTAAGGAATATAAGTAACAATAGCTCAGGTCCCCTGTTCAGAGGAAGAAAGGTAAGTTATCGATGCATTTCTGACCTGCAACCTAAAGGCCTAAAAAAACATAATACCACATCATAACAAGATTAAAAAAAGAATCAGAATGGTATTAGAAAATACTAAAAATTATTTAATAAATTCGACAATTTTCTCACTATTTATGTTAGTATGTAAACGGCTACATCTCAATTAGTGTTTTCAGGAGGTTATTATGGATAAAAAGCTATCCGGTAAAGATACTTTAGTTATCGGTTTGATGTTGTTTGCTCTTTTCTTTGGAGCAGGAAATATGATTTTTCCTCCTTCATTAGGACAAGCAGCCGGAGAGAACGTATGGCTCGTCGTACTTGGATTCTTAATTACGGGCGTTGGTTTACCTTTACTTGGTGTCATTTCGATTGGCTTGTCTGGGAGTGATGTTCAGTCCCTAAGCAATCGTGTTCATCCATTATTTGGATGGTTGTTTCCTATTATCTTATACTTGGCAATTGGACCACTTTTTGGGATTCCAAGAACTGGAACTGTTGCTTACGAAATGGGTGTTACTCCTTTTTTACCCGACCGTTTTGTAGACTCTACAGTTTCACTATTTGTATATACTTTAGTCTTTTTTGGGATTACTTTTTGGCTATCACTCAATCCCAGCAAACTAGTTGATACTATAGGAAAAGTACTTACTCCTGCTTTAATTCTTGTATTAGTTATGCTAAGTGTTAAAGCTTTTGTTACACCCATGGGTTCACTACAGAAACCGCAAGAAGATTACGTTGAAGGAGCCTTTTTTAAAGGTTTTCTAGAAGGTTACTTGACCATGGATACAATTGCAGCACTCGTTTTCGGGATTGTTGTAATCAATGCAGTCAAAAGTCGTGGAGTAACGAGTCAAAAGGAAATTGCAATCGTCTGTACAAAAGCAGGTCTTATTGCTTCTGTTGGGCTAATATTTGTTTATGTATCCCTCGCTTATCTAGGAGCTACAAGTGTATCAACTTTAGGATACTTAGATAATGGGAGTGCAATCTTAGCGAGCTCTGCCACTGTTTTGTTTGGACCTTTTGGTAATATTGTTTTGGGCTTGGCTATTACCTTTGCCTGCTTAACAACAAGTGTAGGTCTTGTATCAGCATGCGGTGAGTATTTCTCGAAAATCCTACCCAGATTTTCTTATAATTTGATCATACTTTTCATAACATTATTTAGCACAATCGTCGCCAATTTTGGATTATCACAAATCATTTCATTTTCTGTCCCTATTTTAGTAACGATTTACCCTCTAGCCATCGTTTTAATTATGTTAACTTTTCTCCATTCTACATTTAAGGGTGCTAGAGAGGTGTACGTTTTTAGTATAACGGCAACTGCTTCTCTAAGTATTATTGATGGGTTAAATGCAGCAAACATACAATTAGGCAACCTAAATGAATTCCTTAATCTGTATGTTCCGTTTTTTGAATTTGGAGTAGGTTGGGTAGTACCAGCAGTTGTTGGAGGTTTTGTTGGTTGGATCGTATCTAGAGTTAAAAGTAAGCCAGAACTTGTATGAACATAAAAACGCACAAGATTTTCAAAACAAAATCTTGTGCGTTTTTTTATTTAGCTATTTATTTGTTTGATTATTATTTCGCGTCTTCTTTTCCAATAATGGATTGAATTCTTTTAAGAGATCCTGGCTCAACTTGCTCTAGGGCAGCTGCGGCAGCTTCAAGAGATTCTCCGTACTTATATTTACGAAAAAGATGTTCAGCTTCTATTAATTGAGATGCTAAGCTGGAATTTCGATTTCTATATCGATTTCCATACTGAATGACCTTTTCGACTAAATATACTTGTTCGATCATTTCTTTTGCATCAGTGTTTAATAGTTGAACGCATTCAACTGCATCTTCCAGTAATGTATTAACGACTACCATATCAAGTGGCATTTCGTCGAGTTTAGCGGTTACCTTTTGTACTCGGCTTTTTGTCACGTCAATTTCATTTACGAATTCAAGTGGTAAACCTGGTATATTACTCTTTTGAACAAGCCTGATTGATTCAAGCATTAATCGTTTTAATTCCGTTAACTTTTGTCTTGCCTGCAGTTCATCCTTTCGAAGTGTTTGAAGCATTTCACGATATTCTGCATGCTCTGTTAGTAGGTTCTCTATTTGCTTTTCAATATCCTCTAGTTCTTCTTTAATGATTGTGTGCGCGATATGGTCTTTCGTAAGGTTTTGTTGGATATGTAAAAATTTCTTTTCTAGTTGATTTATCTGCTTTTCAATTTGACGTTGTTTTTCTAACTCTTGTTCTGCTAAGAAGTAACTTTGTTTAACCAACTCTGTCTCTTCTTTTGTTACTTCCTTCTGCTCTACTAGATCGGTTATTTTGTCAGCAATCTTTGTTTTTGCAGTATGAACAAAGTGATTCGCATGAACTTCCCTTTCCAGTAATTCATAGAGCATGTCAATTGATTCTTGTATTTCTTGAATGCTTTCTTGGATGTCGTTGATCTCAGTGTCTGTGAGCTGACTTAGAAAACCTTCTAACCGTCTGTTCATATTATCGACTTCTTGTTCAACTTGGATGTGCTCGAGATGGTATCCTTGTTGTAGCATTTCATTATAGCCTTCAGTTAACTCAATGATCTGATTTGGAATTGATGATTGGCAATCGGTGAGCAATTTGGGAATTTCGTCAATTTTCAGAATCAACGTATCTAATTCTTCTTTTTGTAAAAGAAGAATTTCTCGTGCTGCTAAATAATTCCCTTCGTTTGTTTCACCTTCGAAGCGCTTAAGTTCTTGAGCTATTTTATTAAGCATTGATTCTAGCTTCTCATGTGATTTACCAAAAAGATGGCCATGAGCAATTAACGTCTTTTTTGCTTTTTTAAAGTGTTGTTTAACATCTTCAATTTCTACCGTATTTCTTTCTTCACTAGTGACTAGCTCATTAATTTCAGATATAATTTTATCAATGCTTTCATCTACTGCTTTTAATACGGCTTCAATATGAGCAAGCACACTTTTTGCTTTTTTAAATCGGTATTTATCAGCATAGTCCTCTGCATCGAAAAGGAGCTCTTCAACTTCTGGAAGTTGAGACGTAATAATTTCATCCCACTCTTTACGCCATTCTTCAAATAATTTCTCTGCCTGTCCTGTCATTTTTAAATCTTTAACTTTTGACATTTCATCAACGATTGATCGATTCATCATTTCAATTTTAGATGCCTCTAGTCGATCTACCTCACTAAATATACCTTTGCGTATAAAGTAACCTACTCCAAATAGGATACATAAGGTCAGTATTAATCCAATTACTACAACTTCCATAATGAGCCCCCTCGTTGTACTACACAAAATCGTCATGACAGGGAATTACCCCACTCTTAACGGGCAGTAACACCCATACCTAAGAATTCCGAGTTTGAAAGGAAGGTAGGTGGGATAACTGCCCGTAAAGGTCCGATTGGTTCAACTAACCATCAGCGGGGGTGAAGAGAACCCCTACTGATGGAAGTTTCACTTATATTATCATGTTGATAAGCGTCTTTTGTCGAAATTTCTATGTATGAATAAAACCATGTATAATGTTATTTCAATGTATTTATGATACCATGTAAACGACAATTTTTGACCAATATTTTTAAAATTTTTACATTAATTATCGTCATAATTCGCAGTTTTTAGAGGTGTAGCTAACATGAGGAAAATTGATGGACATATTCATACCCCTTTTTGTCCACATGGTACTGGGGATACGCTCGAGAAATACGTGGAAAAGGCAATCGAAGAAAACTTCCATGAAATAACGTTTACTGAACATGCGCCGCTTCCGAAAGGGTTTGTTGATCCTACTCCTTTAAGGGATAGTTCGATGAGTCTCGAAAAATTGGCTGACTACTTTCAATCAATTGAGAGGCTAAAAGAAAAATATCAGAACAGAATCATCATAAACATTGGACTAGAGGTTGATTTTATTCGTGGATATGAGGATGAGATTACCGGTTTTTTAAATCAGTATGGAAGCTTCCTGACAGACAGTATCCTCTCGGTTCATTTTATAAAGTTAGATGATCAGTATTTTTGTATTGATTATGATGAGGTTACGTTTGGAGAGATGGTTAAACGAGTCGGATCCCTTGAGAAGCTGCATCGGCTCTACTATGAGGCAGTACTTACATCCGTAAATACAGATTTAGGAAAATATAAACCTAAACGTATTGGTCATCTAACTCTTGCCCATAAATTCCAGAAGCTTTTTCCAGTTCACTTTGACTTTTCTAATTCAATACAAACAATTTTACAGGCAATTGTTAGAGAAGAAATGCAAATTGACTACAATGTGGCAGGATTGAGAAAGGAATTTTGTGGTGAGACCTATCCACAAAATTGGATTGCTCATTTGGCCATACAGAAAAAAATCCCTCTTGTATATGGATCTGATGCCCATAGTGCAAGGGATCTTGGAATGAATTATCAAGCATATAAAGAATTAGAGTTATCTTAGTGCAACAACTTTTTGTTGGATTGGATGGTGTTCAGTCAGAAGACTATCAATCCAAATCATCACATCCTTATAATATTGATGGACGAAATAGGCCTCATGTGATTGTATATGCAGTACTTCACTCATATACTGAGGCTGAAGATATGGCATATTCACCAAACTTTTCAACTGGATGATGATATGAGGAATAAATACTTTCCTAAATTGACCTACTTTTATTCCATGCTCTAAAATTGCCTTTAAATAGTACTTTTCCTTCGTAAGGTATGTTGTCATGACCTCACGAATGAGAACAGTATCAAGCGTTACCTCCCGTAGCACAAGTCTTGAAAGTTGACGGTTTTCGTGCTGGTAGTTTAATATATCTAAAATTAAGCTTCGCAAACAAGACCCCGCGGAGCCTTTAGTCAAATGCGAAAGATTGTTTTCAATGACAGTTAAATATCCTTCATAAAACTGAGAGACAAGATGTTCTAGTAGTCCGCCTTTCCCTTTGAAATAATAGGAAATATGAGCAACATTCACATTTGCCTTTTTGGCAATTTCACGGACGGATGTGCCAGTAAAACCCTTTGAATTAAATAAATAAATAGCGGCATCCAGTATTTTTTGTTTTGTATCAGATAAGGCGGTAAGTGTCATTCTATTCACCCCTTTTAATTACTTAATAGGCTTATGTTGATCTGTACTCACAACACCTATTTATACCTAGTAACTTCAATAGGAATAGGAAGAATCCTCTATTGTTCTCTCGACAAAGTTTGTACTAGTGTTAATAGTTTGTTGCATATACTCAAAAGGTGGGGAAATAGTATGTTTCATGTCGAAAAATACTCAGTTAATAGAGAAGAAAAATATGAATTATTGTTAAAACAGTTAAAAGCTTTACTCGATGGAGAGGAAGATCAAATTGCAAATCTAGCAAATGCTTCTTCTTTATTAAATCAATTTTTAGATAACGTGAATTGGGTTGGCTTTTATTTATTAAAAAATGATCAGCTTGTGTTGGGACCTTTTCAGGGTCTACCTGCTTGTGTGAGAATTCCATTAGGAAAAGGAGTTTGCGGGTCCGCTGCAGCCGAAATGAAAACCTTTCTTGTAGAGGATGTTCATCAGTTTCCAGGCCACATTGCTTGTGATGCGGCATCACATTCAGAAATTGTTGTTCCGATCATTATCGATGATAAGCTAATTGGCGTTTTAGATATTGATAGCCCGATTAAAAGTCGTTTTGATGAAGTAGATCAAATGTACTTAGAGCAATATGTTGATGTTTTAGTTAATTATTTATAAGAAAAAGGGTGCTAAGACAAATGTTCACTACTTGTCTATTAGCGCCCTTTTAAATTCCTCTTGGCGCCTAATCACACTTTTTGCAACGCATGCTCTAAATCATTCCAAATATCCTCCCACGCCTCTAACCCAATAGAAAGTCTAATCATGTTTTCTGTTATGCCCATTCTTTCTCTTTCCTCTTCGCCTACAACTGCGTGTGTCATTGTTGCAGGGTGCTGTATTAGTGTCTCTGCATCACCTAAACTTACAGCAATTTTTATTAAATTTAATTCATTCATCAATTTCTGAGCTGTTTTTTTCGAACCATTTTTAAGAGAAAACGTAATCAAGCCTCCTCCTTGCTTCATTTGTTTTTTTGCAAGTTGTTGATCACTGCTTGAAAAAGGATAAACGATTGACTCAATTTTTGGATGTTCACTAAGCTTATTTACGATCTCTTCTGCATTTTCACAGTGTCGATCCATTCTAACAGCTAATGTTTTTAATCCTCTAAGTAGCAACCAAGCATCAAAGGGAGACATAATGGCTCCGATATCTTTTCGGACTGTTTTTGAAAGCTCCTCAATATAGGATTCATCGCTAACAACGATTCCCCCGATGACATCTCCATGACCACATAAGTACTTTGTAGCACTATGCAACACAATGTCACAGCCAAATAATAGAGGCTGTTGGAGATATGGTGAAGAAAAAGTGTTATCGACGACAACTTTAATTTTATGTTTTTTTGCAACCTTCACCACTAACGCTAGGTCAATTAACTGCATGGTTGGATTGATTGGTGTTTCGATATATATACAAGTTGTGTAGTTAGAAAGTTGCGACTCAATCTCTAGCTCATTCGTTAAATTAGAAAAAGTGTGAGAAACATTAAATTTTTCATGTAACATGTTTAAAAAGCCAAATGTGCACCCATAAACACCTTTTGAACAAAGAATATGGTCTCCAGCGTTAACTAGTGATAAAACAACTGCTGATACAGCACCCATCCCTGAACCAAATGCCAATGCAGCTTCCCCTTCTTCTAGTACAGCCATTTTTTGTTCAAGCATTTGCACCGTTGGATTACCTAATCGAGAATAAATAGGTCCTTCTTCATCACCCGCAAACCTTCTTTCCACTTGCTCAGCTGTGTCAAAAGTAAAAGTTGCAGTTTGATAAATTGGTGGTACTAGGCTGTTATAAGGATCTTTATAATGAGTGGCTTCACCGTGAATGACCTTCGTTCGAAAATCCTGCTTTTTCATAAACATCCCCCTTTAGACAACTCTATTATTTATAGTATGTTGGATTAATTGAAAATGATAGCGCTTCCATATTGTCCAATCTCTCTTTCGCAAACTCTGTATAGTTCGTACCATCTCTGTTCGCTCGAATTGCAGTACTTTTTTTCACGTACAAAAAAAGCACCTGCTAATTCAGGTACTTAGATTGATTGACTATATTCCCCAATGACAACTCGGTTCTTACCATTATGTTTTGCTGTGTAAAGTGCCTTATCTGCACGACTAAACAGACTCATAAAGTCGTCTTCCTCGTCCTCCTTCCAATACGTAACTCCACACGAGATCGTAATTGAAGGATTTGTTAACTCTCCAACCTTTTTTACAATGCGAGTAGCGACTGCGATTCCTGAATCAAAGTCAACTTGTGGTAAATAAATGGCAAGCTCTTCTCCGCCCCATCGTGCACCAATGTCTCGCTCGCGAATATTGCTTTTAATCAGCTCAGCAACTTGGATAATCACTTCATCTCCAATTTGATGGCCATAGGTATCGTTAATTTGTTTAAAATCATCAATATCTACTAAAATAAAAGTGCCTTGACGATCGTCTTTCATCGACTGCTGAATAAACTCATTAAAGTAATTTCGGGAGTAAAGCTTTGTTAAATGATCTGTTTTCACTAATGTTTCTAACTCTTCCCGGAGTAAAGAGTTTGTTAAAGCTAACGTTGAATGATGAATTAAAGATTGTAATAGCTTGTAAACTTCAAACGAAAAATGATAAGGATCTTTGTGTAAGACGATTGCACACCCTTTAATATCATCACTTTGAATCATTGGAACTACCATGACAGAACAAAAAGTCGAGTACTCTAATGAGGTTGTTACATCTCCAATAAATAAACCATCTCGATCACGTTCGATTTTTGCAAACACGTACTCCACGCACTCTTTAGAGGATTCATGCTGAAAAAACGCAGTACTACCTGGTAATGTTTTACATACCCCGGTATGATCATAGTAAAAAAAGCCTACCTCATTTGCCTGAAAAGACTCAAGTATTCTCTTAGACATAAAACTCATGGTCTCAGTTAATCTCAGATTTTTATTTAAACGATGAGAAGTCTCATTGATTAATTGTAAGTCTTCGATCAAACGCTTTGATTGCTCATACAATTGAGCATTTTCTAGTGCATTTCCTGCAGCATTAGCAAGAAGCGTAATAAAGTCAATGTTATCCGCTTCAAGGCCCAATTCATTATTTGCAACGACTTGAAGTACACCATAAACACCCTGCTTTCCTTTTAAAGGAACATATAAAACAGCTTGTTTTAAGGCGTCGTTCCGCTCTATCTGAACTTCTCCGGTAACATACGCTTCCATTGCTGTGTCATGATCTTCTTTTTCATAATCTAAATCCTTAATTGGTAGATGCTGTTTATTTTCATTATCATGAGACAAAAATAAATAAAAGATATATTCAGAGTACATTGTTTGCAAAGTAGAAATCAGCTCAATTAGAACATCATCTTTGTTTTTCATAAACGAGTGAAACTTTTTTGTTAATTGATAAAGCTGTTCATATTTTTGTTTATTTTCTAAGATTTTGGAAAGGCTCGCAGTAAACTCAAGGAATTTTGAGCAATCAACTGCAATACTTTGTAGAAGTTCCTCTGTGTAGATGGAAGTGTTGAGACTTTTTAGTTCAATTAATCCGTATAGGTCCTTTTTTATGTAAAGTAGGATAAAATAGTTGTCATTACAGTGATGAACTGGACCATCGGATAACTTGAAGGTTAACGATTTACGATCAACAAACCGTTTATCTTGATAGACTAATGGGGAAAAGTGTTCATTTTTCTCATTGTAAATATAAAAAGCCGCATGGGCTACGTTCATTTCTTTTTTAAGCAAAGAAACCAGCCAATCGGTTATCATTTTGTTGGAATTTGTGGTTCCATAACTACTTAAGTAGTTAAAAAACTCACTCCTAATCGCTGCTAACACTGATTCATTTTTCACATAAATCACCCACAGTATCATATTGCATTATAAAAAATCACAAGCCTGTTTAGCGACGTATAGACCTGACGGCGCCGTATGAGATAAGAAAGATTTACCACTCATCATTATATCATAATTCAACTATTCAACAAGAATTGAGTATATTTTTTAATTGTAAATTTATTTACTTAGTGCTCTGTGCGGGGGGCTAGTATCTAAAGTATTCAGCCTGAAAATCTAGGGTAGGAACTTTGTTTGTTAAATGTCCTTGACTTTATCACGAGAAATTCATATAATACTCTTTGTGTATAAAATACTGCAGCCTATTGATGAGCAATAATGACTTCAGTTTGTTCCCTTACTTCTATTTGAGGCTCTTGAGGTTTTTTCTGACCTCTCAAATCAGACCTCTCACATCCCAGTAAGGTTGTATCGTGTAACTCTCTGCTGCTGGAGCGAGGATATATGAAAACAAAATGTGCATCATTGTGTAGATCAGTTTGGTTTTTATTTTATGCAAAATAAAAACATAAAGGAGGAGTTAGCATGGCTCGTTATACAGGCTCAAGCTGGAAACTCTCTCGTAGATTAGGAATTTCTTTAAGTGGTACAGGTAAAGAATTAGAAAAGCGTCCATATGCTCCAGGACAACATGGTCCAGGACAACGCAAAAAAATCTCTGAATATGGTTTACAATTACAAGAGAAGCAAAAACTTCGTCACATGTATGGTGTGACTGAGCGTCAGTTCAAAAACTTATTCGTAAGAGCGAGTAAAATGGCTGGTAAGCACGGTGATAACTTCATGATTCTTCTTGACTCTCGTCTAGATAACGTTGTTTATCGTCTTGGCTTAGCTCGTACTCGTCGTCAATCACGTCAATTAGTAAACCATGGTCATATCCTTGTTGATGGTAGTCGCGTAGACATCCCTTCATTCCAAGTAAAACCTGGTCAAACGATTTCATTCCGCGAAAAGTCTCGTAACCTTGATATCGTGAAAGAAGCGGTAGAAGTAAGTAACTTCGTACCTGAATACCTTTCTTTCGATGCAGAAAAATTAGAAGGTACATTCACACGTTCACCTGAGCGTTCTGAATTACCAGCTGAAATTAACGAAGCATTAATCGTTGAATTCTACTCTCGTTAATACATTAAACCAGTCGTTTCATACGACTGGTTTTTTTGTCTAATTTTAAAAAAAGACTCAACATTTAAGTTAAGTCTCTTCCCTTTTACTTCAAGTAAACTTAATCAAGTAGTATTTCTTCTTCCCTCGACGAATCACTGTAAATTGGTTCTCAATTTTGTCTTGCGTTGTAATTACCTTTTCAAGTTCCTGATTTCGATCACCATTGATGTAAACTGCTCCATTAGCAATATCTTCACGCGCTTGGCGTTTAGAAGGAGAAATCTTCGCCTGGACGAGTAATTCGATTAAACTAATTCCCTCTTCGTTCACTTCAAAAGTAGGAACATCTTTAAATCCTTGAATTATTTCTGTTGCTGTTAATGCTTTAATATTTCCACTAAACAGAGCTTCTGTAATTTTCATTGCCTGCTTTAAGGCTTCTTCCCCATGTACTAAGTTCGTTACTTCCTCAGCGAGTGTTTTTTGAGCTAATCGTTTTTCAGGGGCTTCTTGTGTTTCTTTTTCTAATTGTTCAATCTCAGCAACTGAAAGGAATGTGAAAAATTTCAAGTACTTAATTACATCGCGATCGTCAGCATTAATCCAGAACTGGTAAAACTCATAAGGAGACGTTTTTTCAGGATCTAGCCAAATTGCTCCGCCCTCTGTTTTACCAAACTTTGTCCCATCTGCTTTTGTTACGAGTGGAATCGTTAAGCCAAAAGCTTTTGCATTTTCTTCAGTTTTGCGAATTAATTCCATTCCTGCTGTGATATTTCCCCACTGATCACTTCCACCAATTTGAAGTTTACACTGCCTGTCTTGGTACAATTTTAAAAAGTCGTAGGATTGTAAAATCATATAGCTGAATTCTGTGAATGATATGCCAGATTCAATTCGCGATTGGACAGAGTCTTTAGCGAGCATGTAGTTGATTCCAAAGTTTTTACCAACATCTCGTAAAAATGAAATTACATCAATCTTACCGATCCAATCATAGTTATTTGCAATGGTTGCAGGATTTTCAGTTGCTTCAAAATCTAAGAAACGAGACAACTGTTCTTTTATACGATCAGACCAATTTTGAACAATATCACTAGAGTTTAATGTTCTTTCCGCTTTTTTTCCGCTTGGATCGCCAATTAATCCGGTAGCACCTCCAACAAAAGCAATCGGATGATGACCATTCAGCTGGAAACGTCTTAACGTTAAGACTGGAAGTAAATGACCGATATGAAGACTATCTGCTGTTGGATCAAAGCCAGAATATAGCTTGATTTTTTCACTTGATAATAGTTTATCTAGTCCCTCTTCATCTGTCATTTGACTAATTAAACCTCGAAATTGTAAGTCCTTTAGTAATTCGTTCATAGCCAAGCTCCTCTTTGTTTATAAAATAAAAAACAATAAAAAACGTCCCTTCATTAGAAATGAAGGGACGATGTTATTCGCGGTACCACCCTACTTAGAAATGCCCATTATGCGCAATCCTCGCTTAAAAATGTTAACGGATTTTAACCGTCTTTCCCTACTGAGGTTAACCCTTTTCGAAAAAGATGCTCATGGGCGTAATTCATGGTTCACCTTTGTACTGATTTTCACCAACCATCAGCTCTCTAAAACAACAAGTGATCACTACTAAACCAATCAATGCTTATTTATAATATTATTGATAACTTTATTAGATTTTAAACATAGTATATTCAATTTGTCAAATCACAGTAGGGATTCCGACAAAACCATACAAAAACTGCTGCATGCTATGGTATAATATAGGCTGGATATGGGGGGATTAGAATATGGATAAATGGATAGAAAAGCTAAGGCGCTTCTCACCATTTCAAAAAAAGGCACAAAAAAGTTTTTCAATAACGTTTACCGTTGTTTGGAATCTTATCTTGCTATTCTTTGTCATTGGTATCATTGGCCTCTGTTTTGCCGGTGGAGTTGGTGCTGGATATTTTGCTTCATTAGTAAAGGATGAACCCATTCGTTCTTACGAGGTAATGAAGAAAGATGTATACAATTATGAAGAAACTTCAGAAATATATTTTGCTAATGATGTGTACTTAGGTAAGTTGAGCGCTGATCTTGAGCGTGAAGAAATCAAGTTAGAAGACGTGTCACCACATCTAGTAAACGCTGTCATTGCTACTGAGGATGAACTCTTCTATGAACACGAAGGTGTCGTGCCGAAAGCGATTATGCGTGCGCTCTTTCAAGAGTTTACAAATTCGTCAACCCGAACTGGTGGTAGTACACTTACTCAACAATTAATTAAAAACCAGATACTCACAAATGAAGTTTCTTTTGATCGGAAAGCAAAAGAAATACTTTTAGCCCTGCGACTAGAACGTTTCTTTGAAAAAAAAGAAATATTAGAAGCGTATCTAAATATGGCTGACTTAGGGAGAAATGCTTCTGGGCGCAATATTGCAGGGGTTCAAACCGCTGCACAAGGTGTATTTGGAGTTGATGCAAAAGATCTAAACATTGCTCAATCCGCTTACATTGCAGGACTTCCACAAAGTCCTTTTGGTTATACACCCTTTACAAATTCAGGTGAAGTAAAAGAAAGTCTTGAGTCAGGTACAAACAGGATGAAAACTGTTCTGAATAGAATGTATACAGGTGGCTTTATTACAAAAGACGAATATGACAATGCACTTACTTATAATATTAAAGACAACTTAACAAAGAAAAAACCATCTTCCACCGAGCAGTACCCATTTTTAACATATGAAATAGAGAACAGAGCAATAGAAATTATCATGAAATTTCTAGCTGAGAAAGATGGATACACAGAAGAAGATCTAACTAAAGACAAAAAGTTAAAGAATGAATATCGTACAATTGCAGATTACGATCTACGCCAACAAGGTTACCGCATTCATACTACCATTAATAAACCGATCTACGACAAAATGCAAAGTGTTGCAAAAGAATATGAATACTATGGTAGTGACAAAAAACAGACAAAAGTAGACCCTGATACTGGCGAAGACATTGTTGTAAATGAACCTGTTGAAGTTGGTGGTGTTCTTATCGAGAACACTAGTGGTAAAATACTTAGTTTTGTCGGAGGACGGGACCACAGTCGCGAACAAACAAATCATGCGACCAAAGCTCAAAGGCAGAACGGATCCACGATGAAGCCGCTACTCGTTTATGCCCCTGCAATGGAAGCAGGGGTTGTACAGCCAGGGACTGTAATTGCTGATACCCCATTCTCAGTTGGCTCGAAAACATACGTTGGTACTCATGGATTAACAAGTGCGAGAGCAGCACTGCAATATTCTTACAATGTTCCAGCTGTAAAAACGTATATGAAGATGATTGATCAACGTCCTTCTTCATACCTTGAAAAAATGGGTTTTACAGATATGCATGAAGCAGACAAAGGTGGATTTGCTTCCTTAAGTCTTGGGGGTATGACAGTTGGAGTAAGCGTAGAGGAAAATGTGAACGCATATACCACCTTTGCCAACGGTGGAAAGTTCATTGACGCGTATATGATTGAAAAGATTGAAACAAGTAATGGGGATGTTGTTTATGAGCATGAATCGAAGCAAACAGACGTCTTTTCGCCTCAAACTGCCTATTTAACCATCGATATGATGCGAGACGTTATAAAAAAAGGAACTGCTGCTTCTTTAAATGGATACTTATCCTTTAACGCGGATTGGGCTGGAAAAACAGGAACCACTCAAGACACCTATGATGCTTGGTTTGTTGCATCCAACCCTAATGTAACATTTGGAACATGGATTGGCTATGACACACCTAAACAACTTGAACAGCGATATAAAGGATTAACATATAGTAAACGTAATATCTTACTATGGGCCAAGCTTATGAACGTCGCTCATGAAGTAAGCCCTGACTTAATCGCACCAAAAGAGCGTTTCCAAATGCCTGGTGGAATCGTCTCACGCTCCTACTGTGCTTTAACAGGTGAAATACCTTCAGATCTTTGTAAAAAAGCAGGATTAGTCGCAACCGACTTATTCAATGCTAAATACGTACCGACAAAAGTAGATGATAGTTTAACACAAGGAAAATATGTCTTTGTAAAAGATCGTGCCTACCGTGTTCCTGGGACAGCTCCTTCCGAATTTGTTCAGGAGGGTGTTATGCTTAAAAAAGACATTCTAGCAAAACATAGCATAAGTAATCTCACCGACTTAAAAAGGCTTCTCCCTAACACGGTGAGATGGGATAATCTTGTGATTACTGAAGACAAAGAAATTGGTGACAATGGAGCAAATCCATCTCCAGTAAGTGGTGTCGCAGCTTCAGGAGGGAAATTATCTTGGCGAGCAAATGGTGACAATGATGTAATTGGTTACAGAGTATACGCAGCTGCAAACTTTTCAACCGACTTCAAAAAAGTAGCAAGCGTACCTGCATCAAAATCAATGACTGCTTCAATTGGTAATAACCCGGCAGCATACTATGTTGTTGCTGTCGACGTAGCTGGCAAGGAATCGGCTCCATCAGCAATTATTAAAAATGGTGATTATGTAGATAAAAAACCAGAAGAAAAGCCAAAGCCTGAGGAAAAACCAAAAGAAGACACTAAACCAAAAGATCCACCTAAACAAGATAAACCAAAACCTAAAGACCCGCCTAAAGATAATGGTGGTAACGCAGAAAAACCAGACGGTAATGGTGAAAACACAAATTAAACCAAAAATGACGTTCCTCAAGGGAACGTCATTTTTGGTTTTAATCTTCCATGGTCGACAAATCACCAGTAGGTAAATCTAGTTCCCATGCCTTTAAGACACGGCGCATGATTTTACCACTGCGCGTTTTAGGTAACTTATCTCTAAATTCTATTTCACGTGGTGCAGCATGTGCAGCCAACCCTTTTTTTCACAAATGTACGAATTTCTTCCTTTAATTCATCCGTTGCCTCATATCCTTCTCGTAGCGCAACGAACGCCTTAATAATTTCCCCTCGAACAGGATCTGGTTTCCCAATTACTCCTGCTTCTGCAATGGCTGGATGTTCAATCAGTTTACTTTCAACTTCAAATGGACCTACTCGCTCACCCGAGGTCATAATGACATCATCAATTCGCCCTTGGAACCAGAAATAGCCATCTTCATCCATGTAGGCAGAGTCACCAGAAACATACCAATCACCATGCAAAAAGTAAGATTCAAACTTTTCTTGGTTATTCCATATTGTATGCATCATCGAAGGGAAGCCTTTTTTGATCGCTAAGTTCCCCATTCGGTACGGAGGAACCTCGTTCCCTTTGTCATCCACAATCGCTGCAACAACACCTGGGATTGGCTTACCCATTGATCCAGGCTTAATCTCTAAACAAGGATAGTTACAGATTAGTTGTGAACCTGTTTCTGTCATCCACCATGTGTCATGAATGCGATTTTCAAATACCTTAACACCCCAGCGAACCACTTCTGGATTCAATGGCTCACCTACGCTTAAAACATGTCGCAAGGAACGTAAGTCGAATCGCTTAACTAACGCGTCTCCTGCACCCATCAACATTCTAAATGCAGTTGGTGCGCTATACCAAACCGTTACACCGTAATCTTCAATGGTTTGATACCATGTTTCAGGACTAAATCGCCCTCCTACAACCACATTTGTTGCCCCTGAAAGCCAAGGTCCAAAAATACCATATACCGTCCCAGTGACCCAACCAGGATCTGCTGTACACCAGTACACATCATCTTCCTTAAGGTCTAGAACCCATTGTGCCGTTTGATATTGTTGAATCATAGCATTATGAACATGTAGTACCCCTTTTGGCTTTCCAGTGGAACCAGATGTATAATGTAGCAGCAATCCATCTGTCTTATTTACCCATTCAATCTCAAGCTCTTTGCTAGCAGTCTTCATTTCTGTTAAAAAATCAATAGATTCAATATCTGTATTCACTCTATTTCCGACAATTACTACATGCTTTAAAGATGGCAACTGATCAAAAGGAACTCTTTCTAGTAATTCTGGAGTTGTGACAATTACCTTCGCATCACTGTCTTCTAAACGGTCTTTCACTGCACCTTCCATAAAAGCTTCAAACAAAGGTCCAACGATGGCACCCAATTTAATAGCACCAAGGATAACAAAGTATAGTTCAGGAGTTCTAGGCATAAATACAAAAACACGATCACCTTTTTCAACATCAGCAGATTGTCTTAACACGTTTCCAGCCTTATTTGAAAGTTCTTTCATTTCTTTGAACGTGTACTTTTCCTCACGTTCCTGGTCACGATAGAACAAAGCAATTTTATTTTTTCGGGATGTAGTCGCGTGTTTATCAATAGCCTCGTATGCAGCATTGACTCTACCAGTTTCCGACCAAGAAAAGTTCTTTTCAGCTTCTTGCCAATCGAAACTTTGATATACTTCGTTGTAATCTGATAAGTTGTGGTTCCCCTTCACTACTGGTAGCGCTTCCAATTTCACTTAAACTCCCCCTTATGTAAATTAATCTTCTTCATTATAATATAAAATGGTATTTTTCTCAATTTTTCAAAAAGTAGATCTTTTGTTATAATGTAAACGCTTCACCTTATTATTTTTAGTATAATAGAAGAAACACTTAACTAGAAAGAAAAAGGCGGTGACCTGATGAAACATAGTTTGACTTATAACGCAAAAGAACTTAAAACACCACATGGAAGTCTCATAATCGAAGGTCCGATTTCTTCTGAGAATCTAGCAAGCTATGAATTTCATAAAGATTTGGTTGCATTTCGACAACCCGATCAACAGCATAAAGCGTTAATTGAAATTGCAAAATTGCCTGAGGGACGAATTATCATCGCAAGGAATCGACATACCATCGTTGGTTATGTTACATATCTCTACCCTGATCCACTAGAACGCTGGTCTGAGGGGAACATGGAAGATTTGATTGAACTAGGTGCGATTGAAGTCATTCCTGAATTCCGTGGCTTTTCAGTTGGTAAAAATTTATTGAGAGTGTCCATGATGGATGATGCCATGGAAGATTATATTGTGATCACAACTGAGTATTACTGGCATTGGGATCTTAAAGGGTCGGGCTTAAACGTATGGGAATATCGTAAAGTAATGGAAAAAATGATGCATGCTGGCGGACTTGAATGGTATGCCACAGACGATCCAGAGATCAGTTCTCATCCTGCTAACTGCTTAATGGCTCGAATTGGGAAACGAGTAAAACCTGATTCAATCCCTCAATTTGATTCTTTACGTTTTAAAAATCGGTTTATGTACTAAGTAAGTTCAATCAAGAGATTGGTAAAAGTAAGGAGGTACATTTTATGTTCGTAGAACAACCGTTTAGTGGCCAAGTACTCCGGGGAATGAAGCATGAGTAATCTAGATAGCGTTTTCATCTACTCTCCTAAATTTCAAGACTATAAACTTGGTAAAAGCCATCCATTCAATCAGTTAAGAGTCGATTTAACCTATGATTTATTAAGAAAAATGAACACACTTGGTGATCACGAGCTTGTCAGTCCTAGACTTGCTACAGATGATGAATTGGCACTTGTCCATGATCGGAACTACATTCGTGCCGTTACATTAGCAGGACACGGAAAACTCGAACAACATGAGGCTCTTAATTATGGAATAAGTACAGAAGATACACCAATTTTTCAAAACATGCATGAAGCTAGTGCTCTTTTAGTAGGCGGAACACTAACAGCTGTTGACCTTGTGATGGGTGGTAAAGCAAAACATGCGGTGAATTTTGGCGGTGGGTTACATCACGGATTTAGAGGGAAAGCTTCGGGATTTTGTATTTACAATGACAGCTCAGTCGCAATTAAATATATGCAAGAAAAGTATAACGCAAGAGTGCTTTATATTGATACGGATGCACATCATGGTGATGGCGTGCAATGGACGTTTTATGATGATCCTAATGTTTGCACACTATCAATACACGAAACCGGTCGATACTTATTTCCGGGCACAGGGAGTGTGACAGAGCGCGGATCTGGAAAAGGCTATGGTTATTCATTTAACATCCCTTTAGATGCCTTTACGGAGGATGATTCATGGTTAGATGCCTATAAAACTTCATTAAGAGAAATTGCTGCTTATTTTAAGCCAGATGTTATTTTAACTCAAAACGGTGCAGATGCTCACTTTCACGATCCATTAACACATTTATCTGCATCTATTGCTATTTATAAAGAGATACCTAAGATCGCACATGAGATTGCTCATCAGTACTGTGACGGCCGGTGGATTGCAGTTGGTGGCGGTGGTTATGACATATGGCGGGTCGTTCCAAGAGCGTGGTCATATATTTGGTTAGAAATGAAAGGTATCGAAGCAGAAGGCAAACTGCCACAAGATTGGATAAACAAATGGCAACATCAAGCACCTGTTACACTGCCTGAAGGATGGAATGATCCAAGCAATCTGTACACTCCGATCCCACGCAAGGCAGAGATAGAAGAAAAAAATGCGCAGACTTTAGCAAAAGCTTTGCATATTATTCGGCAGGGTCAGTCGAATTCAAACGTTAATACTTTATAAGATCTGGATGCAGAAATGTTATCAACAGTACAAGAATTTTCTAAACAAAGAAAAAGCAGTAGAACAAATTACATTCTACTGCTTTTCATCACGACTTCGTCGATTGTCTATATTCAATTCTGTGTGGTAATTCAACACTTTGATCTTCTACTTCTTCTTTGTTCATCAGCTTAGTTAGCAATCTCATCGCAACAGCACCAATATCGTATGTTGGTTGAACAACAGTCGTCAACTGAGGTCTTACCATTGTCGCAAGCCTTGTGTTATCAAACCCGACTATTTCAAAATCGTTCGGAATACTATAGTTTCGATCTTGTGCACCATGAATAACACCTAGAGCCATCTCGTCTGTTCCAACGAAAATCGCTGTTGGTTTTTCTGAAAGCTCGTCTACTTTTTCAAAAGCTTCAATTCCAGAATCGTATGTGTAGTCTCCTTCGATTACAAGCTCTTCTTCAAAAGGAATTCCCGCAGCTTCAAGAGCACTTTGATATCCAACTGATTTTTTCAATCTGTTAACAGGCTCTTCATTTGGTCCTGCAACATATGCAATCCTTCTATGTCCTTTTTCAATCAACATTGTAATGACGTCAAATGTAGCTTGCTCATAATTAATGTTCACAGATGGGGTTGTTCCTGTAAGATCGATGGACGCAGCAAATACAATCGGAACTGGAGATCGCTTAAACTGTTCAACATGGTCCTCTGTTACATTCCCACTCATGAACACGATTCCATCTACTTGTTTTCCAAGCATCGTATTTAATACATGCAATTCTTTTTCTTTATTTTGATCTGAATTACTTAAGATAATGTTGTATTTATACATTGTAGCAATATCTTCTATTCCACGAGCTAATTCAGAATAAAACGTACTTGAAATATCGGGAATAATGACCCCGACTGTTGTTGTCTTTTTACTCGCCAAACCACGAGCTACTGCGTTTGGACGATATCCAAGACGATCAATTGCTTCTAAAACTTTTTTTCGAGTTGTTGGTTTTACATTTGGATTGCCGTTTACAACACGAGATACAGTTGCCATTGAGACATTTGCTTCACGTGCAACATCATAGATTGTTACACTACTCATACTTCCACTCCTTTTTTCGGTCATCTATACTTTAGTTCAAATTACTACCCGGAACAGTTTGAATCAACTATGTATATGGTGATTTTTATTTGTTAGTGTAGATTTTTGGCACCTAAGAAAACTATATGTAAATAATCATACGATACTCTGTACCCATCTGCAACGCATTTACGTTGATTTTACAACGTTTTCACAGGATTTTCATTATTTGTTCACTACTGAACACACTTTTATCTTAACTAGTACTATTTGTAGTATGAATAAGATAATGAAAAAATATAGATTTTTTCTAAAAAAAAAAGCGCAAGCGCCTTGTTCAGCCCCGACAAGCAAGACCTCGAGGGGCTAGGCGCTGGACTTGCGAAACGCATACTAAGTCTAAAATTTATATAAATTCTGATATTAAAATAAAAAGAAATGACTCAGTTGAGCCATTTCTTTTTATCTTTTCAATTAAGCATTCACTTTGACAAACGGTCTCAATTCTTTCATAAATGTATCAAATTGATCGAAGTCCATTTGTTGAGCTGAATCAGATAACGCAACAGCAGGATCTGGATGAACTTCTGCCATTACTCCGTCTGCACCGATTGCAAGCGCAGCTTTAGCTGTTGGAAGTAATAGATCTCTTCTTCCAGTTGAGTGTGTCACATCAACGAATACCGGTAAATGTGTTTCTTGTTTTAAAATCGGAACAGCCGATATGTCTAATGTATTTCTTGTCGCTGTTTCATACGTACGAATTCCTCGTTCACAAAGAATGATTTGATCATTTCCTTGAGAAGCAATATATTCTGCAGCATTCATAAATTCTGAAAGAGTTGCAGCTAAACCACGTTTTAAAAGAACCGGTTTACGCACAGCACCTGCAGCTTTTAATAATTCAAAGTTTTGCATGTTTCTTGCACCAATTTGAATGACGTCGATGTATTCGATTGCCATTTCAATATGCGCTGGATTGACAATTTCACTTATTACCGCCATATCATATTCATCGGCAACTCTTTTAAGAATCTTCAAGCCCTCTAAGCCCAAACCTTGAAAGTCATATGGACTTGTACGAGGCTTAAATGCACCACCACGTAATAGCTTAATACCTTGTTTTTTTGCTTCCTCAGCAACAGCTGCAACTTGTTCGTAGCTTTCAACTGCACATGGACCAACAATAAATGTTTGACTTCCATCACCAATTTTAATTCCTTTAATGTCAACAATTGTATCTTCAGGTTTTTTCTTTCTCGAAACAAGCAGCGCTTTGCTGTGATCATCTTCTTGAAGCTCTAATCCCGCTTTGAAGATTTCTTTGAATATATGCTGTAAAGTCGAATCCTCAAATGGACCATCGTTGGATTCTATAATACTATTTAACATTTTTCGTTCTCGAACAGGGTCATAGCGATTAATGCCCCCAGTGTCTTTTGCTTTCCCGATTTCTTGGACAAGCTTTCCTCGCTCACTAATCAGTTTTAACATTTGTAAATTAATCTCGTCTACTCTCTCTCTTAATGCATTAAGCTCTGCATTGCTCATCTCTCTCATCCTTTCAATCTTAAATATGATAATAAAATTTCGTGCTTTTTTTACTAAGCTCAGTGAACTTATGTTTCCTTTATCTATCAAAGAAAGTGTGGTACATTTTTTATAATTATTAGTTATTATAAACGATTAAATTATGGTTGTCACCTAAAAACTTTAACATTTAAACGCTTTTAAGCTTTTAAGCGATAAAGTATTTTATGAGCATCCCACAAAGAAGGTGTTTCAACTTGGATAAAAGCAATTTTACATTTGCTCTCGACATTGGGACTCGTTCTGTTGTCGGCTTAATATTGCAAGAAAAAAATGGAATATATCGAATTATAGATACGGTAATAAAAGAACATGACACACGTTCAATGCTTGATGGGCAAATTCACGATGTTCTTTCTGTAGCTAACGTGATTACTTCAGTTAAAGAAGAACTTGAATCTACTCACGGTTCACTTTATAAGGTATGTGTTGCTGCCGCTGGTAGGGCCTTAAAAACAGAGAGGGCCTCGATGGTCATTGAAATAAAGGGAAAACCGATGATTCAAAAAGAAGACATTCTTCAGCTAGAGTTAATGGCTGTGCAGCAAGCACAAAAGCAGCTTGCTGAAAAAAGCGACGCAAATAAACTCACACTTTATGATTGTGTTGGGTACTCTGTGCTTCACTATCAATTGGACGGCGAAGAAATTGGTAGTTTAATAGATCAGCAAGGCGATTTTGCTTCCGTTGAAATTATCTCAACTTTTCTACCTAAAGTTGTCGTCGAATCATTGCTTGCTGCTTTAAATCGCGCTAACTTGGAAATGGAAGCACTAACTTTAGAGCCAATTGCAGCAATCAATGTATTAATTCCACCTTCAATGAGACGTTTAAATATCGCCCTTGTTGACATTGGGGCAGGTACAAGCGATATCGCCATCACAGATTTGGGAACAATTATTTCCTACGGAATGGTACCGATTGCCGGCGATGAAATTACCGAAGCGATATCCGATGAATTTTTGCTAGACTTCCCCTTAGCTGAAGAAGCAAAAAGAAAATTACATACGAACGATACGATTACAATCACGGATATTTTAGGTTTTGAAATGGAAGTTCCAAAACAAGAAGTGATTGATAAAATCTCACCAACTATAGATCGACTTGCAACTTCAATAAGTGAAGAAATTTACAGATTAAATAATTCCAATTCACCTAAGGCTGTCATGCTTGTAGGAGGTGGTAGTTTAACTCCCCTGCTACCAAAAAAACTATCAGAAAAACTTGGTCTATCTGAGAATCGCGTAGCAATTAGAGGAATTGATGCAATCGCAAATCTAGAAATTGCGGACCATTTGCAAAAAGGACCAGAGTTAGTTACTCCGATAGGTATCGCTGTTGCTTCAAAAGAAAATCCGATACAATATATTAGTGTAAAAGTAAATGAACGCTCTGTACGCTTGTTCCATATGAAAGCATTAACAGTAGGAGATAGTTTGCTATCTGCAGGGATTCAATTAAATAGACTCTTTGGAAAACCTGGAATGGCATTAATGGTCGAGGTAAACAACGTAACTGTAACAATTCCTGGAAAAATAGGAAACCCTCCTAATATAATAAAAAATGAACAACAGTGCTCCTTGGAGGATGAGATTAAGCATGGAGACATCATTACAGTTCAAAAAGGTTCCGATGGGAAAGAACAACAAGTACAGTTACAGGAAATTTTAGACGAAATACCAACAAAAAAAATATCGGTTAATGGACAGTCATATACAATACAGCCTACACTTTTAATTAATCATCAGCCTGCACTCTTTAATGTAATTTTAAAGGACAGGGACAAAATTAGCTGCACAATTCCTGATACAATTGAAGCTAGTTTCATGTCACTGAGATTGGATGAGCAATTATCCAAAGTAAAACCTTATTTCATCGAGCTTGATCAAAGAATAATCTCTCTTGAAATGTTTTCAGGTAGATTGTATAAAAATGGATTACCTACAACAGGAGAAAAAAAGGTTGAAAATGGTGATATGATTACTCTTAAGCCACAAGTTACTCCTTCATTAATGGAAGTAGCAAATGAATGCACGATTTTAGTCAACCAAATCCTTTCCGTTACGTTTAATGGAAAACCAATTACACTAGAGAAGAATCTGGTGGATTTTTATCGGAATCAAGAAAAAATAAAGATGGACACGGCAATAAACAGTGGAGACAAGCTGACTACTTCGAAATCCGCCATGAGTCCATTTATCTTTCAAGACATCTTCAACGTAATAGATGTAGACACTCCAATCACAGGAAAGAGCCGCTTTCGATTAATGAAAAATGGAGAAGAAATCGGCTTTGAAGATCAAATCAATGCGGGGGATGCATTATCGATCGAGTGGCTTTAATTTAATCGTGGGTTTATGTGGAAAAGAGCTTGTTTTTAAGCTCTTTTTTGTTTTCTCGACAAAAATTGACAGACATTGAACTTACATCGCATGGCAAAATCACCATCATTTCTTAAATGAAAAAAATCACCACCACTGATTTACCGTTCAGCGATGATGACTTATTATTATCGTAGGTTTTAAATTTCGTTTGTCTTCTTCATTTCCTTACTCAATGCATCAAAGGTGATTTTCCAATGGGATGCACTCCAGACGACTTCTTTACTCTTAAACAAAAATACTTGCGGTGATTCATGTTTAATCCCAATCGTTTCTGAGATGTAATTTGAAAGTTGTCGTGCGTCTTGCACATTTAAGTAGTAACTTGGGATGTCTTGATAATCTTCCGTGAAATGTTCAAACTCTTCAAAAGCTGCATGACTGATTGGACAAGTTAAACTATTTTTGAGGAATAGGAATTTCTCATGCCTGGTTAAAATGTCTTCAAATTGTTCGACTGTTTCTATGACTTCTTTACTCATATTCGGTCACCTTTTCGTTAATGTATTAGATGGGTTTTAAGAATAGAAAAACCGGCAGTTTCCCGCCGATTAATGATTCGTTTTCGTTAGTTCTTTCTCAGCACCTTTTAATTCTTCGTTTATTTGTGCTTTAACATCTTCAGAGCTTTTTGCGACTTCTGAAGTTTCTTTTTCTAGCTCATTAATTGCTGCTTCAGTTTGTTTATTCACTGACTCAGAACCTGTATTTTCATCAGAAATACTCGTTAAAGCATCTACTACCATGTTTTCAACAACATCGCCATTCTCTTTTGACGAATTTGTTAAGTCACGTACTTTGTTCATAATTTGAGAAGATTGTTCTGTTACAACTTGGGAAAGTGTAGATGTTTTTTCTTTTGCCATGCTAGCGATACCGTTGCTTTTTTCAAGTGCTTCATTCGTGAATTTTCCAGTACGATCTTTTACAACAGTTGCTTGTTGCCCCAGATCATCGCGAAGCTCTTTACCAGACTTCGGTGCTAGAAAAAGAGCAGTCGCTGCACCTATAATTCCACCAACTAAACTCCCAATAATAAAATCCTTGCTATTAATTCCATCTTTACTCATGTTAAATTCCTCCCCTTATTTGTTAGTACTGTTTTACAGTTGGTTGCTTTTCCTTCTTGAGCTTCCATTTTTCCCAGATGTCCATCGCAACATTGCTCCATTGAACGATATGACTAATCTTATCTTGATTTTGTTCAAGATTTGTTGTTACTGTAGTTGAAACTTTCTTTACAGAAGAATTGAATTGTTGAATTGAGTTACCAACGTCTTCAACCGCGTGAACGACACTATTCAGGCGATCGGACTTATGTTGTATATCTTCTGCTAACGCGTTTGTTTTATGTAACAATTCCGTTGTTTCAGTTGTTATCCCTTGCATTTGAACCTCTAATCCTGAAAGAGTTCCTGCTACATTGTCTAAAGTTCCCTGTAAGGATTTGAGAGTTTTTGCTAAGTATACGACTAGAACAGCGAATGCTATCGCAATAATTGCAGCACTTAAATAAAGAATAACAATCATGAACTTACACCTCCTGTGAATTATAATAGATAATTACCCGATAAAGCTTATTATAAACATAAAAATATGATCATATAGCTTAATTCTTCATTAAATGTCTAATTCCTTTTTATTGCAACTTTGATTTTTGTAAATCATTTCTTCTTCCAATTGTTATCGGTTACAATATGAATGTACATATACTTTTTTTATAGGAGGATTTACTTTGAAAGATCCACGTATCGAGCAGTTAGCAAAAAATCTAATTAATTACTCAATCCGCTTACAAAAAGGCGAGAAAGTGTTAATTGAGAATTTCGGTTTACAAAGAGAGCTTGTTGTCTCTCTTGTGAAGGAAGCATATGCAGTTGGCGGTTATCCTTTTGTTACGTTAAAAGATCACCAAGTTGACCGTTCCTTGCTTATGGGCGGACAAGAAGAACAGTACAATATGATCGCAGATTTCGAGGCAAATGTAATGAGCAAAATGGATGCCTATATCGGCTTGCGTTCTGGTGATAACATCAGTGAACAGGCAGACGTTCCAGACGATCAAATGAGGTTACATGGAAAAACGGTCGGACAAAAGGTGCACCGTGAAATTCGAGTTCCTAAAACGAGATGGGTTGTCCTAAGATACCCTACTGCTTCAATGGCACAGCTTGCAAAAATGAGCACAGAACAATTTGAAGACTTCTACTTCAATGTTTGTAACTTAGATTACGGAAAAATGGACAAAGCGATGGATTCATTAGTTGACTTGATGAACAAAACAGATAAAGTTCGCCTGACTGGAACTGACACTGATTTATCTTTCTCAATTAAGGATATCCCAGCTATTAAGTGTTCTGGTCAAATGAACATTCCAGATGGTGAAGTTTACACAGCACCAGTTCGTGATTCCGTAAGCGGTACAATTACATGCAACACGCCATCACCTTACAATGGCTTTACGTTCGAAAATGTGCGTTTAACATTTAAGGAAGGCAAAATTGTTGAAGCAACTGCAAATGATAGCGAACGAATCAACAAGATTTTCGATACAGATGAAGGAGCACGCTTTGTAGGAGAGTTTGCAATCGGTGTTAACCCTTACATTCTACATCCGATGCAGGATATCTTATTCGATGAAAAAATCGACGGTAGTTTCCACTTCACTCCAGGACAATGCTATGACGAAGCATCAAACGGCAACAACTCAAACATTCACTGGGACATGGTCATGATACAACGTCCTGAATATGGTGGTGGTGAGATTTATTTTGACGATGTATTAATTCGAAAAGATGGACGCTTTGTTATTCCTGAGTTAGAAGCGCTTAATCCTGAGAATTTGAAGTAGGAACAAAAGCGCAAGCGCCTTGAACAGCCTTAGGCATAGCATAAGGCGATTATAAATAGAAGGTGTTCTTTGCCTTCAATTTATAATTGACTTATGACCTCGAGGCAGTCAAAAACGCGACATCCTGTCGCATTGACTGCACTAGCACGTCCTGTACGTCGGGGCTAGACGCTGGAGCTGGATGCAGAAACGTTATCCACAGTACCAGAATTTTATAATTTCCAAAACAGTAAGAAAAGCGCAAGGCGCCTTATAAATTCTGGTATAAAAAAAGGGTGTCTCTCAAAAATTTGAGAGGCACCCTTTTTTTTATACCATAACTCTTTCATAAGCTTCTTGATATTTTTGTATATCACCAGCGCCCATGAAAACTAAAACTGCATTTTCATGTCTTTTTAAGATCGATGTATCTTCTTCAGAAATTAAGCTAGCATTGTGTATTTTATCTTTAAGATTTTCAATTGAAAGTTTACCAACATTCTCTCTGGCTGAGCCAAAAATGTCACATAAATACACATAATCTGCTCTTAGAAGGCTGTCTGCAAACTCTTCTAAAAAAGATTGAGTACGTGAAAATGTATGTGGTTGAAAAACGGCAACGATGTCACGATCAGGGTATTTTTGTCTTGCTGCATCTATTGTTGCATTGATTTCAGTTGGGTGGTGCGCATAATCGTCAATTAAAATTTGGTCGCCTACTTTTTTCTCATTGAAACGACGCTTAACCCCTTCGAATGTCATAAGACGTTGTTGAATAATTTCAACACTCACTTCTTCATAATGACATAATGCAATAACAGATAACGCATTTAAAATACTATGATCACCATAGGTATTGATTTTAAATGAAGCATAGAACGTATTTCGAACATATACATCGAATGCAGTACCATCCGTATCTTTGAGAATGTTTCGAGCTTGAAAATCATTATGATCGGCTAATCCATAATAGACAACAGGAACCTTTGCCTGAATTTGCTGTAGCTGCTCATCATCACCGCAAGCAATAATTCCCTTTTTTACTTGCAAAGCCATTTCTTGAAAAGCACTAAAAACATCTTCAATGCTTGTAAAGTAGTCAGGATGATCATAATCAATATTTGTCATAATCGCGTAATCTGGATGGTAGGACAAGAAATGTCTCCGGTACTCACACGATTCATAAATGAAATACTTGCTGTTTTCAATCCCATTCCCAGTTCCATCTCCGATGAGGTAAGAAGTTGGTTCAGCACCTTGAATAACATGTGAAAGCAAACCTGTTGTTGATGTTTTACCATGAACACCCGTAACGCCTACACTTATAAACTTCTTCATAAATTCACCTAGGAAGCGGTGGTAACGAATCACTGGTAACCCAAGCTGAATTGCCTCTTCAATTTCTATATGTGTATCGGGAAAGGCGTTCCCTGCAATAACA
The DNA here is from genome assembly GCF_042433335.1 of Metabacillus herbersteinensis. NCBI lineage: Bacteria > Bacillati > Bacillota > Bacilli > Caryophanales > Bacillaceae > Metabacillus > Metabacillus herbersteinensis. The sequence goes on from NZ_JBHLVO010000001.1 coordinate 506,009, forward strand.
GTAAGCCCTTCTTTAATATTATCTTTTGTAAAAGGTAATATTGGAATTCCACGTGATTCAAGTGCTTTCTGAGTGAAAATGGTTTTTTCAATATCAGACCCTTGAACTTGATAATTCATATCATGCAAGATTTGTGCGAGGGAGCTCATTCCCGTCCCCTTAATTCCAACAAAGTGATAAACAGTCATATATAGAACCTCCAACAAACGTCTATCTGATTGACAGTATATGACGTTCATCTAGTTTTGCAACTCATTTATAGCAATTCAAAGTATGTAAAAAAACTATTTTTATAAAAAATTTCTGGTTAGAAAGCCAAACAAAAATATAGTCGGGCTTACGGGTGTTTATTATAACATATCAATAGCAGTTGACCATGAAAACTAAATTCCAAGCTACTACTTCTAACTTGTAGAAGGAAGATTGTTAAAATCATCATTCTTGATCAGTTTTCCCATTCCAAGCAAATTGTATGGCATGTTTTTTTAAAAATGTTCGCCAACTCAACTCAGTATTTTGAAAATGCTTTAGTAATGCTCCCCGTTTTTCATCATTAAATTGAAAGCCAGGGTGTAAAGAAAATAAATAATCATAGATTGGTACACATCTTAGAAAGACTAAGTCGTCCCTTTTGTAAAGTATATCTAGATTGCTTTTAATAATACTTTGTTCGTTTGTCATTAGGTGGAGTGCAACAAAGTAATCGTTATTCACTTCAATAATCTTGAAAGGCTCTAACACACTTGCCATAAGAAGAGCATGAAACACAGCCTCAAAGGGAATTGACTTTGTATCAATGTTCTTAAGGAAAACTTGGTACAGTGTGAAGCCTTGAATTGTTTTATAGTCGTATGAGAACCAGCTCAAAAATAATTGCTCTTCTAGTTTAGTTAATTCTCTAGGTATTGAACATCCGACCTTATCCCTAAAAATATGAACGGCCTTTACTTTTTCACGAATGTTTGAGTTTCTAACTAAGTGCTGTTCAAACTCCCCTATGTGTTTCATCAAAAAAGTCTGAAGCTGTATTTCCTTTTCTTTCCGATGCTGTTCCAAGTTTACAATCTTACACATGACCTTATTCCACTTTTTCTAAACGTGGATTTGGGCGGTATCGTCGACCAGCTTTTGCTTGCGGCTCACCATTTAATAAAACATTATCACCCGTAAATCCAATGGTGATGTTTAATAAACTGCCACCTACACCATAAATATCAACAGGAACTTTACTCTCTTCAAATTCCATAATACGCTTTTGAGTAAAACCACCACTTACAACAATCTTCACATGATGATAGCCTTCATCATCCAAGGCTTTTCTTAATGCAAAAATCAAATTAGCATTTACACCTCGAGGATCAAACGTGCCAAGTAGGTCCGGTTTTCGAATAAAGTACTGATCAATCATCGTCCTGGAGGTATCAACTCTTACACCTTTTAGCTGATCGCCAAATTCTCTTGCAATTCGCAGTGCATCGGTTATGCAATCGTTGTTATAGTCGACCAAAACAATTAAATCATCTTCAGGAAATTTTTTATAATAAGCTTTTGCCGCTTCAACCACATCACCACCAAACAGTTGGATGAGCGCATGAGGCATCGTGCCCATTCCTTGTTTTCCCCACCACTCATTCATTGCATGTGTAGCTTGTGCGGTAGATCCACCTATATGTGCAGCATAGCCGTCACCCGCCTGCTGTGTAAAATGGTCATCACGATCGCCCATAAAGATGACAGGTTTTTGAATACCCGAAATCCCTGCTGCTTTTACCACATTGTATACATTTGTTGAAACGGAAGTTCTCCTAGATAAAATACCATCAATCATTCCCTCAAGATAACCAAAATCTTGATAAGGACCTGCAACAGTCAGAACGGTTTCAAAAGGACTAATTTTATCTCCATCTTTTAAAGAGTAAATGTCTAAGTTTTCTGGATTATCAGCAAACGTTTTTATGAGAGCAATTACTTCATCTGTTCCGCATAGAACTCCATGCTCTTTTTGAAAAAACTGCATCAAAACATGTTGATTGGGAAGAAAGTCTTTAACGATTTCACGAGTTTTTAAAAAGTAGACGGCAGAAAACCATCCTTCTCCAACTCGTTCGTCAAACTTAAATGTGTTATTCGACAACCGTTTAATATCCCCTCGCAACTTTAATTCAATTTCTTTCATCCACATAAGCTCCCTTTTCCCTAGCTAGTGATCACATTCTATCATTATAGTACACATTCATAAAGTAGAAGAACAGAATTCATGAAGATTAATTAATTGTTTTCTTGTAGAATATTCAAATCCTCACCAGTAATTAGAATGTCTCTCGGTTTACTACCGCGATTTCCAGAGATAATTCCTTGCTCCTCCATCATGTCCATTAATCGTGCTGCACGATTGTAGCCAATTCGGAATCTTCTTTGTAACCCTGAGGCTGATGCTCCACCTTGTAAGAGCACAAATTCACATGCTTCAAAAAATAATTCATCTTCATCTGCTTGAATAGCCGCTCTTTTTATTAATTCTTCTTGTTGAAATAAGTATTCAGGTTTCATTTGCTTTTTCACATAGCTTACGACTCGTTCAATTTCGTCATCTGATACAAATGTGCCTTGAAGACGTACTGCTTTTGACGAACCATTTTCTAAAAATAGCATATCTCCCCGTCCCAAGAGCTTTTCTGCTCCACTCACATCAATAATCGTTCGAGAATCCACTTGAGATGATACGGAAAAAGCAATTCGCGTTGGAATATTTGCTTTAATTAAGCCTGTAATAACGTCCACAGACGGACGCTGAGTAGCGACAATTAAGTGAATACCACAAGCTCTTGCCTTCTGAGCGATCCGACAAATCGCTTCTTCTACATCACTAGGAGCGACCATCATTAAATCTGCTAACTCATCGATTACAATCAGTAAGTAAGGTAAATGCTCACCCGTTTTATGTTCCTTTACCATTTGATTATAACGAGTTATTTCCCGCGCCCCTGAATGTGCAAACAATTCATAACGGCGTTCCATCTCTTCAACCGCCCATTTTAGTGCAGCTGTGGCAGCCTTCACATCTGTAATCACCGGACTAACCAAATGGGGAATTTCATTATATGGCGAGAGTTCAACCATTTTAGGATCAATTAACAACAATTTAACTTCATGTGGTGCTGCCTTATACAACAAGCTAACAAGAATCGTATTAATACAAACACTTTTTCCTGATCCTGTTGCACCTGCTATTAGACCATGTGGCATTTTTTTTAAATCTGTAACCACTGGAAGACCGGAAATATCTAAACCTAATACTGCAGTCATTGGTGACGGATTATTTCTAAATTCAGGGCTACGCAAAATCTCACGTAAGAACACCATTTTACTATGCTTATTTGGCACTTCTATGCCAATTGTATTTTTCCCTGGGATTGGGGCTTCGATGCGAATGTCCTTAGCAGACAAGCTAAGTTTGATATCGTCACTTAGGTTGGTAATCTTATTAACCTTCACACCTGGCTCTGGATGCACTTCAAGCCTTGTAACTGATGGACCCTGTGTGACATTGACAACCTGTGCGCGTACATTAAAGTTCTTGAGCGTTAAATTTAATAGCTCTTTCTGGTCATTCAACCATGTTGTGTCTTCAATCACATTATTTTGTGGTACATCTAGGAATGATAGCGAAGGAAACGAATATGCACCTTCAGCTTCCCGTGCAGGCATCTTTTGCTTGTCACGATTCAACATTAAAACATTAAAAGGAATCGTTGATTTTTTCTCTGTTGAATGAGTTAATGTTAATCGGTCGTTTGCTCTGGTACTCTCTTTTTCAGGTAGAGTTTTTTCAACGATTACTTCTTTTGCCATTTCAATGTGAGGCGTTTCCTCAAAAATGATTTCTTTTTGCGTCTCAACTGGCGGCGTTTCTTCTAAAATGATTTCTCTTTGCGTCTCAACTGGCGTTTCTTCTAAAATGATTTCTCTTTGCGTCTCAACTGGCGTTTCTTCTAAAATGATTTCTCTTTGCGTCTCAACTGGCGTTTCTTCTAAAATGATTTCTCTTTGCGTCTCAACTGGCGGTGCTTCTTCTAAATTGATTTCTCTTTGCGTCTCAACTGGCGGTGTTTCTTCTAAATTGATTTCTCTTTGCGTCTCAACTGGCGGTGCTTCCTCTATTGTTAATTCAGTGTGACTCTTCAGAGGTTGGCCACTAAAAAAATGTTCGGGTTCCTGATGAATAGATTTAGAATTCTCGTGGTCCAAGGGCTCTTCCATCTCACGGTATTCAAAAATATCGACACCCTTTTGATCTTCCTCATCATGTTGAACTTCTTCAGTTAGTTGAACTGATTCAGGGTGATTCTGACGAGCTTCCTCTTGTTCAATGAAGGGTTGATTTCCTATTACAGTGTTACTTTTGTCCATTAATTTTCCCACTAAATTTAAGTGTACATAATCCTCATTGAGTTTTTCTTGCAAAGGTACTTCAGATTTAGTACTTTGATCGCTTAAAGCAGATGGATATAAGTCGCTCTCCTGCTTATAACGAGAATGAAAGCCATAAATGGGAGATGGAATTTCGGTTGGAGAAAAATGTTTTTTATCTTTTACTTCCTTAAAAGATGATTGCTCTCGCGTTCGACTTTTCAGTTCTCGATAGTTTGGTGTTTTTTTTTCTTCGTATTTTAGATTATGCTGTCTGTTTATTGTTCCTTTTTTACCGCTTTCGTCGAGAATAAGTGGAAAGCGGAAGTTACCTTTTGGATATTGATACGATACTTTTGTTTCAATTTCTTTTTTTTCACTTTCATTCATCGATTGTTCCTGTTGAATCTTTTTATATTCTTTTTCACGTGGTTTAAATTCTTCATGCAATTCTTCCTCATCAGAATCACTTACAAAATACTGAATAAATTTCGATACCCAACTCATATTTATCACTCTTTCAAAATTTCAATTATAAAAGTCTAGCTTCTCTATTGTATCAATATTTGTCTGATTTTGTAGATAAAAAAAGCCACTAGATTAATTACTAGTGACTAGGGCTTAGTAGACTCTACGTTTTATTGTGAGAATTTTTGGGTGTACGCTACCTTTATCATTGGTTGAGAGGTAGTTAAGATATTAACCTAGAAAAGGCGTTCCTGTATCACGGTCTTCATTAAGTACTAAAATTCCTTTTTCTTGAGGTGCATTTGGGATATCAAGTTCTTTTGCAGAACAAATCATCCCACTTGAAGCAACTCCTCGTAATTCGGCATCCTTAATCACTAGCCCACTTGGCATAACCGCTCCAACCTTTGCAACAACAACCTTTTGTCCTTGTTCAACATTATGCGCTCCACAAACGATTTGTAGAGTCTCTGAACCAATGTCTACTTGGCAAATATTTAGCTTGTCTGCATTGGGGTGCTTCTCTTTTGTTAGAACATGTCCAACGACAAACTTTGGTGACAAATCGACCTCCACCGTTTCTGAGAAGCCATTCTTTTGGAGAATCTGATTAATTTGCTTGATCATCTCTTCCGTTATTTCAACCACACCATTTTCAATGATAGGGGAATATGTAGAAGCTTGAAAAATATTGAAACCAGCAGTTTCTCCAGTTTGCTTATTGAAAATCCTGACAACATCTTCCTTTGTTTCAATGTCCCGATTTTCTAGAGAAATGTCCTTTAACGAAATCAGCAGAGTGTCCCCCACTCCTTCAAGGTTATAAAAAACGTTCACAAATATCTTCCTTCCAACAAATTATTTCGGTTTATTTTTACCTAGAATAAAGATTGGTTCTAGTTCCTCTTTTTCATATAAAAAAGAAAGTGCAGTAATTGGTATCGTACCACTTGCAAAAAAGCTCATCGTTAATTGCGCTAAAATGTCATAGCCCGTTTCATTCTTCACATCGACGACAATTAATACATCTTGATGAGGAACGGCAACTGCCATATTCCCCTCCATTTTTTCTTGAAAAGCTAGAAGTAAGGAGTCATTTAGGATTCTACTTGCATCATAGCCATCATTTGAGTTGAAGAAATAAAAGGTATTACCTGCTACCGAATCTTCTTTATACTTCGTCTCCAATGAGCGTAGGTTAAACATGGCGCTTTCCTTAATTCGTTCAGCTGTCCAGTTTTCCTTCTCCATCATAGTTTGATCAATTAATTTATACGTTGTTCCAAGGTCCAGCGCATAATAAATTCTTGTCTCAGCTGTGTGTGCTAAAAACAGGAGCGGAACTCCGTCACTTGTTTCTTTTGTAAAAGACGTCGAACGAATAACAGGGAAAATCGACTTCTCTTTTCCAGATAGTGTATGGGAATCGCCCATTACTGAGAGAGCCTCTTCTACATAATAGACGACTTCAATTAAAGCATCTTCTTTTCGAGTCTCCCATTTTGCAATAATTCCTGGAAGTGAAAGTGTTACACCTTTGTTTAAGCTACTATTTTCAATTCGCAACGTGTCTTTTTCACGATCAAAAGAAAACGTCCAATCTCGTTCTGCTAATTTCTCCTTAATTTTTTCAACCATTATTCTTGATGTCATTTTCATAAGATGTCCTCCCCTCTTGTTTTTTAAAGTTCCTATAGCGTGTTAACAAATTCTTGTATTTGTTCTTTCGTTTTTCGTTCTTTATTAACCAATCTCCCTATTTCTTCTCCCTTATGAAACGCAACAAAGCTTGGAATACCAAACACATTTAGCTCCACACATAAATCAATAAACTGATCACGGTCTACGTAATAAAACGTATATTGATTATTCTCCTGCTCAATCTCGGGTAGAATAGGGTCGATAACACGACAATCTGGACACCAATCTGCTGAAAACATAAAAATGACATAATCCAGATTCATTAATTCCTTGAATTCATCCATTGATTGCAGCTTTTTCATTTTTTTAACCTCCATCAATTAGTTGATCTATTAGGTTGATTATATTTATTAAAAAGTATCTAATTGGATCATACCAAACTCCGCGTTCAAAAGAAAAATAAATGCCCCCGGTTCTATCCGAGGGCAAGAGTATCTAAAATTATTGAACTGATGAAACAATTGTCATCATCATTTTTGCGCTTTCAGCTACGTTCTGACTTTTTGTTTCGGTCGTCATCTTCGTACCACCGATCCCAATCGTCACTTCATACGTATTTTTTTCGATTTCATTCACAAAAACATAACCGAATCGATTTTTATCTTCAATTGTTTCTTGGATGACTGGATTCTTATATTGGCTAGCTAGAGTTTGATAAGAGACTTGGCTATTATTTTCCTCATTTTCATTCGAGAATAAAATAAACCGTTGTCCATCTTCTTCAAGAAGAATGTTCGAGTTTTTTGTCTTCTTTATCTCAAATCCCTCTGGTAGGAAATAGGAAAAAGGGCCACCATCTTCATTTGGTTTTTGAGGCTCGGCTTTAAACCCTTGCTGAACATTCTCGGTAGTTGTTGTTTTAAGTTCCTCATCCGATACCGCACAGCCTACTAATAAAAGAATGAATAATAATGGTATAAATGCAAATTGCTTCATTACTAATACTCCTCCTTACTAGGAAAATAGAACCTAATTACTATAATAACCCTATTTTTTTAGTATTGACAAGAGTATCATGTTTTAAGTAGTATTTTTTCGGGTATAAACTAGGTTAGTTAGATGAAAAGTAAAAAATTGGAGGAACTGAAATTGGAATTTGTCGTTTATTTAGCTGGAGAAATACATAGTCATTGGCGTGATGAAATTAAGGAAAGAGCCTCTGAACATCGTCTTCCAATTACTTTCGTTGGTCCAATGGAAAATCACAGTCGATCAGATGAAATTGGAGAGGAAATCATTGGAGAGCAGCATAATTCAATTTTTAAAGATGAAGCAGCTTCTAAAATTAATAACTTCCGTACAAGTGTCCTAATGAATAAGTCCGACATCGTGATTGCGCTTTTCGGTGAAAAATATAAACAGTGGAACACAGCGATGGATGCTAGTTCTGCAATTGCCCTAAACAAACCACTCATCTTAATTCGTCCTGAGCATCTCCACCATCCGTTGAAAGAGCTTTCCAATAAAGCAAATGTTACGGTTGAGAGCGTAGAACAAGCTATGAAAGTGCTTCGTTATATTTTTGATCAGGAGTAGGGCACAAGGTGCGCTTACTCTTTTTTGATTTTACAGTTTTGAGCATGATTCGGAGATGATTTCAAGAGAATTTTGGATAATTGTGCACGGGAATCTCGATATTTGCACGAGAACCAAAGGTAAAGTGAACCTATTTGTTCGTTCAATTCTCATTACCTGATTGCGTACTAAACAAATATTGCCCAAGCAATAGCTTTGAGAGATGTGTGAACATTTCCGTTCGATTCACATATCCGCTTGTAAAAATTCCGATTGCTCCTTCATTTTGTCGGACATTATGCTGATTCGTATACTCGTCCATAACATCTCCAAGCTCTTTACCATTAAATACTTGCTCTCCCAATTCAGTTGGAAGAAGAATTCTTGATCCTCCGGCTACAATTGGTTCGTTGTTTCCATCAATTATCGCTCCCCAATTGCATAAGAAGTAGCCCATTTTTGTTTTAACTACTCCTCCCTCCAGCCCAATACCAATTGTTACATCACATTCTAAACGTGCAGCATTAGCTCGATTGATCGCTCCTGATATTGTTTCTTCATCAGAAAGTGGTTGCTCAGCAACACCAGAAGCAACTGAAACAGCTTGAAATTCAGCCGAGATAAGGCTTGCAAATGCCTCCTTAACGGCATTTACCTTTGTTGGGTTTGTGGTACCGATCGCAATCTTCAAAATAATTCCTCCTGAAAAATAGAAGGAAGAAACCAATAAGTGATTTCTCCCTTCCTGTATATTATGAATTTTCTTTAATTGTATTTACCGTAGTTTGATCACATGATGTTACTAACTTCACAAGAAGCTCTTTTGCAGCTGCATAATCATCAACATGGATAATTGAGCCATGCGTGTGAATGTAGCGGGAGCAAATTCCTACCACTGCAGATGGAACGCCTTCATTTGTTATATGAACTCGACCAGCATCTGTTCCTCCTTGTGACACGAAATATTGATAGGGAATTTTATTTGTTTCTGCCATATCTAATACATATTCACGTAAGCCACGGTGGGTAACCATTGATTTATCAAGAATACGAAGAAGAGTACCCTTACCAAGCTGCCCGAATTCTTTTTTGTCTCCACTCATGTCATTAGCTGGACTAGCATCTAAAGCAAAAAACAAGTCTGGTTTAATCATGTTTGCTGCAGTTTGAGCTCCCCGTAAGCCAACTTCTTCTTGAACCGTTGCACCAGAATACAAGGTATTAGGCAACGTTGTATCTTTTATTTCTTTTAAAAGTTCAATTGCAAGGCCACATCCATAACGGTTATCCCATGCTTTTGCGAGAATTTTTTTCGGATTTGCCATAGGAGTGAAAGGACAAATAGGAACTACTTGTTGACCAGGCTTAATTCCAATATCCTTCGCATCCGCGCGGCTATCAGCACCAATATCAATTAGCATGTTTTTCATTTCCATAGGACGTTTACGTTGATCTTCACTTAATAAGTGAGGTGGAATTGATCCGATTACCCCAATTACTGGACCGTTGTCGGTAATAATTTCAACACGTTGAGCAAGCAATACTTGACTCCACCAGCCACCAAGAGGTTGAAAACGGAGCATTCCATTATCCGTAATCGCCGTCACCATAAAGCCCACTTCATCCATATGTCCAGCAACCATGATAGTAGGACCGTTTTGCTCTCCTCGTTTTACTCCAAAGATACCACCTAAACGATCTTGGACAATTTCTTCGGTGTATTTTTCAATTTCCGATCTCATGAATGACCTAACAGCATGCTCGTTACCTGGCGCACCGGGCAGTTCAGTTAATGTTTTAAATAACTCTAATGTTTCGTGATTCATATTTTAAAACCCCTTTGCTATTTTCTAACGCGAGAGAACCTCTTACTATGTATGAAACCTATTTTACATGTATTTTGCAAGCCTTTCCAGAATTACCATTCAACTTAACAAGTCACCATTCTTTTTGTATACTTTAAAGTAGAACGTAACCGAAGGGGATAGGTGAGAAATTATGAGGTGGAATCAATTTTTCCTTGGCATTGGAATTGGGGCAGCACTTACGTATTTAGCAAGTAGTCAATTAAAACCAGCAACGATTTCTTCTGATAAAGCTCTACATATTGTTAAAAAGGCATTTAAACAACGTGGCAAAATTGATGGATCATGGATTTATACAGTGCCTGAGGAATATAAAAAAAATGATCTTACCTATCAAATATACAAAACTGGGATCACTCGAACAGCTGATGGAGAAGTTGAACAATACGAAACAATCGTTGATGCAACTACAGGCACGATATTAGAAGTGAACAGGGTCTAGATATGATTAGTTGGGCACTCGCTCTCCAAAGTTGGTCGAACCAGCTCAATAGTCGGCGGCCCACACGCAAATTAAAGGGTTAAACAAAAACTAACAGGGTCTAATTTCAGACCCTGTTTCTTTCAACCTTCTTAACAATTTCACCTTCACTATTCCACTTGATCGCTCGGTAATACGCATCATGGTAAAAAGTTAACCATGCATTTTGTTTTTGCGCGTATGGTAGCCACTTTTGCTTTTGTTCAATTGAGGTCATTGGGTAATCATCATAAGCTAATACCCAAAGAACATGCTTGTGCGCATGGGTTGGCATTAAATCTGCCATGTGTACAATTGATTCATCTGAATCCTTTATCACAACAACACTATGTCCATCACTATGTCCGCCGCTATGAAACATCGTAATGCCCTCAACTACTTCGATTTGATCTTGAAACGTGACGATTTGATTTTGAATGGACTCCCAATTTTCTAGCCAATATGTATTTTTCGAGCGAATATTCGGTAGTTGCATTTCTTCCCATTCTATTTTTGAGGTAAAAATTTTCGCTTGTTTAAATGCTGAAACAAGTTCATCATCTTCCCACATTGTTAATCCACTTGCATGATCAAAATGCAGATGAGTCATGATAACAATATTAATATCATCACGTGTTAATCCTAGTGATTTTAACGAAGTATCGACGCTCGACTCTTCAGTGACACCAAAATTTCTTAATTGTTTTTCATTCATTTTTCCAGAACCAACGCCTGTATCAATTAAAAGGTTTACTCCGTTTTTTTGCACTAATATTGGGTCTGTTCTTAATTCAATTAGATTTTTTTCATTTACAGGATACTTTTTTAGACCAAAGTGCTTTTGGCACTACACCAAACATCGCACCACCGTCTAAATGTGTGTCTCCTCCATTTAACCATGTTAACTTTGTTTGACCTATTTGAAGCGTTTCCATTTTATCCCCTCCGCTTTCATCATATCACATGAAAAGAGTGAACGTGATGTAAAAAGCTCCACTGCTTTTAGAAGACAGATCTCAGTTTCACGGCCTACTTAATCACAAACGAAAAAACTCAAAACCACTTATTGGTCCTGAGTTTCTCGTTTAAAAATTTCACTTCTGAACGGTAAATACGTTGCCCCAGTCCTGAGAACTTTTCTTCGTATTCTGTCATGATGTTTCCTTCAAACTTGCTGTTGTGTAAATCCAAGCTAACATATTGCAACCTTAGTCCATATTCTGAAAAGCTTGTTAGTGAGTACTCGAACAGGCCTTGATTATCTGTCTTAAAGTGAATTTCGCCACCATCAACTAAAATTCTCTCGTAAATAGAAAGGAACGTTTTGAACGTTAGTCGACGCTTCGCATGTCGTGGCTTTGGCCATGGATCTGAGAAGTTTAAATAAACTCGGTCAATTTCACCATCTTCAAAGTACTCCGTTAATTTTTCAGCATTTACATTTAACAGCTTAAGATTAGGTAAATCAACTTCAATCGCCTTTTGAAGTGCAGTAACGATAATGCTTTCAGATAGTTCAATTCCTATATAATTTATCGAGTCATTTTGCCCTGCCATACCGGTAATGAATTGACCTTTTCCTGTACCAACTTCTATATGAATTGGATGAGAATTTCCAAAAATCTCATGCCATTTACCTTTTGCTTCTGTTGGATTCGATATCACAAATTGGGGATGATCTGCAATAAAATCAATTGCCCAAGGCTTGTTACGCATACGCATTTAAACACCTCTATCTCTTTAATATCGTTTTAAAAGATAACATGAAACAATAGTGTAGGCAAGATTATTTTCGTGATTGGAAAAAACACCAAGTAGTAAATTATTCAATCCTACGAAAAGAAAAGGAGCTACTCCATATTGGAATTGCTCCTTTTCCGGGTTCGTATAATTCCAGGTAACCCTAGGCACATTATACATATATGTAAAGTGAAAGGATGATTAACTCATGCCTATAGATTATCACCATCAAGTTGGTTTGTTAAAAGATATCTTATCTGAACATCAAAGTGATTGCTGTGGAACCGTCGCTGAATGTGAGCAGCTTGAACGAGTCATTAAATCGTTAATGGTTAACACACAGCTAGATCAGAATGTAAAAAGTGTTCTTCAAGATATTTACACATATAGTCAGTCAGGAGTAAACTCTTCTGAATTGAATGATCACATTCAATCACATCAAGGTCATTTATCCAGGTGGATCAATGATATTGACTCTTTTTCATAATGAAGAAATTTTAGTTACGATCGTTTGTAGGCGATTTAGCCAATTTCCTAAATCCTTTTGATCATTCTTTGTGTGATACCAAAGGACGGATGTAATAGCTTGGGCAAGAACATACCAATAAATGCGGGTTACCATTTGATCATCTAGCTGTAAACCATACGCAGCTAGCCATTCTTCCCACTGATTTTCATCAATGTACCAATATAATAAAATGCCGATATCAATGGCTGGGTCAGCAATCATTGCGCCGTCCCAATCAATGAGGTAAAGGTGATTTGTATCTGTTAAAAGCCAGTTATTGTGATTCACGTCACAATGACAAACAACATGGTCTTCAAAAACGACATCAGCTAGTTGTTTTTCAAGTAGGGCAAGCGCTTGTTTAATAATAAGTTGATTTAATCCTTCTAATTCAACTGCTTGCTTTATATCTTCTAAAATAGAAGTTGGAGTAAGCGGTTGCTTCCCCAAACGTTTTAGCATATCTAATAATTCTTTCGAGTGGTGAATTTTATGAAGTAGCTCGGCCACATTTTTGCCACTCATATCATTTGGCTTCAACTCATGTCCACTATGCCAATGCTGAGCAGTAATGACATCACCATTTTCCATTCTTTTTGTCCATAAAAGTTTGGGCACAATGCCTTCAGCAGATAGCACAGCTAAAAATGGAGAACTGTTACGTTTTAAAAAGAGTTCTTGACCTTCACATTTGGCGAAAAACGCATCCCCTGTTGCTCCGCCTGCAGGAGATACCTCCCACTCACTACCTAATAAGTGTTCCAACCAGTTCACCTTCAATTTCAACCCAACATTTCATAAAAGTTTTGACGTGCTTGTAAAAAAGCGCAAGCGCCTTGGTCAGCCTCAGGCATAGCATAAAACGATTCTAAATAGAAGGCGTTCTTTGCCTTCAATTTAGAATTGACTTATGACCTCGAGGGGCTAGGCGCTGGAGCTGGATTCAGAAATTCTTTAATTCTCTAAATTAATAAGAAACTAATCATTATTTTAAACATGCAATTAGAAATAAAAAGGACAGCTACGTGATGTTCACTGATAGCCATCCTTCTAAATATTATCGTCTTTTTATTATACTAGTCAAGAAAAACTAATTCATTCTACCATTGATACAAGACGTATGTCCCAATAGCATCAATTGGAAAGGTTGATGTGTGTACCATTATTCTCTTATTTTCCTCAAACAATGAATCGGGTGTACATGCAACAAACCAGCTTCCTTCATTTGGAAGTGAAATAGTTTGGTGTTTTTGTTGATTATGGTGAATGACTAAAATGTTTCGCCATTGGTCATGCTTTCCTACATCTTTTAGCTGATAAATCAGGAGAGTAGGTTCTGAATCTAAGAACGAGAGGTGTCTATGAATTAGCTCTGCTGATGGAAGACGAAACGCTGGGTGATTTTTTCTGAGTTTTATCAAATTCGCGATGTACTCAACATCTTTTCGATAGTGATAGCGTAGATCCCAATCCAACCAATTGACCTGGTCAGGGCATTTGTAGCTATTCTCAGTTCCTTTTTTCGTTCGGTAAAATTCCTGACCACTATGGAGAAAAGGAATCCCTTGAGAGAGCAGAACAATGCTTGTGGCTAGTCTTTGTCTTGCCCTTCTTATTTCTTCTGTTTCATGGTTAACACTAATCTCTAATTTATCCCACATTGTGTGATTGTCGTGAGACTCAACATAGTTAATGGTTTGATGTGGTTGCCTGAAAATGCCTTCAAAATGCCCTGGAAACGAGATGGATCCAGCGATTGCTTTTTTTGTTTCTACTTGCTTATGAATGCTTCCTAAAGCAAACCCCACATCTTCCAAATGAAAAGTACTACCCTTTATATGGTCTCGAAATTGATCGTTAAAAAATGCAATTGCTGGCATAGCATTCGCATTTGCGATGATGGCTTTCCTTTCATATGCTAGGGGAGTTTGCAAGTCCCAGCCTTCTCCTAAAATAAGCGCATCTTGTTTTAATTGACGAACTTCTTGATCAACCGCATTCATCGTTTCTATATCTAAAATCCCCATTAAATCAAAACGGAAGCCATCTACATCATATTCGCTCAGCCAAAAACGAACAGAATCTAGAATGAACTTTTTTACCATCAAGCGTTCTGAGGCAAGATCATTTCCTACGCCTGTTCCGTTGGAAGGAAGTCCATGTTCGTCGTACCTAAAGTAATATCCAGGAACCGTTTTCTCAAAGGATGAAGTTTCTTTTATATACACATGGTTATATACAACGTCCATGATAACTCTAAGACCGTTTTGGTGCAGAGTTTGTATCACCTTTTTGAGCTCTTGAATTCGTTTATAAGGATTTCTTGGCTCTTTTGAATAGCTTCCCTCCGGTGCATTAAAATGAAGCGGATTATAGCCCCAATTGTAGGATTCCCTTGGGTTTATTTCATCGACACCTTCATAGTCATTAAAAGGTAGCATTTCCACATGTGTAACACCTAATTCTTTTAGATAAGAAAGGCCTGTCGAAACACCGCTTACGTGGCTCGTCGGAAATTCTAACCACCCCCCATACAACCCTTTTGCATCAATGCCACTATTAGGGTGTGATGAAAAGTCTCGAATGTGAACTTCGTAAAGAATTGCATCTGTTAAATTGACAAGCGGTTTTGGTGTATGTGTTTCAATCCTTGTTTTCTCTAAATCAACAATTGCTCCCAACTTTCCGTTTGCTGAAACGGCTTGCACATAAGGATCAACGGCTTCTCGCCAAACTAAATTTACACAAACGATAAAAGTGTAAAACAGCCCCTGATAATCTCCTAGTAACTCAACAAACCACACGCCTCGTTCTTGTCTCTCCATCTTTACCGTTTTAATTTCTGAACCACTTTGATCATACAAGCGTATATTTACACCCGTTGCAGTCGGAGCCCATAGTTTTAAGAGCGTGCTTGTTTTCGAATAAGTAGCACCCAAATCGTTCGCTTCGTAATAAAAGTGATCGTCAAATTCCTTCGTGCGAATAACGGCACCAATTTGAAGATCTGTAGTCGCCTCTTTTTCATCTACAATTTTATAGGTGATTGAAAAATCAATATATCGCTGAAGATGACAGATGAATTTAACGTGCTTTTCGATTTCATACTGCTTTTTAATCACTAGCTTTTCTTCACGATTTGGACTTTTAAGTTTAAAGGATTTTTTCTCACCCTTAAATTGATCTTTATCAATAAGAATGGTAATTTCACTCATATGATCCAAATAGGCTTCGTAATGACGACTCACATTTATCAACAACACTCACCCCCTTGAAGAGAGTCCTCGAACAATTGACAAAAAAGCTTTCCACACCTATTGAAAATTAATTACCTTATGCAGAAAGACTCCAACTTGCCTTTTTTACTTCGATCACAACAGGACTCTCTCCAACAATTTCACCATCAGCATGAATTAGAAGTGCATGCTCACTTGTGATACTTATTTTTTCACCACTACACACTTCACCTTACGCAAACCAATATGCTTTCCAAAGAACACAGTTACGAACAATAAGAGCAGCTTCATCCGGGAAAGATTGTGAACAGTTGTAATCGTTAATTTACCATCAGTCGGATTAGCTGTTGGGGCAATTTTCATTCCACCACCATAATATGGGTGATTTGAAACAGCCACAAACCAGACGTTCGTGAATTCATGAATCTCTTCATCAACAGTAAGGGTAATTGAACTTGGAGAATAGGTGAAAATTGATTTTATTAATGCAATAACATAAGTAAGAGATTGTATATTTAAACCATTCAGGATTTTTTTCCATGAAAGCTCACTAGCCATTTTTGCAACCTCAGCATCGAATCCAACACCTAGGTTGTTAACAAAATAGCTCGAAGTCACTTTTCCACCTAATGAAAATTTGCCCATATCATATTGTTTAGATGATTTCGATCTAGAATTAAGTAATTTCCTAACAGCTTTAAGTGGATTAGTAGGAATTTGATAGCCTCTTGCAAAATCATTCCCAGTCCCGGCAGAAATAAAACCCTAATTGCACATGTTTAAATGAATTTAAACCGTTTACAATTTCGTGAATTGTTCCGTCTCCACCGACGCCAATGATTGTTTTTTAGATGATAATCTTGGATCGTGGCGATTTGTCTAGCCAATACTTCAGCGTGACCAGGACACTCTGTAAAAAAAGAGAGATAAATGATTTTTCTCTTGTCTAATTCACGCTTTACTTTTCCCCAAACTTTACTTGATCTTCCATTACCAGCAACAGGATTTATAATAAAAAATAGTCCATTCATCATATAGGCCCCATTATGATACTAGTTTATGAATAATGAACTAAAATGTTCATTTCTTTAAAATTATAACCTTTAAAACAACCAGATAGAATGAATTTTTATTCAATTTTTTGGTAATATCAAAAAAAACGCCTTTTTGGCGCTTATTTTAATTGGTAAGGTCATTCCACTCGGTTCGTTTATAGGAATTTGACGAGCAATGAGATAGAAGCACATGGGCTGCCTTTAGTTGAACATGTTTTATTGGTGATGACGATTTTCTCATGCGCTGAAACCAATCATCGTAAGCTCTTTTATCAAGCAAGTCAATATCATATGGCGCAAAAGGAAAATCAATGTATCCGTTTCGACTAACAACGATTTTTTTTACAGGAATGTCCAATTTATTCGCTGTAATGAGCTGCTGAACAACGGAACTAGTCCGGTTTAAGCTAATTAATGGATTTAATACCTTCTTTTCTTGATTTCCGTCCATCTCGGTCCAAAATCTCTCTTTTGATCCCGTATAGACCGCTTCATTGTTGTTTTCAAGAAGGGTCATACAATAGATTTCAGAAGGGCCCACCATGATCATATCAAGTTCTACCGGTGCATTTTTCAGCTGGAAGACAGGGTGATACAAAAAGAGAAAATGATCGGGCAAACGTTGCAGAAAATATTTTAGGTCGACGTCTCGAGAAATCGCTTTATCTACGAAGGATTTGTCACGAATCGTTGAACTTGCCCAGCGTAACTGAAATTTAAAAATGTGATCTAAGAATAGGTATTTAAGTTCCTCTAGAGACTTAGGTACTGACGTAAACTCGATTTGAAGTTGTTCATCTTCTGTTGCTTGTTCAACTAGTAATGGTTTAATTTCAGTGGACTCTACTTCATCTTTAGATTTGCTAAATTTATTTTTTATTCTGCCTAGGAACGACTCTTGTTCAAGCTCTGGGACCTCTAGTTCATCCGTTTTCTTCATAACCGAAACAAATGTATTTCCTTCCCAAGCCGTGTGAACCTTTTGCCATTGCTGTTTTTTTAAGCGAATAAATTGACTAGGATACCGATATGTATCCAATTCATAACGCGAGATATAGTCATATAGCTTGATTAACTGCGCCACTTTAGTTCCTCCTCGACTACCAACCGTTCTTGTTCGTCTATTTTTTACATCTATAATTAAAGGAGAAATGCGATGAAAAACGGACAGAGAATGCTTGTAAAAATAGCACTTAACGTCATTGCAATTGAACTAACTGCTCCCTGCTCTTCACCAATTTCCAGCGCCATGGAGATCCCCACACCATGTGCTGCCGAACCATAACCTACTCCGACAGCAACTGGATGATGAATTTTAAACCATTTCAAAAGATATGGCCCTAAAACCGCACCCGATATTCCGGCAACCATTACATATACAGCGGCAAGAGCTGGAATTCCTTCGATTAGCTGTGATAAGTCCATCGCGACAGGAGACGTCACAGATTTAGGTGCAAGCGATAGAATAATCACTTCTTCAACATCAAACCATAGACTTAACAAAATACCACTTCCTAAACCAACAATCATACCAACAAACACACTAGAAAAAATGCTGACAATATGTTTTTTGAGCGTTTTTCGGTGCTGATATAACGGAATTGCCAAAGCTACCACAGCAGGTCCAAGAAGCTCGTCAATCCACCTACCGCCTTGCATAAACATCTCATAAGGGATTTTAAAGAAATAGAGCATACATACGATGAAGAAAGTTGAAGTTGCGATTGGAACAAGCAATGGCTTTGGGTAGCGTTTGTAAAGAAGCCTTACTACCACATATACACCAACTATCAACACGATAAACAAAAGAGCTATTCCTATATTCATAACTCCAGCTCCCTGTTTGGTTCGCAATTTTGAACAGAATGCTGCTGCCTTTTTGAAAAGAACTGACTTACACCTGCTGATGAAATCATCACAAGGATTGTACTTAAGATAACAATAAGTAGAGTTATCAGCCCACTGCCATTGAATAAATTGAGATAATCTATCACTCCGACTGTTGCAGGAATAAATAAAAGTGGCAAGTGTGCAAGCAACAATGAGCTTCCTATAAAAAACCATTCGCTTTTAACTAGTTTCGTTGATAAAAGTCCGAAGAGCAGAAGCATCCCAATGATACTTCCAGGTATTGGGAGGCTCAATAATGACTGAAGCATTTCACCCAGCTTGTAAAATCCATATAAACATGAAATTTGAAGAATTACTTTTACAACGTACATACAATCCCTGCTTTTCTTCTATTTAAGTGATTTTATATAAACAGATTCATATTTTGGAACACGATCAAGATGTGTGCGCACTAGATGTACGGCAGTAACAGGTACAATAAAACTCTCTTCTTTAAACGCTTCTTCGAGCTCTGAAGTCATCTTAAACTGAGTTTTCTCCGCCCACTTTCTTGCTAACGTAATATGAGGTCGAAAAGGTTTTTTATCCAACTCAAAACCCACATTTTCACAGCATTCATAAACCCAGTTTCTTAACTCAGTTAGAGCAAAAGATTGCTTCACGCCCGCCCAAAAAATCCGCGGAGATTCACTGTTACCAAATGTTCCTAAACCTTGTAGGTTTAACTGAAAACTCTTTATCTCTTCTAGTTTACTCTCAAGTTCTTCTTTTAAGCGATCTATCTGCTCATTCGAATCTGGGTGTCCGAGAAACGCGAGGGTGATATGTAAATCCTCATGATGTACCCAGTTTCTAAAGGAATATTTGTCTTTGTTTTCTTCTCTCCAATTCTTAAAAAAGATTGACGTTGTTTCTGGAAGAGTTACTGCAATAAAGTAATGAGTTTTAAGTGTCATAATTCATTCACTCCTGCGTCAATTTTAGATTACTTCTCTATATTTAGCTTATTTTAACAAAAAAACGCTGTTTACATGTAAAAACTCTACTTTTTTATTGATAATACTTGAATAACTACTTATACAGTTGAGACTGTCTTCTTAAAGCATAGTATCATCATAGGAATATGGGGTCTAATATGATATGATTTTGGAAAAGAAAAAATGAAAGGAAGTGTCGAAAAATGCGTGTAGTAAACAGTATGGCAGAACTCATTGGAGATACACCTCTTGTTAAACTTAATCACCTTAAACCAGAGGGTGGAGCAGATATTTATTTAAAGTTAGAATTTATGAATCCAAGTGGTAGTGTAAAAGATCGTGCTGCTTATAACATGATTGTTGAAGCTGAAAAACAAGGTCTTTTAAAACCGAATTCAACAATTATCGAACCAACAAGCGGAAACACTGGAATAGGCCTTGCAATGAATGCTGCCGCAAAAGGCTATAAAGCGATTATTGTTATGCCTGACACAATGACACAAGAACGAATTAATATTCTAAAAGCTTACGGGGCAGAGGTTGTGTTAACACCTGGGGATGAAAAAATGCCAGGAGCAATTCAAAAAGCTGAGGAACTAGTTAAGGAAACACCAAACAGCTTCTTGCCGATGCAATTTGAAAATGAAGCAAACCCTGATGCTCACCGTCATACAACAGCAAAAGAAATTGTTGAAGCCATGGATGAAATAGGCAAGCCATTATCAGCTTTTGTTGCTACTGCAGGAACTGGGGGCACAATCACTGGAACAGGCGAAGCTCTCAAAGATCATTACAAGGATTTAACGGTTCATGTTGTTGAGCCAGCAGGTTCACCCGTTCTTTCCGGTGGAAAACCAGGAAAGCATAAATTAGTTGGGACGAGCCCAGGATTCATTCCATCAATACTTAATACGAGCGTCTACGACGAAATTTTTAAAATAGAAGACGAAGACGCCTATGAGGTTGCCAGAAATCTTGCAAGCAAAGAAGGTATCCTAGTCGGACCATCTTCTGGTGCCGCTTGTTATGCGGCAATTCAAGTTGCTAAACGTTTAACACCTGATGATATAGTTGTTTGCATTATGTGTGATACGGGTGAGCGTTATTTGTCGGGTGATTTGTTTGATTTTAGGTAATTAAATGGATGGGGCGGTTAATTTGTAAGTGCTCAAAGTGTCCGCAAATTGGATCAGGAAGAATATCCAAGTGATTTCCTCAAGGTCTAAACCTCCCTTTATCAAGCAAATAAACCATTTTATTTTAAAGAACACAAGCACAAAATAAGTCTCTCCTTTTAGTCATTTGACTGTATGGAGAGACTTTTATTTATATCGTTACAACCCTACTTGTTTCGGCTGCTTCTAATATACCTAGGATTACTTTTAGAGAAGATAGTGCATCATCACCTGACACGAGTGGATTTTTGTCGAGGCGTACACATTCAATAAACGCGTCGATCACACCACTGTTTGTCTGGTTATCGTTCGTTTGGATGGATTCTAGTTGATAATTTACTCTCTCTCCTTCTTTTGTAATCACTTCTATTTGGTATTCATCACGATGATATATTTTCAAAATACCCCTTTCACAATAGATAATCGTACTATTGTCTTCTTCTCCATAATAAGTCCATGAGAAAGAAGCTGTACCTATACGTCCTCGTTTCGTCTTTAGACTACATACGATGTTATCGCTTACTTTAATAGGATCGCCATGTTCATCGACTTTGTCGAGAGCTCCTTGAAAGGCGCTAACTTGCTCAATTTCATCCCCTAATAAGTAATGCACTAAATCAATTTTATGAATACCCAAATCACCAGCTACACCAAGGGCAGAGCGATTTTTCTTAAAGAACCAGGTTGAGTTTGTTTTATTTACTCCCCAATGTTCAGGTCCTGCGTGTCCAAAAGTAGTTCTAAATGTAAGTACTTTACCAAGCTCTTCGTTTTCAATTATTTCTTTTGCCTTTTGATGTGCACGGGTAAAACGTTGGTTATGATCGACCATTAATTTTTTCCCTGATTTCTTTTGAGCTTCGACTACCTCGGTTGCATGCTCAATCGTTAATGATATTGGCTTTTCACATAATACATGTTTACCACTTTGTAATGCTTTCGCTGAAAAGATATGATGAAATTCATTAGATGAGCAATCGCTAATAATCTCTATCGTAGGGTCCGTCAATAGTTCTTCAACAGAATTGGCTACACTACCACCAAACATGTGAGCTAACTCTTCAGCTCGTTCTAGGTTCCTGTCAAAAAAGACTATTTTGTCAACATATGGATTTGCTTTATATTCTGGTGCATGGCGTAGTTTAGCGATCGAGCCACATCCAATAATACCTACTTTAATACTCAAATGATCTCCCCCTACTCTCTCTTTTGGAATACAACTGCCACGATGATAATTAATCCTTTTACAAATCCTTGTAGGTGTGGAGAAACATTCATTAAGTTCATCATGTTATTCAGAATACCTAAAATAAGCACTCCAAAAAGTGTACCGATAATCTTACCTTTACCCCCAGTCATTCTTGTACCACCAATGATTACTGCAGCGATAGCATCTAATTCATATTGCACCCCTGAACTAGAAGACGAAATAGAATTCAGGCGAGATGTTTCAATAATTGCTGCAACACTTACTAACAACCCTGCTAAGCTATATACTCCAAGCTTTACGCGATCTACTCGAATCGCTGATAATAGAGCAGCTTTTTCATTACTTCCAAGCGCATATACATATCGACCAAATCTCGTTTTATGCATTAACAAATAAACAAGTGCCGTCATAATTAAGAAAATAATGATCGGATAATCAATCAACCATAAATCACTGTTTGCAATGGCCGTGAATCCGGATACTTCTCCTGAAACGCTTCCACCTTCCGCAATATATAACGCGATGGAACGCGCCGCGGCCATCATCCCTAACGTGGCAATAAATGAAGCGATCCTACCCTTTGCGACCATTAACCCATTTAAGAGTCCAGCAAATGAACCTACTAATAATGCAGTTAAAATTGCTACTAGAATGCTACCTGAAGCATTTAAGGCTAGAACCGTCATGACACCAACTAATACGAGAACTGAACCAACCGATAAATCGATACCACCTGAAATCATAACTACTGTCATACCTAAGGCAACAATCCCTATAATCGAAACTTGCATTAAGATATTAAGTTGGTTATTGATATCTAGAAATCTAGGACTCATAATTGAAGCTGCGATAAAAATAATTAAGAATGCAATAATGACGCTATATTCTGACCATAGCCAAGCGAGGCGACTTTTTGTAGTTGAAGTTTGTTGATTGTATTCTTTTAATTCTGTATTAGCCAATTTTATCGGCCTCCCTTTTTGAGCCAGTTGCATAACTCATAATTTTATCCTCCGTTGCTTCCTCTGCCCTAAATCGGGCTGTTATTTCTCCTTGATACATCACATTGATGTTATGACAAATCTTTAGTACCTCTGAAGCCTCTGAGGATAAGATAATCACAGCTTTTCCTTGTTCAGTTAATGAGACAATATGCTGATAAATCTCTTGTTTGGCGCCAACATCTATTCCCTGTGTTGGATTATCAAAAATAATGATATCGGTATTCACTTCAAGCCATTTTGCAATAATCACTTTTTGTTGATTTCCACCACTTAACTTGTCGATTGTAATACGGGGGTTGTGTACTTTAATGTTAAGTTTTTCCTTATAATAGTTGAATTTCTGTTTTTCCGCCTTTTCTTGGATAAAGCCAGACTTTTCAAAATGTCCCATGGAAGATAAGCTCATATTATGAATGACGCTTAAATCTTTAATGATCGCATTCTCTTTTCGATCCTTTGGAACGAGTCCCACTCCAGCTTTTACAGCTTTACTTGGATGATCTATTTTAACTATCTTGTCATTAATTTTTATCTCACCATTGTACTTGTTTCGATAACCAAATAAGCTCTCAAAAAGCTCTGTTCTACCGTCACCAGCTAAGCCAGTAAAGCCTAAAACTTCACCTTTTTTAACGGTGAAATTAATGTTTTTAAAAAACCCCTGACTTGTTAAATTGTTCACTTCTAATAATACAGGGCCAAACTCATGCTTTTGTACGAACCGTTCTTCAGAAATTGATTTCCCCACCATTAGCTTGGTGATTGTGTCTAGGCTTTCATTTTTGATACTGCCAGTCCCAACAACTTCTCCGTCACGTAACACGGTATAACAATCACAAATTTCCTTGATCTCCTTCAGTTTATGGGAGATATAAATGATTGAAACACCTGATTTCTTTAGGGAATTCATTAATTCGAATAAACGATCAACTTCATGTTCAGCTAACGATGATGTTGGTTCGTCCATAATAATAAGTGTGGATTTGCGTAGTAACGCCTTTGAAATTTCGATCAATTGTTTATATGAGGTATCTAGATTTCGAACATATTCTTTTGGATTGATGTCGACACCAAGCTTAGCTAAAATTTCACTTGTTTTGTTACACATCTCTTCTACTTTTAAAAAACCAATTGTATTTCGAAGCTCTGAACCTAAAAACATATTTTCATAGACTCTGAGATCAGGAACCACATTGAGTTCTTGATGTATAAAGCTTATCCCATGCTCCTGTGATATTCTTGGATTGGTCATTTTCACAACTTTACCATTGATGTGAATTGACCCATTATCCGGTTGATGAACGCCACCTAAAATGTTCATTAACGTGGACTTTCCGGCACCATTTTCACCTAGCAATGCATGAATTTCGCCATGATCAACCTGCAAAGTAACACCTTTTAATACAGGCACACCGTTAAACGATTTTTCAATGTTGTTCATTGTCATGAAAGGATTCGTGGACATGTCTTTACCCCCTCCTTTATAGGAAAAGAGGAAATACAATAACTGTTTTCGACACCATTGTATTTCCTAATATTTTATTTAAAATTTAGAATCTGGATCGTAGTGGTCTTCAACGTTCTCTTTTGTAACTTGAGTTGCTTCTTTTACCACTACTGATTCTTCTGGATCTTCACCTTGTGCGATTTCTGCTGCAATTTCCACTGCATCTTCAACCATAGTTGGTGAGTATAAGAATGTTGCTGAAATGATCCCGTCTTCTTTGATATTGTCAAATACAGCCTTGCCGCCACCAGCACCCGTTACGAATTTAATATCTGTTCGACCTGATTCTTTAATTGCTTGGATTACACCTAAAGCCATTCCATCATCTTGTGTGAAAACAGCGTCAATCTGAGAATGTGCTTGTAATATGTTTTGCATAACTTCTAATGATTTTTCAGTTGAGAAATCCCCACTTTGTGAAGCGATTACTTCAATTCCTTCTTCTGCTTCCATCGCTGCTTTAAACCCTGCACCACGTTGCTCAGTTACGGAACTTGGTGGTCCTGTAATTTCCACAACTTTTCCTTTTCCTTCTAACTGCTCAATGAAGTATTTTCCAGCATTGACTCCGATGCCTTCATTGTCACCTTTTACAACGACAGTAGCCGCATCATTTTCTAATTCACGGTCAACAATTACTAATGGAATACCAGCGTCTTTAACTTTTTGTCCAACAGGAGTTAGCGCTGCTGACTCGATTGGAAGCATAACAATAACATCCACATCTTGAGCGATCAAATCATCTACATCGTTTGCTTGCTTGTTTGGATCAGTGGCATTGGTCATCACATACTCAATACCATCACTTTCTTTAAGTGCCTTTGCTTGATTTTCAGCACTTTCAATAAGCGCACCCATCCAACCATGTGTTGCAGAAGGCAAAGAAATACCAATTTTAAGCGCAGAATCTTTTGTTCCACCATCACTACTACTTCCCTCTTCACTACAAGCTACCAAACCAAATACTGTCACCAAAGACAAACATAAAACTAGAAATTTCTTCAAAATAATTCACCCCTTAGTTTTTTGTTCAAAAGCTCTCCCTATATGTAATCGATTACATTTACATCTAAGGTCAGCGCTCTAGGATTAAAACGGTTTAAACATAGAGCGCTGACCTCAGGTGTTTAATTACCCTAAAGTGGACCCGCGTATAACCAATTCATGATCTAAAATAATACTTTCAACCTCTTCACCTTTTATCTGACTGATCAACATTTTCGCAGCAATTGTTCCCATTTTATACATTGGCTGAGCGATTGTTGTTAAAGTCGGATTTGTCATATTGGAAAAATCAATTTTATCAAAACCTACTACTGCAATATCATTAGGAACGTGTAATCCATTAGTACTTATTTCCTTTAATGCTCCTATTGCTAATAGATCAGATACAGCAAATACCGCTGTCGGCCGGTCCTCAAGATTCAATATTTTTTTCATTGCCTGCTTGCCATTCTCAAACCCTAGATGTTGGGTGTGGATGATATAGTCATTGTTTACTAGTATACCCTGTTCTTCTAATGCCCTTTGATAACCAATTCTACGTTGTCTCGCGTATAAATATTTCTCATCCGAATTAATCAAAGCAATTTTTTCGTGACCAATTTTAATCAAATGTTTGACTGCGAGGTAAGAAGCTTCTTCGTTATCGATGGTTACGTATGGAATACCGCTATCGATTGCATATTCACTACACTGAATGATTGAATGCTTTTCTGCTAGTTTTATTAATGTTTCTACATTGACAGCAGGGTCCATCGAAATAATTCCATCCACCATCTTAGTCCTAACTAAATCAAAATATATATTCTCCCTTTCAGGATTCGAATCCGTTTCACATAAAAGGATATTGTAATTTTGACTGATCGCTACATTTTCAATCCCTTTGATTATTTCTAAATAGAAGGGGTTTGAAATCGTTGGAATTAATACTAATAGAATCCTACTTTCTGAATTCCTTAAGTTTCTACCCAGCATACTAGGTTCATAACTTAATTTTTTTATTGCATCTTCTACTTTAATTCTTGTTTTTGAGGCTACTGTATTTTGCCCGTTTAATACCCTAGATACTGTTGCTACAGAAACTCCCGCTTGTTTAGCAACTTGTTGGATATTTGCCATCTCGTGTGTCCTACCTTCTTTAACTTAACTGCAGTTTTTAATGAAAACGATTACATTTTTATAATAATATAGCCTGAAATATCTGTCAATACATAATTTTCTTCAAATTAAACGATTGATTTAATCGTTTAATTTATATAATTTGATTAATGTAATGGATTACATAACAGTGTATTCTGATAATTATATTATCATACTAATTCCCCAGCCCGTTTATAGCTGGGGAATATTTTACACTTACTTAAGATCACTAGTTTTTTTTAAGACGACGTCCATTCGCCCCCATTAACATGAAGCGTTTGTCCCGTTACATATCGTGAATCGTCTGAAGCCAGATAAACAAAGGTTGGAGCAAGTTCAAATGGTTGGCCTTGCCGCTCCATCGGATTATCGACCAATGGGACTTGATCTGCAGAGAAGCTCGACGGAATAAGTGGTGTCCACACTCTACCCGGAGCAACAGCGTTAACTCGGATTCCATCCTTTATTACATTGTTAGCCAAAGCTCGTGTGAATCCGACGTTAGCCCCTTTTGTTGCTGTGTAATCAATCAATTGCTTATTTCCAACATACGTCACAACTGAAGCTGTATTAATGATGGAACTGCCAGCTTTTAAGTATGGAAGTGCTGCTCGGGTTGTGTAGAAATGTGAATAGATATTCACCTTAAAGGTATCATCGAATTGTTCATCGGTGATATCAAGCAAACTTAATTGCTGAAACTGAATACCAACGTGGTTACAAAGAATATCGAGTTTCCCGAATGTTTCGATCGTTTTTTCTACAATGTCAATGCATTGCTGCTTGATTCTTAAATCACCTGGCATTAATAAACAGCGTTGTCCGAGTTCTTCAATTCTTCTTTCTGTTCGCTCCGCATCCTCGTGTTCATCTAGATAGGAAATGGCAATATCCGCGCCTTCCTTTGCAAAAGCGATGGCTACTGCTGCACCAATTCCACTGTCTCCTCCTGTAATGAGTGCGACTTTTCCTGTTAGTTTTCCGCTCCCTATATAGTTCGGATTTTCAATGATTGGCCGCGGAACCATCAATCTTTCTAAACCAGGCTGGCGAAGCTGACGTTGTTCCGGAACAGTGACAGGTACATCCTCGTATCGTGTTATTTTTCCGTAATTAGGATACATCGGATAGTCTTGCTCGGTTGGTTTATTTTGATTATTAGTATCTCGAGACATGGTACACCCTCCTAGAAAAAACAATATTCAGGTTACTTTATGTCGAAGTTCCCATAAAGTGAATGTTTCTTGTGATTGATAATTGAGTTACAACGATTAATTGATGGTAATTCCCTTCAGTACGGGCTCAGTTCTTTAGACAATTGAATAAGGTGAGAGGAAGAATGTTAAGGAGGTTTCGCTGTGCAAGACTATGAATATAGTCCTGAAGTAAAGTTATTGTTAATTGATCATTCAAATGAAAAAGTAGAGATGCTTTACAATGATAATCCTACTACTTGGCAAATGCCTAAAATAGGTCCTAGACCACCATATTACTATAATCCAAGATATGAGCAGTATTATCCGGTTATTTAGCATTCCTGTTTTTTGTGCTGAGTAGAGTTGTTTAGAATGAACAAAAAGAAAAGGGCCAATTCCAGGTCCTTTTCTGCGTTTTATTGAAGTATTGGCAACCTTAGTTGATTTGGAAGAAACGGACTTGAACTATTACAGTTCTAACGGCCTATTCATAATTCTTGTCTCTTTGTTATTTTCTTCTTTCACAATAAGATTCCCTTCTTAAATCGAACACAAAAAATCCTTAGGAAAAAGGGGTTGCTAAAAACAACTCCTTAATTTCCTAGGGATTTCATTTATATAATTACACCTTAAGTAAACCAAAAATACTAATCTCTATAGATTTTCATTCTGAAGGTGCTATGCAATAACATTCTTGATTTTTTATACAAATTGCATTTTAATACTATCCTTTAGCTACCTTAAGAATTTTATTACATTCTTTACACATAATCAAAGTGGGGCCTCCTAGCTGTTTAACTGTCGTCTGTAATTGATGCTCACATTTTTTTATAGGGATTACCTCCTTATTTTATAATGTTTGAATTACCAACTTTAAGAAATGCAACAATCGTTACGGTACTTTCTGTTAGTAAATTCATTTTTTAAAAACATCTCCAATTTGTATTTAAACAAGCCTTGTCTTATTTTTAATCAAACAGCTGTAACCTAGATATAAGCTAATCTATTAAAATCTCGAATAAGATTACATGGTATCAAATCGATAGGTAGTTTTTGAAAAATAAGACTTCTCAGGCACGACTATGCAAGAAGGAAATTCTTCATGATTTACTGCATCCGGTAATCCTTGTGTCTCAAGACAAACCCCATGATAGCGTTTTACTGGACAACCATTTACTTCAAACTGTCCTTCCACAAGCTGATTACCAGTATAAACAACAACTGCTGGTTGGCTCGTCTCAATTGTTAAAATTCTCCCACTCTTCTCATCTTCTAGGCGAATTAAACCTTCTTCAAGCTCAAATGGATGATCAAACCCCTGTTCAACGATTTGAATTTGTTCTTCAGTTGATTCAAATGCTTCATTTAAGTATCGCCCAGCTTGAAGGTCAAATACTGTTCCATCAACATCAATAAACTCACCTGTCGGCAAAGATTCTTTATTTAGTTCTAACACCCGTTTACTCGGTACAGTCAGTT
Source organism: Metabacillus herbersteinensis (assembly GCF_042433335.1). Classification (NCBI taxonomy): domain Bacteria; kingdom Bacillati; phylum Bacillota; class Bacilli; order Caryophanales; family Bacillaceae; genus Metabacillus; species Metabacillus herbersteinensis. Next base: position 535,508 of record NZ_JBHLVO010000001.1, read on the forward strand.
TATGGTTATGAACGGTTTCCTTTGCGTTTCCAGATAAATTAAAGTAGCTATGATTTGTCATGTTAATTGGTGTTCTTTCATCAACTGTTGCTTCATATTCAGCAATTAACTCGTTTTTTATTAAACGATAACTTACTGTTACATCTACATTTCCTGGATAACCCATCTCCATCGCTTTGCTGTGGTATGTAAAAACGATTGCTTCATCAATCACATCTCCATTCCACACAACTTCACTAAAACCTAGTGGGCCACCATGCAAATGGTTGTGCCTCTCATTTGCGGGTAATACATACGTTTTCCCGCCCAATTCAAAAGAAGACTTACTAATTCGTCCAGCACAACGACCCACAATTGAACCGAAGTAAGGAGAATCTGTTTGATATTTTTCGAGATCATCCCCGAACCCCAGCACCACATTTTCAAAAGCTCCATAACGATTTGGCGTGTTAATTTCTGTAATCACGCACCCATAATTTAGAGCAGAGAATTTTATATATCCATTATCTAGAGTAAATCGGGACACCTCTTTACCATTGATAACTCCAATTTTTTGTTTCTGAATTGTTTTCAAAATTACCCACATCCTATCTAATCTTATATTGATATTCTTTTCTCATCCTGTTCACTCAAGCTCTCAATCTTGCTACTTTTGAATCTGCATGTACTGCATATTACTTCTTCAAGGTATTACACTTCACCAGAAGGTTTGAGCATCGGTGTATAAGCTGGTAGTGGTGTTCCAAAATTCGGTATTCCATCTTGATTCCAATGGATTTTTTGAATCCTAGGATTGCGAAGATGTCCCAATTTATGATTTCCTTCAGTCTCGGAAAACGAAAATGCGTGGTAGACGATCCAATCCTCCGTTTCATCTGGAGATTGGGTAAAGCTGTTATGACCTGGGGAAAATACACGGTTCTTTTCGTTCTTTGAAAAAACTGGTCCCGGATGCTTTACCCAAGAAATAGGATTCATTAAATTATCTGTGCCACTTGCTGTTAGCATTCCTAAACAATAATCATCTGACCATGTTGCACTTGCAGAAAAAATCAGAAAAAGTTTTCCATTTCTCTTTAGAAAAATAGGTCCCTCATTAATTGCCATTCCACCTTTTTTCTCCCATTCATCTGTTGGGGCAGATATTAATACGTTTTCTCCTGTAAGCGTCCACGGATTTTCCATTTTTGCTATATAAAGTGCTGATCCGTAATCAGGAAAATGTCCATATCCTGAATAAAGAAAATACAACTCATTTTTATGTTGAAGTACTGTTCCATCTAATCCAGGAAGTTCAGTATTCACAGCACCCTTAAAAATCCATTCACCTACCAATGGGTCTGGTGAAGAATTTTCCAGCACATATATACGACGAGTGTCATCTCCTCCACCATCGTTGGCAGTAAAATAAATGAACCATTTTCCATCAATATCATGTATTTCCGGGGCCCAAATATTACGACTATATGGACCTTCTGTAGGAGGAGTCCATATTGTTCTTTTATTTGCTGTCGCAACTCCCGTTATCGTTGAACTTTTCCAAAGAACAATACGATCAGACTTGGTAATCGTGAAATAATAGTTTCCATCTGTATGCTTATGAATATAAGGATCGGGACCGCTTTCAAGTATTGGGTTCATAAACACAGCTTCTTTTCTCTCAGTATCTACGGTATTCATTGTTGTTTCCATTATTCATACCTCCATGTTTGTTCTAAGTAATGAAAAAAATCGAAAAACTATTTAAATTCCTACTCAACCTCATTCTTTTTCATCTCAATTTTGACAAATATTAATAAAAAACTACAAGAGTGTGATATTAGTAGGAAATATGGACAAAAAATAGGTAGACACTTATGTTCCACCTATTTTTTAGATACCTATTATAATTTACTGTTTATCGTTTCTCTAAAACACTTAATAATCTTTCACTATCAGCAGACAATATTTCTTTTGCATTTTTAGACAAATTGTCTTCTCTTTCCTTTTTAAGAAATTTCATAAAATCAGTAAGATGTTTTGCTGATTGATCTAGCTTTCCTTTGTCCATGTGATGGTTGGACTGTTTTAATTTATTATTCAATTTTTTATAAACACTGTGACCAACGTCACCAGATTCTCTATACATATCTAGTAATTGCTGTATAGATGCATGACTTGGTACAAACGGTCTAACGAGGAAATTATCATATTCCGTATGATTATAGTGAGATCTAAACCCTACTTTTCCTTGAGTAATTGCCGTATTACTGCTGTCTGTATAATCTATCTTTGGAGTATTCATATCTCCAACAAATACTTTTATGTTTGTTCCATTCACAACCACTTTCATATGCTGCCATGTATTTAATGGATCCGTTATTTCTGCACCCTTTAGATATGTCCAATTATAATTAAATTTCCCTAAGTGAACGCCATCCTTATTCATATAAGCAACATACCCTTGCATAAAATCAGGATTATTTTGACCAAGTTCTATACCATTAGCTGGATTATTCACTCTAAAGATTAACCCACTGTCTCCTGTTCCAGCACCAGCGTTGATATCTGCTTCCACAATGTAGTCTTTCCACTCTTGATCGCCAATGACAGATTTTGCAAACGTTCCTGCACTTGAACTGTATTCTCCTTCTATATCAGGCTTTTCTTCTTCACTGTCTAATGAGAAATCGAGACTATAAAAGTCAAATTCTCCTTTTACCATTTCTACTTTAATTGTATGCTTTCCAGCAGGAAGAGAGATATTATTCTTTATAACACTAGACCAGTTATCCCAACCACCTGTTCGCGGAACATCAATAATACCTGTAAGATCTACCTTATCATCAAGCCATAATCTAATTTGGCTTCCTTCTAAATCGGTTGCGACTTTTATATCTAATTTATAATTGTCACTATTCTCTATATCAACATTATACTTTAACCATTCTCCTGCTTGGTTCCAACCAACATTATAACCATATTCCGGATTTACTCTAACATCCACGTTGTCTAGCCGATACTCGCCTCCAATGTTTTCGACTGAGTTGTCGTGGTAAGCAACACCTTCACCACCGGTAATATAATCTACTGCCATTATTTTACTTGGTAGTTTCTTATGTTGATCAAAAGTGTGAAACATAAGTCTTGATAAATCAAAATCTCCTTGAACGACTTCCACTTTTATTGTATGTTTTCCAGCAGGTAGTGAAATATCCTGTAATGAAACATTTTGCCAATTATTTAAATCTCCAGTATTCAGAATGTCGATATCGCCTGTTAAATCAATCTCATCATCTAAGATGACTTTTACTTTGGAACCTTCTTGTATGGATGAAACAACCATATCAAGACCGTATTTACCCTCTTTAAGAATATCTACATCATACTTTATCCATTCTCCAGTCTCATTCCAGCCAACGGCAAAGCCACCTTCTGGATTAGAACGAATATCTACTGAATCATCTCGATATTTCCCTCCAATGTTTTCTTCAGTTTTATCGTGATAAGCAACTCCTTCGCCGCCAAGATTATAATCTTCAGCTTCTATAATTCCAGGCAAAGGTTTATGAATATCAAAAGAATTAAATCGTATCCTAGAAAAGTCAAATTCTCCTTCTACGATTTCCACTTTGATTGTGTGATTTCCTTCTGGTAAGGTGACCCCTCTCTTACCAACAGGTTGCCAATTATTCCAATCACCAGTGTTAGGTACATCCATTATGCCAGTCAAATCTGTATCGTCATCTAACCATAACCTTACTTTTGCATCATTAAAGGTTGTTGCCGCATCAAGCTGAACATTATACATACCTGTTTCTTTTACAGAAACATTGTACTTAAACCATTCTCCTGTCTGGTTCCAGCCAACAGCTGTGCCACCTTGGGGCTTATTACGTATATCAACTGAATCTCCTCTTAATACTCCACCTATATTTTCAAGTGTTGTTTCATGATAGGCTACTCCTTCTCCACCAGTAATATAATAGGCAGCATCTATTGAACCAGGAATAAGCTTGTACGCATCAAATGTACTAGGCTCGTCTGTATCAACTGTCCAATGCCCTTCAATTTCATTCCAATTATTAGAATCACTGTCATTAAAATTATCAAAAAGAACATCAACTTCTTTATTCTTTTGAAATTTCATACTAGAAAAATCGAATTCTCCTTTTACTACTTCAACCTTAATTGTGTGCTTACCTTTGGGTAGATCGAGCTCTTCAAGAGAAAATGTTTCCTTAGTTTCTGTATGAGGAATATTTACTACCCCTGTCAAATCTTTAGAATCATCTAACCATAGTCTCACTTGTGAGTCTTCGGTTGATGACGCTACTCTTAAATCTACGTTGTACAATCCATTTTCTTCTATATTCACATTGTATTTAAGCCATTCTCCCTGTTCATTAGATCCAATATTGAATCCACCTTCAGGATTTATTTTAATATCTACATCGTCATGCCTATATTGTTTACCGTTGTTATCATTTGTCTTGTCATGATAACCAACACCTTCACCACCAGTATTATAATGGACTGCTTCGATTTTACCTGGCAAAGGTTTAAATGCATCAAATACATTACTTCCATCTACTTTATTACTAAAAGCAGTATAACTAAATTCCGCATGGACATCTGAGGTAGTGTACCCTATTTTTCCACCGTTAATATGATTAACTTCGCGGGTTTGCTTTAGCATACCATCAACAAAAATCTTAAATGTTGTGTCTGATTTCTCAACTCTAATTTGATGTAATTTAGAAAAGTCATAACCATCCGGAAGATCTGACGTCTCCCACGCTTGATCAACTCCATCTACTCGGAATGATGTTTCAAGTTGATTATTTTTTGGACTCAATACTGCAACTCCATAGTTATCTTCATCCGTATATGAGAAAACCACACCTAATCGAGGATTACTACTAGTACCTTGTTCGATTTTTTTCATATTGAATTCCGCTGTATATTCTGATTCAGTGGTATCTGTAGTTATTTGTCGGTACCAGGTCGTATCGCCAATTTTTTCTTGTTGCAGCCAATCAGGCTTGTCAGGAGAAATACTCCAATTTCCTCCATTTATTTTCGCCCAATCCTCTCCAATCGATGATCGATTAAAGCGATCACTGAAGACGGGTAAATCGGGGTTAGGCTGTGAAGAAGTGGTTGGCCCAAGAACTAGCATCTTATCTCCATTCCAAGCAATACGATCCATGTTCATCCTACGACCAGGATTTGCATGACTATGATAAACCATATACTCAGAGTCAAGATCTGGTCCACGTACGATTGAATTATGACCTAATCCTACATTTGATCCTTCTGTATTAATTAAGATAGGGTTTTGTTCTAGAATATTAGAGAAACCTGAAATTGGAGAATCACTACTTGCATAATCAACTCGATACGCTTTGTTCCAGACGTGATTTCCAGTATACGTCATATGATACTTATTATTTCTTTTAATGACCGTTGCACCCTCAGTCCAACCACTCATTTCGGCTCCAGTATCTGACACTTTTCCGAATGTATACGGATTAGTCATTGGCCGTGCATCAATTCTATTAGATCCTGTACTATAAAAATACCATTTGCCATCATCATCAATGAAAACATGCCCGTCAATACCCATTCCTAAATTGGTCGTTTGTTTGACAAATGGTCCAAGAGGGCTAGAGCTTTTATACACATAATGTCCATTCCCACCTGGGGATGTGTACATGTAAAATTCTCCATTCCAATAAACTACCTCTGGTGCATAAGCAGCTTTCGTGGTCGGTTCCTCAGTAACAATACCTCCATAATCCCAATTAACCAAATCCTCTGACAACCATACTTTTACTCCACTCTTATCATCTACTGTACTAACATAAAGATAATAGGTTCCATTATGATTTAAAATATAAGGATCGCCTTCACCGTAAAAGGCTCCACCATCCCATTTCCAAGAATCAGTTAACTTTAATGGGTTACTATAAGCAAAAGATGAGTAAGGAACAGAAAGTATAAAGCAAACAATTATAATAATTGATACAAACTTTTTCAGGAAAATCCTCTCCTTTTCATATAGCTATAATACGTACTACTAATGAAACCGATAAAAATCCCATTTTACAATTGTGAAATTTTCTACTTACTTCTATAACATACAAATTTCATCAAACTTTTCATTACCTCCTTCTATTTATGTAAACGTTAACATTTAATAATAGTTTATTAGTATACTAAATTTAATACTATATTAGGTCTTTAGTTTATTCATAGTATTTATTTTTCACATTTACAGCAAAAGCAAACTATTGAAAATGGATATAGAAATCAGAGTGCTAACGAATAGGTACCCTGACTTGTACTACTTCATTAGTTTCCTTATAAGGTCTATTTCAAAGAAATTTGTGTATGATAATTCCCCATCTTTGAAATCGATTTGTTTTTAGCTAATGCTAATATTCCAGATGATAGAAACATCAAAGATCCTACAATATCCATTAGGAAATAAGTAACTAATCCCAACAAGATAAACCAAATTGGTTTTTTATATTCTACCTCATCATCCTTTAAAGTTTTTGCTAAATATAAGTTAACTACTCCCATAACAACAAATAACATACCAAATGTTACAGTAAACATATATAAACTACCAAAGATTGATTGTGTAGCTTCTAATTTTGCAAATGTGTTTTCTGTTGATCTTAACCCTTCTTTCTTTATTAGAGAAGCATAGAAGAAAATAGTAAGGAGACCTGAACCCATTTGCCATATAGAACCGATTGTTATTAGTCTTCTTTCAAGCTTTCTATTCACAATAAGACACCTCCTTAACTTAAGAAACATCGTGTTTCTTCAAAATAATAATGAAGAAACAGCCTGTTCCTTATCCTTTTACACCAGAAGATAAAGAAAGAGATTCCATAAAATACTTTTGTGTAAACAGATACAAAATAAATGTTGGAATGATCGCTATTAATGCAACCGTTAATGAAAGTGAGATATCAAGTACATACATCCCTTGGGCTAGCTGTAACCCTGGAGTAATTGGCATTTTCTCTATATCATTAAACACAATAGATGGCCATAGAAAGTCATTCCACGACGCAGTAAACGTAAATAATGCAACTACAGTTAGTACAGGTCTAATGAGAGGTAGTATTAATTTGGTGAAGATTTGAAAATCAGATGCCCCATCAACTCTAGCAGATTCATCAAATTCTTTAGGGATACCCGCCATAAATTGTCTAATTAAAAAAATGTTGAACACCCCAGCAGCACCTGGAACAATTGCTGCAAGATAACTATTTACCCATCCGAATGTATCGATAATCTTATATAAAGGAATAAGGTTTACAACAGCTGGAAACATCATTGTCGCCATTAAAAAGACAAATATAGCGTCTCTCCCTTTAAATTTCATTCTTGAGTATCCATAACCCGCCAATGAAACAATGACTAATACTAAAACCGTTTGTGATACTGATATAATCAATGAATTCATAAACCACTTAGCTAATGGAGCACTTGTATTATTAAATAGAACTTCCTGGTAGTTCGTGATAACCCAATGGATTGGTAAAATAGTAAAACCACTTGATTGCAGATCGGCCTCTACCTTAAATGATGTTAAAAATGAATATGCTAATGGAACGATCCAAATAAAAGCCATAAAAAGTAAAAATAGTAACGAAACAATCTTTGTAACTGGTTTTTTATTCAACGAAAAGCACCTCCTAATTACGTTGTCTTAATAAGAAGAATTGGATTGCAGATACGACCATAATACATAACCCTAATATAACAGCCATCGCAGAAGCAATTCCCGCAATAGATATTCCAGAACCAAATGCATTCTCTTGGATATACATTAATAAAACTGAGGTAGAACTACTTGGTCCGCCTTTAGTTAACATTAGCGGTTGTCCATATACGTTAAACTGAGCGATTGTAGTGATAACTACTGTATATAATAATTGAGCCTTTATGCTTGGAAGAGTGATTTTAAAGAACTTTTGAATACTTCCTGCTCCATCTATTGAGGCTGCTTCATATAAATCTTTAGATATCCCGTTAAGTGCAGCCTGGTATATGATCATATTCGCTCCTATACTCCACCACACCGTTACAATAACTAATGTAAACCAAGCGTAAGGCTGAGTAGCTACCCAGTTTGTATCAGTATCAAAAAAATGATTAATTGGTCCGTATGAAACATGAAATAGCATCGTAAAGATAATCATAACTGCTGAAACTGAAAACAATGTTGGCGCATAAAATAATGCCTGGAAAAATTTCATTCCTTTTGGTTTCGCATTAAGACCCGCAGCTAAGAGTAAAGGAACAGCAATACAAGCAGGTACAGTAAAAAGTACAAATTTAAATGTATTAAACAAACCTGTACGAAGTTGATCGTAAAATAAAGATTCTTGATTAAATAATAACTCTTTATAGTTGGCTAACCCTACAAATTCGGGTTCACTAATTAGATCCCAGTTAGTAAATGAAATGTAAACACCATATAAAGTGGGCATCAAGAAAAATATTAAAAACAACACTAAATGAGGACCAATGTATATATAGGGAGATATATTAAATCCTTTTCCTGAACTTGGACTATTTATTAACGATGGAGACAAATTAGCTTTTTTATTCACACCTAAATTATTCATACTAGTTAACTCCTATTCTCTTTTTATCGAATAGAGAGAGAACTCCTATTTTTCATAATAATAGGAATCCTCCATAGTTTCATTTATATCAGGGTAGCTAAACTCCTATTTACGAACTAGTAGTTTATTATTCTTTGGCTTTAGTATTCACTTTATCTTCAACTGCTTTTTGAGCTGCTTCTAGTCCTTTTTCAATTTCTAATTTACCGAAAATTGCATCACCAACAAGCTTATCAATTTCATCAACTACAAATCCATTGTATTTATAATCAAAGATTTTTAGTGATTTTTGTAGTTCTGGATCTTTAAGTAAAAACGATTGTGGTAGATCTTGATATTTTGGATCATCCAGTGTTTCTAATGCTGCTGGATTTTGTCCAGCTTCAGCCCAAGGTAAAGAATTCTCTCTTACATAATCAAGAAATTTCATAATGCCTTCTGTTTTCTCTTCAGATCTCTCTTCGCTTTTTAACATAACGAATTGGTGAGAGGAGGTCCAGTTGACAATTTTATCAGGTGAAACTTGAGGAAAGTTAGTTAATCCCCAATTTAAATCTTTAGATTCATTCAAGCTATTCTGCATCCAAATCCCTTCTGGATAGAAGATTGCTTTTCCTGTTCTAAATAGCTGACCTGGATCTTCACCATCTTTTTGTGTAAGCTTATCGTCTACAAATGACTTTAATAATTCTAACGTTTCAACTGCTTCAGGTGTATTAAGTGTTGGTGTCTCACCATCGTTTGTGATGTCGCCGCCTAATTGATGGTATATAGATAAGAAAATCGGTCTAGTCCAAGTTATACCCATAGGCTTAATACCATCTTTAGTCGATAATTCACCCATTTCTCTCATTTCATCAAATGTTATGACATTATCTTCTAGAGCATTTGGACCATATTTTTCAACAAGTTCTTTATTATAATACATAACAAAACTGTGTACATCTAAAGGAACGCTGTATCTACTTCCATCTAATTCACCAATATTCCATCCAGCTGGCACATAATTTCCTGCCTTAATCTCAGGGTGACTATCTAGCTGATCATCAAAAGTAGAAAGCATATCATTTTCCTTAAACATTTTAATTCTTTCAGCATGGACTACTGTTAAATCAGGAATACCTTTTCCTGAATTTACAACGGTCGGGATTTTTGTGTACATATCATCCGCACCAATTGATACGTTTTTAATCTTCATTTCTGGGTCTGTCTTATTATATGCATCCACTATTTGCTTCATATTTTCACCATCTGGCCCTGTAAAAGGATTCCAATAGACAATTTCATTTTTTGATGAACCTGATGAGCTACACCCTGCTAATGCAAAGATGAATATAAATAGTAATGAGAACATTAAAGCTGTTTTTTTCTTCATTTTTATACCCCCGATTTTCAATGTTATTTGACATAAACCGTTTAAACTTCTAATTCCTCCTCTCAATAGTTAAAGCGTTTTCATTTTTCTACCTATCTCTCTAAAACTATCCTACTATATTTGAATCCCTTGACTGAAAAACAATAGAGTTCCAGTCAAAAGAGATCACACACTTATTTATTGCTTCTACTAACTAAAGGAATAATGTGTTTATAACTGAATGGGTACATACGACTGTATTCAATTTGCTATTAATTTTCTTTAATTACAAGAATATAAATAGTTTTTACTTTACAACTTGTGCATGCCACCTATTATTAATGTCCTTTATTTTATTCAAATCACATTTCGGTTTACGATCATACGTCAAAATACCGTTAATTTCCTGTTCTACATCTGTTAATTGTGTATAACAGAAACCATGTAATGAACTAGATTCATATACTGCTTTCATTACTCGTTCATAATCGCTTAGATAATCTTCTTCATTTGTAACAGATGTATAGCCCCACCCACTTTCATCCCCTACTTTAAAGCCAATACCCCCAAACTCCGTTAAAAGAATAGGTTCACCCTCATGTGAGAATCCTTCAGTATAAATCCTTTTACCGTTTGGTCGTGAATATAGTAATTCTTCAGTAGTTGATAGATCAATCCGAAAGGCGTTGTATTTTTCAACTTCATCTTTTTGTCCATGATTATAGTTATGAATTGCACAGATATCTGTCTTCGTTAATTCCCAACCATCATTTGATATAACTAATCGTGTTGTATCAAGTGAATGGATTAAATGATACATTGCTAACGAATGGTGCTTTTGTTGATCATTATTGCAAATTAATGGAACACCCCAACTTTCGTTTATGGGTACCCATGTCACAATACATGGATGATTGTAGTCACGATCAATGATCTCAATCCATTCCTTTGTTAAACGGGCAACAGCGTCTTCACTATACGATGGAGATGCAGCACATTCCCCCCATACTAAGAACCCTAGTTGATCTGCCCAATAAAGAAAGCGAGGATCTTCAACCTTCTGATGTTTTCGACAACCATTAAAGCCCATTTCTTTAGACAATTCGATATCTTTCTTTAAATCTAGATCAGTAGGAGCCGTTAACAAGCCTTCCGGCCAATACCCTTGATCCAGGACTAATTTTTGATAATAAGGTTTGTTGTTTAAATAAACCATTCCGTTTTCTGTATGAATTTTTCTCATACCAAAATAAGAATTAATTTCATCAATAAGCCTATCTTCTTCTTTTAAACGAATCACAACGTCGAATAAATTCGGATTTTCCGGTGTCCAATTCCATCCGACATGGTGGAAGCCCGTTCTAAAAATTTTTTGATTATAGAGATTAATAGAACGTTTCGTATAAACTTCATGTACTTTTAACGTTTCACTTGCTACACTTTCTCCATTAAAGGTGATATCAAATTCTACATCTTTATTTAGATAGTCTCCTGAAATTTCAAAATCAATATGAATATCACCTTTGTCTATATCTGGTGTGAACCTAACCTTATTTATATGAGTTTTGTTCACTGCTTCCAACCATACAGTTTGCCAAATACCAGTAGTCCTTGTATACCAAATCGCTGCTGATTCTTCAATCCAGTATTGCTTTCCTCTAGGAATGGTTTCATCTGTAGAAGGATCTTCAACTCTTACTACAAGTGATTGCTTTCCATCTTGTAGATAGTTTGATATATCGAATGAAAAGGATGTGTGACCACCTTCATGAGAACCCACTAGCTTTTCATTGATGTACACCATTGCCCGATAGTCTACAGCACCAAAATGCAATACGATTTGCTTGCCATTCATCGACTCTGGAACTTCGAATTCACGACTATACCACACCCAATCGTGAAAAGTAGGATCGTCAATTCCGCTAAGTTTTGTTTGATATGCAAAAGGAACATTTATTTTTTGTTTGAACTCTCTGTTTTTTTTAAACCATTTTTCTTCTAATCCTATATTCAAATCATCAAATTCAAAATCCCATTCACCATTTAAATTTAACCAGTCTTTTCTCTTTAATTGTGGGCGAGGATACTCTTGTCGAAACGTCATATAATTCTCCTTTTCGTTACAATCAATTATTTACAATTAATGTCCTTAATCTTCTTTAATTCAACCTTAGGGGTTCTATCTTCATTCAGTAGTCCATTCACCTCTTGCTGTACATCTGTAATTTGTGTGTAACAGAATCCGCTTATATATGGAGTATCTTTAATTGCTTGAGTAATAGATTCATAGCGATGTAGGAAATCTTCCTCACTCTTTACCTGATTCCCATATCCCCATCCTTTTTCTGAATTAAATGCAATACCGCCATATTCACTTATGATGATTGGCTGTCCTTTATATTCATAGCCTTGTGCCATCGCATGTTTAAAATTATTAAAGGCAATATCATTGCTAACAACCTTGTCTTTACTTGCATAGCGAGTCAAGAATTCATCACCATATTCTACATAGTCATGTAAAGTGATAATGTCTGATACTGTATGCTCCCAACCATCGTTCACAATAACCGGTCTCATGCTATCTATTGCTTTTGTAAGATGATAAATTCCCTCTGTAAAATTTTGTTGCTTACGATCTGTATAAATATTTTTCACACCCCAAGATTCATTAAATGGGGTCCATGTAATGATACTTGGGTGGTTATAGTGTTGTTTAACTACCTCAATCCACTCTTCTGTAAAGTTTTGAACAGCCTCATCAGAAAACTCGTAAGTTGCAGCCATTTCAGACCAAACGAGGAGTCCTTTTTTATCAGCCCAATAAAGGAATCGTTGATCTTCAACCTTCATATGTTTTCTAACCCCGTTAAAGCCCATTTCTAATGTTTTCTCAATATCATCAATGATTGCTTTATCAGTAGGTGGGGTTAAATGTGACTCTTCCCAATATCCTTGGTCCAGAATAAGCTTTTGGTATAGAGGAATATTGTTAAGTAGTACATTACCGTTTTCTACAGAAATCTTTCTCATACCAAAGTATGACTGTACTTTATCTATAGCCTTTCCATCCCTGTATAAAGTAAATTCTACATCATACAAATTAGGTGCTTGAGGACTCCATTGGACAACTCTCCAATGGTGAAACTCACTTGCAATATTCGTCTTGATTGTATGATTTGGGCGGTTAACTGTTAGATCAAATGCTTTTATCGGCTGCCCTTCAAAAGTTATCGAAGTTCTTATGACTAATGGTTGATTAATATCCCCTGAAACTTCATAGGTAAATTCAACTGATTCGGTATCAATATCAGGCGTTATTTTAACAGCTTGAACATTTACTTCATTTAAAAACTCAAGCCATACAGTTTGCCAAATCCCAGTTGTTTGGACATACCAGCATTCATAACTACTATCTAACCACCTTTGTTTTCCACGTGGTTGAAAACAGCTCTGGCTATCTTCAATCTTTACCACAATGTTTAGGGAATCAGATTTTTTTGTATAATCAGTAATATTAAAAGAGAATGCAATCTGACCTCCTTTATGCTCACCAACAAATATTCCGTTCACCCATAACTTTGTTATGTAATCAGCTGCTTGAAAATGAAGTACGACGTCTTTATCTTCATACTCACTAGGTATTGTTATGGATCTTTGGTACCATATATTCGGACAGAATGTTTCCTCTCCAATTCCACTTAATTTTGTTTCATATGTGAAAGGAACAACTATTTTTTTATCAAAATTTGTTTCTTTGTACCATTGTTCCTTTTCACCTTTAGCTTCTTTATCAAATTTGAAATTCCACTCACCGTTTAGATTCATCCACTCTGCTCTTTCAAATTGCGGGCGTGGATATTCGCTTCTTGGGATTTTTATACTTTTCATTTCATATGTCTCCTTTGTCTAACTTTATTAAAATATTAGGTACTTATTTAATTTCAGATAGATTCATTAAAAGAAAGTGCTTACATTCTGAATTTTACAATAAACAAACCTGAAATAGTATACTAAATTTAGTATAAATTATACTTTTTATATTAAGTGATTAGCGGTTCTTTTATTTACATTAAATAGAAGAGTACAAATTTCTTAAAATAAAAAAACCCATGTATCTGACAGGAATTTCCTGTCTCATGCATAGGGATATTATCAAATTCAAGATATCAATTTACTACTTCTAAACTTTCCTCATCTGCTTTTATAATTAATTTTACTGGCACAAATATTCTTTTCGGGTCATATTCACTTTCTATTTGTTCTTTTATTAATCTCACTGTTTGTTTACTACATTCATTAATGTTTTGTTGAACATATGACACACCCGTTATTCCGGAAAAATCAAAAGAAACAAGTTCTATGTTACGTGCAGTCTTTTTCCTAATTTCTCTTATTGCTAGATTTGTATACATCGCTAGTTCTGCATTCATTGTAAAAACTGCAGTAATTTCTTGTTTAGACTCTATGAAATCCTTAATTATTACTGGTGTTTCATATTCTGATATATCTCTAAAATTCAATACAGACCTTAAATTTTTATTAATAGTTATATTTCGCTTCGAAAATGCATCTTCAAAACCACGGAGTCGTTCTTCAGTTACTGTGTTCGTTATGATTGGTGTAACAAGTCCAATATCTTTGTGACCTTTATCTAGTAAATAAGAAATTGCCTCATAGGTTCCTTTTTCATTTTCAGAAGATACACTATAGGTTCTTATATTATTCATATACCTATCAATTAAAACAAATGGGAATTTTTCTAAAGTTAGTCTAAGAACTGCTTCGTTATATGTTTCTTTTTCTGTAGGAAAAATGATCATTCCCACGACACCTATTTTTCGAAACATCTCAATAGCATCTGCCTCTTCAAATTGTGATTCCCTCGTTATTTTTATCAATAAGTTAAACCCATTTTTAGATACATATTTTTCAATATGATTAACAAATTCCTGTTCAATTTTCGTCTTCATACTAGGAAGAATTAAACCAATCAGCCCTTTAAGTTTAGCTAGTTTCACACCGTTTGTATTCGTTAGGTTACTCTCACATACAAACGTGCCTTTCCCCTTTTTCCTTACAACAATTCCCTCTTCAGCAAGACCTCCTAAAGCATTTTTAGTGGTAATTTGGCTAACATGAAATTGCTCGGTTAATTCTTTTTCAGAGGGCACACGATCTCCCACACGTAATTTCCCTGTTTGAATTTGTTCTTTTATTTTATTTTTTATCTGCTGATACAATGGTTCGTTTTTAATTTTCGCTCACCCTTAACAATTAATAACATAACATATACTTATTATACTAAGTGTTATTATATATTTCTATAAATAGTTAAAAGAAAATATTTAGTAAGACAAGTATAGAGCTTTTATGTAAGGGCTCTAACCGCTTGTTTTTAGTGCCTTTTGTACCAAGTTTATGTAATCAATTCTTCTATGTGGAGGATTATGATGAAAACACCCTGAGTCATACACAAAAGCATATCAACCCAACCTTGAGTTTGTTGCTAGGAAAAAGGAGTTGCCTTAGCAACTCCTTTTGCTTTGTTATTATTCCGTTGATCTAAAGATTCTCATTCTGCTGTTTTATTTCATCGCCACTTATAATCGCATTTGCTACTTCTAAATTTTTATGTTCATCAACTGAATCTCCCGGAATGCTTTTTTGATTTGGTGAAGTACCGTCCGTTTGAATGGTAAATTGTTTTTTATTAGTTACCGGTGTTAAGTAATTCGTTTTATTATTTTCTTCCATAGTGCACAACTCCTTTTTTATAGCTTTTGTATTTCTAATCGAGTCTATTCAGCTAATTTTTCCACATCCTGAATGTGAGAACTCTTTCCCCTTAGCAAACCTCGTAAAGTTTCGAAATTGACTAAAAGAGTTCCCACAATAATTGTTAGAGCACCAATCCCTGTTAACCATGAAAAATATTCATGATAGTAGATCACTCCTAGTACAACCGCAATTAATGGTGAAATGTAAAGCCAGGTAGACGGAAATACAGGATTCGTCTTTGTGACAAGCCAATAGTATAGACTATGCCCCACCATTGAGCCGAAAATAATCAAATAAATAAGGGAGCCAATTGAACTTTTGGTAATAATAGACTCAAACTCAATGTTCTCAGTAAAAAATGATAGGATTAATAATAAAATTCCACCATGCATCATTTGTGCTGCATTTAATGCAATTGGTGAGACTGTTTGAAATGTTTGAATAACATGCTTCGTATAAATTGTCCCAGATGCGTAAAAAACTTCTCCGATAATAATGGCAATACAACCAATCATCCAGTAGGGATTAATCACGATTGAAAAACTAGGTAAAATTAGCAACGTCACACCAATGACCCCTACAACACAACCAATGATAGCTGTTCGACTTCCCCTTTGCTTCAATACAAAAGTCTGAATCAACATAATCATCATCGGACCTGTTGCAGATAAAATAGCTGCAATCCCTGAGGTCACATACTGTTCTGCCCAGTACAATGTGGCAAAAGTTCCAAAGGTTAAGCCTATACCTGTAAAAAACATCTCTTTCCAAAAAAAAAGTGTTATCGTCGTTTTTCTTCTCCATACCATGAAAGAAAACAGCAGCAAACCTGCAATAAAAAACCGAAGTCCTGCTGAAAAAAACGGAGGGACTCCTGCATCAACACCAATTTTTATCGCAAGAAATGTCGTTCCAAAAATCAAACACATGAGTAAATAATTAACAACAACCAAGTGTACTCCTCCTTTTCTTCTCAATCATAAAAGGAAGGAGATAGAACAGTTTAAAAAAGGTAGAACAGAATGGAAAGACTCGTGTTAAAATCGTTTTAACAGGGGGGATTGAAGTGAGCAACGCGATGAAAGATGATTACCTTTTCAAGCAAGTTTATGATTATGTATTAAACCGAATTCAGCGTAATGAATGGAAAGAGCAAGATAAACTTCCCTCCATCCGGCAATTAGCAGCTGAAATGAATGTTCATCGATTAACAGTTTTAAAGGCTTATCAATTGTTGAAACAGCATGACAAAGTTTATTCAAAGGACAAATCCGGCTATTATGTTCAGTCAAATATGACGAAAAGTCTTGAATATCCTGACAATCCAATTGTATCGGCTTACGTTCAAAAAAACCATTTATCTGAAATTCATCAAGCACCAGTTACCTATCATTTCTCTCAGGCATTACTCGATCCAAACCTGTTGCCTAATCACTACTTTTCAGATTACGTAAAAAAAGTGTTTGATCTTTATCCAAAAGTGCTTGCAACCTACTCAACTGTGCAAGGTGATTTAGAGCTTCGTGAACGATTAACTCAATACTTTATTAACCACTACAAAACTCACCTTAGTGCAAATGACTTGCTAATCACTTCTGGCTCACAGCAAGCTATACACTTAATCTCTCAAGCTTTCATTAAACCGAGAGACACCGTTTTATTTGAACGACCAAGCTATAGTGCTGCAATTGATATTTTTAGAGCTCAAGGAGCACATATTGTAACGGTAGATATTCACCCATACGGGTACGATTTAGAACAGGTAGAGCACTATATGAAACAATATAAACCTCGTCTTTTTTATCTCAATCCAACATTCCATAACCCTACCGGCTATACGGTTCCAATCAAGCAGCGCAAACAATTAGTAGAATTAGCTGAGCAAAATCGGTGTCTTTTAATTGAGGATGACGCCTATCATGATATTTATTTTGATCAAGACCCTCCACCTCCAATTTACACATACGATTCTGCAGGCTCTGTCATTTATATCCGGAGTTTTTCAAAATATATTTCACCTGGTTTGAGAATTGCGACTGTAATTTGTCAATCATCACTAATGAATTCACTTATAACAGTGAAATCTTTAACAGATAATGGCTCACCACTTCTCAATCAAAAGATTTTTCTCCATTACTTTTCATCACTTAGACTCCAGCAACACTTGGAGAAACTTCGCATCGCCCTAGAAATTCGTAAAGAAATCATGGAAGATGAACTTGCTGTAACAGACTGGAAATGGACCAGCCCAAAAGGCGGCCTAAATTTGTGGGTACAGCTCCCTGAAAAAATCTCAACTGAATTATTATTAACAAAAAGCATCGAGCAGTCTATATCCTTTGTGCCAGGTCAGGTTTGTGATCCATTAAAACAACGATCATCATGGATTCGTTTAAGCTATTCCTATGCTAATGAAAAACAACTAAGTGTTGGGTTAAAACGGTTTATTGATGTGGCACACTCCCTGTATTAATAGGGGATTCTAACAACCGATAGAACACTCAAATAGTATTAGTGTAAATACTTTCGACTAACTTTATGTTGAATTTTTACTAGAAAAGGAATTTAGTACTCTTTAATCGAAATACTTATGATCATATTAGGATGGATGGTGTTTTTATTGTTAAATGAGCTAAAAGTCGAAGAAATAACCTCAATTGGAGAACATATAACTTCACTTTCAGAACTATTAGTAAGGGTCGTTGAAGACGGAGCATCTATTGGATTTCTACCTCCTATGAAGCTACCGGAGGCAGAAAACTATTGGCACACACTTTTAAAACCCGAAGTGATTTTATATATTGCTAAATTAAACAACGAGATAGTTGGCAGTGTCCAGCTGCATCTATCCACCAAAGAGAATGGAAGCCATAGAGCCGAAGTAGCAAAATTAATGACACATCCTCATTTTAGACGTAATGGGATTGGGCGATCGTTAATGGAAAAAATTGAAGAAAGAGCAAACCAAGAAAAAAGAACTCTTATAGTTCTTGATACAAGAGAAGGTGACTCATCGAATTTACTGTACCAAAAAATTGGTTTTGTGGAAGCTGGGCGAATCCCTTTTTTCGCTAAATCAGCTAATGGGGAACTACATACAACAGTCCTTTATTATAAAACTCTGTAGACTGACTAATCTAACTGCCTTGTTTATTCAAGGCAGTTCAACAAATTTTCACTCCATTTCAAGTAAAATCTCATCTTTTTTTACTCAAATGTCTCTAATCCTTTAACCTCTATATTTATAGGTTTTATTGATCGAAAATTGAATGTAAACAAAACAATCGTCAATCCCAGCATAATAAATGCTCCGCCAATCACAACAAACTGAATCGAAACTAGTTGCGCTAATATCCCAAAGACAGCTGTCACAACAATTACTAAAAATGCTTCAACAAGTCCATAAGCACTTCCTACCCGCCCCATCACTTCTACAGGTATGTTATTTTGATAAAAGGTAGTAAACCCAGTGTTTGCGAATGCATTAGCACATGATAGGACAAAAAATCCAACTGATGCAATCAAAAAACCATCTGAAAAAGCATAGATGATGTAGCCCACTGAAACAATTACGGAACCCAAACCAATTAGATGAGAGATAGATAACTTTTTCGCAAACAGTGTATTAATCATCGCTCCTACCAAAATCCCTGCACCCGCAACACTTACGAGAAAACCGTAATCACTATCAGATAAAGATAGTATTTCTTTTGAAAATGCTGCTTCAAGTGAATCCAAAGCTGTCTGCATGACAATAAACGCACTAAACAAAAAATAAATGGTCATTACATACAAATGCTGACGACTAAATTTTAGAACTACTTTCCAATCTTGCTTTAATAGTTTGAAAGATAGTTTTTTAATTGGTGTATCAGAAGTCCCATTTTTTTCGAGATTCGGCATCAGCAGTGTTACAAGTGCTGAAAAGAGAAAAGCGATCGCGTTAATTATAATAGCAGTTGTAGGTGTACCGATTACAAATAGTAACCCGGTAACAGCAGGCCCTATAAAGAAAGCTCCAGAATCAATTAAACTTCGTAAAGAATTAAATCTTTGTCTTTGTTCAGTTGGAATTAATTTTGTTAGATATGTTATTGAAGTAGGACGATAGAGAGAAGTAGCCATGCTGATCAAAAAGACAAGCAGGTAAATCATCGATAAGGAAGAAGAAACAATAGCTAAACTACCTATGAGCACTGCTTGAATGGTATCAAGAACGATCATAAAATATTTTTTATTGAGGCGGTCAATCACACTACCACCCCAAAAATTTGTTACCAAAGTAGCCAAGGGCCGAATTATATAGAGGAGCGCAACAGCAAAAGCTGACCCAGTCATATTAAAAACAATTAAATTTAACGCAATAAAATAGATCCATGCTCCAATATTTGAAATACCTATACCAAATAATAAAATAGAAGGATACTTCCATGACTCTGCTATTTTTTTTATATCCATTGCAATTCCTCCTCATCAATTTTTTGCCCAATAAAAAAAATCCCACCCCCAAGACAAACGTCTTGGGGACGAGATTTTATAAATCGTGGTACCACCCCAGTTTGTTAATAGATCACTCTATTAACCTTATTAAGTACGGCAACGTTCAAAAGCGGAGGCGCCTTGGTCAGACCCGACAAGCATAAGACGATTATAAATAGAAGGTGGTTTTCCCTTCAATTTATAATTGGCTTATGACCTCGAGGCAGTCAAAAACGCGACGTCCTGTCGCATTGACTGCACTAGCACGTCCTGTGCGTCGGGGCTAGGCGCTGTAGCTGGATGTCGCAGCGCTTATCCATGTACAAGAACTTGATCCTGTACGAAAGAACAAATGCATTGCGTATACATTAGCTCTATAACAGGAGCTCCTGTCACACCATCCCCCAAAGGTTCCGATGTGCTGCTCTGAGGCTTGGTTCAATAAACCATTATCACTCCTTCTCAGCTACCGGAGCTCTCTTTGAGATAATTAGCTTACCTACTCTTCTCTTCATCGCGTTTAATTTTTCTTATAGTATCACTTATTTCTAATATTTGTATATAGTTTATTAGAATTTAAGTGATCTTATGTTAGCGACTTTATCCCTTAGTAGGTGTCCCTTGATGAAAAAACATTTGCCACTTTCCACTAGTCAACTTCCAGATTGAGCTTCTCAAAGTATGGAGTTCTCTGGTTTCGTTAAAAATACGATACGTCGTTAACACTGTGTCCTCAGACAGCTGCTTTAGTTCAAAATCATGAAGAGTCATTTTAGAAAGAGCCAATCCATTGAGGCAATCTTGTTTTGTATAGATATTTCCAGAGCTACCAAATTCCAAAAATTCATCGGAAAGTAGTTCTTCTAAATCGGTGATAGAGGAACGGACTTCAGGTTTTAATAGCTTTTCCTCTAAGCGTTGTAAAAGGTCTTTTAATGAAGTTGTTTCTTGCATTTAATACTCTCCTTTTTATTTTCATATCTATGTTTGAAAGCAAAGTGACTAATTATTTAGACTATAATTCCTCAGTGGCATCATTATACGTTTTCTTTTTTCGAAGGTAGCTATTTGCCTCACCCCTTTTTGATACAACATCTCTATATTTTCATTTATAAAAGCACCTAAATCCTCTGGGAAATGTGCATCAGAGGAAATCAGTAATGGAACATTTCCCTCAATTAACAAATTTAGAAATGTTTCACTTGGACACATTTCTTTTGCCGGGAAACGGTAATATAAGCCTGCATTAACCTCTGTCGCTACATCCATTTCTTTTAAAGCTTTTACTATCTTTTTATAAAGGGGTAACAATTTATCTTCATTAGGACGGTATCTGAAGACTTTTAAATTATCCAAGTGAGAAATAAAATCAAACAAACCGCTTCTTGTTGCTTTTTCAACTATTCTAAAGAAGTTTTCATATAATGCATTTAAATCATATTTTTCAAATTCATCTTTCGTTTGAGGATTATCGAATCCCCATCCATTAACAAAATGAACAGACCCATTAATAAAATCCCAATTATGCTTACTAAGCAATTCAGATAATTCGTCTTCACCATCTTCAAAATAATCAGCTTCTATTCCTACTTTTAATTGTACGCCATGCTTTGCCCATTTTTCTTTACTATTTGAAATCGCTTCTACAAAGTGATCCATACTTTCTGTCATAACAAGATCTAACCATTGTTTTTGTATCGTTCCGATCCGACTTCCATCGAGCAAAATATTTTTTTCGAAGTACTTTCTACAATCTGTAAAGCGATACAGATGATCAACAATCCCTATTTCTTTTATTCCTTTCTTTTTCGCATTCTCTAGATATAGATCAAGCCAAAGGGGATTGTATGCACCTTTTGTCACTCTTTCTGTCAACCTTTGTAATGATTCACTGAGCCATTGTTTAGAATGCTTATTTTCTGTTGATGGTTGTCCTTGAAGAAGGTTATGATAGGTTTTTTCTAACCATCTAAATGAATAAGGACCTTCTTCAAGATGTACATGGTAATCAATTCTCATTCATGTCACCTGCTTTTATCCAATCTAGGCCCCTAAGCAAAGCATCTTTAGACCAATCTAAGGGCATTTCTTGATCAGTAATGACACAATCAATTGATGAGAATGACCCTATATGAAAAAAAGCCCTCTGATTAATTTTGGAAGAGTCAGCAACAACATAAACTTGTTTCGATCTCTTCATCATAATAGTAGATGCAGCTGCTTCATCAATATTGAAATCACATATTCCATCCCTGTTGATTCCTCCACATGAAATAAAAGCTTTATCAAAATAAAAGTGTTCTAATAAAAGATTGGTTATTGATCCACTGATTGAACGCTGCAGCGGATTAGTCGTACCTCCAAGTACAATTACTTTTCCATCAAATAATTGATTTTCTAATTTATTATTTAATATTTCGGCTACCGCTAAAGAGTTGGTTACAATCGTGACATTTTTCACATTTTTAATCGAATATGCAATATGCAAGGTTGTAGATCCCACATCTAGTACAACTGTTTCACCATTCATAATGAAAGATGCGGCAACTTCTCCTATCGATTTTTTTTGATTATGAGAAATGCTGACTTTTTTATTAAAATGAGGCTCTTTAATCAACCCAAAATATTGAATAGCACCACCATGGATTCTCCGTAATTTCTTTTTATCTTCAAGCGCACTTAAATCTTTTCGAATCGTTTCAGGTGTTACGTTTAATTTTGTTGCTAAATCTACTACACTAATTTTATTTTTTATCTCAAGTTCTCTTATTATTGCTCGATACCTTTCTGTAATTAAAGACTTACTCATATAGTCCTCCCAAGCATCCACAGTTTTGATTTGTTTTGTTTCAATCTAGTATAAGATCTGAATATAAAATAAAGACTACGAAAATATTAACTTTTGTAAATTAAACAAAAATGAAAAGTAAAACAAAAGCAAAAAACAACCTTTTCATCTATCTTTTCTCCTATAAAATCTAAGTATTTTCTCTTAGGAAGGCTATTTGTGTCGTTTTCTTTGGTTTTTTTGTTTTCTGCTATTTCTTTGTTTTCTTTACTTACCTTTCTCGCATGATTAATAATCTATCAATATTTTTATACTATGATCAAAATGTAGCTAACGGGAATAGTCGCATCATCTCAATTTTAATTAATGAATGTTTGCATTGCATAACTTCAAGTTTTCTCCCTTACTATTACCCCTATCTATTGTTAAGCTCTATCAATTATATATAAAAAATTGGAGGTTTTTTTAATGAGTAATCAGGATCCAAACAAAGGGTTAGACAGAAGGAGTTTTATAAAAATAGGAGGCATGAGTACACTCGCTTTAACGCTTGCGACTACTGGATTGCCAGGAGATTTATTTACTAATACTGTACATGCTGAAAATAATGAAGATGCTAAGCTTAACTTCAACTCAGATGGAAAGTTTAAAGTCGTACAATTTAATGATACTCAAGATGATGAACGAATTGATCGTAGAACACTTGAACTTATGGAGAAAGTTCTTGACTCAGAGAAGCCGGATTTTGTTGTTCTAAACGGTGACAATATTACAGGAGGCTGTGATACGGAATTAGAGATGAAACAAGCCCTAAATAATGTAGCTCAACCAATGGAAAAAAGAGGGATTAAATGGGCGGTTACGTTTGGAAATCATGATGAAGACTCTACATCCAAGAGTGGGATGGATGAGAGTGACATGCTGAAGTTCTATATGAAGTACAAATATAATATGAACGAACCTGGAGAAAAGGGTCTTACTGGAACAGGAAACATGAACCTCATCATTAGACAATCAAAAGGCAAAAAAGCAGCGTTTAATCTTTGGCTTCTTGATAGTGGAAGATATGCTCCAGCACAAATAGCTGGGCAAGATTTTAAAGGATATCCTACTTGGGACTGGCTTCGTTTTAATCAAGTTAATTGGTATTATGAGCAGTCAAAAAAACTGGAGAAGCAAAACGGTTATAAAGTACCTTCACTCGTGTTCATTCATATCCCTCTATGGGAACATCGTTTTATGTGGTACGGAAGTGTAGATGGTAGAACAGTGACAAACCATAATCTTGCAGCTGCAAAGCATAATATAGTAGGAGAACGAAATGAAGATGAATGTCCAGGACCGGTAAACAGTGGTTTGTTTTCAGCTATGTTAGAAAGAGGAGACGTTAAAGGAGTTTTCTGCGGACATGATCATATAAACACCTATTGTGGCAACTATTATGGAATTCTGCTTGGGTATGCTGGTAACACTGGTTTCGGTACGTACGGTCTTTCTGGTGCTGATAGAAATAGACTACGTGGAGCGAGAGTATTTAATTTAGATGAAAATAAGGAGGGTGTACTTGTTGAAACACATATGGTTTTCGCTAAGGACTATGGAATTGATTTAACAGCGAATGATCAAAGTATGAATCCTTTACCATTAAATAATGAAAATAAAGAAAAACTGGTAAAAAGTTAATAAAATAAAGGTTATATTTCTTACCAATCCCTATGATAAAAAAACAATAATTATGGAGGAAACAACATGTTACAAAATATAGGCGTACCTGGTTTAATTCTAATTTTAATCATTGCTCTCATCGTATTTGGACCATCTAAGTTACCTGAAATTGGGCGTGCATTTGGTAATACATTAAGAGAATTTAAAAGCTCAGCAAAGGAATTAATGTCAGACGAAAAAGAAGATAATGGTCATTCTAAGTAAGAGTGTCGAAGATGTGAACTCCGTGTTTACATCTTCCTCTTAATTTATAATGGGAGAACCTTATATGAAAAATAAAGAGTTAACTTTTGTTTATCACCTTGGGGAATTAAGGAAACGGCTAATTTTTACATTACTCGCTTTTATCATTTTTTTATTTGGATCATTCATTTATGTGCAGGAAATTTACGAGTGGCTTATCCGTGATCTCAATCGTGATTTAGCATTATTAGGACCGAGTGAAATCCTTTGGGTATATTTTATGATTTCAGGAGTGATTGCGATTGCACTGACCATTCCAATTGCTGCTTATCAAGCGTGGTTATTTGTAAAACCAGCACTAACTGAAAAAGAACGAAAAACAACATTAGCCTACATTCCTGGATTGTTTACTTTGTTTATAACAGGACTATCATTTGGGTATTTTGTTGTGTATCCAATTGTACTTAACTTTTTATTATCCTTAGCTAAAGGGCAGTTTGAAACCATGTTTACGGCCGAAAAGTATTCCAAATTCATGATTAACTTAACACTGCCGTTTGGAATATTATTTGAAATTCCACTAATTGTCATGTTTCTTACCTCAATTGGTATCATTAATCCGCTGCTTCTTTCAAAAGCTAGAAAGATGTCTTATTTTTTACTGACCCTTATAGCTATTTTTATAACTCCACCTGATATAATTTCAGATATATTGGTTATCGTACCACTATTCGTTTTATATGAATTTAGTATCACATTATCCAAAATCGTATATCGAAAAAAAATCAAAAATCAATCAGATGATAATATTTTCCCATTGAAAAAAACATCATAAACAATACGAAAAGACTGCAGGTATTCATAAATGCCTGCAGTCTTTTCGTATTGTTTTTATGAAAATTCTTCACGGCCTCTTCAAAGGAAGTGAAAATTTTCGTAGCAAATTTCTGCGAGATTCTATTTGCTAATCCTGGTGTCATATCACTTTCATGAATAAAAATAGGTGTACATAGTGATTTGCTGCAACGATCACTGGGACAGATGCAAAGGGGGTGTAACATGCCCTGCAGATCCCCCATCTGTAAAGACAAGCGACTTGTTTGACATTACATCCTCCTAAGTTCTTCAGTAGTATATGGGTATATCGAGTTGCTATGCTACAAGTTGTTTAAAGGTTTTCATAATCACATTCACCGTTGCCGATAATAAGGACACATAAGAAATGGATGTGAGAGAAATGCACAAAAGATATTTAATAATTATTTTAGCTTTTATTATCCTAGCTTTTCCGGTTTTAATTAAGGCCGAAGCAATAAATAATCAATTTAAGGTAGCTTTCATAAGAGAAGGATTCTTATGGACAAAGATCAACGGGACCGAAGAAAAAATTACAGATGTCGCAGCTTCCTATCCTCCACAATGGTCCTATGATGGCAAGTGGATATCTTATCAAAAAGAAGGTCTTGTAGAAGGTGACGAACAGGTCCACTTAGGGTTATGGGTTTATAACATTGATTCAAAAGAACATCGAAAGATTAACTACAGCGGCAACAATCCTAAATGGTCTCCTAACGAAAACATCCTTGCTTTTCAAATGGAAGGCGGATTACATGTTTCAGACTTGAACCGTTACTTTGATGCTGCATCAGGGGTGGCTGATTATAATTGGATGCCAGATGGTAAAGGCTTTATTGCTTCGACTGGATCGACCAAAAAGCCAGATGGCTGGACAAATCCGATCCTTTATAAAATTTCATTAAACGATTTTAAAAAGCATATCGATAAAACAAAAAATGCAAAATCATTCTTTGTTATCCCAAATGAATTGTCAAAAGGGGATGTGAAAATTCTTTCTATCTACGCAAGTTCTTTTGAGTTTTCACCTGATCAGAAATGGATATCCTTTATCGTTAGTCCAACCGCTTCATGGTCGATGGATAGCAACATATTGTGTGTTATCTCTATGGATGGTAAAGATTTTGAAGTGGTAGACGAAGTTATCCTTCATTTGGACAACCCTAAATGGGCCTTTCAAAAAAATCTTTTAGGATATATCGCTGGAGGCGGGAGAATTGTATTTGGGTTTAAAAATAAGGATATGAAGATTACAGAACTGCCTAGTTTTAAGTCTTTAAAACTTACACCTCCAAACTTTGCAGAGTTGGGATTTACCTGGCTAAATGATCAGTCAGTTATTGTTTCAAGGGTGAAGGAAAGCGATTGGTCAAATGATTCGAATAAACGACCAAAACCTTCTTTATATTCAATAGACATCACGAAGAACAAAACTACAAAAGTAACGACACCGCTAGAAGGTGTTGGTGATTATGAACCTGACTACTTTCCGAAAATTAATAAAATTTCGTGGATAAGAAAAACAGATATCGCATCAGAATCAGGTGATTTATGGATCGCTGATTTGGATGGGAAACATGCTACAAACTTGATTGAAAATGTTGGCGGGTATTCTATATATAGCCGTTAGGATAGATTCAATTACCTACTTTACTAAATCAATTGTTTTTCAGGTGATAGTTCCAATAGAGAAAGATAGGGATTTTAAATCTTCAAGTTCGAAAAGCATACACTCGTTGAATTCCCTAATCAATATTGTTCTATTCACTCATTTAGGTCCCATCTTATATTTTAAAATTATATTTATAAATAAATTCCCTGCCTTTACTCTGCTATTAAATAATATTTCTTTAAAATGTCTATTGTAATGTTTTTAGCGTCTGTACTTGTTCCAGTAATATTCGTACCAAAACTTCTATTAATATCCACATGGTCATGCTCCATTCTAAAATAATAATAGCAAAAAAGGCATTATTACTTTTAACAATGCCTTTTAACTATGACTCATTTATTCAGTGCTGCTCATCGTTAATCGAGTAATTTTCCCTCTTTAATCATTGTAGGTTGTTGTTGTTCAGTGTAAAACCTAAACCTTCAATTAATTTAACTGCACCATTTTCATAAGAAACCCATCTGTAAATTTTAAGGAATTCCTGACTTTAAAAAATGATTAATAAAAAATGACAGAGTACTAGTAATTAAAAAGATATTGATAAATCAATTATTAAACTGGAGTAGCTACCTCTTTCCCTACTTGCTGCAAACTTGATTTTCCATCTTCCACAATGAATGAAGTACGTGTTTCTATTGGTGCACCTGGTTTAGATACAAATGGAACAACCATATAGTCCGTTTGCCATTTTTGTTGGGTTAATTTGCAACGAACATAACCACGTTGGTTACTAAAGAATTTAATATGTGGATTTTCTTGAAGAATTTGTGCTGTATCATCTCTTTGGTCAGATCCGTCACCACCAGAGGTAATGGACGTTCCGACAAACTCAACTGCAACATTCTTGGAGTTACTATCATCAAAGTTTGTTTTTACTTCATTTGCCCAACTTGAGTGAACATCACCTGTTAGTACAACAGTATTCGAAATGTTGTTCTCACTTATATGATCGACAATTCGTTGGCGTGCAGCAGGGTAGCCATCCCACGAATCCATTCCATATCGTTCAGCATCGGGACCAAATCCATAATCTCGTCGAGCGAAAAATACTTGTTGTGCAAGAACCTTCCATTTTGTACTGGATGCAACCAGACCATCTAATAACCAATTCTCCTGCTTTTCACCGAGTATAGTTCTAGAAGGATCCATAGATTCAGGAGTTGGAGGTCCCCAACCATCTCCATCAGCTTGGTCATCTCTGTACTGACGAGTGTCAAGAAGATTAAAATCAACTAAATTACCATAAGTTGTCCGTCTGTATATTTGCATACTGCTACTATTTGGATAGGAAGAACGGCGTAACGGCATATGTTCGTAATATGCTTGAAAAGCAACAGCTCTTCGCTTTAGGAAATCTTCTTTAGACTGCTTATTCGGGTCTTGGGGAAGATCTCCCGCCCAGTTATTATCCACTTCATGATCATCTAACGTAACAAGCCATGGGAAATTGGCATGGGCAGCTTGGAGATCACTGTCTAACTTATATAAAGCATAACGGTTGCGATAATCGTCAATCGTGTAAATTTCAGGAAAATCCTTATCAATTGGCCGTACACCGCTAGAGTTATGTCTACCTTCATAAATATAGTCCCCTAAATGGATAACCAAATCCAGGTCATCTTTTGCCATATGTTGATAAGCTGTGTAATACCCGGTTGGCCAATTTTGGCAAGAAGCAAACGCAAATACCAGTTCATCTACATGACTATCAAAGGCAGGTGTTGTCTTAGTTCGGCCTACAGGGCTGATTTCAGAGCGTGACTTAAAACGATAGTAATACCATGTTGAAGGTGTTAGACCATCTACCTCAACATGCACAGAATGACCAAGCTGAGGCTTCGAAACCTCTGTTCCTCTTTTGACGACTTTTTTAAAATCTTCATCGATGGAAATTTCCCATTGTACTGGATAAGGATGGGAAGGCATACCGCCTCCGTTTAGTGGATCTGGTGCAAGCCTTGTCCATAAAACCACACCATCTGGCAATGGATCACCTGATGCTACTCCTAGAGTAAAAGGATACGATAACTTGTTAGACTGTGCGGATGCGAAATTCACTGGGAATGTATTGATAATTGAAGCACCAAGCGCAATCCCTACGCCTTTTCCTGATTTCTTTAAAAAACTTCTGCGATCAAACTTTTCTGAACTTTGGTTAGAATCTTTCATTTTTAGCCCTCCTCTGTATTCAACTAACATGTTAGACAAGAATTATTTAATATTTGTAACGCTATTGTGAAAGTTTTGTAAATAGACAAAATGGTAAGTTAGTCTTATACCTATCCTTAAGAACAAAGATTGATAGATTAGCCTTAAATGGGAATTTTGTTTCATCAAGTCTCAAAGTTGTTAGGGCAACTTACCCATAGCTTGCCGATCACCTGCAAAAGTAATGAATAGTTTATCGTCGACTTTATAAAATTCAGTACACCTTTCACCCTCATACTTGAAATTTACCTTGAATAGAAATCTCAAAAAAAGATGCTTGCATAATACGCAAACATCTTCTCTTGAAATAAGTGGTATTGCGGACTGTAATTTCGAGACGTTCCCCTTAATTGTGCCAAACATAGATGAGGTAAGTTCGTTCTAAATTACTTTTATTCCATTAAAGATTGTACCAATTCAATTAAAACTTGCCCCTGCTCCTCTGTTAAAGCTTTGCCACTTTGAGCTTTTACTTGGTTCACATAGGCGCCGAGCTGTCCATTTCTTACTTTTATATTTCCTTTCGCCTCTGAGTCTTTTGCAGCAGTTAGTTTGGAAATGAAGGGTTGTAGTTTATCTTCAGCCCCGCTTTCTTTCAGGAACTGCCCTGTTAATTCACCAAGGCTGTCATAATTAACTGTTATCATAACACTGATCGTTTCCTCGGAACTGTTGCCAGCCAAATCAGCCGCGTTGGCGGAAAAAGAATTAGCCCCTAAGCTAAGCTGGTAGGCCCGTTTTGAGATTTCCACGTTTGTTGAGGAATCTACTCTGGATAGTTTATCTTCAGCTTTAGAAGAAATAGTTACAAGCTGATTTACTCCAAATTCTGTTCCATCTTTTACAGAAAAAGTAATCTCAGGAGCTGTTTGGTCAAGATTGATTTTAATAGTCTTTTTCGCCTCTTCATTTCCTACTTTGTCCTTACTCCAATAGGTCAGAGAATGCTTTCCATCCTTCTCAATCGTAACAGAGTTACCTGTTTTTACTTCCTCATTATTTAGCGTATAATACGTTGCTTCTACTCCAGAATTGCTATCATCCGCAGTAAAATTAACCTTGACGGGTTCACGGTACCAGTCGTTGTTCTTTTCACCATCAATTTCATGAATCGTTTCAGGTGCGGTAACATCTGCTCGTTTAACCACATCAATACTAGGTGCAGAAGGTTTTGACATACCCTCCCCTAAGAAATAGCTTGGATGCGGTGGCTGATTATAGCCGACATTTTGCCAAGCAATCGACATTCTGTATTGAGGGTCGTGCATCAGCGTATATATGCGATGATCCGTATCTTCGGTGGTCATGTAGACTCTTAATGCATTGCTGTCATCTGTTCTCCAGATAATTTCTTCACGCCAATCCCCAAACAAGTCAGCCTGCAAGACCGGATTTCCTTTTGTTCCATTGCTGGAAAGAGTACCTTTTGCTGTTAGCAGGTTCTCTAATTTATTATTTTTATAATCCCATTTGTCTATCGTTCCTACCCCTGTTGTTTTTTCTGCCTCCCAATTATGGTCAACCAGTTCCCGAAGTAGGTCACCATCCCACCAAATCGCGAAATTGGAGGAAGGAATGCTTTCCGAAATTTTTTCACCTTTAGAGGAATGAAGTCCGCCAATTTTACTGTTCCATTCACCTGAAATGGCCCAGGCTTCAGCTCCGCTATATCTTGGATCAATATCAGCGGCAAGTCCTCTGCCAGTATCCTGACCTGTTTTAACTCCCCAAATAATTTCACCAGTTTCTGCATCACGCATATCGTAGCCGTATTCAGCATCCTTGTGTTCTTGTACAGCAAATACTTCAAGACCTGGTCTGTCTGGAACAAGGTCACTTACATGCAAGGCATCACCGTGACCTAATCCCGTGTTATAAAGTCCTTTTCCATCATCGTCAATAACGATTTGGCCATAAACAATTTCATCTTTACCATCTTTATCAACGTCTGCCACGCTTAGACTATGATAACCCTGACCGGCATAATCTCTGTACTCTTCCTGATTTGAATCAAATGTCCATAACTTCGACAGTTTCCCGTCTTTAAAGTTAAAAGCAGTTAGTACTGTTCTTGTGTAATAGCCGCGCGCCATAACAATGCTTGGATGCTCACCATCCAAATATGCTACGGTTGCTAGAAAACGGTCTACCCGGTTACCATATGCATCACCCCATGAAGAAACATCCCCACGTTGCGGTTCATATTCGGTTGTAACAAGTTCCTTTCCGGTTGCCCCTTCAAACACCGTTAAAAATTCTGAGCCTTGTAGAACATAACCGGTGCTGTTTCGATGATCAGCATCTGCCCTACCAATGACATTCCTTTGACCATCTATCGTTCCATCTGCTGTTTTAAAGGCAATCTCTGCTTTGCTGTCACCATCAAAATCATAAACCAAGAACGGCGAATAATGGGCACCCGCACGGATGTTTTTCCCAAGGTCAATGCGCCACATGAGCGTACCATCCATTTCATAGGCATCTACGTATACATTTCCTGTATAGCCAGCCTGAGAATTATCCTTTGAATTCGTTGGGTCCCACTTCAGTATCAATTCGTATTCTCCATCACCGTCCAAATCCCCAACGCTGGCATCATTTGCCCTGTAGGAGTATGGTTCACCAAGTGGCGTTACACCGTCCTTCGGTTTTTGGAGTGGAATATCCAAGTAGTTGTTGCTAAGCACTTTAATGTTATTTTGTACTTTCTTTTCTTTACCATCGATCACTGACTGAATTTCATAAACAGAGTCTGCTTTTCCATCCTTGTCTTCGAAAGTGGTGCTTTTTGTAACTGGTTCACCATTGGCTTTTATCCCATCTCTATACACATTAAAGCTGATGTTCTCTGGGTCGGTTCCAAGCATTCTCCAGCTGACAAGAACTCCGCCAGCGGTTTTGATAGCAGCTGGCGCACGGTTAATATCCTCCATCTGCTTCTTTAAAACCGTAACAGCTGGCGTTTCCAGACTTTCTGAAAGTGTGGAAACGCCCCCAGCATTTACCGCTGCCACTTTATAAAAATAAGGAATCGTCGTCAAAACTGTTTCATCCTTGTAGGAAGTCTGTTTTGTTTTCCCGATAAAATCGTAGGTACCATTTTGCTTTTTTGAGCGGTATATATTGTACGATACAACACTTTCAGTTTTATCCCAGCTGATTGTAAGATCATTCTTGTTTACTTTTCCGACCACTAAATTCGTTGGTGCGTTCGGAGCAGGTTGATCAGGGTCAATCATTGAAACGATAAGTGGAAGGGAAGGAACTGTTTCCACTTTTGCATTATCAACTGTTGTGACTGTATACTCATATTCCATTCCAACATCAACAGTTTTATCTGTAAAAGTATTGGAAGTTGTGTTGCCAACCTTTACAAACTCAGCTGCTCCTTCTGTTTTACGATAGACGTTATAGTTTACTGCTTCTTCAACCGGTTTCCATGTAATCGAAACAACAGGTTGATCAGGATCTAGTGACAGGTTCGTTACCTTCAGTTCTGAAGGTGCGGACAAAATCGGCGTAATTTCAAGTCCATTTACGATTCCTGTTGAACCAGCGAATGCAAAATTCATTTGCCCATCCTTCACTGAAACCTGTGGTACAACTTTGGATGTGTAATTGTTTCTTGGAGCTGAAACTTGGCCGTAATCCTGGCCTTCAACCTGTATTGTCGTTCTTGCACTTCCAGTAAAATCACCTACATATATTTTAACTGAGTACAGCCCGTTAGGTAGATCTACATTAAATTTCCAACCAACATTAAAATAGCCCAGCCAGTCACGGAGTAGATTCCCACCAGTTCCACGGTCACGTCCAATCATCCCTGTTGCATCGACGATACCATGCCCTCTTTCAGGTGTATAAAGAGTAGAAAGGTTCACTCCTGTATACCCTCCTTCAATGGGATTACCAGCAAGGCCAAAGTCGAACTTCAATGTTGCTTTTTTGTCGTAATCGTAACAACTTCTGAGTACTCGGATTCACCTTTTCCGTTAACAGCAGAAACAACAACATGGTATGTTTGGGCTTCTTCCATACCAGTTATGTTGAAACTTGGCAGAGTCGATGTTCCTATTAATGAATACTCACTGTCTGTTGAAAGCTTTCTATAGATTTTATAGATATCCGCTCCTTCTTCTTTTTCCCAATTCAATTGAGCACCTGCATTACTAATGCCGCTTGCGGTGACGCCAGTTGGCTTGCTCGGTACTTTTGAAGGTACTTCAATATCCTGGACATATGCTGACAGCGGAATATCCAAATCCTTTATACCACCAGATACTAATCGTCCTAGCTGAATCGCACCATACTCCTGAAAATGGGTATTATCCTGCGATCCATTAGGGAAAGCCTGATAGATACCTGGTGCTGTATGGAGGAATACTGATAGAGTCCCCTCTGGTCCGATAGAGTCATAGTAAGCTACACTAAGAGTGCTTAGATCAACTAAGTCCACGTCCATTTCCTGCGCTACTTCCTTCATGCCCTTTACATACTCTGGGAAACTAACATTGAATTTCCCTGTCTGCGCGTTAAAGTCACGTCTTCCGACTGGCGTTACAAGGATTGGCGTTGCGCCTCGTTGACGGACTCCATTAATATAAGTCTTTAAATAATTTTTATAATCTGGAACCGATGCATATCTATCTGGGTTGCTAATGGTCGCATCATTGTGGCCAAATTGAACGAGGAGATAATCATTTGGTTTGATTTCTCTTAAAATAGCATCCAGTCTGCCTTCATTAATAAATGACTTTGTGCTTCTTCCCCCGATTGCGTTATTTTCAAATGTAACATCCGTACTGAAAAAGCGAGAAATCATTTGTCCCCAGCCAGCTTCAGGCTTCCAATATTCATCATATGTTTGTACAGTAGAATCACCTGCAATATACACACTTGAAATTTCTCCAGCATTCTGTTCTGGAAGTTTAGTAATCACTAGGGCATTAATTTTCGGAGCACTCCCTGTTAGTTCGATCTTTAACTGATCTTCCACTAACGCGATATCGAAAGTGCGCTCAATGAATTCACCTTTGGCAACAACAATATCCTGAATCTTCTGAATATTTTCAGCCTTAATTCCTATATTTGTTTGTTCAGTATCATCCCCAGCTATTATTGCAATTGAGTAGTTTCCGGGTTCGAGATCAACATTGAAGCTAGTTCCGATAGCCGAGACAAAGTCGGATTTTATAGGATCAGAAGTACTCCTGTCAGTTGCTGTAACCTTCGTTGAATCAGCAAATCCGTACTTCAACTCCTCTGTGTAAGCTGTTTCAGGAGTGACTTGGGTGTATCCTTCCATAACAGAACTTTCCGTTGTGCCAAAATCGAACCTTTTTATTAGATTCGCATCTTCTTCAGCACTTGCCCCTTGTGGTGAAATAGGAATACTGCATATAACCAAAAACAAACTAAGAAGTAATGAATTAATTCTTCTAAATTTACCCTTACTCTTTGTAACCAATAAGTACCATTCCCTTCTTCTTAATGATTCTTCTGTCTGTTCTAAGATGCAGTCCCAGCTTTTCACCTCCTTTTAAAATGAAAGCACTTACAATTGTATAATATATTCTGATAATTACTTAGTTAAAAAACAGTTATCTTTGTTCAAATAACAGTAAAAAGGCCCTTTAGATAAAGGGCTGAATTGGTAGAACTTTTACTATTTCTCTCTCAAAAAAGCAATACTCTCATCAATAAAAGGTTCCCTCGTATCCTCCATTACTATATTAATAAATGGTTTTCTTGTTTTAATTAAGCCTAGAAGTGCATCGTAGTCTAACAATCCTTTACCAACTGGAACCGGCTTTAATGTTTTATCCTCAACAACAAAGTCTTTGGCATGGAGGATAACAATTCTGTCACCGAATAACTCAATTGCTTCTCTAAAAATTTCTTCTTGATTATTGTAAGTATCAACTGTCAATAAATTGACTGGATCAAATATAACTTGAAGGTTGTTTGAATCCACACTATCTAGGAGCCTTTTCATTCTTTTTGATGAATAGATAGGATGATTCACACCGGCCTCAATCCCTACTATTACTCCAAATTTTTCTGCTTCGGCGACAAGCTCCTTCACACTTTCCACTACTTCGAAAAAAGGTTTTTCCTCAAAATTTTCAACAGTAAAAGTAATTTCTGCATTCACGTTGCCAGTTTCGGTTCCAACTATGCTACAGCCAAAATCTCTCGCATATCTGATATGTTCCTTGAACCTATCCAAACCTTTAATCCGTTCGGCTTTATCCGGATGAATCATATTAATATAGCAACCCAATACTGCAATCTGGATACCCTTCCTCTGAAACGCGCTGCCTATATGGTAGGCCAATCCAGGAGAGAGACTTCCTGCCTCAGGAGAAATGGTCGGGAAAGATTTACTTAAAGCGAGCTGTACGGAAGTTAGTCCTTTAAATGAAATTTCATTCACGAGCTCTTCCAATGGTCGATTTTCAATATCATGCGCTCTTATTCCTAGATTCACTTTTATCACCTTCCATTATTTAATAAAGTTAAAACCGTACCATCACATTCTTGGTACGGTTTTTTTACTAACAAATTTTCAAGTAGGTTTATCTTGCTAACCAACCGCCATCGATGGCTAAAATATGTCCATTCATATAATCTGAGGCTTTACTTGATAAGAATACGACCACACCCATTAGGTCTGCCGGATCTGCCCAGCGGCCCGCAGGAATGCGTGAGAGGATTTCTGCGTTACGTTTTTCGTCTGCGCGAATAGGCGCAGTGTTCGCCGTTGCAATATAGCCAGGGGCTATTGCATTGATTTGGATATTATGCTCAGCCAGCTCGTTTGCGAAGGCTTTTGTAAGACCAGCCACGGCATGCTTACTTGCCGTGTATGAAGGCACAAATTTCCCGCCCTGAAAAGAGAGCATTGAAGCAATATTGATGATCTTTCCACTCTTTTGTTCAACCATCACCTTTGCAACCTCCTGACTTAGAAGGTACAGCGAGTTTAAATTGACTTCTAATACCGCATCCCAGTCTTCCTCTTTGTATTCCAATAGCGGAGCACGGCGGATGGTGCCTGCATTATTAACAAGTATATTAATTTTTCCGTATACTTTCAGACACTCTGCTGCCACTTGTTTAACTGCTTTTCTATCGCTAAGGTCCGCTTGGAAAAACTCAACCCTACGTCCCGTTTCTTGGATTAATTGTCTTGTTTCTTCCCAATCCTCGCTTCTTGCTACAACAAAGAGGTCTGCACCTGCTTTTGCGAGTGCAACAGCATAGCTTTGCCCCAATCCTTTATTACCTCCAGTAACGATTGCGACTTGTCCGGCCAAACTAAAGTAATTCAGTGAAAATGAGTTTAGATCGTTGGTCATTCCATTAAACCTCCAAAAAACGTTGTTTTTATCGCAATTCTTCCATCTTGATATAGTCCATATCACCATACGTGATGTTTTCTCCGCACATACCCCAAATAAAAGTGTAGTTGCTTGTGGCAGTTCCTGTGTGGATGGACCAGCTTGGCGAAATAGCTGCTTGTTCATTTTTCATGACTAGATGTCTTGTTTCGTCAGGCTTACCCATGAAGTGGAAAACTCGGGTTTCAGGTTCCATATCAAAGTAAAGGTAGACTTCCATCCGGCGTTCATGAGTATGACAAGGCATCGTGTTCCAAACGCTTCCCGGAGCAAGCATGGTCAAGCCCATTTGTAGCTGGCAGCTCTCGCAAATATTTGGATGGACATATTGATAAATTTTTCGCTCATTTAATGTTCCAGGAGCTCCCATATGAAGAGGGTCGATTTTCTTAATATCAATTTTCACTGTTGGATACGTATGGTGTGCAGGAGTGGAATTGATATAAAACTTGGCTGGATTGCTAGCATCCTTGGAGCGAAATAAAACTTCCCTATTTCCCCTTCCAACATAGAGGCCATCTCGCATTTCCATCCTATATTCTGTGCCATCAAGGACTACCAAACCTTCTCCGCCAATATTGATAATTCCTAGCTCACGACGCTCAAGGAAATACTCTACACCCAATTGCTTATCAAGCTTGATGGTTAATTCTTCTTCAGCTGGAGTAACTCCTCCGAAAATCATTCTGTCAACATGTGTATAGGTCAAGTGGACCTGGCCTGGTTCAAATAGTGTTTCGACGAGAAATTCTCTTCTTAATTCATTTGTTGTGTATTTTTTCATATCTTCTGGATGGTGAGCGTAGCGAGTTTCCATTTTTCACTTCTCCCTTATAATTTAAATTTTTTCACACGAAACACCTAGCGCACAATATTACCTGGGGCATTGTCTGTAAACTGGGCATATTCAGGTATCTTCTGGTAATTTCCCATTTTAGCAGGAGCTTTAAGATTTCCACCCACACCAACTGATTTTCTATATGGAAAATTCAATAACTTACAAAAAAACCACTATTTAATATAAAACACTTCTTCCAATTTAATTGAAACGGGACTATTATCTGGATTAGTCTTCATAAGCGGCTCCATATACTTCCACCATTTTTTGCAAATCGCTGTTTCAGCCATTTGCTGCCATTTTTCTTCACTTTCAATCTCAAGATATGAGAACAGTTTCCCCGTTTCCTTTTCCAAGAAGATAGAATAGTTATTAGCACCGTGCACTTTTAATTCCTCAATCATTTCAGGCCAAATATCGTCATGACATTTTTTGTACTCAGCATAGCTGTCTTTGTTCACATACATAACAGAAGCTTTTCTAATCATTTTTCCTTCTCCTTATTTAGTTATAGTCATGCAAGAATTCAGCTAGGCAGAGAACTGCCAAGGACTGACCATATGGCATCGTCGTAAGCTTAATTTCCTTATAAAAATCCATTGTATCTCCCATACCTGTACCGACCGAGACCTTCTGTAGTACCCCTTTTGCGTCAATTTCCCTAATAATTCCATGAATCGCTTTGTATGCTACTTCCTTATATTCTTGGTATATATAGCCTTTATGGACACCCTTTAAGATTCCGTATGCAAACCCTGCGGAGGCTGAAGTTTCAAGGTATGAGCTTTCATCATTAATCACCGTATGCCATAACCCACTTTGATCTTGATACTTTGCTAACGCATCAACCTGCCTATTCAATGTGTTAATAAGGAATTCTCTAAGGAAATCTCCTTCTTTTAATTCAAGAATTTCAATGATCTCTGGAATTGCAATGGTTATCCAACAATTTCCTCTTCCCCAAAGTGCTTCAGCGTAGTTATGATTTCCCTCAAACGTCCATCCATGGAACCACAAGCCTGTTTTTCGGTCACTTAAATAGTTTATGTGGATCAAGAATTGCTTTTTAGCTTCCTCCAAGTACTCATGCTTGTTTAAGAGCTTCCCTATTTTAGCTAATGGTAGTACAGTCATCATCAATGTATCGTCCCAAAGCTGGTCTTTATTTTCAGGCCCGTACGTCATGTGCTGCAGCCCATCTTCTTTTGTTCTCGGCATATCACGCATGACCCATTCTGCCCAATCCTCTAGGTAAGGCAAAAAGGTTCTGTCGTTCGTGTCCTCATACAGGAAAGCCAATGTCAATAAAGGGGCCATTGTGTTTACATTCTTCGGTGGAATTCCCTCTTCAAATCGCGCTTTAAACCAATCTGTAATAATAGCAATTGCCTTTGGATCTCGAGTCAGCTGATAATATTTATAGATTCCATATAAACCAACACCTTGGGGCCAGTTCCAGACATTCCAGCTCTTGTCATCTACAATTAACCCATCGAAGTTTAGTAAAAACTCCCCTGTGTTATCCTTAATAGTTGATAGACTATCCATTAATAGATTAATATAGTTTAAAACTTCCTTTTTTTCGATCACTACTTGCTCCTGAACCATTTTTCAACCCCCCCATATTTTCAACGAATGGTTCGCCTAACTCATCCCAACTGGAATGCTTTTGTACTCAAGACAAGCTCTTCAAATAAAGCCTCTGCTTTATTACGAGGAATCGCCGCTACCAAAGGGTCATTGACAAAAGCATTAAGTGCCAACGTCTTTTCTTTATTTAAAGCGGCCTGCAACACTGCTTCTTGGTTAAGAACATGCCTTTGAACCATGTTCGTGATATCGAGAGGCAGTTCATCAGTTAAAGTTGGCTGTACACTATCTCTGCGGATAAGAGCGTTAGTCTCTACAATCGCGCCTTTCGGCAAGTTCGGAATCTGTCCTTGATTTGGAATGTTAACGTTTGTTACTAAATCCTCTAATCCCAAAAGGGCCAGGAGAACATCTACCCCCTCTTCTCCAGAAGGTTCTACTGTCACATCCAGCTCTCCATTAAAGATCTTCTGGTTTTCTTCCCTTTTCTTTTCTTGATCTTTTTTTCGAAAATCAACAGAAGTTAAATGAAACTTCCATTTTTCAACAGTTTCAGGATCACTTAAATAAATTGGGGGCATGAACTCGGCTAGGTGACGATCCCCTGCAGCAGCAATCATTCCATATTTCTTGAATAGATCAAATTTAACCCGATTGCAGGAGTTAAACACACTATTTCTCCAATTTCCTGCTTCTTTTTCAAATCCCGTATCTTGATACTTTTCAACAAATTGCTTATATAAAGGCATTAAATCGAACTGTTTATAAGTTGCTTTGCTAATCCATGTAAAATGGTTAATACCCGATACGCTGACTTTAATGTCTTTACGGCAAACCACTTCTATATCAAGCATTTCCCGAACCATATCTGCCAATAAATGCTGTGTTTCAAAAACCTCATGACAGCAGCCGAAAGCCTTAATTTCTGGAAAGACTTCGTAAAGTGTCCTTGTGCATAGACTCATCGGATTTGTATAATTGATGACCCAAGCCTCTGGTGAATGCTCTTTTATTCTTTCAGCAATTTCTACATACAACGGGATTGTTCTTAGCGCCCTGCTAATGCCTCCCGGGCCAACTGTATCCCCTACCGATTGATATATCCCATATTTTTCAGGGAGGTGGACGTCCCTTGCCATTTCTTCAAGAGAACCAGGGAGAATTGAAATGATGACAAAATCTGAATCTGACAACGCTTCTTCAATTGTTTCGACCGCTTTATAGTCCCATCTGCCTGTTGCTTCTTTCTGACGTGACATTAAATTGCCAATCTTTTCGTTCGTTTGAGCAGCCTTTAAATTCAAATCATAGAGAGAAACGGTCCCAGAAATTCTTGGTTCTAATGCGAGGTCACTCATCAACCTCCTAGCCCAGCCCTGAGATCCACCACCTATATAAGCTATTTTAATATTTTCAACTAAACGGTCATGTTTGCTCATTTTCGCTGCCTCCTAGTTTTTTCTAATAACTAGTATTGGATGATTCGATATTCATAACTTCCTAGATTAAGTTGTCCTTTCGGAACTTTAGCTTGAGTTAAAAGATCAATGGCTTCTTCTGGAATCGTAACACTACCGTCTTTTCCATCCATATTGACTAAACAATAGAAGCAGCGTCCGTCCTTTTCCCTTGGAGCAACAACTATTCCTTCTGATGTAGCTAGCGAAAGCTTTACCCCAGCATCCTTCGAATAGTTGAGAATAAGTTCCCGGAGCATAATCTCTCCTTCTGTACCCATCGGCAAGGAGCCGAGCATTACAATTTTCCCTTTCCCGCGTTGATATTCGGTAATGAATGCTTTACCAGGGGTGAGACCGCCGCTTATGACACCAACCGTCGTAGCCTCTTTCGGTTCAAACACTGAACTCCATAAGCCTAACGGGGCGGAAACATCAAAAGCCTTTCCAACAGAACCTGTTTCTTCAATTGGGAATGTAAATAGTGTTTCGACTCCAGCAAATTCTTCGAGTTCTCCTAATGCTGCATCAGTATGAATGGTATGATGCTCTGTTCGTCCTCCAGAAATTGGACCTACAATCCAAGTTCCTCCATTTTCAACAAATGCCTTGGCTCGGTTAATATACTCGGCAGATAAATAATGCATAAACGGTGTGAACAAAAGCTTATAACCGTCCAATTCTGCTCCTTCTGGAATAAGATCACGATGTGTTCCTGTAGCTAAAACCTGCTTGTAAAAGTGTTGTATTAAATCTTTATAATTCAGATCCTTAAGAGGTTCAGTTTTCATGAATACTTTAGCCCTGTCTGAATAGGTGATGGCGACTTCAGCTTGAGATGGAATTGAACTAGTAATAATTGATTCAATGTCTTTTCTCGCTCGCTCTACCTCCAGCACATTCTGAAATCCGATCGTCGGTTTACCCCAAGCACTAATAACTGACCCATGAGGCTGCTCACATCCAGCTCTTTGCTGCCGCCACAGCCAGTAGCAGAATCCTTGCCCCCCAACGAATAGGCTGCAACTGCTTCTGCCTTTAAATATCCATTTGGATGTGGAGTTGCATAGCTTTCAAGAGAAGCGCTATAGGACGTGCTCGTCTCCATGATCCAAAAGTCTTTACCTGTTTTAAAATTTCTCCACAAATCGCAATTGAACAAATAAATTGGAAAATTATCAGAAGTTGCATATGTGTCAAAGGAGGCGAAATCAAGATTTTCGAAGAGACGCTCATTATCCACTGAAAACATGATTGTGCTGTTATGTGTAATTGGTGCGTCCGAGTATTTACGGATAATGGCCGCCTGCTCATCTGCAAATTCTGCTATTTTCTCCATCGAAAAGGTCTGGTACATGGTTTTTAACGACGAATTATGTAAAAACGGAGCAGGGCCCGGCTGAGGAACCTGTTTAAAGCTATGGTAGTATTCACTCCAAATCTCTGTTCCCCAAGCTTTATTTAGCTTATCGATTGTGCCATACTTTTCTTCCAGCCATTGATGCCATAAACTATTACAGTTCTCACACATACACTCGGCCACATGGCATTTAAACTCATTATCGAGCTGCCAGCTAATAACACCAGGCATTCTCCCAAGCGACTTTGCAATACTCTCGGTAATAATGGCGGCCTTTTTTCTAAAATAAGGATTATTTGTACAAATATGCTGCCTTGATCCATGCACCATTACCTTTCCATCCACATCTACATACATACGTTCTGGGTGACCGTGGGACATCCAGATAGGCGGTGTTGGGGTAGGTGTGCACATGACTGTTTCGATTCCACTTTTATAAAGTCTTTCAATTATTTCTACAAAAAAAGTGAGATCGATTTTTCCTTCCGCCGGTTCCATTTTTGACCAGGCAAATTCACCAATTCTTACGACATTAATTCCTGATTCCTTCATTAAATAAATATCTTGAACTATGGCCCTTTCATCCCAAAGCTCAGGGTAATATGCAGCACCATGATACAGCTTTTTGTTCATCATTACTTACTCCTTCATCCTGCTCATATTTTCATAGAGTTCAATTAGCTTTGAGGCATTCTGACAACGGGAGTTCCAGTTCTTTGATTCCTTCAATCACAAGCTTACCTACCTCACGTGCACCTTTCTCGCAAAAATGAGTATCATCCTGTATTCCCTGTGGATAATTTGGATGTTCTCCTTCGTTAAACCAAACAAATAACTGCTTGGAACCCTTTGCGCCTAGAGATTCGTATAGGGTTTTTGTTTTTGACCATAAGTCAATCAGTGGCACATTAAATTGTTCTGCTAGTTGTGTCATCGCTGCTGGATAATCTCCTAATGTATTTTGAAGTTTCCCTTCCTCACTGAACTTACGCCTGTTTACTGAAGTAATTAGGACTGGAATGGCCCCCGCTACCCAAGCCCCAGTTATGTATTGTTCAAGATGAGATTGGTAACTAGTAAAGGGCTGTGTTCCGTAAGATTTCTGGTCATTATGCCCAAACTGGATGAAAAGGTAATCCCCCGGTTTTATTCTCTCAAGAATGACCTTCAACCTACCTTCTTCAATAAAGCTGTTTGAGCTTCTTCCCCCCATCGCCTCATTAAATACTCGGACATCTTCAGTAAAAAATGATTGAAACATCTGTCCCCAACCTGCCATGGGAGCTTCGTGGCTAGGACAAGTTGCCATAGTTGAATCACCGGCCAGAAATAATTGAACTTGAGATATTTTTGTCTCTTTCATTTGCAAAACCTCTTTTCTTCAACAATACTCTCGCCCCACCATAAAAAAAAGGCAGTGAAAGACAACCCCAATTCGATACTTGTCATTACAACCCATTTTGTTATGATCCATCCAAAAAAAAATATAGAGCAGTTGAGAAAGAATCCATATTCTCACTAGGTTCCTAAGTGAACACTCTTCTATTTACTTTCAACAAATCAGCCAGAAAAACAAGGGCAAGTCCTTGTCCCCACCCATGAATCCGCTTATAAGGCACGGATTTATATCCCTGAATATCTTTCATTACAGCTGTCCCAGCAGAAACACCTGTTACACGGCCATCCTCTTTAACTTTTTCGAGAATGGCTTCAATCGATTTTTGGACTTGACTGTTGTATAACGATCCTCTTGAAAGGAGAGAAGCTGCAATTCCAGCGGACCCGGAAACCTCGAGATAGGATGAATTGTCTGTCAATACTGTATGCCAAAGCCCTGATTCTGACTGAAGCCTCACTAAGGAGCTCAGTTGATCCCTTAAGGATCCGTCGATGACCATGAATGACGGGTGAGTTACATCAATGAGTTCAAGTGCTTTTGCCATTGTTAATGCTGCCCATCCGTTGCCCCGAGCCCAAAACACACCAGACATATGACTTCCGGCAACATTATCCCAGCCGTGATAATAAAGGTCCGAACGAGTGTCCTGCAACAATTCCTCATGACCATGATATTGCTTTAACCCATCTTCAAAGTATTCTTCATTACCTAAAATCTTTCCAATTCTGAGAAGGAACAAGCCCGCCATCATCATCGTGTCGACCCATGCCTGCTCATGAAAAATATAGGTTGTTGAATTAACTGTGTGCTGCAGAATTCCGTCCACAAAACGCTCTGCATCATTGCTTAAGAAATCCGCCATTTCCACTGCTGTTTCGAGGTATTTCTCATCATCTGTTGCTTGATAGAGTGATAGAAGAGAGTGTCCGATTGATACGCCATTTACAGACAACTTTGGAACTCCATCTTCTAATCTCTCATCCATCCACTTTTTCAACAAATCTAGATATTCCTTTTTTCCAGTCGCCTCATAAGCCTCTGCAACACCATAGAAAGCAACTCCTCCCGGCCAGTCCCATGTAAAATCCATTTGAAAGGTCCGGTTAACAACACAATCAATGACTGTACGAATGTGTTCTTCCTCAAATACAAGTTTTGGCATAGTAAATTTTCTCCTTGATTATTTTAATCCGCTTGTGCTGATTCCCTCTACAATATACTTTTGGAAAATGAAGAAGACTAAGATTACTGGAATCAATGAT
This sequence comes from Metabacillus herbersteinensis, assembly GCF_042433335.1. Lineage (NCBI taxonomy): Bacteria > Bacillati > Bacillota > Bacilli > Caryophanales > Bacillaceae > Metabacillus > Metabacillus herbersteinensis. The sequence continues at coordinate 580,495 of NZ_JBHLVO010000001.1, forward strand.
ACAACGGACATGGCAAACATCCCGCCCCAGTTTGAAGCTGTTTCCGAATCTAGAAATAATTTAAGTGCCAGAGAGACTGGATATTTATCTGGACTGTTTAAATAGAGTACAGGATTTATTAAATCCTCCCATTTCCAATAGAAAGAAAAGATTGCCGATGTTGCAAGTGCAGGAATAATTAACGGCAGGATAATCTTAAAGAAAATTTTGAACCTCCCACATCCATCTATTCTCGCCGCTTCATCGAGCTCCAAAGGGATGTTACGGATGAACTGAACCATAAGGAAGATAAAAAACGCATGACCGAAAAACTGCGGCACGACAATCGGCTTAATAGAGTTCAACCAGCCAAGCTTTGCAAAAATAATATATTGCGGGATCATCACAATTTCGTGGGGAAGCATCATTGTCACCATCATGCACGCGAACCAAAATGCTTTCCATTTAAAATTAATGCGAGCAAACCCATAGGCAATAAATGCGGAAGAAACGACAGCTCCAATCGTTGACAAACCAACAATTATTAAAGAGTTTTTAATAAATACACCGAATGACTGACCAGCAATTCCTTCCCATCCTTTAACATAGTTACTTAGAATGAACGGATCTGGAATCAAGGAATGCGCTGTAATAAATACCTGCGAGCTTTCCTTGAACGAACTCATCAGGAGCCAAATGAGCGGGTAAAGCATTAGAAGAGCAAAGCCACCTGTAAAAAGATGATAAATTAGTTTCTTAGTTTTAAACCGTGGAGGTGTGAATGCCACTTTCGGTTTGGTAAGGACTGTTCTGGAAGTTTCTTCAACCGTCTTCATTTTCTTAGCCCTCCTTTGATTCGTAATGAACCCAGTATTTAGATGTTTTGAATAAAATTAATGTCATCAACCCTACAATTAACAGCATGACCCATGCCATAGCGGAAGCATATCCCATTTGAAAGAAGTTAAATGCTTTCTGGAAAATGTATAAGGAGTATAGAAGTGTTCCGTCGAGAGGGCCGCCTTCACCCTTGGTGATAATATAAGCAGGTGTGAATGTCATAAATGCAGCGATTGTTTGCATGACCAGGTTAAAGAAAATAATCGGGCTTAACAATGGTAAAGTAATTTTGAAGAAAATCTGAATTCGGTTCGCCCCATCAACATTTGCCGCTTCATAAAAGGAAGGCGGAATACTTTTTAAACCTGCTAAGAAAATCAGCATAGAGGAACCAAATTGCCAAACAGCGAGCAAAATAAGAGTCCACAATGCTTTATTTGGATCCTGGTACCACAATATTTTCTCATCAATTCCAAAGAAAAATAACAGAGCATTAAGTGTTCCATCGTTACCAAAAATATTGCGCCACATAATCGCAACGGCTACGCTTCCTCCGATGATGGAAGGAAGGTAAAATAGGGTTCTGTATAACCCAACGGCTCTCGAGGCTGTGTTTAGAAGCATCGCAACCAATAAAGCAAAGGTCAGTCTAAGCGGCACTCCAGCCATAACATAGATAAAAGTGACTTTCATTGATTGCCAAAACTTTTCATCACCAAAGAACATTTCTTTGAAGTTATCCAACCCAATCCAGGTTGGTGTTGTAAACAAGTCGTAATTTGTGAAAGATAAATACAAAGAAACGGCCATTGGTATAATTGTGAAGGCAATAAAGCCGATTATAAATGGAGATATAAAAGCATATCCTGCTAAATTCTCACTTGCCGTCCGCTGTTTCATGTACCTCAACTCCATTCGCTTATAGGGAAGAGTACGAAAACTATTGACTTTCACAGGTTTTCGTACTCAATTTTAATTAACTACTACTTGTTTTTTCCTAATATTTCTTCTGCTTGTTCTCTAAATTTCTTTGCTCCATCTTCTGGCGAGATTTTCTTAAACAGAATTTGATCTGAAACATCTTTCAATGCTTTCATTACTTCTGCGCTCCCTAGTGGATCTGGAGGATCAGCTTTACTTGAGTTTTGTGAAGCACGTTCCACATATTCAACTATCTTTGCTTCATCTTCAGTTAATTCAGGTTTGATTTCTTCGATTATTTTAGAAGAAACTGGCACACCACGGTCACCTTTAATCAGTTTGTTTGCTTCTATATCGTTTAGGAAAAAGTTAATAAATTTAGCTGCTTCTTCCTTTTGCGCTGAGCTCTTCGGAATTGAGAAGAACATACTTGGTCTTAAGAATAGCGCTGTTTCTTCTGCCTGTTCTGGAGGTAAATTGATTGTCAGTGGAGCTTCTGTTAACTGAGCGAAGCCTAGATATTGGTTTGAATAGTTCCATGTCATAGCTGCATTTCCTTTGACAATGAAGTCATCTTCTAGTCCTTTTACTTGCGCCTGAGTATCTGGAGTTGGCAGCGTCTTTGCATCTACTAATCTAATCTGTCTTTCAAAGTAATCAACGAACAACTTGTCGTCCTTATAAGCAAGACCTGTACCATCTTCGCTATAAAAACGCTCTCCTTGAGTTCTTAAATAGTACGGAAAAAATACATCTGGGGGATTCATTCCATTCGTACCGTATTTTCCAGTTGCCTTTTGAACATCTAGTGTCATCTTTTCAAAGTCTTCCCATGTCCAATTTTCATCATCAATCTCTATACCTGATTGCTCTAATATTTCATCATTTGTAATGACAGATAGAACGTTTGAACCAAGATTAAAACCATATAATTTATCATCGATCATGCCACCGGAAATGGCATTTTCATCAATGGAACTAACATCAATTTGGCCTTCCTTGGTATACTTTGTTAAATCTTCAAGCTGGCCTTTTTCACCGTATTGGGACAAATATGCAGTATCCATTTGGATAATGTCTGGCAGTTGGTTAGCAGCTGCCATAGGGGCTAATCTCTTCCAGTAGTCATCCCAATTGGCAAACTCAGCTTCAATACTGACATTTGGATTTGCTTCTTCATACATTTCAATAATTTTCGTTGTATAATCATGACGCGGCTGTCCGCCCCACCAAGCTATACGCAAAGTGACTTTTTCAGTTTCCTTTGACCCATCTGTTTCGCCGCTAGTTTCCTCAGTACTTGAACTGCACGCAGCGACCGAAAGCATCAGGATGAAACATAATAATGCCAGGTAGATCTTTCTCATTTTTTATCCCCCTTGTTTTGAAAGTGCTTACAATTTATATTTTAAACATTAATTGAAAATTATGAATTTAAAAAACAGACATTCATGTGTAAAAAACAGTGGACTATGTAAGCGGTCTAATTAAAAAGCGTAAGCGCCTTGTTCAGACTTATGACCTCGAGGGTCTAGGCGCTGGCAGTCAAGAACGCGACGTCAATCGCCATGATTGCACTAGCACGTCCTGTGCGTCGGAGCTGGACTTGCGAAACGCATACTTATTATTAAACCTTATAAAAATATTGATAGATCAAAAAACAGGCCCATTAAATCGAAATACCGTCTGGACATTCCGATTTAATGGGCCAATCTTTAAGGAACTCTTCTGTATTCTGTAGGTGTATAGCCTGTGTATTTTTTAAAAACCTGACTAAAATATTGTGGATTATCCCCGAAACCAATCAATTCTGCCAAAGTTACGATTTTCACATCTTCCGTACCCTGTATATGCTCGATCGCCTTTTCGATTCTAAGTTTTGTTAGGTAGGATGAGAACCGCTCCCCCGTTTCTAGCTTGAATAATTTACCTAGATAATCTGCATTCATATAAAGCATCTTACCTGCTACAAGTTTTAACGACAATTCAGGATTCCCGAGGTGTTCATTCATAATGCTGATAACTCTGCCAATGACAGTGGATTGCTTACTTTTATAGCTCTCAAAATAATCCTGGGTTATTTCAACCGCTGCCTGTTTAATATATTCATGCATTTGCTGGACTGTATCCACTTGCATGATTGAGGAGATGCCGTCCAAATAAATTTGCATGCGCTCTGAATTACCCGTTTGAACAATTGCGAGGAAAAGTTGTATGCAATAGGATTTTGTCATGGGAATCCCAAGGCGTAAATCCATAAGCTTTTCAAAAAAGCCGGAAATCTCTCTACTTACATCAATGACATTCCCTGACTTAATTAGCATAGACATTTGCTGCTCATCAAAGACAAAACCATTTTGTCTGTCAGGCTCACCGCGTGTGATATCCGCTTTGGTAATAATGCTTCCCTCTCCCAAATAGAAACGGTGTTTTAAACATTCCAAGGCTTCAAGATAAAGATTTCTCACGTTACGAACGTAATCTCCCCCGCTTATAGCAACCGTTGTGTCTATCTTATAAAATTGAGAAAATCTATCCCGAATTTGCTTGACTTGCTGCTGTAACTTTTCCGCTCCTCCATCAGTCTCTACAAGAAATAAAGCATATTCCCCAATATTTGTATTTAACATGGGTGTACCGAAAATTTCAGATCCAATATTTTTAATCGCATGTATATGCTCATAACTAAATTCACTTTCTAATTGGAACAAGATCAGCTTTACCTGTTGATCACTTATTTCAACATCAATAAGCTTTTGATAGTAAGCTAAATCTTTATTGCTAGACAAAAGTTCTGTTAATAGTTGAGCTTTAATATAAGGCTTGGCTTTGTCCAGGTCTTTCTTTAAATGATCAATAAAACATTTTTGATCTTCTGTGCATTTAATTTCCGTGATGACTTCATTAAGAGCTTCTGAGATTTTAAGTTCATTACAAGGCTTTAGCAAATAATTTTTGACTCCGTATTGCATCGCAGTTCTTGCATAGTCGAATTCGCTGAACCCTGATAGAAGAATGAACTGGATGGAAGGAAACTCCTCATGAACCTTTTTTACCAGGCTCAGTCCGTCCAGTCCCGGCATTTTTATATCACTAATGACAATATGAGGCTGATGCTGCACGATTTTTTCATACGCTTCTAAGCCGTTCTTAGCTGTATCAACGAGCTCCGTATTAAGGGACTCCCAGTCAACTACTTTTGATATTCCTTCTAAAATAATTCTTTCATCATCAGCCAATAACACCTTGTACATCATCTAAACACCTCGCTTAAACGGCAACACTATCGTTATTGCTGTCCCTGTTTCGGAAAGATTTTCAATCCTTAGGCCATACTTCTCTCCAAAACTAAGTTTAATCCGCTCATCAATATTTTTCATGCCAATACCGTTGCCTGCCGTTTGTATTTTTCCTTCTCTCAACTTTTCAAGAAGTAACGGGTCTATCCCTGGACCGTTATCCTCAACTCGGAGAAATAAACGATCCTTTTTTTGATAAGCCGTTATTTTAATCACACACGATTCAATAGCTGGTTCTAATGCATGTTGGATTGCATTCTCAATGAGAGGCTGTAGCGTAAACTTTGGAATACTACACTGCATTACCTCAGAAGGGATGTCTAAATGAAAGATAAGCCGTTCCTCAAAACGATATTGTTGGATTGTTACGTAATTCTCTACAATCTCTAACTCTCTGTCGACAGTGATAATATCTTCTTTAAAGTTGATTGAGTGCCTAAATAAATAACCGAGAGCTTCTACCATATTTGAAATTTGTTGCTGCTGATTTGCTTTTGCCTGCCAATTGATCGATTCAAGCGTATTGTACAAGAAATGCGGATTTATTTGTGCCTGCAATGCTTTGAACTCTGTTTCCTTAATTAATAGTTGCTTAGAATAATTTTCTTCAATAAGATCTTCAATTTGTTCAACCATTGTCTTGAAATTACGATAGAGAATGCCAACTTCATCTTTATAGACGAGAGAAGGATTCAATGAATCTACTATTTTGAAATTCCCCTTTTGGATATGCTTGCATGCGGAAACTAAGTCTTCAATGGGGTTGGTGATTCTTTTTGAAAAATTAAACCCAAGGGAAATGAGTATGACAAACATTAACATAAGCAGGAAAATAAATAAATATTTAGCAGCAGTAATTTTTGCAAACATGGGTTCGAATGGGATAAAGCTCCAGTAAGTCCAGCCTTCATAGGACGTTTTTATATGATTGACAAAATATCTTTCGCCATCAATATTCTCAATCTTATATCCTTCATCTTCCTCTGCTGAAAAATTAAACTTTTTAAAGTCATCTATTGCTTTCTCCGAATAAAATATATCTTTGCCATTTGACATGACTATGTTTCCAGCAATTTCTCCATTTATTTTCGGTAAATCACTTACAATTTTGTCCAAATCAACCCGAATCAACAGTTTACCGATATTTTCGAAATTCAGATTTTCATAGGAACGTATCTGTCGGCCCGAATTCAGGAAACGATTCGATCCATCCTTTATAACCCAATAGTTTTTCCCTTCGAGCTTTGACGCGTCCTGGAGGTAAATGTATTTCTTCGCTTCATTCATGGGCTCACTGCTAGAACCGGCTAGATATTCCCTTCCATCCGAATCAAATAAGTAGATAGATTGAATGTACTTCTCAGAACCAACATAGCTTGCTAGTTCATCAACTATTTCTCTTTTTATTCGATATAAATCGTACCCAGTCACATCACCTTGTAATTCAGTTAAATTCCTTTGTATTTGCGGATCCATAGCGATGTTAAAACTAACTTCTTCCTCCACTCTTTCAAGCTGCTCCTCTATGCTGTTGGAGGACATGATCAAAACCTGCGAAGACTTTATATAGATTTGCTCATCATAAAGAGCAAACGACCATTGCAATCCAGCTAATACGAAAGCTAAAGTAACGATCATAATCAGGGTAATTGTAATGAAAAGCTTCACTTTAATCTTTGAGTTTTTATAGGAGTTTGATAGATTGGACCAATTTTTTTTCATGATGTTTACAGGTCCCCTTTGCTGATCAATACCCCTGCCTTTAGATTACGCTGCCTGCCGCTTTTCATAACTTTGTTCTATACTTTTGAAAGCCTTTACAGCAAGCGCTGTCATTATTAACGAGAACAAACTTCCGCTAAAGAAGATGATGAGAGTGACATGCAGAAGAATAAGGTATACAACACCAATTGCCCCCGCTATCATTGCGATACTGTTCAGAGGACGGGACAACCCAATCAGCAGTGCGTATTTAAATGTCTGAAGCATCCGAATGTCATAATGGACATATACCGGGAAAACGAGAAGCAACAGAACTCCAAAAACAGCCAGCAAACTTAAAAATATCATGGTTATAATAGATACTTCTGCATTTATTAGAGCAAGTATTCTAAAATTAACATAAAATAATGCCGAAGTGCCAAATAGGATCAGACCGAACAAATTCGCCTTTTTAAACTCTTTTTTATATGCTTCAAAAAATGTTTTAAAAAGTGGGATATCTGGATCTTCAGTTACCCACTTTCTTGTAACTGTATACATGGCGATAGTAGATGGCATGAGTCCGAATATCACTAGACCAGCCAGAGAAAATGCAATCCATAATAGATTAAGATAGGCCAAACGGGTAACCCACTCGCAGAAACGGTAAACTCCATTTGTAACAAAGTGAAACATTATTGACCCCCTTTCAATACAATCAGTTAAAAAGTGATTTAGTTTATTTTAGAGCGCTTTCAATTTTAAATAAACTAATATTTTTTATATTTTATAATTTAATTGATACGATGAGCGAATAGTTGAAGAATAATTACACTAAAATTATAACATTTTGTTGAAAAACATAAACATTCTAGTGTTAACTTAAAAAAGGACAGACTCTCTTATTATAGTAAGAGCCTGTCTGATTACATATTAACGTTAGGCCTTGAATTCTTCGATAAGTGTTAATCTTTCTGTATAATTGCCCTCTTCTTCAGCTTTTTCAAGTGCTCTTAAGGAACCAGCCTTACGTATAGGAATCGTAACTATTTAAGCTTTTTTTCTTCACCATTCCACATCTCTAACAAAGTTTTAGCATGGTGTGAGAGGTTATTCTTGGCTTTTTGTGAGATATCGCCGTGGTTTGTTTTCTGATTAATTTGCGTTACAAACTTTTCCATAAACCTAACTGCCTTTTGAGTTGAACCTTTTTCCAACTGATGTTCTGCCTGCTTATAAGTATTGGTTAACTGAGAAAATAAAGAACCCTTTAATTCGCCACTTCCCTCATATTCGTCCATCAGTTTCTTCAACTTGGACATTACACCCGGAGTCCAGAATTCAGGCGTTGGAACATCCCTCCAATCTGTATCAGAAGCAAAGTAAAAACTTGGGTAGGCAGGCTGGTTATATGTCGTATTCTGCCATGCAATTCCTGTCCTGTACTGAACGTCGTGCATTAACGTATATAACTTCCGATCCGTAACGTCTGTGCTGAGATAAATTCGAATAGCAGAACTGTCCGCCTTTCTAACATGGAGCTCTTCCCGCCAGTCTCCAAAAGTATCAGCGACCAATGAAGGATTACCTTTTGTACCATTATTTGTTCTTGTGTCGTCAGCTGTTAGCAATCTACCTTTCTTCCAATCGTCTATAGTCGGCGTATTATTTCCCGATCCGTTAATAAATTGGGTTGTCATATCAGCTGACCACTTAATGTTCATGTTTGTACCTGGAGCCGAATCACTGATTTTTGAACCATCTGCCGTCCACAATCCCACTGCCCATGTTTCTAAACCTCTTTGCGAAGGATCGACATCTCCGACCATACCTCTTCCGGTATCTTTTCCAGTATAACCTCCATAAATTACTTCCCCTGTCTTGGCGTCACGCAAAGAATAACCGTATGGCGCCCATGATCCACCTTCATGGACCATAAATATTTCCAAGCCACTTCTGTCCGGATCGATATCAGCTACATGGAGTGCATCACCATGTCCAAGCCTTGCTGTTGTCCCTGGATCACCACTACCTTCTGGGAGTGTGTCCATAGAACTGTAAAGCAAACTGCCATCATGATCAATGGTAGCTCCTCCGTAGATAATTTCCTGCTTTCCATCTCCATCTCCATCTACATCTGCTGTGCTTAAAGAGTGTGCACCTTGAGTTGTCAGAGTACCGAACTCTTCATCCGTTCCAGATCTCCCATGAGGGCTATCGTTAAACGGATTACTCATTGGTGTCCAACCGCTGTCTACACTCCAATTCTCCTTGAGATGTTTGCCGTCCCAGCTGTAAGTAACAAGACTTGACCTTGTATAATAACCTCTTGCAAAAACAGCATATGGCTTTTTACCGTCAAGGTAAGCTACTCCGGCAAGGAAACGGTCGACGCGATTGCCAGGCTCGATCCTCGACATCGCATAATCTCCCCACATCAACCCATCATCATGGCGTTCCTGTTTATAATGGATGGTCTCCAATTCATCACCAGTAGCACCTTCAAACACTGATAAATACTCAGGACCATCAACTATGAATCCCTCAAAAGTTCTGAGCTCGTTCCTGGTGCTTCTGCCCGGTGCATATTCATCTATGAAGTAGTTTGCTAAACTTTCAGCATCTTCTTTAGATAATGGATACGTATACTTTTTCTCAATTCCAAAAGCTTCTTCAAGAGTCTCAGGCCAATTTCCGTTTACAACCTCCTCGTGCTCATGCCAACCCATGAACATATCAACCATATGGTTATGATAATCACCCGCGCTCATGCGGTAATCATCCTCATTGCTAAAACCTTTATCAAGATCTTCCTTTGGCATTGTAATGTACTTTTCTGAGGTCACATTGCCTTGTTTATCATATTTTATTATTTTTGATCCAGGTGCTGTTTTAAACATGGACTCAGCTTTTCCATCTCCATCAAAGTCATACACCATCATTTGTGTATAGTGTGCACCTGCTCTTATATTTACGCCTAAGTCTATTCTGTAAAGAAGCGTTCCATCGAACTTATAGCAGTCGATATATACATTTCCTGTGTAGCCCTTTTGCGATACATCCTTTGAGTTTGACGGATCCCATTTAACAAAGTATTCATATTGACCGTCTCCATCCACATCTCCAACACTCATGTCATTAGCGGAATATGTATAGCTCTCACCTGAAGGTGTAACCCCGTCTGATGGCTTCTTAAGCGGTAGATCATAATATTGATTATCCCAGGTACTTACAGCTGCACTTTGGTCGATTTCTTTTCCGTTCTTTACAGCACTTACATAATACTCAGAAGCAGCATTGCCTTCTTTGTCCAGAAAGTTGGTGCTGTCTTCAACTGTAGCAATTTTTTTCCCATCTCGGTAAACGTTGAAGTTCACACCTGTTAAACCATTCTCGGAGTATCCTGAAGCTTCATTGGCCAAGAGTCTCCAGCTAAGGAATGACCCCTGAGATGTCGATACTGCAACCAAGCCTCTGTCTAGATATTCAAGCTGAACACTTTCAGTTTTTCTTACTTCATTGTTTTTCTTAGCATCTGCGGGAATTGCACCAATAACAGATGTTAAAAGCAACGGTATCGCTACTGCAGCGGTTAGTGCCTTTTTTGTAAACGAAGTATTTTTCTTCAAGTACATAATCGAATCACCTTCCTTGGTTTTTGTAAGCCCTTTCATTAATACTTACCTATTATAATTCGACTATTCAGAATTTTACTATTTAAAAAACAGTTATCTTTTAATAAAAAACAGTGTTTTCTTAATATTAGGAGGATACACCAATAATTGTGTCTAAATTACGAAATACAATACAGTTAGAGAGTTAAAAAAGATTGACTTATAAAAAAAATTTTTGATATAGTTAAAAACAGACTGGTTGGTATGGAGGGGGTTTACTTGGGAATGGATACAAAATCGCTGATAATCGACATCGCGACAACTCTTTTCCAGCAAAAAGGATATTTGGGTGTAGGATTAAACGAAATATTAAAAGCATGTAACATTTCAAAAGGTTCGCTTTATCACCACTTTCCAAACGGAAAAGAAGAATTACTCATCACCTGTCTTCATTCATTGAATGACGAAATTACAACGGATATGAAAGAAATTTTTCAACATTATCCATCTACTCAAACAGCTACACAAGCGATGATTGAGAAATTGGTCGTTCAATTTGATCGAGAAGGGATGATTACTGGTTATACATTTAGCAGCATCGTTAGCGAAATGGGATCACTAAGTGAACCAGTAAGAACTGCATGTGCTCTCTCTTTCACAAAGATTCAAGAAATTTATTCGAACAAGTTAGTAGCAGATGGTTTTTCGAAAGAAACAACTAATTCAATTGCTCTAATGATGACAGCTGCTATTGAAGGTGGCATTATGCTTTGTTTAACCAATAAAACAAGTGATCCACTAAAAATTATTTCGAAGGGATTACCAAATTTACTGAAGGAGTTTTAATAAATCACTAAATAATCAAATCAAACAATGGCCTCTCTTTTAGTAGCTGGCTTTGTTGGACTTTTTAGTGAATCCGCATTAAATATTGCCTTAGGATTTGTAATGTAAATGCTTTTAAAGTGCCAAATTATGTATCGGTATCATCTGAAATACTTTTTTTGAAAGGAAGAAAAACATGGAGCAAGAAACAAGATTGCCAAGAAACGGTAAGGAGGGTGCATTGTACGGCGGTATCATTTGTTTTCTTACTGCTTTATTTATGACGACACTGAGTATCATTCTAGCTTTAGGGGAATTTAATGGAGAAGTTGCATTAGTTATACTAAAAACGCTGCCGATTATGTGGATTATTGCGATGATCCTTGAGCCACTCATTGTAGGTCCTATTGCAGAAAAATTAGTTAGAACATTTACTGAACAAACAGATAGCTTTAATGCAAAGATTTTATTCCGCATCGTATTCACTGTATTTGGAATGTCATTGTGCATGACACTTATTGGTGATATCGTAGGAAACGGTATTAGTTCAGAAACATTTAGCAGCTTTTTATCGAATTGGCCAAGAAATTTCTTAATCGTACTTCTAGCTGAGAGTTTAGTTATTCAGCCAATTGCAAGATTTGTGATGGTAAAATTACATGCTTATCAAGATCATAAAAATTATGCAGCGATGATGATAAAATAACATTGTTTAACGAAAGAAATGCATATTTTTAACACCATAAAGTACAAAAAAGGATAGATAAAGCTGGTAAAATTCTGCTTTTATCTATCCTTCTATTTTACCTTATATAATGTGCGACATTATATATTACTTCTTTGTTATCAAGTTATTTAATCCTAACCTTGACTTTAAATAAAAACTGCCTTTTAACTTAGCTATGGGTATAAAAATTGACTATCCTTTTTAGAAATATTGTAATAGAAAAGATTCCATCTTATTGCAGAGGTTGGTTTTGATAGTTCATCGCCGTAGCTTGTGCCTGTTGGATTTTTTGTTGTGCCTTTAAAACGTCTTCTTGTTCTTTTTTCACCAGTTGCTGTGCTTGTAACAGCTGTTGGGTTTCCGTTTGCACAAGTTGTTGAGCTGCCAATAACTTTTGATTTTCCCTTTGTAATTGCTGATGTGCATCTTGAACATCCTGCTGCGCTTGGTGTAATTTATACTGCTGGTTTTGTTCTTCCATATGCAAGAGCCTCCAGTACTAATTATTTAGGAACATACAACCAATTATTAGCGTGCTCATTCGTAGCTTTTCTATGCTATAACTTTGTTAAAGTAAGAGAAATACTTCTCCTTCTTCAACTATCGTTTCATAGGTTTTGACACAGCCAAAGTCTGGTTCTTGAACCTTGCCATCCTCGAGGCAAATCTTCCAGTCATGCATTGGGCAAAAAACATGTTCTCCACTAACAATCCCTTCACTTAAGACTCCGCCTTTATGAGGACACTTATTTTCCACAGCTTTGATTTTTCCATTTGAAAGTTTAAATACTGCAACTTCTGTATCCTTTTCTACTTGAACAGTTTTACCGACTCGCTCCGGTAGTTCCGAAAGTGTACCAACATACACCTTTGTTTTTGTTATCTCTTTCATGTCCATGTTCCTCCTTGACAAAATATTCTGTTATCTAAGTGTATACCTTGAAAAAAGCCGATTTTTAGATTAGTTTTAGAGATTAAGACATTCCAACTGTTTCAAATAGTTCTTTTGTTGTTTTCTCGTTCTCAATAATTTCTTTCCAAGGATCCTTATAAACAGATAACGCATCATCCATTCGAGCATTTAACTCTTTGCGCTTATTATTGTCATCAAGTACTTCTTGGACATGAGCTAAACCAACACGATCTACCCAAGCTGATGTACGTTCTAAATAATTAGCCGTTTCACGGTAATATTGTAGATATGCGCCGGTAATCTCCATTGCCTCTTGATCTGTTTTTACTTTGTATAATAAGTCTCCACCACGTACATGAGTACCGCCATTTCCACCAACATAGATTTCCCAGCTACCCTCAATTCCAATAAATCCAATATCTTTGAAACCGGATTCTGCACAGCTTCTAGGACATGCAGATACAGCCATTTTCACTTTATGAGGAGTTTGTAAACCTTCAAATTTCTTTTCTAATCTAATACCTAGGCCCATTGAATCCTGTGTTCCAAAGCGACAGAATTGCTCACCAACACATGTTTTGACAGTACGAAGTGATTTTCCGTATGCATAGCCAGAAGGCATGTCGAGATCCTGCCACACCCTTGGTAAATCAGACTTTTTCACTCCAAACAAGTCAATACGCTGCCCACCAGTTACCTTCACTAATGGAATTTCATATTTATCCACAACATCTGCAATACGTCGTAAATCCTTTGAATTTGTTACACCACCGTACATCCTAGGTACAACAGAATACGTACCATCTTTTTGAATGTTGGCATGCATACACTCATTGACAAAGCGCGATTCTCTTTCATCTTCATATTCTGTTGGGTGTACCATTCCTAAATAATAGTTAAGAGCAGGACGACACTTGGAACAACCTTCCTCAGTTTTCCATCCTAAAACATTCATGACTTCTCTTACATGTGTTAAGCCTTTCTCTTTAATTCCTTCGACCACTTCATCTCTTGATAAAGTCGTACATTCACAAATCGCCTCTTTTTGAACAGTGGCATCAAATTCAGTTCCAAGTGTGAGCTGCAACACATCTGCCACTAATGGTTTACACCCACCACATGAACGAGATGCACTAGTACAAGCTTTAATTGCATCTACAGACGTACAGCCTTTTTCCTGAATGGCTTGAATAATTGCACCTTTTGAAACCCCGTTACATCCACAGATCATTTCATCAGCACTCATCGAAGCAACTAAGCTAGCTCCTGCTTCCTCCCCAATTGGCTGCAAAATGCTTATTTTTTCTGTATCTGAAATATCTGCTTGTTTTTTAATCATAGAAAACAGTCGATTTCCTTCCTTACTGTCTCCGAATAAAACAGCGCCGACAATTTTACTTCCCTTAAAAACGATCTTTTTATAAATTCCATCTTGTTCATCAAATATTTTAAGTGCCTTTTTATCTTCTCCCTCAGTAAAGTCACCCGCTGAAAAAACTTCAACACCTGATACTTTTAATTGAGTAGATAATACCGAACCTTTATATGGTGCCGTTTCTTGCCCACAGATGTGACTAGCCAGTACCTTTGCTTGTTCATATAAAGGGGCAACAAGGCCATACGGGATTCCATTATGTTCTGCACACTCACCAACAGAGTACACATGCGGAAGATCTGTTTGTAAAAAGTCATTTACGATAATTCCTCTGTTTACGGATAATCCACTTTCTTTCGCTAATTCAATATTCGGTTTAATCCCAACCGCCATGACAACTAAATCAGCTTCAAGATGTGTCCCATCCTTAAACTTCAATCCTTCTACTCGGTTTGTCCCGTAAATTTCTTCCGTGCTCTTTTCAAGTAGAAATTTCATCCCTTGAGTTTCTAATTCCTTTTGCAAAAGCCTACCTGCTGTTTCATCAAGCTGGCGTTCCATTAACGTTGGTGCGATATGAATAACAGAGACATCCATTCCTAGATTCAATAAGCCACGTGCTGCTTCTAAACCGAGTAGGCCACCACCAATAACAGCCGCCTTTTTATACTTTTTTGACGCTTCTACCATAACGTCAGTATCCTTAATATCACGGAATGCCGTTACACCTTGTTTATCAGCGCCCGGTAGTGGAAGCATAAATGGAACTGATCCTGTTGCAATGATCACTTCATCATATGGTATAACTCTTCCATTATCAGATATGACAACCTTCATCTCAGGGTTAATTTTCGTTACGGTTTCTCCTGTATAAAGGGTAATATTGTTTTCCTCATACCATTCCCAGTCATTTAGCGTAATATCTTTTATCTTAGTGTCACCTTGTAACACCTTTGATAATAGGATTCTATTATAGTTAGGATGTGGTTCACTCCCAAAAATTGTTATCTCGAATAATTCCTCTGAAACGTTTAAAATTTCTTCAATCGCTCTAACACCGGCCATCCCATTTCCTACAAGAACAAGCTTCTTTTTAATCACCCTGTGTTCCTCCCCTTAGA
The DNA here is from genome assembly GCF_042433335.1 of Metabacillus herbersteinensis. Lineage (NCBI taxonomy): Bacteria > Bacillati > Bacillota > Bacilli > Caryophanales > Bacillaceae > Metabacillus > Metabacillus herbersteinensis. The sequence goes on from NZ_JBHLVO010000001.1 coordinate 595,810, forward strand.
AAGTTTCTTATACCATATCACGGTAAAGTGAAAAAGTTTACATTCATGTCAGGTTTTCTAACATCATTTTATCTTTAAAGAACAGGCACCCTTTTTATCCATAAAAAAAAGGCACATAATATGTACCCCGCAAGTTCTATCTTTTTCGATTGAATGTTGTCATACTGGTGTTACATTAACGGTACTCAGTTTAAAACCTGGCATTTTGCATGACGGATCAAGCTCTTCTGCTACCAGTTTGTTTACATTTTGACTGTCCGCCCAATGAAAAGGAACAAAAACAGTATCTTGTCTTATTTTTTCTGACCATTTACTTCTGACAACTATACTTCCTCGTTTTGATGTGATGGTAACTAATTTATTATGATCAATACCATACTTCCTAGCCGTCTCTGGGTGAATTTCAAGATAGGATTCAAAGTTTCTCGCTGCCAGTGCGGCGCTTTTTCTCGTTTGAACCCCTGTTAAATAATGTGACATCACTCGTCCGGTTGTTAAGTATAACGGAAATTCTTCATTCGGTTTCTCCTTTGGAACATCGGGAATGCTTTTTACAGCAATCATTTTTGCTTTACCATCTGGGTGTGAAAAGGACTCTTCAAATAACCGCGTTGTTCCTTTGTGATCTACCTCAGGACAAGGCCAGAGAATTCCTTCTTCCTTTCTTATCCGATCATACGTGATCCCATAATAATCGGCTTTACCTCCCCGACTCGCTATTCTTAACTCATCAAAGATATCCTCTGCTTTTGTATATGGAAAATACTCCTCTTTACCTAGTACTTTTGCTATCTCGCAAATGATTTGCCAGTCATGCTTCACTTCTCCTGGACAAGGTCGACTCGCTTCCCTAAGAGTTACTCTACCTTCAAGGTTTGTCATTGTTCCTTCATCTTCGAGATAAGAAGAGGTTGGTAAAATAAGGTCGGCTAATTTTGCCGTCTCTGAAACAAATAGATCAACAGCAACTAGAAACTTTAGCTTTTTTAAGGCTGCTTTTACAAAATTTGCATTTGGATTGGACACGACTGGATTTGAGCACATAAGGAACATTCCTGTTATTTCGCCCTCATCAATTTTTTTCAACATCTCAAATGCTGAAACACCTTTTCCTGGTAGTTCATCTTTGTCAACACCCCATACCTTTGCAATGTATGCTCGATGTTGTTCATTATCTATTAGTCGATAGCCTGGCAATTGATCTGCCTTTTGTCCATGCTCTCGGGCTCCTTGCCCGTTTCCCTGTCCAGTAATTGCTCCATAACCTGAGTACGGCTTCCCTATTTTCCCGGTTGAGATTAGAATATTCAGTAAATTCCTAACTGCAGCTGTCCCATCAATTTGCTGTTCAACCCCTCTTGCTGTGAAAAGCATTCCAGATTCTTCGCTTGCAAATTTAATAGCCGCTGTCTTTATTTGCTCAATTGGGACACCAGTCAAATCAGATAGATCATGTAAGGATAGAGAGGTTACATACTCCCTTACTTCCTCAAATCCTGTCGCTCTTTTTTTAATAAATTGCTCATCAAGTAAATTTTCTTCAATAATAACCTTTAGTAATCCATTGGCTAGTGCAGCATCCATACCTGGTTTGACCTTTAGATGTAAATCGGCAATCTGAGTTGTCGCCGTTTCACGCGGGTCAATCGCGATAATAAAGGCTCCGTTTTCTTTTGCTTTTTCAAAATAAGGCATAATCGTTGGTTGACATTCCGCTATATTTGTTCCAGCTAAAATAATAACGCGTGTAAACGGTACTTCTGTTAACGCATTTGTTAAGCCACGGTCGAGACCAAACGTTTGATTAGCCGCAGTAGCAGCTGCAGACATACATAATCGACCATTGTAATCGATATAACGTGTTTTTAATGCCACTCTGGCAAATTTACCAAGCAAGTAGGCTTCTTCATTTGTTATCGAGGCACTTCCATAAACGGAAACAGCATCTTGACCATCGACTGCTTGGATTTCAGTAAATTGCTTTTTTATGTGATCTAATGCTTCCTGCCACGAGATTCGAACAAACTCTCCGTTAACTTTTAATAAAGGATACTTAATTCGATCTTGATGAAAGGTATGCTGATGAGCATTCATACCTTTAATGCACAATCTACCTTCAGATGTAGGGTTGTCTTTTCCTACAGTCGTATACTTTTTTCTTGAGACGATCGATTGTTCAATTAACTGCATCTTACATTGCATACTACAATACGGACATTGCGTATCATATACTTTTTCTGATTGAACCTCCTGTTGCTTTGTCCGGAAATATTTTAACAGTAACTCGGTCAAGGCACATCACCCTTTATTTGTAATATAAAAAAACACTAAGCTTTATACAGTCTTTCCGGCATATAGAAGCACTTCCGCCTCTAGACGTTCAATTAGCTGTCCACGTAAAGCATCTTCAAATAACACTTCTCTTATATGGATTAGACCTACTCTTTGGGTCCAATCATATATTTGCTCAAGGTAATTAGCTGTTTCTCTGTAATATTGAACGAACCCACAAATCAATTGCTTCGCTTCTTGTCTATTGTTAGCTACAGTAAATAACTCGCCTTTCTGTGCGCTAGGACTACTACTTCCACCAACGTAGATTTCCAAACCTCTGTTGATTCCAATCGCACATATATCCTTTGTCATCATATCTACTTTACTGTGTTTACAGGCTGAAACACCCATTACCACTGTGTGAGGTGTTAGTAAATATTCCATTTCTTTTTCCAATTCAATCGCTAACTGTAATGCATTTTCCTTATTGCACTGGCAATCTTGTTCACCAAAACAAGTATTTACATGCCGGACGTTGTTACCATGCATTGGGCTTAATGGCATATTTAAATCCGAACATACTGCTTGGATATTTTCCTTTTTAATGCCCTTTAGTTGAATTCTTTGTTCGGGTGTTAGACCAACATTCGTAATCTTATATTTTTCCATTATGGTAGCAATCTTTTTAAGCTCTGCTACGTTCGTCATTCCTCCATACATTTGTGGGGTGATCGAATACGTACCATCACTTTGGATCTGAGCGTTCATATATTCATTGAGAAAAAATGTTTTATTCTGTCCCCCATTTTCTGGGTAGATCATCGCTAGATAATAATTGATGGCAGGAACACAGCTTGAGCAACCTTCAATCGTTTGCCAACAAAGCTCTGCAAATACATCTCGCAATGAGGATAGGTTTTTTTGCTGAATTTGGAACACCACCTCATCCTCTGTTAACGTTGTACAAGCACATAATGACTTTTGCTGGATAGATTCATTACATTCATCACTATGAATATAAGTAAGTAAGTCTGAGACAACTAATTTACACCCCCCACAGGAGCTTGAAGCTTTTGTGCATTTTTTTACTTGTTCAACTGTTGTTAATCCCTTCTGCTGAACTGCCTCAACTATTGCTCCTTTCGAAACACCATTACAATTACAAATGACTTCACTTAGTTTCATAGATTTAATATGTGTTGCATCCTTATCTAGGGACTGAAGAAGCATTCGTTTCTCTTCATCGCTAACATATTTTCTCTTAATAATCATATCTAATAGTTTTGATTGATCCCTTGTATCGCCGTATAACAAAGCGCCAACAATTATATCTCCTCGGACTACAATTTTCTTATATATTTCATCCACTTCATTCAGAACTTTTAGCGTCTTTGTTGTTTCATCTTCATCAAATTCTCCGACTGAAAAGAGATCAATACCAGGGACTTTTAAGCTTGTTGATAATACAGACCCCTTGTATCCCAGGTCAGCAAGACCACAAATATGCTTTGCGAGCACTTGGCCTTGTTCATACAGTGGTTTAACTAATCCGTAAACGATACCATCATGTTCAACACATTCACCAACAGCGTAAATGTCAGATTTATTCGTCTCTAAAAAGTCATTGACGACAATACCCCGATTGGTAAGAATGCCACTATCTCGAGCCAGTTTGCTATTAGGTATGACCCCAACAGCCATAACAACCAAATCCGCCTCAATACATGTTCCATCTGTAAAATGGATTTCTTCTACTCTGCTATCTCCAACAATCTCTTCTGTCACTTTACCTAAAAGAAATTCAATTCCTTGCTGTTCTAACTTTTTTTGAAGCATTTTTGATGACATTTCATCAAGTTGACGTTGCATAAGGTACTCTGCATTGTGTATAACCTTTACATCTAATCCAAGATTTAATAGCCCTCTAGCAGCCTCTAGACCTAATACTCCGCCACCAATAACAATGGCTTTTTTATATTGCTTAGAGGTTGCAATAATATTCTTACAATCCTCTATTGTTCGAAAGGTGACTACTCCCGTTTTTTCAATGCCTGGGACTGGAAGAACAAATGGAGATGAGCCTGTTGCTATGATCAACTTGTCATATGGTATAGATCGATTTTGATCTGTTACGATCTCTTTTTTTAGTGAATCAATGTTTGTAGCTGTTTCACCAGAAAAAAGCTTTATTCGATTCTCTTCATACCACTCTAATCCATTAATCGTAATATCTTGGATAGATGCCTCCCCTTGTAAAACAGAGGACAGTAAAATCCGATTATAATTAAGGTGTGGCTCACTCCCTATTATCGAAATATCAAAAATGAGTGAATTCTGTTTTAAAATCTCTTCAACACAGCGGACACCCGCCATTCCATTTCCGATTACTACCAATTTTCGCTTCATCTTAGCCCTCCAGCATAAATGGTCTGATCTCATTCAGGTGGTCTCATTATTTCATATAATTCCTTTTAACAAATTATTGTTGTCACATTTCCTGACACAGAATCTTATTTCGATACATTTTTCTTACTGTAACTTGTTTAGCTTTGTTTCTTCATCTTCTAAAAATAATTCCGCGTTACATTTCCTAACAGGTAACTTTTCTATCAAAAGGACACCGCATATAATGTGGCTATGCTTTAAACTCTGGAAATTTAAAAAACTAGTCTCGACAATTGAAAGGAGTAACTCTAAATGAAATTATCTGATTTAAAATCAAGCGGTCATCCGAAGACACTTTTTTCTTCCTTCTTGTATTTTGATGTAAGCTTTATGATTTGGGTTATTCTTGGCGCCCTTGGTGTTTTTATCACTCAGGACTTTGGTTTATCTCCATCACAAAAAGGATTAATTGTTTCGATACCGATCCTAGCGGGTTCCTTTTTCCGAATTGTTATGGGCGTTTTAACTGATCGAATGGGGCCAAAGAAAACAGCTATTTTAGGAATGAGTATTACAACTCTCCCTTTACTTTGGGGCTTTTTCGCGGGAAATACACTACCTGAGATATTTATGATTGGAGTATTATTAGGGGTTGCAGGAGCAAGCTTTTCCGTTGCTTTACCAATGGTAAGCAGATGGTATCCTCCTCACCTTCAAGGCCTAGCAATGGGGATTGCTGGTGCGGGAAACAGTGGTACGTTACTCGCAACATTATTCGGTCCTCGAATAGCAGAAAGTTTTGGATGGCATACAACAATGGGAATTGCTCTTATTCCACTACTTGTTACATTCGTGATTTTTATTGCTTTAGCGAAGGATGCACCAACACAACCAGCACCACAACCGCTAGCTAATTATTTCAAAGTATTTGCTCATAAAGATACATGGTTTTTCTGTTTACTATATAGTGTCACATTCGGAGGTTTTGTCGGCCTATCAAGCTTTCTAAGTATGTTTTTTGTCGATGAATATCAATTAACAAATGTCCAAGCAGGAGATTTTGTTACGATTTGCGTAGCAGCAGGTAGCTTCTTCCGACCTCTAGGAGGCTTTATTTCCGACAGAGTTGGCGGTGTGAAAGTTTTAACTTTCTTATTTATCGGTGTTGCAATATGTATGCTTGGTGTTAGTCAGCTACCTTCACTATTCGCGATTACTGCTCTACTCTTTATCGGCATGATGTGCTTAGGTATGGGGAATGGCGCGGTATTCCAATTAGTCCCACAGCGTTTTCAAAAAGAAATTGGGATGATCACAGGAATAGTTGGCGCTGCTGGCGGGATTGGCGGATTCTTTTTACCGAATATATTAGGTACATTAAAAGAAATGACTGGTTCTTATGCTTCTGGGTTTATCACGTTCTCTGTAATAGCGTTATTAGCACTTGTTATGCTGGTAGTAGCAAGCTACTCTTGGAAGAAATCGTGGAGTTTAAAGAGTGATGCGGTGAAGATTTAATTTAGTTGAATTTTTTACCCTTGGCTATCACAGAGCCAGGGGTTTTTCTTTGTTCCAAACTTGTTTCCTTTACAAATTACTAATTTCTGTTATTATTATAAAGTCATATACTTACCTAGGTAAATAAATTGGGGTGAATCATAATGGAAAACACAAACAAGTTATTTCACATGCTGTATCGGAAAACTCGTTTAATGACAAAAGAACTTAATGACCATTTACAAATGCACGATCTATATAGTTCTCAATGGTCCATTCTCTATTGCTTAAAAATCAATGGACCTATGACACAAAGTGATATTTGGCGTTATTTGGTTGTGGAAGCACCTACTGTTACGCGGACTTTAGTAAAGCTAGAGGATAGTGGATGGGTGAAACGCACACAAGGTAGTGATAAACGAGAACGCCTTGTTTCACTTACCGATAAAGCAATTGAACATTTACCAATGGTTGAAAAAGAGGTCAAATCCTTTGAACAAAAGATGGTTAAAAACTTGTCTGATAAAGAACAGGATTACTTTTTCCACTTATTAAACAAGCTAGGAGCCTCAACAAATGAAGAGGGGGAATGAGTCCTAATGAAACAGGAAAACAAACAACCTATTTGGACCAAGAGCTTTATTAGTATTTCCTTAAGCAACTTCTTTATCTTTATCGCCTTTTACGGCTTGCTAACATCTTTACCTATCTATGTAGTTAATGAACTTGATCGCTCAAAGGTCGATGCGGGTCTAATTGTAACCATTTTTCTTCTCTCTGCGATAATCGTTCGTCCATTCTCAGGGAAGCTACTAGATGATTTTGGCAAAAAAAGAATGTTAATGATAAGCCTTATCCTTTTTACACTATGCTCGTTTATGTACTTATGGATTGATCAATACGCTTCATTACTAGCATTGCGATTCTTCCAAGGAATTTGGTTTAGTATTGCCACAACAGCAACAGGATCAATAGCAGCTGATCTCGTTCCGATAAAAAGACGCGGAGAAGGTCTTGGCTATTTTGTGATGTCAACGAACCTTGCTGTTGTTTTCGGTCCACTGCTTGCACTTACACTAATACAAGTAGCATCATTTTCAATATTGTTTCTTGTGTTTGCATTGTTAATTACAGCTGGAGTATTGTTTACTGCTACAAGTAAAATAGATGAAGTACATTCCGAAGTTACTAAGGTAAGGAAACGTTTACAGCTTTCAGACCTACTTGACCGAAAGGCATTACCCATTGCTTTTATTGGTAGCTTAGTTGCTGTTGCTTATTCAAGTGTTCTATCGTTTCTATCTATTTATGCACAAGAGCTTAATTTATTAGATGCAGCTAGCTTTTTCTTTGTTGTTTTTGCTGTTGTCATGCTAATTGCTCGTCCTTTTAGTGGCCGTTTATTTGATTCGAAAGGTCCACATATTGTTATCTATCCTGCACTTGTTTTATTTCTGATCGGATTGGTTCTTTTAAGTGTTACCCAATCGGCGTTCATGCTTCTGTTATCTGGAGCATTTATTGGACTTGGTTATGGAACCGTCGTCCCTTCCTTACAAACACTTGCCATTCAAGCAACTGACCGCAATCGAAGTGGGCATGCTACCGCAACATTTTTCACACTCTTTGATACAGGAATTGCTGCTGGCTCATACATCTTAGGAATTGTTGCTACACAGCTTGGCTATGGTCAGCTGTATTTCTATACGGCTGTGTTTATGATCGTTGTTATTGTGTTTTATAAGTTGGTTTTAAATCGAAAAGAAGTTATCTCCTTAAATTTGAAGGAGACTGGTTGAAAGTTGCTTTTTTTGCGAAAGGCGACTGTCTGCTTCTGAAGTAAGACAGTCACCTTTTTTCTTTGATACTATATATAATGTTAATAAAGCAAATAATTACTTTATTTTATTTTTATAAATTACTTGATTGACATCATGCCTTACCGTTTTGTGACCATTTTTAATGCCTTTCCCAATTGCTATAAGCATAACATCCAAATACCTCTCAGAAATATCCAATGCCAACCTTAACTGTTCTGAATCATACCCTGACATGGTGATGGTCTCAAGACCAGCTTCATTTGCCAATAAAAGTAATGACATGGACGCTAGGCTTGCATCTCTTGTTAATTCAATTTTTAAATCCTCTTTTGATTTATTCACGTAGTAATCTATGGCAGCACCCGCCAGATAATCTCTCAGTGATGCATCAAAAAAACCTTCCTGAAATCCCTCTTCATGTATCTTTATGATATTTTCTTTCTCAAAAGCGTGATAATCCCCAAGTATTACGATTAATACGGATGCATCTGTTACTTGCTGCTGATTAAAAGCTATCGGTAATAATAGATCCCGCAGATGTGGCTCATCGATTACTAAGTAACGCGTTGCTTGTATATTATTTCCGTTAGGCGACTTACTTGCACTTTCAATCAATGTTGCCATCGTTTCTGAACTGACTATATAGTTTGAGTCGTAATGCCTGACTGAACGTCTTTTTTCTAAAAGGTCTTTTACACTCATCGTATCCACTCCAAATTTTTTATTTGCTACACCACCGATTATAATAGACAATAATACAGGAGAAAATAACGCACAAAAATGTGGTATAGCCACCTTTAAGTGCCTATTTAGGAGGAATAAAGAGTGGACAGTCAAAACTCGGGAATCAATATTTTTATGAATACTGTAGGCGGAAAGTGGAAATGTTTAATCCTCTTTTTCTTGAGCCAAAAATCAATGCGGACGAAAGAATTTTATGAACGGATACCGGCCATTACTCAAAAAGTCTTGACCGATCAATTAAAGCAGCTGGAAAGAGATGGGATTGTCCGAAGAGAAGTATTTAAGGAAGTTCCGCCAAAAGTAGAGTACAGTTTAACTGAGTTAGGTCGATCATTTGTTCCAGTATTAAACACAATGTGTGAGTGGGGTAACACGTATGCCGTTGGGAGAGACATAGATAGAGAGGAACAAATTTGTTGTAATCATAAATAAATATAAACTTTATATGGTATATCTGTCCTTCTCACTATATAAAAGCAAAAAGCCTTCCGAAACGTCGGAAGGTCTGTTAGTGAATCTGCTTCCTCGGGATTGACTAAAAGGTTTGAAGTCTTGCTTTTTTCTACTTATAAAGTTGCAAAGTCCCCAAAATGAAGCACAACATAGAAAATAGTGCTGCTATTGTTCGAACATGATTCCACTTTGTCCACTGTATGAGATAATTACTCCATACGATAGTTGATTGACTCGTATCAGTTCTTACTTTTGCTAAGCTATCATTCAGTGGCACATTAAACAGCATAGTTACAGAAATTGTACCTATTAGAAATAGACTGCTACCCAACAAGATTAATATGGAGCTCAATCCGTTCCAATAAAATAATTCAATAACTATTAAAATAATACATAGAAATGCTGTGCCACCAAATACGATTGCAAAAAAAGGATTAAGCATGTAGATATTAATTGCTTGCATTGCTGAGATCCCTTTATCTGAGCGTATGTTAGAGAGTGCGGTCATAATACATGTCGAAAATACAAAGAATAACCCAGCATTTAAACCTATTCCTATATTGATTAAAATGATGATGACTAACCGAACTTTTTCTACCATCATTACTTATTCCAAACACCTGATACTACAGTTTCTTGTACGTATTCTCTAAAATCTCTTGGTTTTCGACCTAGTGCTCGTTGTACACCATTCTTCACCTCTGAATTTCTACCATCAAGTACTGTTGTAAACAACTCTATTAGTAATTCAACTAATGGTGAAGGTGTTTTTGCTTCTTTTAAACCAGCTTTAAATTCCTCTATGTTAAGTTCAACGTACCCAATATCTCTTCCCGTAACTTTTGCGATTTCCTCAGTTGCTTCTTTAAATGTCATCAACCTTGGTCCTGTTAATTCATATAGCTCTCCGACATGACCATCTTCTGTTAGGACTTTCACAGCAACATCTGCAATATCCTCTACATCAATAAAAGGTTCAGTAACTTTCCCAACAGGCAATGCGATCGTACCATCATTGACTTGGTCAACTAGAAAATTTTCACTAAAGTTCTGATTAAACCAACTACACCTTAATATCGTCCATTCAACATTTGACTTTTTTAGTGCTTCTTCACTTTGAATCGCACCATCTTCACCTCGACCTGAAAGCAGAACAAGACGTTTGACATTATTTTTCAAAGCAAGTTCTGCAAACATACTAATATCATCAGAAGCACCTGGTAACGCTAGATCGGGATAATAAGCGATATAAACAGCCCTTACACCCTCTAGCACACTTACCCAAGTTGATTTATCTTCCCAATCAAAAGGCTGTTCACCATTTCTAGAACCAACTCTTACAGGTATTTCCCTTGCCTTTAAACGTTCTACAACACGTCTACCAGTCTTTCCGGTACCACCAAGAACCAGAATTGGTTGATCAATAAGTTCTAATTCATTCTTTTTATTAGTATTCAACATCATTATCCTCCTCATTTTTAAAATTAAGTCGTTATGAATTAAAACGTTAAGAAGATATCTATCACCTCCTAAAATTTTATTTGTTTGCACAAGCAACTATTGTCAAAAAAAAATACTTTCTTTAGCTCTTTTCTTTTCTCTCTCTTTACCTTATTTATCTGTTAATTTATAGTATTTACTTTTCTAATTCATTACTTAAAAGTTCTAACTTCAATGACAGTTCATCAGCCAGATCTTTCCCAATGATTTCTGAATATCGCTCTCGAAGGCTATTCCAACATACATGTATTATAGCTTCCAATTCTTTCCCTTTATCTGTAGTAAATATTAAAGATAAACGTCCTTCAACATTGTTGTAAACTAAACCTTTTGCCATTAGTTTCTCAACAATCCGAGTTACAGTTGATGGTTGAAGATGTAATATTCCACCAATTTGTTTTTGTGATATTCCTTCATTTTCATAAATCACCATCAGTAAATAAGCTGCTGTTGGTGATAAACCACTTTTCAAAAACTCTTCTTCAGCCATTTTTGTAATGATTCTACTAATACGACTTGAAGTGAAATATAAGCATTCTTTTAAATAAATATCTAACATAACAATACCTCTTTTTTAAAATTCATTTTATTATAATTGTTTGCACAAGCAAATTATAATCCATTTAATTACATTTGTACAGCGCTTTTCAATTAATTTTAAAGGTTACTAACTAACGCAGTTGAGAAAATAGCTGTTCTTCTTATCTAAGGCATATAATAAACTTGTTAGCGTTCGATGAAATAATTTAATACTTATTTTGCGTGAATAGCACAAATAAAGGATCATACATATTGGCCTAACTAATATGTATGATCCTTTTATATTTTTTCAACAAACGTGCCCGATAATTGAAGATCTCGATTCGCTGTATTTTTCTGCTTCCATTAACCTAACACCTTCAAGAGGTGTAAAAAGCCCCTCTCTTTAAAATCTTAATCATTTTGTAATTTCCTGAGCAAATGGAAAATCTGGCCCCTATGATGTGATTCATGTTCAATCAGATGATAAACAACCCACTCAGGTGTGACGTCATAATGTTCAAGCACCCTCGGTTTACGCCAATCCGTTAGGTCCATTGAACGAAAGTGGGAAAGAAATACTTCACGCACTTTATTAAGGCGGTAAAAATGTTCTTCTAAACTTTGTCCCTCAATGTGGGTTAAGGACCCGTCTTCAGAACTGAATTTTAACGGAAACAACGAGCGTATTTCGATATCCCATTCACTGCCAAGGACTTCTACATATAACCAATCTGCCTCGACCAATGCAATGTGATATAGCAGAGATCCAATCGTTTGTCTTTCATCAATTTTTGTGTCAAGTATACTTTGGCTCGTTCCAGTTAATTTTATTATAAGTGTACGGCGAACATCTTCTAGACACCATAGCCATCGACCAATTTCTTCTTCATATTCTGGTAATGGAGTTACAAATAGAGCTCTTTTCTCCAACGAAATCATCCTCCTCTTATTAAACTACTTACATTCTATTAAAATAGATGTTTCCCTTTTAAATAAAAACTTTTCTTCAGTTATTCCACAATCCTGCCCGATACACGAAAAAGATTCGTTCAATAATTTACTAGACTATATTAGAACTTAAAATATTGGAGAAATGCCCCGAATGTATAATAAGGAAAAGTTAATGTTTTAATTTGGCATTGTTCAACTTTCCTTTTACCTATGACCTCTTTTATTACTCCTAGTAAGAGAATTCTTCATTATACATGCTTAGGCGCAAGATTATAATTAACTACGAAAACCTCAGTCCAGAAATTTCACGTTTCTCTCCATTTAGCTCAAATTCCATTATTTGAGGTCCGTTGCCATAAGGGTTTTCTACCTTCACTTGCCATATGTTCTTCTCTTCGCTGACTGTAATATCTATTATCGGTGTTTCTTTTAGAGCCTTTAAGTATTCATTTTCGGTTACTTTTTTCTCGACTCCATCTTTCTTTATTACGTACTCCCCATTTACTTCAATAGCAATTTGGTCGCCAGTATGCTTATTCAGCCATTGATCAATTTCGGGTGATCTATTCCTTGCCACAGTCAGTACTGAAGATTCACTAATCTCTACTTCTCTTTCAAGCATATCTAGTATATAGTGCTCATGAGTGTCATATTCAAAAATTGAACCAAACCTATCAATTGTGCCACTTGTTCCACATACTTCAACGAGAATGCCATCGACTGGAAGTTGGCTGTTCTCAATTTTTTCTTTCCCGCTGGTATCAACGCTGAATTTTGCCTGTTCTCTGACATCGTAACCCATACGCTGACCATCTGTACGAATCTCGTGATATTTTATTTCTTCATCGTTTAACATCGGTTTAGTAATAAGATCAATGTTTGCAAGTAAATAGTGTGCTTCCGTATGGTTCAAGCCTTCCCATTGATTTTCCTCTACCTTTTTTCTTTTTACTTTCACACTTTTCCCGTCATCCAAGAGATTAAGAGTATAATAAATCATATAGGGGTGGGCGTCCTCCACAAGAGTTATTTCTAGGTTTTTAAACTTTCCTTCATCACTGATAACTGTTCGGAAATCTGTAATCTTCACCCCATAGTCATCCATGATTTCAAATTCTTCCTTTATATTCTCCCATTCTTCTACCATACTTCCACTATAGAAGTTCGTATCTTGTAATTGTACTTTCCGAGGCCATTCATACAGTTTTGTTTCTATGAAAGGCAGAATCACTGATAAAAGAAACACAATCAATCCCACGTAAACGGCCCGTTTTTTAACCGCAGAGTTTACAGGAATGTTTCGAAAAAACAAAAGAAAAACCACAAACCCAAGTGGTAGCTTGAAACCGTTCAAATGTATCATAAAGGCTCCGAGAAACGTGTAGCAGAAAAGCTTTAAAAGTAAGTATGGTTCTACTTCCTCATATTTTCGATATAGTATGATAACCGCGACTACTGTAAGAATGAATAAGACCATTTCAATTACGTTACTCACATTTATTCCCTCCTTTACAAGATGGGATGTTAAACCTTTTCGGGAATCTATACAAAATTAAGACCTTTTTAAATTATATCTTTACTCAGTTAAACTGCCCTATTGATTAATACCAATTATTTCAAATACATATGGCTAAATCAATCATTTTTTTCAATGAAAAAGACACTTACCTTATAACAGATAAGCGCCCGTAACTAAAACCACCCTATCAGCTTAATAATCTGTCCTCTTATTCGTTAACTGGAAATTTAATACAGAACAAAAGCGCAAGCGCCTTGAACAGCCCCGACAAGCATAAGGCGATTCTAAATAGAAGGCGTTCTTTGCCTTCAATTTAGAATTGACTTATGACCTCGAGGGGCTAGGCGCTGGCAGTCAAAAACGCGACGTCCTGTCGCATTGACTGCACTAGCACGTCCTGTGCGTCGGAGCTGGATTCAGAAACGCAGACTTAGTATCAAATTTTATACTTTCTTATATGTTTAAAAAAGACCGCCATATGTCGGTCACTTTATTGAAGTAAATGCAGTTAATTGAATAACATAGCTTCGAATCACTTTCTAATAATTCCTTTCCTTATTCCATAATCTGGCCCGATACACAAATCGAGTAGGAGGCGCGTTACCGCGCCGACCTCTCACACCACCGTACGTACCGTTCGGTATACGGCGGTTCGAAAGTTTATGAAATTACTTTTAGTAGAGATTTTAATCCTAGTCTCTTCCAGT